>CAZDIJ010000036.1:0-31228 GCA_964505475.1 uncultured Sulfuricella sp. | reverse complement strand
TTTCCAGGTCGATCCAGATAAGGTTGTTGTTGTCTTGTGCCATAATGCCCGCTCATTAATTGAATCGCTTGAAGTGGCGCATTTTGGCATAAAAAGACCCATGCAACCATTCACCCAGTTCTTTCTCGCCGCTCTCGTCCTCACGCTTTTCCTGCGCCTGTGGCTGGCCTGGCGCCACATCCGGCATGTTCAGGCGCGGCGCGAAAGCGTGCCGCAGGAATTCGCCGCGCAAATTTCCCTGGAAGCGCACCGCAAGGCCGCCGATTACAGCACGGCGAAAACCCGCCTCGGCATCCTGCACACCGTGCTGGAGGGCGCGCTGTTACTGGCCTTTACACTGGGCGGCGGGCTGGAGGCGCTCAACGCATTCACCGCGTCTCTGCCGGGCGGCGCGTTGTGGCAAGGCACCTTCCTGATTCTCGCCGTATTTCTCCTCATCGGCGCCGCCGAATTGCCGCTGGGCCTCTGGCACACTTTCGTCATCGACCAGCGCTTCGGCTTCAACAAGACCACCCCGGCGCTGTTCGTCGCCGACCTGGCAAAACAGGCAGCACTCGGCACCGCGCTGGGCATCCCGCTGCTGCTCGGCGTGCTGTGGCTGATGGAAAGAATGGGCGAAAACTGGTGGCTTTACGTGTGGTTGGCGTGGATGGCCTTCAACCTGCTGATGCTGGCGGTTTATCCCAACTTCATCGCGCCGCTGTTCAACAAGTTCACCCCGCTGGAAGACGCCACCCTGAAGACCCGCGTCGAAAGCCTGCTGAGCGCCTGCGGCTTCGCCGCGCAAGGCCTGTTCGTGATGGACGGCTCGCGCCGCACCACGCACGGCAACGCCTACTTTACCGGCTTCGGCAAGGCACGCCGCATCGTGTTCTTCGACACCCTGCTGGCGCGCCTCTCGCACGATGAAATCATCGCCGTGCTGGCGCATGAACTCGGCCACTTCAAGCACCGCCACATCATCCAGCGCATCGTTATGATCTTCGCCATGAGCCTGGCCGGCCTGTGGCTGCTCGGCTGGCTGATGGGGCAGGCGTGGTTCTTCAGCGACCTCGGCGTCGCCACCCCCGGCACTGCCGCCGCCCTGTTGCTGTTCCTGCTGGTCAGCCCGGTATTCACCTTTCCCTTGCAGCCGCTCTTGAGCCTTCACTCGCGCCGCCACGAATTCGAGGCTGACCGCTACGCCGCCCGCCACGCAGATGCCAACGATCTCACGCGCGCCCTGGTCAAGCTGTACAGCGACAACGCCGCCACCCTCACCCCCGACCCGCTGCACTCGGCGTTCTACGATTCCCACCCGCCCGCCGCGATACGCATCGCGCACTTGCGGCAATTTGCCCACCAAACGAACGCTTAGCCGCCCCTCCAGCCAGGCATCGACAGTGGCTATTTGCGGTGATGAAATATATCGAGCACGTCTTCCATGAACTCCTGCGCGCCCTCGGGGTGGATACCCAGCTCGCCGAGAGCGAGTTTCCTGAAATCGAACCACTCACTGTCATCGTAGCCCTGGCTGACGTTATAGCAATGTATCGCCAGCCGCAGCATGGATACCAGAGTGAAGGACGGGTGGCCGCCATCCAGCACGTCATGATGGCAGCGGATGGCGCGGCAGACCGAGTCGGGCAAGTGCCAGTATCGCGACAGCAGGTAACCGACGACGGCATGGTCTGTATGCAGCAACTCATCTTCAGCGCCATAGTCGGGGCAACCGCTTCGTGAAATCTGCAAAAACGCATCCCGGTATCCCGGAAAGCGCTGCATGAGTATGGGTACGCCGCAGTCGTGAAACAGCCCCAGCATGTAGGCCTGGTCGAAAAACACATTGCACACCGCCACCTGTTTTTGCGCAATAATCGAGCACAACAGCGCGATGTCGGACGAGCGCTCCCAGAATTTCTCATAAACCGGCAAATCCTCGCCCACCACCCGGCGCAACATCGCCGACTTGACGACATTGGCAATCTGGAGCATCCCCAGCACGGCGACCACCTGTTCGAGCGGAAGGACGCCGCTACGGGACGGCATTTTAAAGCCGCCCGCGGCAACCGTGCCGGCGAGGCGAAAAATCACTGCTGTCAGCCCGCTGTCCTGCCCGATCAGCGCGGCGACATCCTTGCTGCGCGCATCGGGATTCCGCGCCAGAGACTCGATGCGGATGGCGATTTCCGGCTGCGGCGGAATAATGATGCCATCGCGCAAAAAATTTTCCATAACGCTCATTTCCTGCTTCGTAATGGATTCACTCAATTGTTTTCCCCTCGGAACATGACGTGAAAAAAAGCACTATTCGCCCTGCATTGCGGCCAGACACTTACGAATCTTTTTTTCCAGGTCTTCGAAATGAAACGGCTTGATGATGTATTCCGAAACATCGTTGCGAATCGCCTGGGAAATTTGCTCCCATTGGGATTCGGCGGTCACCAGAATGAAAGGCAGATGCTTCAGTTGCGCATCGCCGCGCACCGCCTGCAATAACTCGACCCCCGTCATATTCGGCATATTCCAGTCGCTGATGACGAAATCGATCCCGCCCTCACGCAACCTGTTCAGCGCGATGACACCATCTTCCGCCTCCTCGGTTTCGCCAAATGCCATCTCACCGATATAAGTGACCAATATCCGGCGCATGGTTTTGTGATCGTCAACCACCAGAAATTTCATTTCACGCTCCTTATCGCATTTCACTTAGTTTCTCGCCAATTTCCGCAATGAAACTCCCGGCAAACCGGATTATCCGCGCCCCATCTTCCCGCACTTCACCCAGCGTGCCGCCACGTTTCAATGCCGCCTCGACATACCCCGAAAGCTTGCCGGGTTCATCGAACCCCAGTGTCAGGAAAAGCCCCTTGAGCGAATGAAATCCCGCGCGCACCGTACCCGCATCCTTCCTCTCCAGCGCATCCTCAAGATCGCCGAGCACATCTTTCAGACTGCTCACCGATACCGACATAACGCTTGCGGCGACTTCTCCACCGTATTCTCGTGTCAAACAGTTCATTGCCGACTGCCATAACCCTTCACACGGAAATATTCCGTTTGCCGCCCCGGCACCCGGTTTCACATCACCAAGCCGCGCTTCGGATTTTCTACGCACCAGACCAAGCAGAACTTTCCTTAACTCCTCCGTGCTCACGGGTTTGGCAAGATACGCATTCATGCCCGCCGCACGCGCCTTTTCCGCATCTTCGGCAAAGGCGTTTGCGCTCAAACCGACAATCGGCAAGTCGGAATTGAATTTGCGTATTTCCCGCGTAGCGGCAAGCCCATCCATCACCGGCATTTGCACGTCCATGAAAACAATGCTGTATACCGAGCGGCGCACCATGCCGACCGCATCCTCGCCGTTTCTTGCCACATCCGCCTTGATGTTGAAATGTGTTTTCAACATTTCCTGCATCAATTGGATATTCATCTCGACGTCGTCGGCCACCAGCACCCCTAGTTCAGAAAGGGCGGGCAACCAGTTTTCCGTGACCTGCGTGCTGTGCAACGCATCGTGAACGACACCCGCCAGCCTATGGAAAGAAAAGGGCCTGGCCAACAGACTGTCGAATTCCTTTTCATTCCAGATTTCTTTTCCGCCGGTCATGCCAAGGACGAAAATGCCGGGATGCAACTCACGCAACAATCCGGCCAGAAAAGCGCATTTTCCACCGAACAGTTCAACATCGAGAATCGCCGCATGCAATGCCGGAATGGCACGACAGCAATCGAGCGCCTCGACCACCCCGCCGTTGCCTGGCAAGATCAGCACCAGAGCGCCTACCGCGCGCAACTTCCTGTACAAATCGCCGGATCGCGACTGGTCGCCGCAAGCAATCAGGAATGTCCGTCCGCCGAAATCATAGGCTTGCTCCTTGCAGCGCCCCTTGTGCAGACTGAACGTCACGTAAAAGCGACTACCCTCATTCTCGCTGCTTTCCACCGTGATGTCCCCGCCCATCAACCGTGCCAATGCGCGCGAAAGGTAAAGCCCCAACCCGGTTCCACCATAGCTGGCATCGTGCGCCTGCATAAAGGGGGTGAAAAGCCGGTTGATCTTACCGGCAGGAATACCGATGCCGGTATCTTCCACCTGCGCGCGGAAATGCACCCTGTCGCCGCGCTCTTCGGCCTTCACCAAAGAAAGCCTGACATATCCACTCTTGGTGAACTTAAGCGCATTTCCCAGCAAATTGATGAATATCTGCCGGATCCTCACAGGATCTGCCTGCACGAAATAATTCAATGCGGGAATATCGACATGCAAGGGGACGTCACGTTTTTCCATCCTGCCGGAAGTGAGTGCGACGGCATCCAGCAGCAGCTCCTCCAGTTCCGCCTCCTCCTCGCAAAACACCAGTTGGCCAGACTCGATGCGTGAAACGTCCAGCACATCGTTAATCAGGGCTTGCAGGTGGCGGGCGCTGGAAAGGCAGTTTGCGACGAAAGTCTTCTGTTTTCCGTCGAGCGACGTACCGTCCAGCAATTCGACAAACCCGGCGAGCGCATTGAGTGGCGTGCGTATTTCGTGGCTCACCGATGCCAGAAAACGCTTCTGCGCCAGCAACGATTCCTCAAGGTCGCGCGATGTCTTGGTCAGCAGCGAAGACAATGTCGCCCGGTCTTTTTGCAGGCGCTCCACCTTAAAAGCCGCCTGCCGGACTTCCTTGTCCAGATCCCATGCCAGCAAAAGCGCTTCCCCCATCCATGGCGGCGCTTCCCCCTCGGGGGGATAGAGGAGCAATTGCGTCAACCTTTCCGCCGCACGGCTCATGGCTATTTCTCCCGCAATGCCAGCAAGGTGAAGGTTTCATTGTGGAAAGCGCAACGCCCGCCGCCATCCGGCCCGATTTCACCGTAAGTAAAGAACCCCGCCAGCGGAACCCCCCAGAATGCCCGCGCCCGGTGGATTTCGTCCTCCACCTCCGGCCCCAGGGACAAATGGCGCGCCATGCAGGAAAACAGCAGCAGGACATCGGCATCCCCGCATCCTTCGTGGAAAAGACGCACCGATTCGACCGTGGACTCCACCACTTCCGAACCCGGACAAACCGAAAACTGCACCATAGCGCCTTCCGGCACGGTACCAGCGAAGCTCAGCGAGCGTTCCTCCTTGTTCACCCCCATGACGGCGCGCAACACCGTGCTCTGCCCGCTCTTTACCAGCAAGGGATAATCCACGCCGAAACGCGGCATATCGTCCTCCCGGATATCCAGATAATCCAGATAGACATCCAGCGCGGGCTGGCCGCCGATGGCGTGAACCACGTTCCCGCGCGCGCGCGTCACCTGCTTGGAAGCGCCGATACCGACCCAGCCGCCGATGGCGACGCCTTCCATCGACACCTTGCCGGTATCCATCGCCAGCACCAGCGCACCGTGTTCTTCCAGCATCACCCGGTCGAACACGAAGGTGGACAGGAAATCGCTGTCGTCCCCCGCCAGCCCGCCGAAAACCGGCGCGTGCACGGCCCCTCCGGTCGCCGCCGAAATGCCCGCCACCAGTTCGTCCCCGTTGCGTTCCAGGCCGCTTCCCAGAACGATATAGCCGGGCTGGGCGAACTGCGCCTGCCCCCAGTGCGCAATATCCTTGCCCGTTTCCCGGTCGCCCCATTCACCCGACGGAACCATACCGATGGTGAAGGCGTCGCGCGGCAAGTCCAGCAGCAAACCCACGACGCCATAGGAAGAAACGACCCCACCTTCCCCGCAATCGAGGATTTCACCGCACGTGCTGCACCCGGCGAACTCGAACTCGAATTCCCGCAGAGCGCCGTGCAAATCTTCCAGCCCTACCGCGATGGAGGCAAACACGATTGCCAGCGTCGGGCGGAACCCGCCGTCTATCCGTTCACGTATCTCTTCCACCACGCCAAGCACACCATCTCCCTTGAACGGCACGGCTTTCATGGCGCATCCCTCCATTTCACCACAACGTAAATCATCTGCTCTGCCGGAACCATACGTACCCCCCGAAAATCAGCCAACTTCGAATTCCCCCACCTTTTTCTCCAGACCGGCGGCCAGTTCCGCCAGGTTGGCGGAAACCCGCCACAACGCATGCATGGCTTCACGGTTTTCCACCAGGAACATGGCCACCTTGCCCATTTCGCGCTGCGCGTCCTCGCCAGCAAACGCCTGGACGCGCGTCTCCACGGCCAGTTCGCGCGCCATCCCGGCAAGCTTGCCGCCGATCTCCTCCACCTTGTCCTTGGCGGAATCCTGCACCATTTCCCACGGTTTATCCTGCTCGATCTTGTTGCCCAGCAACGCCAGGGACATCTCGACCTTGCGTATTTCCGCTACCGCCGCGACCATTTCCGCAATGGCGGCGGCATCCCCGCCTAAGCGCGCCGAGGCCAGCAGGCTTTCCAGCCCGGCCCCGGCCTTTTCGAGCTGGTCGCGGAACAGAAACACCGCATCCGCGATAATCATCAAGCTCATCAGCAACTCGGAAAACTCCTTTCCGGCGACCCGCGCCATCGCCACCGACTGCTCAGCCGAATGAAAGACTTCCTCCGCCTGCAACGAAAGCCGGCTCAAAGCCAGCGCGGATTCGGCCAGGCGGTCGGCAACCTGATAGATGCGCTCGTGCTCTTCGTCGATGCCTGTGCTGATACGCCGCACGGTGCCGTTCAACGCGCCGCACTCCGTGCCGACCCGGCTCACGCCGTCGGCGATTTCCTCCGCCATCACCACAAGCTGCGCCTGGGTCATGGCCAGCGCGGAATTGAAGCGCCCGATTTCTCCGCCGCCTCCGGCCTCCACCGCGCCGCTCAGATCACCCCGCGCAATGCGGGCCAGATGGGCGATTCCCCTGTCCAGGGGAATCACGATCCCGCGAAAGAACAGGACGCCGCCGGACGCCAGAACCAGCAACGCCGCCGCCATGCCCGCGAACACGGCGCTCTGCACCAGCGCATGCCGCTGCATGACCTGCGCGTGGCTGGCTTCGGCATCGCGCCGCAAGTGCCGCATCAAGTCATCCGCCAACAGGTTGGCCTCTTCGTATAACTGGTTGGTACGCGCCCCCAGCAAACGGTTGGCTTCCCGGAAATTCCCCCTGTTGAGCGCCTTGACCGCTGGTTCCAGCCCATCCTTGACATAGCTCAGGCGCATGGTCCAATAGCGGTCCGCCAGCCCGGCCGTTCCCGCATCCAGCGCGGATGAACGGAAGGACGCCCACAGACGTTCGATTTCATCCCGGCTTTGCAGCACCGTCCCGGTGTGGCGCGACATCGGGTGATCGTGCGTCGACAAAAGCGGATTTGCGGGATCGTGCAGCAGGCCGAGCATGATCTGGGCGCGATTATCGGCCATCAGAAATTTGATGCGCGCCAGCGTATCCCCCGCCCGCACCTTGCTTTCGTACATCGATTTCAGATCGCTTTCAGCCTGGCTCAGAATGCCCAGCCCGGCCAGCGCGCCGATCAGCAACACCGCCGTAACGTAAACGATGCCGAGCGTGACACCGCGGCGGATGGACAGCAGGTTTCTCACCCCGTGGCCGAAGGGGCGCGGCAAGGATTTTCCGGCGCGGATTTCCCGGTAGCGCTTTTCTGCCGCCGCCACATCCTCGCGCCGGGCGCGTCTTCTCACCGACTGGTAGCCGGTGATTTCCCCGTCGGCCACGAGCGGCATGATGAAGCTTTCCACCCAGTAGTAATCGCCGCTCCTGTGGCGGTTTTTCACGATGCCGCACCACGGTCGGCCCTTTTTCAGGGTTGCCCACAAGTCCGCGAAGACCTGCTGCGGCACGTCAGGATGGCGGACGATATTGTGGCTTTGCCCCACCAGTTCATCGATCCCATAGCCGCTAACCTCGGCGAACGTACCGTTGGCATAGGTAATCACCCCCCGCAAATCGGTTTTGGAAACCAGCACCTCGCCGGGCGGCACCTGCCTTTCCCTCTGGGTGACCGGACTATTCTGTTTCATCGGGATTTCCTCGTGCTTTTGTTCGATTCATTTTGTCCACAATCGCCGCATGATCAGCGCCACCGCGCGGCACTCCGCGTGCGCCACCGGCTCCTTCACGGCGCATCCAGCCAGCCGGAAATCGCGCTCGCGCGGCGACATGAACGGCATGCCGGACGCATCGTAAACGCTGAAAACCAGCGGCTCGGTATTTTTTTCGCCGCGCGCCTTGACGACCGCCACTTCGCCATTGGTCAGGCGCACGATGGCGCCCGGTGGGTACAGGCCCAGTTCGCTGACCAAGGCATTGCAAAGCGCGCCGCCGAAATTCGCTTCCCTGCCGATGAAAATCTCTCCCATCGCCTTCACCGGCACCCTGGCCTCCCGGAACGGACGGCTTTTCACCATTGCCAGGTAGCTGTCCGCCAAGCCCAGCATGCGCGCCCCCAGCGAGAGGGTATCGCCGCTCAGCCCGCGTGGATAGCCCTGGCCGTTCAGCCGTTCGTGATGATCCAGCACGGCGGAAATCCAGCGCTCATCCTCGATGCCCGCACGCCTCAACGTCTCCACGCTTCTTTGCGGATGGCGGCGGACGAATCCGCCCTGCTCCTCGCTCAAGGGTTCCCGTTGTTTTTCCAGATGCGGCATATCGACCAGGCCGATGTCGTAAGTCAAGGCAGCGCACAGCACCGGCATCAAATCCTCGTCGGACACCACCAACCGGCGCCCGAGCAGGGAGCACAACACCGCCGAATGAATATGGTGGGAAAGCAGATACGGGTTATGAAAATCCAGATGCACCGCGGCGATGGCCGCTTCGGCATCGCGCGCGCAGGCCGCATGGATTTCGCAAGCCACGGCGTGCACCCGCTCGGCGGCATCGTCGGAACAGGACGCGCCAGAGAACGCGGTAAAAATCGTTTTCAGCCGCAAGGTCAGCGAGCCGATTTCATCGAAAACCGGCGTTTTTTCTTCCTCCTGGGAAGCTCCGCCCACCGGCGCGCCCCCGCCCGCGAACAGTCCGTTGGCGATGAGCCGGTCGATCTGCCCCTCGAAGGTGATCGCCACCCCCTTGCGCAGCAACAGCCGTCCGTCCTTGTCATACACCGAGAACGGCAACGGCTCCCCGAGCCGGATGTCGGCGCGTGAAAGCTGTTTCATTCCCGCCCGGCCATCACGCTACCGCTTCCGGAACACCAATGGCCGCCAGCACCACTTGTTTCATCGCCGTCTGGTCGAAGGGTTTGATCAGATAACCGTCGATCCCGTGCATGTCGAACAACGGCGCGACATCTTCCGCCACGTCGTGCGCGGAAAACAGCACGAACGGGCAGCGCGGACATTCGCCGGAACGCAGCCAGCCCGCCAGTTGCAAGCCGTCCATGTTGGGCATCGTCCAGTCGCTCAGCACGATATCGTAGCCACCCCCGCGCAGCAGAACCTGCGCCTGGTAACCGTCGCCCGCTTCATCCACCGCCACCCGCGGAAACAGCATTTTCAGCATTCCCGCCAGGAGCCTGCGGTGAACCGGAAGATCATCAACCACCAGCGCATTGAAAACGGGCAAGTCCAGGGATTTCCCCCGCGTAGCGGCAGCATCACCGTGATGCGCGCCGACACGCCGTTCGCCCCGCCATAACCAATGAATTGCGTTCAACATTCCCCTCCTCCCGCAAGTAACACACCGTCCCCGGCATCACAACCTCCAGCCCAACGATAAAACGCGCGGCGAAGCTATTTCGCCGCTGAATTTTTCAGCCCCATGATGGCCGTCATTCAGAACAAGTCCACGGTGCCGCTCTGGACGTTGTTTTGCTGTACCGATTTATGATTTACCGCACTGAAGCGCTCGACCATGATGTCGTTGAATTCCTTCAGCGCGCGTTGCAAGCTGTTTGGATCGGCACCGTTGTTGCCGACGATTTCCGCCAGGTTGCCGGCGGCTTCGTCGAGCAGGCGGGCACGGTGCAGCACGTGCTCGATCAACTGGTGGGTAATGTCCTCGAATTGCAGGGAAATCACGCCGGCCTGGATGTGATCGTGGATGCGCTGGGATATATCAGTGATGAAACCCGACTGTTTCACCACGCGCTGGTTGAGTTCCGCCATCTCGCGCCACATCCCGTTCACCGACAGTTGCGAGCGCTCCGCCACGTCGAGGTCGGTCGCGGCGATGTCGTTGACGGTTTCATTGACCCCGGCAATAGCACTTTCGATGCTGCCCACCTGTGCGCGAATCTGCTCGTTGAACTGGCTGGTGCGGTTGGACAACTTGCGCACCTCGTCCGCCACCACGGCGAAGCCGCGCCCGGCCTCACCCGCGCGCGCCGCCTCGATGGCGGCATTGAGCGCCAGTAGATTGGTTTGCGAGGTGATTTCGTTGACGTTGTCGAGCATGCTGACCACGGCGACCACCCGCTCCGCCATCATGCGGAAACTCTCGGCCATAGCGGTGCTCTTGTCGCGCACCACGCGGATGGTTTCGACAAACCCGTGAATGATGGCCTGCGTTTCGCCCGCAAAGCGCTGAATGCCGACCGTCTGTTCCTCGTGCTCCCTGCCGGAGGCCACCGTCACCAGTTGTTCCACCATCTGCCGCAACGCCGCCATCTGCCCGGCGGTTTCGTTTTCCAGTCCGGTGAAACTGCCCGAGAGGGTGTGGGTGGCGCTGGCGATAATCTTCTTCAACTGGTCGAGATCGTGGTTGAGCGCGGTAAACTGATAACGCATGGCGTCGGCGGCGACCCGTGAAATGGCCGCCGATTCGTTATCCGCCAGCCCGCGCGCCGAAGCGCCCGCGTCGGACATTTCCATCGCGTATCCGCGCTCGCGCGCCAGCACCGAAAAAATCACTGCGGCGGCCAGCAGGCTGGGCACCAGCAGCCAATATCCCGGCACCAGCACGCCGCTGCCCCCGGCGGTCAAAATCAGCACCAGCGCGACAATCAGGCGGGTCTTGTTTTCAGGTTTCATTTTCTCTTCTTCTCTTCTGGACAAGTTGTTGAAATCATCGAATCAGGTCTTGAAGCGCCCGACCATATACTTGTGTCTTCCCTTGCGGTCAGGCAGAAACCAGGCTTTCCGCCCACCCCAATGCCTCGATATGTGACTGGCTGACTTTTTCCGCCGGCATCAGCAGCGATGCCGAAACCTTCTCGATCACCTCCCAATCCATGCGCTCGCTGGCTTCCGCCAACCTGAGGAAAGGCGCGTACACCCCTTTGCGGTGTTGCAGCGCATCGGTGATGCTGTCCGGCAGGTTGAGGTTTTCCAGCGCGCCGGACATCGGCATTTCGAGAATGGCGTCCAGCAGGGAAAACACGCCGACGGTGAACAGGTTGTCGAACTCGCGCCCTTCCAGATAACCGCGCCCGAGCAGCTCCATGAAGCGCCCGCGCGCAATGGCGGTGTGGATGAGCGCCGGGGAAGGCGCGCCTTGTCCGGTCAGCAGCAGCAAGGCCAGCCAGCGGTAGATTTCCCGGTAGCCGAGGATGGTGAGCGCATGACGGATGGATTGCACCTGGACGTTCAACCCAATACCGGCGGAATTGATGTAGCGCAGCAGCTTGACGGAAAGCGCCACGTTCTGCTTGAAAATGGTTTCGATCTCCGCCGGGTCGGCGTTGGCGCGCACCATTTCGAGCAGTTGCAGCACCGTGGCCTGCGCCGGGCTGATGGCGCGGGCGGTCAGGGTTTCCGGGCGCGCGAAGTGGTAACCCTGAAAGTATTCGAACCCCAGCTCCACACAGGCCAGATATTCCTTCATGGTCTCGACCTTTTTGGCGACCAGCTTGAGCGGATAGTGCTGGTAATGCCCCACGGCGGCGGCAAGCGTTTTGAAATCGAAGCGCTGCACGTCGAGCTTGACGTAATCGACCGAGTCCAGCAGGGGGAGAATACGCCGTCCGGGCAACTGGTCTTCCAGTGCGATATGGAAACCCCGCTCGCGCAGGCGGCGGAAATGGCACGGCAAGTCTTCGATGCCGTGACCATCCACCGTCACGTCCAGCACAGTGCGGCTGGCGGGCAGGAAATCCAGCAATTCCGAATCCAGCATGCCGGGCGGCACGTTGATGAAAACCAGCCCGTTGCCGAGCAGCCAGGTACTGCCCATCTCGATCAGGGTGTTGGACACCACGCTGGCGCAAGCCTCGAACTCGTTGCTGATCACGGCTTCCTCGGCATCGGCGGCATGACGGTAGAAGAGTTCGTGGCCGACAAGCTGCTGGTTGTGATCGAAAACCGGTTGCCGTCCGATGTGAACGTAGTTACTCATTTCCTTCCCCTCCAAAATTGACAGGATTTCACGCTTAAATCCTGAAACGTCCGACGACCGCGCGCATGGTGTCCGCCAAATGTTCCAGATGGCTGGCCGCGCTCGCGGCCTCGTTGGCGGCGGCGCTGTTTTCCTCGCTCATGTGCGCCACCTTTTCGACGTGGGTCGCGATGTCGTTGCTGGCGGTGCTTTGCTCCGCCAGGACGGCAGAGATGTCGTTGACCTCGCTAACCACCAAGTCGGCGCCCTCCTTGATCTGGTTGATCGCATCGCCGGCCTGCCGCGCCAGCGCCACGCCGCTGTCGACCCTCGATACCGCCGCGCCCATGCCGGCAACGGCGCTGCGGGCGCTGCCCTGGATGGCGCCGATCATCTGGGTGATTTCCTCGGTGGCCTTGGTGGTGCGCTCGGCCAGCTTGCGCACCTCGTCCGCCACCACCGCGAAACCACGCCCCTGTTCCCCGGCGCGCGCGGCCTCGATGGCGGCGTTGAGCGCCAGCAGGTTGGTCTGTTCGGCAACGTCCTTGATGACCTGAACGACCGAGGAAATCTGGTCCGATTGCTGCCCCAGACTTTCGATGGTGGAAGAGGTCTCGCGCACGGTGTCGGCGATTCGCAGCATTTCCGCAGCAGCGTCGTGGATGACGGCGCCGCCCTGACGGGAAAACTCGCCGGACTTGCGGGAAATGCCCAGCGCCTCGCGCGCGCCGTCGGATACGTGGTTGATACTGACGGTGATCTGCTCCACCGTCGCCGCCATGTTCGATGCCGCCTCGCTCTGCCGGGCGGAACCAGCGGCGACCTGGCTGGAAGAGGCGGCCAGCGTCCGCGCCGCGCCGGACACCGATGCCACGTTGTCCAGAACCTGGCGCAACATGCCTTGCATGGTTCCCATCAATTCATTGAAGGAAGCGGCGGTTTTACCGACCTCGTCGCTGCCTTCCACCGCCACGCGCCGGGTAAAGTCGGAGGACTTTTCCACCTCGCCGATGACGCTCTGAATGTGGCCGAGCGGGCGCGTAATCGAGCGAATCACGGCCCAGGACGCCCAGCCGCTCAGCGCTAGCCCCAGCCCCAGAACGCCCAGCACCAAAGCCTTGGTGGCCGCATTCGATTGGCTGGTCTCGTCAAACGAACGCCTGGCGCTTTTTTCTTCATGGGCCATCCGGCTCAGCAGGGCCTGCCTGGCCGCGGCAAACGCCTTTGCCGCCTCCCCGCGCATGTTTTCGGTTGCCGCCTCGTAATCGCCGCTTTTCGCCAGGGCAATGGTCTTCCTGCTGCTTTCCAGATAGGCCTTCCAGGCAAGCTCGAATTCTCCGGCCTGGCTTTTCCCGTCCGCCGCCAGCGCCTTGGCGTAAGCGCCCCACGCCACGCCCAGAGCTTCCGCCGCCTTGTCCGCTTCATTGAAATACGGTTCCGCGGCGCCGCTGCTTTCGGCGGCCATGCCCACGACGATGCTGTTGCGCCGCTGATGCACGCTGTCCAGCACTTCCCCGAGATGAATCATGGCGACGGTGTTGTTTTCATAAACGGAACGCAACCCTTCGCCGGTGGAAGCAATCCCCCTGATGCCGATGAAGCCGGTTATCGCCGACATCAGCAGCACGCAGCCGGTCAGTATTGCGAGCCGCGTGCCGATATTGATCTTTTCCAGCATTTTTGTTCACTCCGTCAAACAGTGTGCGAAAAAGGCAAGGCGGCGCACCGCCCTGCCCTGGCGTTACTTCTTTTTGTAGAAATCGACCACTTTCTGCGCGGCGCCGCTGGGTTGCCCGATGGTTATCAGGCCGAGGGGGCGCACGATGGTGGGCGCCTTGACGACCTTGGCGTCACCCGGCGCGGCTTTCATGAAGACGTCGGCGGCGGCACCGAACCCTCCGGGGTTGCGCGATACCCAGGTAATCACCTCCTTGGGAGAACGCACTTCGGTCGCCCCCTTCGCATAGTCGGCGCCATCCATCATGACTTTTTTGAAAAACTGGCCGGGCGCGAGGGAAGGTTCCGTGGTCACCACCTTGATCGGCAGGTCGGGGCCGCCGACCTCTTTCCAGTTGGCGATCTTGCCGGTGGCGATGTCCTTCAACTGCCCCTTGCTCAACTCGCCGACCGGGTTGCTTTTGTGGACGATCACCACCAGCTCGTCCGAGCCGATTTCGGCAAAAACCAGGTTCCCAGGCACCTTGATTTCCCTGCCTTCAGCCCTGGCCGCCTTTTGCGCCGCGGACACCGAATCCACCAGGGTATCGCCGACGGTGGCCACGGAAACCTTGCCTTCGATCAAGGCAAGCAGGCCGCGCCCGGTGCCGACGCCGCTGAATTTGAGTTCCACACCGGTGGAAAGCTTGAGTTCGCCGGACTTGGGCTCCAGGACTTCCTTTATCGGCGTGGTGCCGCCGGAAATTTCCAGGGTTTCCGCCAATGCCGCGCCGGACACCAGCGATGCCAGCAAAAGGCCGGCGGCTGCATTCAACTTTTTCATGACGCTATCTCCTCAATTAAAAAACACGCGATAAAACAAGACTGCAACAGAACAACGCTCCTATCCCGGATTTTTCATGAATTCTGCCCAACCCCGAACATGCGGGTTAAATCCTGAAACGTCCGACGGCCGCGCGCATGGTGTCCGCCAAACGTTCCAGATGGCTGGCCGCGCTCGCGGCCTCGTTGGCGGCGGCGCTGTTTTCCTCGCTCATGTGCGCCACCTTTTCGACGTGGGTCGCGATGTCGTTGCTGGCGGTGCTTTGCTCCGCCAGGACGGCAGAGATGTCGTTGACCTCGCTAACCACCAAGTCGGCGCCCTCCTTGATCTGGTTGATCGCATCGCCGGCCTGCCGCGCCAGCGCCACGCCGCTGTCGACCCTCGATACCGCCGCGCCCATGCCGGCAACGGCGCTGCGGGCGCTGCCCTGGATGGCGCCGATCATCTGGGTGATTTCCTCGGTGGCCTTGGTGGTGCGCTCGGCCAGCTTGCGCACCTCGTCCGCCACCACCGCGAAACCACGCCCCTGTTCCCCGGCGCGCGCGGCCTCGATGGCGGCGTTGAGCGCCAGCAGGTTGGTCTGGTCGGCAACGTCCTTGATGACCTGTACGACGGAGGAAATCTGGTCCGACTGTTGCCCCAGGCTTTCGATGGTGGAAGAGGTTTCGCGCACGGTGTCGGCGATTCGCAGCATTTCCGCGGCGGCGTCGTGGATGACGGTGCCGCCCCGGCTGGAAAATTCGCCGGACCTGCGGGAAATGTCCAGCGCCTCGCGCGCGCTGTCGGATACGTGGTTGATGCTGACGGTAATCTGCTCCATCGTCGCCGCCATGTTCGATGCCGCCTCGCTCTGCTGGGCCGATCCGGCGGCGACCTGGCTGGAAGTGGAAGCCAGCGTCTGCGCCGCGCCGGACACCGATGCCACGTTGTCCAGAACCTGGCGCAACATGCCCTGCAGCGCCCCCATCAGCGCGTTGAAGGAAGCGGCGGTTTTGCCGACCTCGTCGCTGCCTTCCACCGCCACGCGCCGGGTAAAGTCGGAGGATTTTTCCACCTCGCCGATCGTGGCCTGCATCAACCCCAGCGCGCGGGTAATCGAACGGATAATGACAAAAACGATCGCCAGCGCCAGCAGCAGCCCCAGCAAGCCGGTTGCCAGGATGAGGTTGCGCGCGACGCTGAATTCGGCGGCGGCACGCTCGTTGAGCTTGCGCGATTCTTCCAGTTTGAGCGCGACCAGCTTGTCGAACACGGCCTGGGTCTTTTCAAAGCGCGGCCTGGCCGTGCCCAGCACCATGTCTTCGGCATCGCTGAATTCACCGGCGCGCAGCAAGGCCACGGCAGGCCGCAGGCCTTTTTCCACAAAGCCCTCGCGCAAACCCGCCCATTCTTCGATCAGCTTTCCCTCTTCCGGGGACGAATGGGCCTCGCGCAGCCGTTTTACCAGCTTGTCGATCTTGCCGATGTTGGCCTCCGTCGGGGCAAGATAGTATTCTTCCGTGGCGCCCGGCGCGGAGCGGGCGACGGCGGCAATGGTCAACGCTTGCAGGTTTTGCCGCATCATGTTGTTGATGGCACCCAGTTGCGACACCGGCACCAGATGGTCGTGGTAGATCGTTTCCGCGTTATGGTTCGAGCGGTCGATGCCGCGCAGGCCGAGCAGGCCGACCAGCACCAGCGCCACGGCGGTCGGACCGAATATCAGCCACAGTTTTTTATTGATGTTCATGTTGTTCAGCATGTTTCGGGTTCCCGTTTATGATTGGTTCAACGCGCGTGCTACACGCGCATCGGCGAGCGTCTGTCGCTCGTGGCGGCGGCGCTCCCCAGCCCCAGCAACTCCTCCATGTCGAGCACCAACACCACGGCGCCGTCGCCGGACAGGGTGGCGCCCGCCACGCCCTTGGGCTTGATGTCTTCCAGCGGCTTGATGACCACGTCGTCACGCCCGATGAAACTGTCGATGCCGAGCACGAAGGCGTGCTCCGCCGATTGCATCAGCACGCCGTAGGCCGGCAGGCCGTCGGAAGGCCAGCCCAGCAGGTCGGCCAGGGTGCGCACCGGCAACACTTCGTCGCGCACCACCATGGTGGCGCGCCCGGAGACGCGCTGGATTTCGCTGGCGGCGACGGGAATGATCTCGCGCACCATGGAAAGCGGCACGGCGAAGGGCTGGCTGCCCAAACGCACCACCAGCACCGGCAAAATGGCCAGCGTGAGCGGCAGGGAGACGGTGATGACGGTGCCGTGGCCGGGCGCGGAATTGATGTCGATGCGCCCGCTGAGCTTCTGGATGTTGGTGCGCACCACGTCCATGCCGACGCCGCGCCCGGAGACGCTGGAAATTTCGTCCTTGGTCGAGAAACCGGGCAGGAAGATCAGGTGCAGGCTCTGCCGGTCGTCCAGGCTGTTGGCCGTCTCCAGGTCGATCAGCCCTTTTTCCAGCGCCTTGCGGCGCAGCATGTCGGGGCGCATGCCGCGCCCGTCGTCGGCGATTTCCAGAATGATGTGGTCGCCGGACTGCGTGGCGGAAAGACGCACTTCACTGAGTTCCGGTTTGCCTGCGGCAAGCCGCTCTTCGGGCATCTCGACGCCGTGGTCGACGGCATTGCGGATGAGGTGGATGAGCGGGTCGCCGAGGTCTTCGATCATGGTCTTGTCGATTTCCGTTTCTTCGCCGCAAACCACGAAGTTGACTTCCTTGCCCAATTGCCGCGCGAGATCGCGCGCGATGCGCGGATATTTCTGGAACAGCCGCCCGATGGGTTGCATGCGGGTTTTCATCACCGCGTTCTGCAAGTCGCCGACCAGCAGGTCGAGCGTGTTGACCGACTCGTCGAGCGCCTTCAGCGTATCGGCGTCCGTCCGGCCCTGCACAATGGTGGTGCGCAGGCAGTTCAGGCGGTTCTTGGTCAGGCCGATTTCGCCGGACAGGTTGAGCACCATGTCGAGGCGCGCGGTATCCACGCGGATGGTGTTTTCCCGGGCGGAAACGTCCAGGTTCGCCATGCCGGTCGCCGCCGGACGCGCGGCGGGCTTCGGCGTTTCCGCCGCCACGGGCAGGGGCGCCGCCGCCACGGCGGGAACGTCCGGGGCGGGAGAAGCCGCCGCCGGGACGGTGATGGCGGCGTGCAGTTCCTTCCAGGCGCCGGGCGTCAGGCTGTCCGGCACACTGCCGGAACCGTGGCCGGAGCCGGGGGGGGATTCCGGCAACGGCTCCGGCACGGAAGGAAGCGGCGGCGGCAAGGACGCGGGCAGGGCTTTTACCTCTTTCCCCTCCAGGGCGTCATCCAGCACGGCGAGCAGCGCGGCATCGGCCCCAGCGGGCATTTGCCGGTGCGAGAGGGTGTCGAACATCTCGCGCACCGTGCGGGTGCCGGACATGATGGCATCCATCAGTTCGGGTGTCAGTTCCAGTTCGTTGCTGCGCAGTTTGTCGAACAGGTTTTCCACGCGGTGGCAAACATCGACCAGGCTGTCCACCGCCAGAAACCCGGCGCCGCCCTTGATGGTGTGAAAGCCCCGGAAAATATCGTTGAGCAGGCTGTATTCGTGCGGCGCCTTCTCCAGTTCGACCAGTTTGTTGTCGACGCTGGCGAGCAGGTCGCCGGCTTCCGTGAGGAAATCCTGCAACATGTCTTCCATGTCGCCGAAGGGGTTGGTGGAACTCATCTCCGTTCTCCTGGGAATTGGGTCAGAAACCGAGGCTTTCCAGCAACTCGTCCACCTGCGCCTGGCTGGTGGCCACGTCGTCGCGCCCGGTCGGATTGATGACGGGGCCATCGAGCAGGCCGGCATCGATTTCGGCGCGTTTTTCGGCGGGCAGCGCCGCGACCAGCAGTTGCAGCATCTCCTGTTCCATCTTTTGCGCCATGGCGACCACTTTCTTGATGACCTGGCCGGTGAGGTCCTGGAAATCCTGCGCCATCATGATTTCCATCAGCAGCGCGTTGCTTTTGCGGGTGCGCGCGGGAATTTCCTGCACGAACTGGTGGGTGTCGCCGGCCAGTTGCTTGAATTCCTCGACGTTCAGCCGGTTGTGGTAAAGCTGGTGCCAGCGTTGCGACAGCTTTTTCGCCTCATTCTCCAGGGCGTCCTGGAGCGGCTGGATTCTTTCCACGGCGTTCAGCGTTTTCGTCGCTGCCTGTTCGGACATTTCGGCGATATAGGCCAGCCGCTCGCGCGCATCGGGTATGTCTTTCTGCGCCACTTTTTGCAGCGCACCGTCGTAGCCGAGCTGGCGCAGGGTGTCGTAGAGTTGGCGCGTCAACTGCCCGATGCGCGAATACATGTCGGCGGGCGCGGGCGCAGCTTCCGCGAGCGGCGGCACGGCGGCGGGTGCGGGCGCGCTTTCCGCCACGATGCTGTCGAAGAGGGCTTCCAGTTCCGCTGAATCATTCTCGGCTGTCATCTTTTTTCCTTTCCTTCAAATCCGGGTTAGAGCATTCCAAACGTCTTGAAAACCTTGTTCAGTTTTTCTTCCAGCACGGCGCTGGTGAAAGGCTTGACGATGTAGCCGCTGGCGCCCGCCTGCGCCGCTTCGACGATGTTTTCCTTTTTCGCCTCGGCGGTAATCATCAGCACCGGCAGGTGCTTCAACGCGGCGTCCTGGCGGACGGCGCGCAACAGCTCGATGCCGGTCATGTTGGGCATGTTCCAGTCGGTGATGAGAAAGTCGTAGTTGCCGTTCCTGAGTTTGGCCAGGGCGACCACGCCGTCCTCGGCCTCGTCGAAGTTGGTGAATTCAAGTTCCTTGAGCAGATTCTTGACGATGCGCCGCATCGTTGAAAAATCGTCCACAATCAGAAATTTAAGATTTTTATCGACCATTTCTTGGCTCCGTTTCGGGTTCAGTAAGCCTGCTGCGCCAGGAAGGGGCGCAGGGTGTTGGCCAGCACGGCGGGGTCGAACTTGGCGACGTAGGCATCGACGCCGGAAGTCTTGCCCATGAGCATGTTCGCATCCGCCGAAAGGGAGGAATGCATGATGACCGGGATGCCGTGAAAGCGCGGGTCGTCCTTGATCTTGCGGGTCAGCACATAGCCGTCCATCTGCGGCATTTCGACATCCACCAAGATCAGGCTGAGCTGTTCGTTGAGCGGCAACTGGTCGCCGCCCGCGCGGTTGGCCAGCCCCTGGAGCTTGTCCCAGGCTTCCTGGCCGTTGGTGGCCTGCTGGTATTTGGCACCCAGCTTGTCCAGCACCATGACGATTTCCTTGCGCGCTACCGACGAATCATCGACGAAAAACACGAAGCGCTCGTCTTCCACGGCAGCCGGCACAATGTCCGTGATGACGGGAATGCCGATCACGTCGGAGAGCACCTGCTCGACATCGAGGATGGAAACCAGCCGTCCATCGGGCAATTCGGTAATGGCGGTGATCATCGCGCAGCCCTGGGTGAGCATTTCGCGCGGCGGGCGGATGTGCTCCCAATCCATGCGCACGATGCGGTCCACCTCGTGCACCAGGAAACCCTGCACGTGGCCGCTGTATTCGGTGACGATCATGGTCTGCCCCTGGCTGCGTTCTCCCGGCAACGACGTCACTTTCGCCAGATCGATCACCGGAATGACGCTGCCGCGCAGGGAAATGAAGCCTTCCACGCCGTGCGGGGTGTTCGGTGTTCTGGTGATGAAGGGGGTCTGCGAAACCTCGCGCACCTTGAAGACGTTGATGCCGAACAGCTCGCCACTGCCCAGCGTGAACAGCAGGATTTCCATGCGGTTCGAGCCGGCCAGCCGGGTGCGCGCATCGATGGCGTCGAGTAATGCCGGTTTTTGTATGGACATGCTTGCTCCTCCTCAGTATTTGCCGTTCAGTGCACCACCGGCGTTTCAGCGCTGCGCGTCAGGAAGCTTCTGACGGCATTGGCCAGTTCCTGCGGTTGCAGTTTGGAGACGTAGCGATCCACGCCGACGGCCCGCCCCAGATGTTCGTTGACCGAACTCAGCGAGGAATACATCAGCACCGGAATCCCGGCGAAGCGCGGGTCGCTCTTGACGCTCTTGGTCAGCACGTAGCCGTCCATCTCCGGCATCTCGACATCGGTAAGAATCAGCTGGATCTGCTCGCGGACTTTTCCGCCGCGCCCATCGGCCTCGGCGGCGATCTGCCGCAACGCATCCCAGGCCTGTTTGCCGTTGGTGGCGGAACGCATGCCGACGTTCAGCGCGCTCAGGGTGCGCTCGATCTGCTTGCGCGCGGTGGCGGAATCGTCGGCGAAAAACACCGTGTAATGCCGGTCTTCTTCCTGCACCGGCTGGATCGCGCGAAACAGCATGTCGTCGTCGTAATGCGTGGTTTCGGAAAGGATCTTTTCCATATCGACCATCATCACCAGGCGCTTGTCGGGCAACTCGGTGACGGCGGTGACCAGCCCGCCCATCTGGGCGTTGAGCATGTCCGGCGGTACCTTCATCACCGACCAGTCGAGGCGCAAAATGGTATCCACCGCTTCGACCAGGAAGCCCTGGATGTGCTGGTTGTATTCGGTGACGATCATGATCTGCGGCTTGACGTCGGTCTGCACGCCGACGTATTTGATGAGATCGACCACCGGCACGAGCTGCCCGCGCAGGCTGACCATGCCTTCGACGGATGACGGCATCTCCGGCGCGGCGGTGATCGGCGGCACGCGCATCACCTCGCGCACCTTGAAGACGTTGACACCGAAGGTTTCGCGCCGCCCGGTTCTCTGGTCGAACCCCAAGCTGAAAAGCAGGATTTCCAGCTTGTTGGTGCCCGCCAGCTTGGTGCGTTCGTCGATTTTCTTGAGTAGTTCGGACATGGTTGCTTCTCCTCTATCAGGCCAGACGGAAACGGCCAAGGGCGGCCTTCAGACCAGTAATGGCGTTTTCCTGCGCCAGGGCGATTTCCTGGGTCTTTTCCGTTCCGTGCCGGTTTTCTTCCGCCATGCGCGCCATGGTTTCGATGCCCGTCCGGATTTCGTCGGTGGCGCCGTTCAGCTCGCGCGCCGCCAGCGCTATGTCGGCAACACCGTTGCGCGTGCGCGCGGCGGCAGCCCCGGAATCGGCCAGCACCCCGACCATGGTTTCCACGCATTCGTCGCTGGTGGCCAGGTGCCCCAATCCCTCGGCGATGGATTGGTCGACGTTGGCCGACTGCCGGGCGATGGATTGCGTGACGGTATTGATCTCGCTGGCGGCCTGCGCCGATTTTTCGGCCAGTTTGCGCACCTCATCGGCCACCACCGCGAAACCGCGCCCCTGTTCCCCGGCACGCGCCGCCTCAATGGCGGCGTTGAGCGCCAATAGGTTGGTCTGGTCGGCGATGTCGCGCACCTGGCCGGTCATGGTGATGATGCGTTCGGTGTTGGCGACGAATTCCTTGACCGTCCGGGCGATGTCATTGACCGCGGACTGCACTTCGGATAACTCGCCCATCAGGGTTGAAATGCTCTCATTGCCCAGGCTGGAACGCTCGCTGGACTCGTGCGCCTGGGCGTTGACGCCCTGCACGTTTTCCGTGATGGCGGCAATGGTGGCGGAAATTTCCTCGACGGCGGCACTGATTTTTTCCGCCGTGTCGCTCTGCTCGCGCGAGGCGCCGGAAATCCGTGACGCCGCGGCGGAAAGCGCCGGAGCAAGCTCCGCGGACTGGTTGGCGGACACTGCGACGGTGCGCAGCAGATCGCTGAAATTGCCGATCATGATGCTGAAACACTTCCCCAGACGCGAGAGTTCGTCGCGCGACGATAGCCGGACGGTGGCTCCCAGGTCGCCTTCGGCCACTTGCCGCGCGGTGCGGTCCAGGTCGTTGATGGTGCCGATGATGGACAGGTAGATACCGGCAAACAGGTAAAACACGACAAGCAGCGCCAGCGCCACGACGGCAAGGAGCAGGTTCCTTTCCCATTTCATGCGCGACTGGCGTTCGACGATCAGCCGTTCGAGCGCCGGCAGCATCCCTTCCATGATCCTGACGTTGACGCCGATGACGCGCGTGGCCAGATCGAAATAGACGGCGGGCTCGATATCGATCACCGGCGCATTGATGATCTGCGCCTGGAGGGTTGCGCCGAACTGCTCGCCGGTATTGTGCCCTTCGACGAGGGTGGCGCCCAGCACGCTCTCCAGATCGGGCTGGGCGGCAAAAACCTTGCCCATGTTTGCCGCGACATCTTCGACCGCCAGTTTGATCTGGCCGGGCAGCAGCATGATTTTTGCGCGCGCCTCATCCTCCAGCCGTTTTTTGGCGGCGGCGGCGGTGCCGAGCGCGCGCGCCTGGCCGACGAACTCGGTCAGGAAAAGAATCTTTCTGAACGCCGAATCGTGCAGGTAATGCGCCGCGCTGTCGGGATCGAAGGTCAAACTGGAACGGTCGGCGGTTTCTCCGGTCAGATCGAGCATTTGCCGGATCAGGGCGGTATGCGCGGCAAAGCTCTCGGGGGCGCTCATGCCTGAATATTTATTGTTCAAATTGCCGCTTGCCGCCTTGATGCCTTGCCACTTGGCGCTCAACCCCAGGGTGGAATGCTGGTCGATGCCGTCAATGGTGGCGACGATGCCGCTGATTTCCTTTTCCTTGGCTGCGATTTTTGGCTGGAAGGAGGTATCGCCGTTCAACAGCGCAGCGGCCATGCCACGGTGCTGCTGGGTGGCAAAGACCAGCTGGGTGAGCGGCTTCAGATAGCGGATGCCCTCCAGTTCGCGCGCGCTGAAATCTATCCACTGGTTGTTCGAGCGGATCATGAACGTCAGTGACAACACCAGCGGTATGGAAAAAAACAGGGCGGCCAGCGCCATTTTTTTCGGGAAATTCAACCGTCCGGCCAAGGCAATCGAAGGGGAAAACAGCTTTTTCATTTTCACACTTTCAAACGCTGCACGGCACTTTTCAGGTTTGCCGCCAGGATGCTCAATTCCTGCGCGCTCATCATGGTCTTGCCGACGACCTGGGTGTTTTCGTCGGTCATCATCGCCACTTTTTCCACGTCGCGGGCGATTTCGAAGCTGGCGCTGTTCTGCTCGTGCGTGGCGGCGGCGATGTCGGCGACCGCGGCTGCGGATTTTTCGGCGTTTTCGCGAATGGCGGCCAGGGAGTTAGCGGCCTCGCCCACCATGCCCAGGCCGTGGCCGACTTTCAGGCCGACGCTGCTCATGTCGTTCACGGCATTGCCGACTTCGCTGCGGATGGCTTCGATCAGCACGGTGATTTCAGTGGTGGCGCCGGCGGTGCGCTCGGCGAGCTTTCTCACTTCGTCGGCGACGACGGCGAAGCCGCGCCCCTGCTCGCCCGCACGCGCCGCTTCGATGGCGGCATTGAGCGCCAGCAGGTTGGTCTGGTCGGCGATTTCCTTGATGACATGCACGATGCCGCTGATTTCCTCGGAGCGGGTGCTCAGCGAGCTGATGACGTTGGCGGAAGAATCCACCGAGGCGGCGATCTGGTTCATTTCTTCGACCACCTGGCGGGCGGTTTTTTCGCCTTCGTTGGCCAATACCTTGAGCGATTCGGAAATGCCGGCGGTTTCGCGCGCGTTGTCCGCGACCTGGCCGATGCTGCCGCTCATTTCCTCGACGGCGGCGGAAGCGCTGGCGGTCGCCTCGGACTGGCTACGCGCGCTGCCCTGGAGCTGGGCGATGGCGGCGGCCAGGTGCTGGCTGTGGCGCTCCACTTCATCCGCGGAGGAAATAACGGTGTTGACGATACCTTTCAGGCTGCCGAGCGCGCCGTTCAGGTTGTCCGCCATCATGCCCAGTTCGTCGCGCTGGACCACCGTGGTGGTGGTGCTCAGGTCGCCGTTGGCCAGCCTGAGCAGGGCGTCGTTGAGCTTGGCGGCATTGCGCCCGATGGGGTTGGCAGTTTTCCCGGTGACGACCAGAAACAGGGGAATGCTGCCCAGCAGCGTGGCCAGCAACACCAGATTCATGCGCTCGCCCTGCGCCTTGCTGCGCTCGTAGGTTTCCCTGGCGCTTTTCTGGGTGATCGGCAGCAGCTTTTCGACCGGTTTGGTCAGCCCGGCGGTGAATTGCGGCCATTCATCTTCCAGCAGGGCGGCCAGCGCGGCTTTGTCCTCACTCTGGTAAGCCCTGGAAAGCTTGTCGAAAAACCCCGGCAGCTTGCCGATGGTTGCGTCGATTTTATTCAGCAGCTCCTGCTCTTCCGGCGTTTGGGCCGCTGTGGCGGTTTTTTCGCGGAAGCGCGCCCACGCCACGGGAATCGCGGTGCGCGCCTGTTTCAGGTGAATGCCCGAACCCACCGGCGGCATCTGCTCCAGCAGCACCGCCGCCATGCGGAAGCGCACTTCCTTGACGAGGGCGTCCGCTTCCTGCAAGTCCGCCAGCGGGGCGAGATTGTTCTCGTAAACCTGGTTGAAGGCGGCGTTGCCCTGGCGGATGCCGTAAAACCCGGACGCCGCCTGCACCATGAAACCGGCCAGCGCCACCAGGGTGATGAGATACAGCTTGGTGCGGATGGATACCTGTTTTGTTGCCTTTATGGCCGTCATGTCATGCTACCTCGTCAATTTCGGATTGGTGCCACGCTTGCCAGGCGCGGCAAGCGTCGCCGGGATAAGTCAGGCGGATGCCATCCGGGTTTTCCGCGCCGTGGCCGGTCTCCTTGCAAAGGCCCTGCATGTCCGCCAGGGAATAGACGAAGCCGTCCGCTTCCGTAACGCGGATTCCCGTCCAGCAGGCGCAGGTGCAACAGACTTGCGCCGTCGTTTTTTCTATGTACACGTCGTTGATTACCATTTCATCCAGCCTCCACGGCTACCGCCGCGCGGGGGCCGGGCGAAGCGCCCGGCCGTTTCGCCGCAAGACGCTCACTCCACCGGGTAGCCCTTGTCCTTCCAGCCGGGGTAACCGTCGCGGAGCCAGTACGTGTTCTTGTATCCGGCTTTCATCGCTGCGGTCAGGCCCTTGTAGCTTTTCCAGCATTCCACGCCGTTGCAGTAGGCGACCAGCCCCGCCCCCTTGTCGGCGGGCAATTTGCCGAGGTCGAAAGTATCCAGGCTGGCGTCGAAATCGACGGCCTTGGCGCTCTTTTCCTTGTAAGGCACGTTGATAGCACCCTTGGCGTGCCCTTCGGCAAATTCGGCGGCCGAACGCATGTCGATCAGCTTGGCGCCGCCATCCACCAGCGCCTTGGCCTTGGCGGCATCCACCCGGGTGGCGCCGTTGAGCGATTCCGGCGTGGGGCCGGCGAAGGCCGGCAGGGCGGCGGCGAACAGGGCTGCCGCGGCCAAGCCGAGCAGGGCTTTGGAACGATTAACGGAATGGTTCATGATGCGCTTCCTCCTTATGTGGGTTGAAAAACGTAACGGCTTTACAACTTATTCGACCGGGTAGCCCTTGGCTTTCCACGCCGGGAAACCGTCGCGGAACCAGTAAATCTTCTTGTAACCCGCCTTGATGGCCGCAACGGCTCCCTTGTAGCTCTTCCAGCATTCCGCGCCGTTGCACTGGGTGATGATGGCCGCGTTCTTGTCGGCGGGCAGTTTGGCCAGATCGAAGCTGTCCTGGGCCGCGTCGAAGTCGGCAGCCTTGGCGCTCTTTTCCTTGTAGGGCACGTTGATCGCCCCCTTGATGTGCGCCTCGGCGAATTCGGCGGCGACGCGCGTATCGATCATTTTGGCGCCGCCGGCCATCAACTCCTTGGCCTTGTCGGCGTTGACCACGGTGGCACCGTTGAGCGATTCCGGGGTGTTGGCGGCAAAAGCCGGTGACGCGGTGACGATCAGTAGCGCTGCTGCCAGACTGCGTAGCGCTTTGGCGCTATTGAACAGGTGTTTCATGGGGACTTCCTCCTTGCTTGGGTTAAAAAACATAAAGTGGATCATGACGTTTCCCGCCTCGGGCTGCGGTTTCCCTTTCCCAGCCAGCCGTAGCGCTGCCTGAAAATCACGCCTCTGAGCCAGAACCCGGTGAGAAACGAGGCCAGTGCCACGCCAGCGGTGGTGCCGATCATGCGCCAGGTGTTTTTCTCCTGTTCCTCGCGCACCAGCGCGAACTCGTCGCGGCGTGAGGGCATTTCCCCTGCTGCTGCTGCGGGGGCGGCGACCGCGGGGGCTGCGACCGCTGCGGCTATGGGAGCTGCTGCGGCTGCTACGGGGGCGGCGGGAACGGCGACTGCTGCGGCCGCCACGGGGACGGCTGTGGCTGCGGTGGCTGCTTGCGGCTGCGGGGGCTGCGCTACGGCTGCGGGGGCCGGGCGGCGCGGCGCGGCGCGGCGCTCCTGCGCGGGCCGCGCCTTTGCCGCGGCAACCCTGGCCGGTGCGGCATTCATGGCCAGCAGGCGCTTGGCCACCCAGCCTTTTTTTCCTGCGGCGACGACGCGAACGTAGTCTGTTTTTTCTTCCAGCATCTCAACCGGCGTTCCGGGCGGCAGCACGGCGAGCACCGCGCCCTTCGCCGAGGCGCCGGCGCGCAGCCGCGCGCTCGCGCCATCGGCCACGCGCGCGGCGTGGACCAGGCCGCTCCACGCCAGCAACACGGCCAGCGCCAGCAATATCAAAAGGCGCGTCAACAGGCTCACGGCTTGCCCTCCCCTTCCGGCTTGCCTTCCACTTGCACCTTGCGCAAGACGCGGGCGCTGGCGATTCTCAGGATGGTGCGGAGGCCCTGGGGCGTCTCGTCGAAAACCACCAGCACCTTGACCATCTCGCCGTTGCTCAGCCTGGCGGACACCGGCAACTTGCGGCCTTCCGGGGCAAAAATGACGTTGCCGCCATGCGCGCCGCACACCTGTTCCACCACCGCGTTGCTGATGCCGCGCGCGTCGCTCAGGGACAGGCGTTCAGCGCGGCAGAATTTTTCCATCTGGTGCATGTAGTGGTGCGTGATGGACACGCTGCGCAAGGCGTCTGGCGTATTCATAAGCTCAGCGCGGCGCGCACCCTTCGAAATGCTGGATCATGTCGCGCAGGCTGTCGGCTGTGGCTGCCAGCTCTTCGGTGGCCTGCGAGGCTTGCCGGATTGCCGTGGTGTTTTCTTCGATCAGCGCGGTGATGTGCGCCATGTTTTTCGCCATTTCCTCGCTGGCGCTCTTTTGTTCGCGCGCGGCGGCGGCGATGTGTTGCGTCTTGCCCGTTACCTGGCGGGTGGTGCCGATGATGCCGCGGAAGCTTTCCTCGCCGGCACGAATCAGTTCCACGCTGTGCGCCACCTCTTTTTCCGCCTGCCCCATCGAGGCGACCGCCGTGTGCGTAGTGTTCTGGATGTCGCCGATGATGCGGGCGATGTCGGCGGTGCTGCTGGCGGTGCGCTCGGCGAGCTTGCGCACTTCGTCCGCCACCACGGCGAAACCGCGCCCCTGCTCGCCGGCGCGCGCGGCTTCGATGGCGGCATTGAGCGCCAGCAGGTTGGTCTGCTCGGCGATGTCCTTGATGACCTGGGTGACGTCGCCGATACGGCCGATGGACTGGCTCAAGGTGGCGATGGTGACGCCGGTGTCGTGCACGGTTTGCGCGACCTGGCTGCTGGCAGCCTGGCTGCGCGCCATCTGTGCGCTGCCTTCCTCGACGATGCTGCGCGCTTCCAGCGCCGCCGCTTCGGTTTCTTCCGAGGCGGCGGCGGTTTCGGCGACCGATTCGCTGACCTGTTCGACGGCGGCGGCCACTTCCTGCACACGGTCGTGCTGGTCTCCGGAATGCTGCGCCACCCGCGTCATTTCGCCGTTGAGCTGGTTCAGGCGTCCGCCCATGTTGCTGGTGGCCTGATCGATCTCGTCCAGCATGACGGCAAGGTGCGCCTGCATTTCCGCCAGCGAGGCCAGCACCCGCCCGGTTTCGTCGTGCCGGGAGATGTCGATCTGCCCGCACAGCTGTCCGGAGGAAATGCGGAAGAAATGCCCGATGGCTTGCTCCAGGGGGCGGGTGATGCCGCGCATCAGCACCAGGCCGCCGAAGATGATGAACAGAATGGAGCCGGCGATGCCGCCCCCGGCAAGCAGGCTGATAAGGCGGAAGCGCGCATGGCCGTCCTGGTAATCCCGTTCCGCGTGCCGTTGGAGGGAGTCGAGCAGTTTCTCGGCGGCGGCATTGGCGGCCTGATAGGTTTTCTGGGTGCGCGTGGTGAGCAGAACGGTGCCCTTGGCGTAATCGCCGGCCAGCAGCGCCTCGCGCACCGCCAGCAGCCCTTCCTCGACGTAACGCTGGCGGGCGGCGGCGAAATCGGCTGCCTGCCGGCGTTCTTCGGGAGCCAGTTCGCGCTGTTCGATGGCTTGCCACAGCTTGCTGATTTCGTCGCGGTTGTGGATGACGATATCGGTATGGCGTTCCAGCGGGTGATCGTGCGTGTTGGAGAGCGGGTTGGCCGGGTCGTGCTGCACGGCCAGCGCGAGCTGGCGCGAATTGTCGGCCATCAGCAACAGGATGCGCCCCATCTGGCTGGTGGTAACCATGCTGTTTTCGTAGGTGGAGCGGGCGGCGCCATCGGCCAGATATAGCCCGCCCAGCCCCAGCACGGCGCCGCTCACCATCATCAGCGCGACGACGACGATGGCCGCCCACAGCTTGGCGCGGATGGTGAGGCGCGCCGCCAGCCCCGGCGCCCGGATG
Source organism: uncultured Sulfuricella sp. (assembly GCA_964505475.1). Taxonomy (GTDB): domain Bacteria; phylum Pseudomonadota; class Gammaproteobacteria; order Burkholderiales; family Sulfuricellaceae; genus JAGXQV01. The sequence goes on along the minus strand of CAZDIJ010000036.1, from coordinate 2,044 downwards.
GCCGCGCGGCTTTGGGTGAGACTGCGATAAAGCGTTTCCGCGGCCTGGATGTCCTCGCGGCTTGGCTGGCGGCGCACCGACATGTAGCCGGTGATTTCGCCGTTGCGCCGGACCGGGCTGACGAAGGCGTCCACCCAGTAGTGATCGCCGTTCTTGCAGCGATTTTTGACGATGCCGCGCCACGGGCGGCCTTCCTTCAAGGTTCGCCACAAGTCCTCGAAGGCCTGCGGCGGCACGTCGGGATGACGCACGATGTTGTGGTTTTTTCCGGTGAGTTCCTCGCGCGTGAAACCGCTCATCTCGATGAAGGCATCGTTGGCGTAGGTGATCGCGCCTTTCAGGTCGGTTTTCGAGACGATGTACTTGCCGTGGGTGGCGTCCCACTTTTTTTCCGCCTGGGTAACGGGCAAGTTGGTTTTCATGACGTTCTCCGGCTATCCGCTTGCACAATGACGGCTCAGGCTGCGGGCACGTCGCGTTCCAGCGACACCCCGTGCAAAATGAAGCAAATGTCCGGCACCCGTTCGAACACCACGCTCAGCCAGAAACGCATGCCGTCGGCGCGGCAGCAATCGACCCGGCAAACCCACCAGTCGCCATAGGGTTCCGCCGGATATGACGGGTCGTCGCTCAGGCTCACCCGGTCTTTCAAGCGCCGCGCGCAGGCGCGCGCCTCGTCGAAGCCGACGCTTTCCTGTTCCATGAGTTGCCCCCATTTAAGCCGGTAGCCATCGGTTGCCAATACTTCCTTGATTATTTCCATGGGCCGCCCTTCACTTGCTTGTAAAAAAAGGTGGCGGCAGAAACACGCCACCCCAAATCCGGCTGGCGGCGTATGGCCGCACGAGGCGTGTAGGGAGACACGCCTGTACCGGAGATAAATTTGTTGACCGCATTCTGTTTTGTACGATTTATCCGTTTAGCCGGAGTGACTCCCAGCCACCGGCCTTCTGCTCCACCCCCGCCAAACCGTCAGGCCGCCACAACACCCATCTGGCGCAAGCGCCGGTGGTGTCCGCGTCCTTGCCGCTATCCAGGCAAAGCCCGGAGAAATCATTCACGGCATGCACGCACCCGCGCTCGACCTCGTTGCGCGGCCCCAGCCAGTGTTCACAGGTGGCGCAACAGCGTTCGCTATGGAAAAATATTTTCATCACAACCCCCTCCATCCTTCGACATAAACCACCCGCAAGCGCGGCACCCTTCACTTGGAAACCGCCAATTTGCGCAAGCGTTCCAGCGAGTCGAGCGGTATGCGGCGATGCCCACCCACCGTCTTCCATGCCTCAAGCGCCCCGCTGTCCACCCAAAGCTGCACGGTTCTGATTGACACCCCCAAATGGCGCGCGGCTTCCGCCGTAGTGCAACACGGCGGCACCCGGCCTTCACTTCCATCACCTACCGCCTTTTTCATATCCAATTAAGCTTTATTTACCGTTTTTTCCATTTTATTGTTATTTTCTGTTTTTGGCAACGCTTTGAAATTTGCACACACCGAAGCCATTGCCGCTCTCACTCTCGCGCCCGCGCCGCACCACCCGCAAACAGCGAGTGACCGCCGCATACACCCCCACAAAGAAGAAACTGCCGGCACAAATCCGATGCCGCGCACAAACCATTATTGAACGAATTGAAAAAAATGATTAAAATGGAAATATAAAAACCGCCTCCTTAATCAAAGGGATGTCATGAAAAAAGATTTGAAGGATTCTCCCGCCCCGTCGGGGGATGGCACGCTATGCTCTCCCGGTGAAGCGGCGAAGATTCTTGGCGTTTCACCGAAAACCGTGCAGATATGGGTGGATGCCGGCGTTCTTGCCGCCTGGAAAACCGTCGGAGGCCATCGCCGGGTCACGCTCGAATCAGTGGAAAGACTGAAAAGAGAAAGCGGGGTGATGCACACGGCACCGGTCACCGCGGAAAAAGACAGGGAGAAGGAGGCAGACGGTATCTACTTGGCAAGGCAACCCATTCTTGATCGCCGCCAGGGCATCGTCGCCTATGAACTGCTCTACCGTAGCGACACCTCCGATCACGCCGACAT
>CAZDIJ010000035.1:0-33333 GCA_964505475.1 uncultured Sulfuricella sp. | reverse complement strand
CCAATGCAAAGCAACCAAATGATTCTGTTCGATTTTTAACCGGACACTAGTGATATGCAGATTAAATTAACAGCGTTTTCCCACGGCGGCGGCTGTGGATGCAAAATCGCCCCCTCCGTGTTGAGCGAAATCCTTGCCTCGGCGCCCCAATTCGCCCATCCCGACCTGCTGGTCGGCACCGAGTCCAGCGACGACGCGGCGGTATACCGTCTCAACGACAGCCAGGCCATCGTCGCCACCACCGATTTTTTCATGCCCATCGTCGACGATCCCTACGATTTCGGCCGTATCGCCGCCACCAACGCAATTTCCGACGTCTACGCCATGGGCGCCAAGCCGATCATGGCGCTGGCGCTGGTCGGCATGCCCATCGACAAGCTGCCGGTGGAGGTGATCCGCGGCATCCTGGCGGGCGGTGAGTCGGTGTGCCGCGCCGCCGGCATCCCCATTGCCGGCGGGCACTCCATCGACGCACCCGAGCCGATATACGGCCTGGTGGCGCTGGGCATCGTCCACCCCGGCCACGTCAAGCGCAATGACCGCGCCCAGGCGGGCGACGTGCTGATCCTCGGCAAGGGGTTGGGCATCGGTATCATGAGCGCCGCCCTGAAAAAAGGCGAGCTGTCCGAGGAAGGCTACCGCCAGATGCTCGCCAGCACCACACAGCTCAACGTTCCCGGCACCCAGCTCGCCGCCATGGACGGCGTCCATGCACTGACCGACGTTACCGGCTTCGGCCTGCTCGGCCACCTGCTGGAAATCTGCCGCGGCTCCAGGCTTGGCGCGCAAGTCGAATTCGACCGCTTGCCGTTGCTGCCGGCTGCTCTGGAACTGGCGCAGCAAGGTTACGCCCCCGGTGCGGCGGGGCGCAATTGGGCGAGCTATGGCAAGGAAGTGGCATTGCCGGCGGATATGCCGCAATGGCAGCAAAATTTCCTGTGTGACCCGCAGACCAGCGGCGGCCTGCTGGTTGCCTGCGCCCCGGAAGCGGCGGAAGCGGTGCTGGAAATATTCCGGCGCGAAGGTTTTGAATATGCCAGGGAGATAGGGAAAATGGAGCGTGGCGTGGCTGGAGTGCGTATTTCATAAGCCGTTGCGTTTTCTGACGAGAAATCCGAGCGAGCCGGTGTTCCACGGTTTGTTTTGCAAATGCATTCTATGATCGAAGGGCTGCGATGACTTGGTACGGCCTATTGGCGGTGGGGGCGGGAGCGGCGGTGGGAGCGTGGCTGCGCTGGTGGTTCGGCATCCTGTTCAATCCGCTGTTTCCTTCCTTGCCGCTGGGGACGCTGTCGGCCAATCTGGTGGGCGGCTATCTGATGGGGGTCGCCATGGCGGCGTTCGCCGAGCATCCGGGGCTGCCGCCGGAGGCACGGTTGTTGCTGGCGACCGGGTTTCTCGGCGGGTTGACGACTTTTTCCACCTTTTCGGCGGAAACCGTGACGCTGCTGCTGCGCGCCCAATACGGCTGGACGGCGGCGATTGTCGGGGCGCATGTGCTGGGGTCGCTGGCGATGACGGTGATCGGCATCTGGACGGTGAAATTTTTGAAGGGATAGGGCGATGCAAGGCGTGTGTCTGAAATTTTTCGTTGGTGAAAACCAGCGCCACGAGGGCGTGCTGCTGTTTGAGTGGCTGCTGGAGCAGGCGAAGAAAACAGGCATCGGCGGCGGCACGGCATTGCGCGCCGTCGCCGGTTTCGGGCGGCACGGCAGGCTGCACGAGGAGACGTTTTTCGAGTTGGCCGGCGACCTGCCGGTGGAGGTCGAATTCCTGTTGAGCGAGGAGCAGGCGGGGAGTTTGCTCGATCTGCTGCGCGCGCACCATCTCAGATTGTTCTACGTCAAAATGCCGGCTGAATATGGCGTTGCCGGCTGACTTGGAAAATTTCCGGTTCAAACCGTTCGTGCAATCGCCATGAGCAGGTTTTTATTCCAGTAGGGCGACAGACTTCACCTGAAGCCAGACATCCTGCCCCGGCGCTATTTCGAGAGCCGCCGCCGAGCGCTTCGTCAGCCGTGCGACCAGCATCGACTGTCCGACCTGAAGGCGCACCAGCGCCAGTCCGGGGTGTTCGTCGTCGGCAATCGCATCGACCTGTCCCTGAAGATGGTTTTGAATGCTCGTGTGTTCCTGGTGTCGCTGGGACAGGCTGATGTCGCGCGCCAATACCCTGACCCGTGCTTTTTGTCCGATGGCCATTCCCTTGTCGCGGGTCCACAGGCTGCCGCCCGAAAAATCCATTCTTGCGAGATGCCAGGCTGCGTCTCTTTCCCCCACGATGGCGTCGAGCACGACGCCGACATCCTCGCCGAGCCTAACCGGCAGATCGAGGCGAGCCAGGGTTTCGCTCAAGCTGCCGTTGGCCAGGACGTGTCCGTCCCCCATTACGACCAGATGATCCGCCAATCGCGCCACTTCGTCTGGGGCGTGGCTGACGTAGAGCATGGGAATATCCAGTTCGCCGCGCAGGCGTTCCAGATAAGGCAGGATTTCCTGCTTGCGCTGGAGGTCGAGCGCCGCCAGCGGTTCATCCATCAGCAGCAGCCGGGGGTTCACCGCCAGGGCGCGGGCGATGGCCACCCGCTGGCGCTCGCCGCCGGAGAGCTGGTTCGGCTTGCGCTCCAGCAGGCGGCCGATGCCCAATAGTTCGATGACATGGTCGAGGTCAGCGCGGTTCAGCGGGGTCGCGGTACGCTTCATGCCGTATTCCAGGTTGCCGCGCGCGGAAAGGTGCGGGAACAGGCTGGATTCCTGGAACACGTAGCCCAGCGGGCGCCGGTGCGTGGGCAGGAATACGTTACCGTCCTGCCAGGTCTCTCCGTTTACCGACAGCAGCCCGCCGGGCGCGTGTTCCAGCCCGGCGATGAGCCGCAGCAACGTGGTCTTGCCGGAGCCGGAATGGCCGAACAGGGCGGTGACGCCGCGACCGGGCAGCGTCAGGTCCACGTTCAGGGCAAACCCGGCATACCCCAACAGAAAGCGTGCCTGGATGATTTCGCTCATGGCATGGCCGCCCGCGATTTGTTGGGATTGAAAGCATAGAGCGCCAGCAGCACCAGGAAGGAGAAGATCACCATGGCGCCGGCCAGCCAGTGTGCCTCGGCGTATTCCAGCGCTTCGACGTGATCGTAGATTTGCACCGAGACCACGCGGGTGGCGCCGGGAATGTTGCCGCCGATCATCAGCACCACGCCGAATTCGCCCACGGTGTGCGAGAAGCCGAGAATGGCGGCGGTCAAGAAACCGGGGCGGGCGAGCGGCACCACCACACTCCAGAAGCGATCCCAATGGCCGGCGCGCAAGGTGGCCGCCACCTCCAGCGGGCGCTGTCCCAGCGCTTCGATGGCGTTCTGGATGGGCTGCACCACGAAGGGCATGGAATAGAACACCGACGCCACCACCAGTCCCCAGAAGGTGAACGGCAGCACGCCGAGACCGAGCGATTGGGTCAGTTGGCCGACCGGCCCATTCGGCCCCATCGCCAGCAGCAGATAGAAGCCCAGCACCGTCGGCGGCAGCACCAGCGGCAGCGCCACCACCGCCCCGACCGGGGCTTTCCACCAGGAGCGGGTGCGCGCCAGCCACCAGGCGACGGGGGTGCCGATCAGCAGCAGCAGGATCGTGGTGGTGCCGGCCAAACGCAGGGTCAGCCAGATGGCGGCAAGATCGGCGTCGGAGAAGCCCATGAAAACTCCTGATTCAGATTTCGTAACCGTAGGATTTGATGATGGCCTTGGCCTTGTCGCCCTTCAGATACTTGGTCAGCGCATCGGCGGCGGCATTGTCCTTGCCGGATGCCAGGATGACGACATCCTGGCGGATCGGGGCATGCAGCTTGCCGGGTACGATCCAGGCCGAGCCGCCGGTGATCCGTCCGCTTTTCATCACCTGGGACAATGCCACGAAACCCAGCTCGGCATTGCCGGTCATGGCGAACTGGTAGGCCTGGGCGATATTTTCGCCCTGCACGAACCTAGGCGCGACGGCCTCCAGCAGCCCCATGCCGCTCAGCACTTCCACGGCGGCCTTGCCATAGGGCGCGAGTTTGGGGTTGGCGAGGGCGAGCTTGTTGAATTGCCCTTGCTTCAGCACCTCGCCCTTGGCATCGACGTAACCCTCCTTGGCTGACCACAGCACCAGGGTGCCGATGGCATAGGTGAAGCGCGAACCAGGGACGCCCAGCCCTTCCTGCTCCAGCTTCGCCGGCGTTTCATCGTCGGCGGACAGTAGCATCTGGAACGGCGCGCCGTTCTTGATCTGGGCGTAGAACTTGCCGGTGGAGCCGAACGCCAGCTTGGCTTGATGGCCGGTATCCTTGGCGAATTCCGTGGCGATGGCATTCATCGGCGCCGTGAAATTGGCGGCGACGGCGACGTTGACCTCGCCGGCGGAGGCGGAAAAAGCGCATAGCGAGGCAAGCAGGGGGGCGAACAGTTGTATCGGTTTCATGTTTTTTCCTCAGGCGCTGACGCCGACTATCTCGCTGGAGGTCTTGAACGCCGTTAGACATTGGTGTTGCCCGTTTGCACCGTACCAGGTTCTGGCACTGGTTTTCATGTTCATCTTCAGGCGGCTATATCTTGGTAAATACAGCGGTGGGTGAAAAACTCGAAAGCATCGCAGCAATGGTCGTGCCAGAGCAACCGAATTTCCTCTGGTTGCGTTGCCAGACACGACTTGACGATTTGACGGGCGACACGCCAAGCATGCCGCAAGCGCACCGAAATGTTCCGCTGGATATAACGATGGCGCCAATTTTGTGCGGCGGGAGCATGGGTGTCAAGACTTCAATGAGGGGCAGGCCGGGGTATTGTCGGCCAACTGCTTTGCAAGCTCCGCCATGTCTTCGGCGCAGGCGGCGAGTGCCTTGCACTCCATGGCGCGGTAGCGCAGCAGGATTTCCCTGCCGAATGCGCTGATCTGCGCGCCGCCGCCGCCCTTGCCGCCCGTGGCGGTGCCTACCAGCGGGGTGCGGAAGCATTGGTTCATGGTGTCCACCAGCAGCCAGGCGCGGCGGTAGCTCATGTTCATGCGGCGGGCGGCGGCGGAGATGGAGCCGGTTTCGGCAATCGCTTCGAGCAGGTCGGCCTTGCCGGGGCCAAGGGCGATGGCGTGACCGAACAGGATGCGCAGGCGGGGGGCGGAATGGGCGGACATGGTCGAGGTGATTGCCGTTTAGCCGGGATGGTCCAGGCGGTTGAGCAGGGTACGCGCCGACTCGATGACTTCCGAGGCGGTCAGTCCGACCGGGCCGCAACCTCGCGCCACCAGCGCGTCAGCCGCCGCGCCGTGCAGGTAGACCGCCGCCAGCAGGGCTTGCTCGGCGGGGACGCGCTGGGCGATGAGCGCGGCCAGCATGCCGGACAGGACGTCGCCCATCCCGGCGCTGCTCATGCCGGGGTTGCCGGTGGGGTTGACGAACCAGCGTCCGCCGGGAGTGGCGACGATGCTGCCGGCGCCCTTGAGCACCGCCAGGCAGTTGAAGCGTTCGGCCAGCATGAGGGCGGCGGCGACGCGGTCCTGCTGCACGTCGTGGGCGCCCATCCCCAGCAGCCGCCCGGCTTCGGCGGGGTGGGGGGTGAGGAGGGTATCGCCCTTACGGTTTTTCAGCAGCGCCTGCAATGTGTTGTCGGCACCGACCAAATTCAGCGCATCGGCATCGAGCACCAGTTTGGCTGTGCTCTTCAAGGCCAAGGCCAGTTGCTCCACCGCTTGCGCGGAGCGTCCCAGGCCGGGGCCGGCGACGAGGCAGCGCAGGCTGTCCTTTTCCCACAGTTGGGCGGGGGTGCACAGCATCAGCTCGGGCTGAGCCGGATCGTAGGGCGGCGCTTCGTCCAGGGGGGCGACGTAGACCAGCCCCGCGCCGCATTTGAGCGCGGCGCGCCCGGCGAGGATCGCCGCGCCGCACATGGAGCGGTCGCCGCCGAGGATGCCGACGCTGCCGAGCATGCCCTTGTGGCTGTTGTGCGGGCGGGGTGGCAGCACGGTGGCGACGCTGCGGTCGAGCAGCCTGCCGGGAGATTCGGACAACTCGGACGCCTCCAGACCGAGGTCGGCGACCCGGATTTTGCCGCAATAATCCGCCCCGTTGGCGGTCAGCAGCCCTGGCTTGAGGGCGATGAAGGTGAGGGTGTGGCTGGCGCGCACCGCCGCGCCGAAAATCTGCCCGTTGTCGGCATCGAGGCCGCTGGGAATGTCCAGCGCCAGGATCGGCAGGGTGAGGTGGTTGAGTTGTTTGACCAGGTCGAGGTGGCGCCCGCCCAAGTCGCGCGCCAGGCCGATGCCGAATAGCCCGTCGATGGCCAGGCTCCAGCGGCGGTTTTCGGGGATGGCGTCGAGCGCCTTGCCGCCCGCCGCCGTCCAGGCTTGCCAGGCCGCCGCGGCATCTGGCGGAAAACGGGCGGGATCGCCGGCCAGCATCAGATCGACCTGGTACCACCAGGATTGGAGATGGCGCGCCGCCACCAGGGCGTCGCCGCCGTTGTTGCCGGGGCCGGCGAGGATCAGGATGCGCTTGCCGTCGCCCGCCAGGTCGCGCGCCCACTGCGCCGCCGCCAGCCCGGCGCGCTCCATGAGGCTGGGCAAGGCGTTCGCGCCGGATGAGTTTTCCATCCGGCGGATTTGCCCGGCGGTGCAAATTGGCAAGAGGGAGGGCGGATCGCTTTTCTTCATGGATGAATCTTGCGCCAAGCGGTGCGTCATGACAACCGGATAGGACGAGGGATTTCAGAGTATTTTAGTATACAAGTGGCATCGGGTTTGCCAGAATTGAGCGGCTTCCGAAAAATGGCCAAGGCATCCCGATGCCAGGAGGCGCACGTCGGCGGGAGCGGATGCGCCGGATAGGAGCGGAGGTTGACCAATGCTTTCATTTTTCAAGAAAAAAACGATAGTTGTCAAGCTGGTGCCGGTCATGGTGTTTTTTGCCGGTTTGCTGTTGACGTTCGTGAGTTGGAATCAAGCGCACCAAGATACTCTGCGGTTACAGCAGGAAAAATTCGATTTTCGAGTTAACGAAGCCGTTGCCAGTCTTTACGGTCGTCTGAAAAGTTACGAGCAGGTTTTGCTTGGTGCTTCCGGCTTGTTTGCCGCATCGGAGTCGGTTGAGCGGCAGGAATTCCACTCTTATATCGGCAAGCTCCAATTGGGACGAAACTATCCGGGTATTCAGGGGGTGGGCTTCTCCCAACTCGTTTTTGCCAAGGACAAAGCAACTCATATCGAGCGGATACGCAGCGAGGGCTTCCCGGAATATCTCGTACGCCCCGAGGGTGAGCGCGAAATCTACACTTCCATCATCTATCTCGAACCCTTCGATCGGCGCAACCAGCGCGCCTTCGGCTTCGACATGTATTCCGAGCAGGTGCGCCGCGCGGCGATGCGCCGAGCCTGGGAAGAAGGGCAAGCAGTTATTTCGGGCAAGGTGAAGCTGGTGCAGGAAAACAGCGCGGATGTCCAGGCCGGTTTCCTCATGTATCTTCCGGTGTATCGCAATGGCGTTCCGCTGGATAGCGTAGAGAACCGCCGTGCGAATCTGGTGGGGTGGACTTATGCGCCGTTTCGCATGAACGATTTGATGAACGGCCTGCTCGGTAAGCAAGAAAATGATGGGGGACTCGACCTCGAAATTTACGACGGCGAGGGGCGCGAGCCGGAAAACCTGATGTATGACAGCCGTCTTGCCATGTCTGGCGGCGCGGCCTCGGGGGGCTTCCAGGCCATCCGTAAAATGGAGTTCGAACGGCATTTCTGGACGGTTTTCGCATATTCACGGCCTGAGTTCGAAGGGCGGATGGCTATAGATCGGCTGCGGGCAATCGGTTATTCGGGCATCACCATCAGCGTGCTGGTGGCCGCGATGGTTTGGCTGCTGTTGGGCGGGCGTTTTCAGGCGCTGGCATTGGCGGAGAAAATGGACGGCAAGTTCAGGGAAAGCGAATCCCGCAGTCAGACCATCGTCGATCATGTGCTGGACGGAATTATTACCATCGACGAACAGGGCTTGGTCGAATCCTTCAACAAGGCGGCGGAAAGAATTTTTGGCTATGCCGCCGCCGAAGTGATCGGCAACAACGTCAAGATGCTGATGCCTGAACCTTACCATGGCGAGCACGACGGCTACCTGCGCAATTACGTGACTTCCGGCGTCAGGAAAATCATCGGCATCGGGCGCGAGGTGGCCGGCCGCCGCAAGGATGGTTCGGTGTTTCCCATGGATCTCGCGGTGACGGAAATGTTCCTGGGGAACCGGCGTTTGTTCAGCGGGATCGTGCGCGACATCACGGAACGCAAGGAGGCCTCGCGCGAAGTGCGCCGTTTCAAGGATGTCCTCGACAACACCCTCGACATGATTTTTATGTTTGATCCCGATACCTTGCGCTTAGTTTACGTCAACAAGGGGGCGATAGAGATGCTCGGTTATGGCCGCGAGGAGCTTCTCGGCATGCGGATTTGGGAAATCAAGCCGCATCGGCAGGAACACGTGTACCGCTCCCATATCGCACCGTTATTGCTCGGCGATAAACCCTGGCTGAATTACGAATCGCTGCATCTGTGCAAGGACGGTCGGGAGCTGCCGGTCGAGGTGTTTTTGCAGTTGATCGAGGAGGAAGGCGGCAAACGCCTGTTCGTGGCGATTTCACGCGATCTGACCGAGCGGCGCAAGATCGACAAGATGAAAAGCGAATTCATTTCCACCGTCAGCCATGAATTGCGCACCCCGCTGACCTCGATTCGCGGTTCGCTCGGTCTGGTGCGCGGCGGGGTGGCGGGCGAATTGCCGGAGCAGGCCAAATCCATGATCGAGATCGCCTACAATAATTCCGAGCGGCTGGTGCGCCTGATTAACGATATTCTCGACATGGAAAAAATCGAGTCCGGCAAGATGCATTTCGATTTCAAGCCGCTTGATCTGATGCCGCTGGTGGAGCAGGCCATCGAAGCCAACCGAGCCTACGGCGAGCAGCATCAGGTGCGCTTCGTGTTGGGCGAGCGGCTGCCGGACGCCAAGGTCAACGTCGATGCCGACAGGTTGGCGCAAGTGCTGGCAAATTTTCTGTCCAACGCCGCCAAGTACTCTCACGCCGGGGAGGCGGTCGAGGTCGCCGTCAAGGCGGCGGGAGAATTGGTGCGGGTGGAAGTGTCCGATCATGGAAGCGGCATACCGGAAGAATTCCGCAGCCGGATTTTCCAAAAATTTTCCCAGGCCGATTCTTCCGACACCAAGCAAAAAGGCGGCACCGGGCTGGGATTGAGCATCTCCAAGGCGATCGTGGAGAAAATGGGCGGGATCATCGGCTTCGACAGCACGCCGGAACGGGGAACCACGTTTTTCTTTGAGTTGCCGCGCCTCGGCGCAAGCAGCGAGTACGCGGCTAAAAAACAGGATGCGCTTTCCACCCGCGTCCTGGTCTGCGAGGACAATCCCGATGTCGCCCAGCAGCTTCGAGCGATGCTGGAGAGACGGGGTTACCGGGCGGACATCGCAGACAGCGCCGAAGAGGCGAAGCGCTTGCTCGGGCAAAACCGCTACGACGCCATGACGCTCGACATCACCCTGCCGGGACAGGACGGTTTGTCGCTGGTGCGCGACTTGCAGGCCGACGAGAAAACCGCGGATTTGCCGATCATGGTGATTTCCGCCAAGGCCAGCGTGGAACGCGATGCATCCGGCGCCAGCCTCAACGTGCTGGACTGGCTGGACAAGCCGTTCCAGGCGGAACGGGTATTCGACATTCTGCGCGAACAGACCGACCTGGCCTTGCGGCATCCGGTAATCCTGCACGTCGAGGATGATGCCGACCTCCGTCAGGTATTGAGAGTGCTGATCGGCGGCAAGGGCGAGGTGGTGACCGCCAATACCCTGAACGCAGCCAAAAAAATGTTGGGTCTCAGGAGCTTCGATCTGATTATCCTGGACATCGGCTTGCCGGATGGCTCCGGGCTGGATTTGTTGCCATACTTGACAGAAATCGGACGGAAAATTCCAGTCATGGTATTTTCCGCGCATGAGTTGGATGCCGGCGCGGCCGCGCAAGTGGACGTGGCGCTGGTGAAATCCCGCACCAGCAATCAGCAATTGCTGGAAACGATCATGAATCTGGTGGGCAAGCATGAACGCAACACCGCATAAACCCTCGATATTGCTGGTCGATGACGACAGCATGCTGCGCGACACGCTGAAGATCATTCTGCGCGGCGACGATTACGAAATCGCCGGCGAGGCCTCCAACGGCGAGGCGGCTCTGGCGGCTTGCCGGCAATACCGTCCCGGCGTGGTGCTGCTCGACATCAACATGCCCGGCATGGGTGGCCTGGAAGTCTTGCATGCCATCCGCAAGGATTACCCCGCCACCAAGGTCATCATGGTCAGCGCCGAGGCGACGCTGGATCGGGTACAGGAAGCGATAGCCGGAGGGGCGGTGGGATTCATCGTCAAACCGTTCAATGCCGGGCGCGTGCTGGATGACGTTAACGAGGCCTTGGAAAAGGAAGGGTGAGGAAATGGACGAACTAAAGCGCATTCTATACGTGGAGGACGAACCGGACATCCAGGCGGTGGCCAGGCTGGCGCTGGAAATGGTCGGCGGTTACACGCTGGAGGTGTGCGGTTCCGGGCGGGAAGCCCTGGAAAAAGCGCCGGGATTCGCCCCGCAATTGATCCTGCTCGACGTGATGATGCCCGGCATGGACGGGCCGGAAACGCTCAAGGCAATGCGCGGCATGGCCGAATTGGCGGCGCTGCCGGTAATTTTCATGACTGCCAAGGTGCAGCCTTCCGAGGTGGCGCATTACAAGGAACTGGGGGTGGCGGACGTCATTCCCAAACCCTTCGACCCGATGACTCTGCCCACGGCCATCCAGTCCATCTGGGAACGCTGCCATGGATGACAAAGCCGCCAAGGTGCAGGAACAGTTGCAGGCGATGCGGGCGCTTTACGCCGCCCAGTTGCCCGACAAAATCCGTCAGATCGAGGAAACCTGGGAGGGCTTGCAGCAGGACTGGAACGACGAGGATTTCAAGGCCATGCACCGGCTGGTGCATGGTTTGACCGGATCGGGCGCCACGTTCGGTTTTTCCATGCTGAGCGAGGCGGCGCGCTCCCTGGAAATTCTCGTCAAGGGGCTGATCGCCAAAGGCGACGGGGCGCCCGACGATGGCCAGCGCAGCCGGCTCGCACTCTGTATCGAGGCGCTCGGGGAGGCCTCCCGGAATGCCGATTCATGCCGTTCGGTGGACGTGGCTGCGCCAGTGGCGACATCCTTCTGCGACCCCGGCAACCGAGTGATTTTTCTGGTTGATGACGATGCGTTGTTCGCCGAAAACCTGGCGCTGCAAATCGGCTATTTCGGCTACCCGATCAGGGTGTTTTCGACGCTCGGCGAAGCATACCGGAACATCATCCAGTCGCCGCCCGCGGTGCTCCTGCTCGACATCGACTTCCCCGAGGACAGCATGGGCGGCTTCAACCTGCTGGAGCAGATCAACCGGGAAATCGGACATGTCCTTCCGACATTTTTCATTTCGGTGCACGGCGAGCTGGAATACCGGCTCAAGGCGGTGCGCGCCGGCGCCCGCGCCTATTTCGCCAAGCCGTTGAACGTCGCCGCCTTGATCGACAAGCTGGAGGAGTTGACCTTGTGCCAGCGTGAGGAACCCTACCGTATCCTGATCGTCGATGATTCCCGCGCCCTGGCGGAAACTTACGCGGCCAGCCTGACCCAGGCGGGCATGGAGAGCCAAATCGTCACGGATCCGCTCGCGGTGTTGGAGCCGTTGCTGGAATTCGCCCCCGATCTGGTGCTGATGGACGTATACATGCCGCAGTGCAGCGGACTGGAGCTGGCGTCGATCATCCGTCAACAGGAGCGTTTCGTCGGTATTCCGATCGTCTTTCTGTCGGTGGAAACCGACATGGACAAGCAACTCGACGCCATGAACCTGGGGGGCGACGATTTTCTCACCAAACCGATCCAGCCGGAACATCTGGTCTCCGCGCTAAAGTCCAGGGTGCGGCGCGCGCGCGTGCTGCGCTCGTTGATGGCGCGCGATAGCCTGACCGGCCTGCTCAACCACACCGCCATCAAGACGCAATTCGACATTCAACTGGCGCGCGTCAAGCGCTCCGGCGGAAAATTGGCGTTCGCCATGATCGACATCGACCATTTCAAGTCGGTCAACGATACCCATGGCCACCCCACCGGCGACCGGGTGATACGCAGCCTGTCGCGCTTGCTGCAACAGCACCTGCGCGCCTCCGACGTGGTGGGGCGCTACGGCGGCGAGGAATTTGCGGTGATCCTCGACGATGCCGACGGCAACACCGCTTTTCAGGTGTTGGATAAAATCCGCCAGGATTTCGCCAAAATCCGCCACCAGTCGGAGCAGGGCGATTTTTTCGTGACGATAAGCATCGGCATCGCCGAGTATCCATCACGCCGGGTCGAATCGACGGTGCTTGGCGAAATCGCCGACCGGGCGCTTTACGATGCCAAGCGCGGAGGCCGCAACCGGGTGGTGCTGGCAACCGCCGAATAACCGGTCGGGGCTGTTTGTGGAGATGGCGTGCGAGGCGAAAGCACGGCGAGCGCTTCCCGCCTGCATAACGCAATAAGCCGTTTTGGGCTAAAATGGCGCCTTTCTCCTCCTGATTTCTTGCGGGTTCCAGTCATGCTCAAGCTGCGCGGCGGCAACGCCCTTTCCTCCTTTCGTCTCGAAAAACTCCAGCAAGCGTTGCAAGCCGGCGCGCCGGCGGTTTCGCACATTCATGCCGAATACTGGCATTTCGCGGAAACCGGCGGCGAACTCGCCGCGGCGGAATCGGCGGTGTTGGAAAAAATCCTGACTTACGGGCCGGCCAGCCCGGTCGAGGCGCCGGAAGGCGAACTGCTGCTGGTGGTGCCGCGTCTCGGGACGATTTCGCCGTGGTCGTCGAAGGCGACCGACATCGCGCGGCATTGCGGGCTGGCGGCGATCAAACGGCTGGAGCGCGGCATGGCGTATTACGTGCAGAAAGGCGACGGTTCCGCGCTGACGGCGGCGGAAAAACAGGTCTTGCTGCCGCTGATCCACGACCGCATGACGGAAACCGTGCTGTCCAGCCTGGAGGAGGCGGATAGGCTGTTCCGCCACTGCGAGCCGGCCCCTCTGACCAGCGTGGACATCCTCGGCGGCGGCAAGGCAGCCCTGGAGAGCGCCAACCGCGGCATGGGGCTGGCGCTGTCGGCGGACGAGATCGACTACCTGGTGGAGAATTTCACCCGCATCGGGCGCAATCCCACCGATGTCGAGCTGATGATGTTCGCCCAGGCCAATTCCGAACATTGCCGCCACAAGATTTTCAACGCCGATTGGGTGATCGACGGCGAGCGGCAGGACAAATCCCTCTTCGCCATGATCCGCAACACCCACCAAATCAGCCCGCGCGGCACGGTGGTGGCGTACAGCGACAATTCCTCGATCATCGAAGGCGGCAAGTTCAAACGCTTTTACCCCGGCGAGCAGGGGCGCTACGGCTATACCGAGGACGAGACCCATATCCTGATGAAGGTGGAGACCCACAATCACCCGACCGCCATTTCTCCTTTCCCCGGTGCGGCGACCGGTTCCGGCGGCGAAATCCGCGATGAAGGCGCGACCGGGCGCGGCTCGCGGCCCAAGGCCGGCCTGACCGGTTTTTCGGTGTCCAATCTGAATATTCCCGGTTTCGGGCAGCCCTGGGAGGGTAGCTACGGGAAACCGGGGCGCATTGCTTCGCCCTTGCAGATCATGCTGGAAGGCCCCATCGGCGGCGCGGCGTTCAACAACGAATTCGGCCGTCCCAATCTGGCCGGCTATTTCCGTACTTTCGAGGAGGAAGCGGCGGGCGAGATGCGCGGCTACCACAAGCCCATCATGCTGGCGGGCGGGGTCGGCAACATCTCCGCGCGCCACGCCAAAAAGGATAAGATCGCGCCGGGAGCGCTGATTATCCAGTTGGGCGGCCCGGCGATGCTGATCGGCCTGGGCGGCGGCGCGGCTTCCAGCATGGATACCGGCGCCAATGCCGAGAATCTCGACTTCGATTCGGTGCAGCGCGGCAACCCGGAGATGCAGCGGCGCTGCCAGGAGGTTATCGACCGTTGCTGGCAGTTGGGCGAGGCCAACCCCATCGTTTCCATTCACGACATCGGCGCGGGCGGGCTTTCCAACGCCTTGCCGGAACTGGTCAACGACGCCGGTTGCGGCGGTCGTTTCAAGCTGCGCGAAGTGCACAACGAAGAACCCGGCATGTCGCCCATGCAAATCTGGTGCAACGAGGCGCAGGAGCGCTACGTGCTGGCGATCAAGGCGGAACACCGCGAGCTGTTCGACGCCATTTGCGAACGCGAGCGCTGCCCCTACGCGGTAGTCGGCGAGGCCACGGCGGAACAGCGACTGATTTTGGAGGACAGCCATTTCGCCAATCGTCCCATCGACATGGATCTGTCGGTGCTGCTTGGCAAGCCGCCGAAAATGACACGCGATGTGGTGCATGCGGACAAGCCGCTGCCGGCCTTCGAGGCAGCCGGCATCGACCTCAAGGATGCCGTCTTCCGTGTGCTGCGGTTGCCCTCGGTGGCCGACAAGACTTTTTTGATCGCCATCGGCGACCGTACCGTGGGGGGCATGACGGCGCGCGACCAGATGGTCGGGCCGTGGCAGGTTCCGGTGGCCGACGTCGCCGTTTCGCTGGCCGGCTTCGAGGAATATCGCGGTGAAGCCTTCGCCATGGGCGAGCGCACCCCGCTGGCGCTGATTGACCCCGCCGCTTCCGGGCGCATGGCGATCGGCGAGGCGATTACCAATATCGCCGCCGCCGCCATCGCCGATCTGGGCGACATCAAACTGTCCGCCAACTGGATGGCCGCCGCCGGGCATCCCGGTGAGGATGCCGCGCTGTACGACACGGTGCGGGCGGTGGGCATGGAGCTGTGCCCGCAGCTGGGCATCAGCATCCCGGTCGGCAAGGATTCGATGTCGATGAAAACCGTTTGGACTGAGGCAGTCAGTCCAGACGGTTTCGGCGCAGACTTACCTGCGGAGCAGGTTAGTCGGAGCCAAAACGGTGTGGGAACCGTAAAAAAATCCGTCACTGCACCGCTGTCGCTGATCGTTTCGGCTTTCGCGCCGTGCAGCGACGCCCGACGGACGCTGACCCCGCAACTGCGTATGGATGCCGGGGGCAGCGACCTGATCCTGATCGACTTGGGGCGCGGCAAAAACCGTCTGGGCGGCTCGGCGCTGGCACAGGTTTACAAACAGGTTGGCAACGAGGCGCCGGACGTGGTGAGCGCGGAGCAACTCAAGGTCTTTTTCGCCACCGTTCAGGAACTCAACCGGGAAGGCAAGCTGCTTGCCTACCACGACCGTTCCGACGGCGGCCTGCTCGCCACTTTGTGCGAAATGATGTTCGCCGGCCATGCCGGCGTGACGGTGGAGATCGACGAGCTGTGCATCGAGCGCATCGCCGGCGACGCCAATGGGGACGAGCCGGAGGCGCCGGCGGCAGGGTTCACCGAACGGATATTCGGCGTGCTGTTCAGCGAGGAACTGGGCGCGGTCCTGCAAGTACGCCGCAGCGACACACCGGCGGTGATGGAGGCCTTCTTCGCCGCCGGCCTGCGCGGCGAATTGCACGTGATCGGCAGCACCAACAGCGAAGATCGTCTGAGCATCCTGCGCAACGGCGCGGAGGCTTTCTCCGCAGGCCGCGTGGAGTTGCAGCGCGCCTGGTCGGAAACCACTTTCCACCTGCAAGCGTTGCGCGACAACCCGCATTGCGCGCGCCAGGAATTCGATCGCCTGCTCGATGCCGCCGATCCCGGCCTGCATGCCGCCTTGAGCTTCAATCCCCAGGAAAACGTCAGCGCTCCTTTCATCGCCACGGGCAAGCGGCCGCGCGCCGCCATCCTGCGCGAGCAGGGCGTCAACGGCCAGGTGGAAATGGCCGCCGCCTTCGATCGCGCCGGCTTCGAGGCGGTGGACGTGCACATGAGCGACATCATCGCCGGGCGCGTCGCGCTGGAAGGCTTCCAGGGCGTGGCGGCGTGCGGCGGCTTTTCCTACGGCGACGTGCTGGGGGCGGGAGAAGGCTGGGCCAAGTCCATTCTGTTCAACCCGCGCGCCCGCGAGCAGTTCGAGGCGTTCTTCCGGCGCGGCGACACCTTCGCCCTGGGGGTGTGCAACGGCTGCCAGATGATGAGCAACCTCCACGACATCATCCCCGGCGCCCAGCATTGGCCGCATTTCGTGCGCAACCGCTCGGAGCAGTTCGAGGCGCGCTTCGTCATGGTGGAAGTGCAGTCCAGTCCGTCGATCTTCCTCGACGGCATGGCCGGCAGCCGCATGCCCATCGTGGTGGCGCACGGCGAGGGCTACGCCGAGTTCCGCGACGCGGCGCAAATGAATTCGGCTATGGTGGCGCTGCGCTACGTCGACAACCACGGCAAGGCCACCGAGGCCTATCCTTACAATCCCAACGGCTCGCCCAATGGCATCACCGGCCTGACCACGCCGGATGGGCGCTTCACCATCATGATGCCGCATCCCGAACGGGTATTCCGCGCTGTCCAGCACTCCTGGCATCCCGCCGGTTGGGGCGAGGATGCGCCGTGGCTGCGGATGTTCCGCAATGCGCGCAAGTGGCTGGGGTAGGGGAACGGCAACTCAAGCTGTTCGCCATTCCCGGGGTATTCCGGGAAATATCCTTGGAAAGGTCTAAGATGAAATAGCCGGGATTTTTCGAGGAGCGGGGAATGGCCAGAATCGTCAAGTTTGTCAAAGCCGGGCCGATTACGATTTCCGCCGGCGCGGAAACCAAGTACATTTGCGGTTGCGGCCTGTCCTCCACGCACCCCTACTGCGACGGTTCCCACGAGCTTGCCGCCTTCGAGGATCCCGGCAAGCTTTATTGGTACGATGGCGACGGCAATTGCCACGAATTGCCGGATCACTTCCACGATATTCGTGGCGAATGAAAACGGGGGCTTGCGCCCCCGTCTGCTTTTTGGCTTTCCGAATAAAGCTTATTCCACCTTGGCCTTGGCCTTCAGGTCGGCGATCATCTTGTCGATCTGCTGTTGTTGCAGGCGCTGGCGCAGGTTATTCTTGACCTCGTCGAACGACGGCGCCTTCATTTCGCGGACATCGTCGAGTTGGATCACGTGCCAGCCGAACTGGGTTTGCAGCGGTTCGGTGGTGAATTTGCCTTTTTGCAGCTTGACCAGCGCGTCGCTGAACGGCTTGACGAAAGTCGCCGGGGTATTCCAGCCGAGATCGCCGCCGTTGGCCTTGGAGCCAGGGTCTTTCGACTTCTCCGCGAGCTTCTCGAATTTCTCGCCTTTTTTCAGCTTGGCGATAATGTCCTTGGCTTCTTCCTGTTTTTCCACCAGGATGTGGCGTGCCTTGTATTCCTTGTCGCCCATTTGTACCTTGATCTTATCGTATTCGCCTTTCAGCATGTCGTCGCTGGCCGGGTGGGACTTCAGGTAATCCTGGATATAGGCGCGCACCAGCACGTTCTGTTTGGCGAGGTCCATTTGCACGGCGATGTCGCCGAGCTTGTCGAGTCCCTTCTTGGAGGCTTCCTGGGCGATGATTTCCTGGACGATCAGGTTTTCACGCAGGCTTTTGTGCAATTCGGGAGAATCCGGCTGTCCTTGCGCGGTGCCTTGCTTGAGCAGGAAATCGAAGCGCGCTTGCGGAATGGCGATGCCGTTGACCGTGGCGAATTTGCCGTTGGCTGCCGTGGCGTCTTCGGCAAAACATGTACTGACGGCGAGCAGGCTGGCGATGCCAAGCAGAATGGGGCGCAATTTCATGTAGGGGTGTCCTCTTGAAGTGTTGATGAAATAATTGTATGCCGTTGAGAGTATACGCCTTTCCTCATTGCCGGTCATGACGGCAGCACTTTTTTGAAGGGCTTGACCGTTACATTGGCGTAAACTCCGGCGGCGGCGTAGGGGTCGTTTTGCGCCCAGTTCCGGGCGGCTTCGAGGGAGGCGAATTCGGCGACGATCAGGCTGCCGCTGAAACCCGCCGCGCCGGGGTCTGGGTTGTCGATGGCGGGCAAGGGGCCGGCCAGCACCAGCCGGCCTTCCCGTTGCAGCGCCTGGAGCCGCTCCAGATGGGCGGGACGGGCGGCGAGGCGTTTTTCCAGCGAGCCGGGAGTATCCTCGCCGTGGATCATGTACAGCATTATTTCGCTTCCTCGTCGTTCTCGACGTATTTCGCCAGCATGACGCCCTGCAACAGGACGAATACGAGCATCATGCCGAGAATGCCGAACAGCTTGAAATTGACCCAGGTATCCTCGGGGAAATTATAGGCGACATAGAGATTGACGCCGCCCATGGCGGCGAAAAACCCCGCCCAGCTCAAATTGAGTTTTTTCCAGACGATTTCCGGCAGGGCTACCTGCTTTTGCATCATGGCCTTGATTAGGTTCTTGCCGAACAGCAGATCGCCGGCCAGCAGGATGGTGGCGAACAGCCAATAGAGCACGGTCGGTTTCCACTTGATGAAGGTGGGATTCTTGAACAGCAGGGTGGCTCCGCCGAATACCACGATCAGGCCGAGGCTGACCCACAGCATGTTGTCCACTTTGCGGTGGCGGTGCCAAACCCAGGCGATTTGGGCGAAGGTCGCGCCGATGGCGACGGCGGTCGCGGTGAATATCCCGAAAAACTTGTAGGCGATGAAAAACAGGATGATCGGAAAAAGGTCGAAGAGGAACTTCATTCGTGGCCGCGTTTCAATAAAGACGTTATTTTGCTATGATTCCACCTGTTTTAACAAGCTGTCATATTAATGTCCATTGTTGACTTGCATAGTCACTCCACCATTTCAGACGGTCTTCTTACTCCCACCGAGCTAGTCAGGCTCGCTGCCGCCCAAGGTATTCGCATGCTGGCGCTGACCGACCACGACGATGTCGGCGGTCTGGAAGAGGCGCGCGCGGCGGCGGCGGATAGCGGCATATGCCTGATCGACGGTACGGAAATTTCTACGAGTTGGCGCAATCGCGGCATCCACGTGGTCGGCCTGCATTTCGACGCTTCCTGCCCGGCGCTGCTGCGCGGCCTCGAAGCCATACGCGGCGGGCGCATCGAGCGGGCGCGGCGGATGGCGGCGGATCTGGAAAGAATCGGCATCGCCGGCAGCCTGGAAGGCGCTTACCGCTACGCCGGCAACGAGCGGATCATCGGCCGGGCGCATTTCGCCCGTTTTCTGGTGGAGCAGGGGCATGCCAAGGATGTCAAATCGGTATTCAAGAAATTTCTGGTCAAGGGCAAGCCGGGTTACGTTTCGCATCAGTGGGCGGAAATGAGCGAGGCGATAGCCTGGATCAGGGCGTGCGGCGGGATTGCGGTACTGGCGCATCCGGGGCGCTACGACCTGGGCAGCACCAACAAGCGCGAGCTGTGCGCCGATTTCAAGGAAGCCGGCGGGGAGGCCGTCGAAGTGGTTTCCGGCAGCCATACCCGCGAACAGTACGAAGAGTTCGCCGCCTATGCGCGCGAATTCGATCTGCTGGCTTCGTGCGGTTCGGATTTCCACGGGCCAGATGAAAACTATCTCGAATTGGGCAAATTACCCGATCTGCCGCCGGATTGCCGCCCGGTTTGGCGGGGTTGGGAAGAAGCCAGGGTATTGGAAAATTAGCCGTGGCTCAATTCTTCGTCGTCCATCCTGAAAATCCCCAGCCGCGCCTGATCCGGCAGATCGCCGAAATTCTGCGCGGCGGCGGGGTGATCGCCTATCCCACCGATGCCAGCTATGCGCTGGCCTGCCTGCCCGGCGATAAGGCCGCCGAGGAGCGCATCCGCGCCATCCGCCGCCTCGACGACCAGCATTTCCTCACCCTGGTGTGCCGCGACTTGGCGGAAATCGCCCGCTACGCCAAGGTGGACAACAGCCAGTTTCGTCTGCTCAAGGCCGCCACGCCGGGCTGCTATACCTTCATCCTGGAAGCGACCAAGGAAGTGCCGAAGCGCCTCCAGCACCCCAAACGCCGCAGCGTCGGCCTGCGCGTGCCCGACCACCCGGTGACGCAGGCGCTGCTGGAGGAGTTGGGCGAGCCGATGCTGAGCACCACCATGCAGTTGCCGGGCGACGAAGTGCCGCTCTCCGACCCCTATGAAATCCGCGACGTGCTCGAACACCAGGTCGATCTGGTGGTGGACGGCGGTTATTGCGACGTGGCGACCACCACCGTGATCGACATGACCGGCGATGCGCCGGTGCTGGTGCGTCAAGGCAAGGGCGATGCCGGCCCCTTCGGACTGGAATGACATGCTGGAACTGACCCTGGTGCAAAAAATCGCCATCTACGCACTGCCGGTGATGTTCGCCATTACCCTCCATGAGGCGGCGCACGGTTATGCCGCACGCCATTTCGGCGACAGTACGGCCTATATGCTGGGACGCATCAGCCTCAACCCCCTGCGCCATATCGACCCGGTCGGCACCGTGCTGGTGCCGCTGCTCACCATGCTGTTGGGCGGCATTCTGTTCGGCTGGGCCAAGCCGGTGCCGGTGAATTTCGCCAACCTGCGCCAGCCCAAGCAGGACATGCTGTGGGTGGCGGCGGCGGGGCCAGCCTCCAATCTGGCGATGGCCATCGGCTGGGCGCTGGTGATGAAACTCGCCCTGCTGATGCCGGAAAGCAGCCTGTCGCTGCCGCTGGCTCTGATGGGCAAGGCCGGCGTCACCATCAACGTCGTGCTGCTGGTGCTCAACCTTCTGCCGTTGCCGCCGCTCGATGGCGGGCGCATCGTGGTCAGCCTGCTGCCGCACAATCTGGCGGGGCGTTTCGCCGAGTTGGAACGCTACGGTTTCTTCATCCTCATCGCGCTGCTGTTTCTCGGCGCGCTCGACTGGATTTTGTGGCCGCTTATCAATCTGACGGCCGGCTCGATTTTCATGTTATTCGGGATTTAAATCATGTTCGCGGAAAGAGTTCTTTCGGGAATGCGCCCCACCGGTAGTTTGCATCTCGGCCATTACCACGGCGTGCTGAAAAACTGGGTGGATTTGCAGAATGAATACGAGTGTCTGTTTTTCGTCGCCGACTGGCACGCGCTCACCACCCACTATGACAATCCTGCGGTGATCGAGCAGAGCGTCTGGGATATGGTGATCGACTGGCTGGCGGCGGGCGTCGATCCGGCGCAGGCCACGCTGTTCATTCAATCGCGCGTGCCGGAGCACGCCGAACTGCACCTGCTGATGTCGATGATGACGCCGCTCGGTTGGCTGGAGCGGGTGCCGACCTACAAGGATCAGCAGGAAAAACTCAGCGAAAAAGACCTTTCCACTTACGGCTTCCTCGGCTATCCCCTGCTGCAGGCGGCGGACATTCTGATCTACCGCGCCAACCAGGTGCCGGTGGGCGAGGATCAGGTGCCGCACATCGAGTTCACCCGCGAACTGGCGCGCCGTTTCAACCATCTTTATGGGCGCGAGCCGGGCTTCGAGGAAAAGGCGCAGGCCGCGGTGAAAAAGATGGGCGGCAAGAAAGCCAAGCTCTACGATGAATTGCGCACCCGCTTCCAGCAGGAAGGCGACGGCGAGGCGCTGGATTCCGCCAAGGCGCTGCTCAACGAAACGCAGAACCTTAGCTTGGGCGACCGCGAGCGGCTGTTCGGCTACCTTGAGGGCGGCGGCAAGATGATCCTCGCCGAACCCCACGCGCTGCTTACCCATGCCTCGCGCATGCCGGGGCTGGACGGCCAGAAAATGTCCAAGTCCTACAACAATACCCTGACCTTGCGCGAAGACCAGGACAGCCTGGAGAAGAAAATCCGCACCATGCCGACCGATCCGGCGCGGGTGCGCCGCACCGATCCCGGAACGCCGGATAAATGCCCAGTGTGGCAATTCCATCGGGTGTATTCCAGCGATGCCCTGCGCGAGTGGGTGCAACAGGGCTGCACCAGCGCCGGCATCGGCTGCCTGGAATGCAAGCAGCCGGTGATCGACGCGGTGCTGGAAGAGCAGAAGCCAATGCGCGAACGCGCCCAGCGCTACATCGAAGATCCGACCCTGGTGCGCAACATCATCGCCGACGGCTGCGAAAAGGCGCGCGAACTGGCGAGCGAAACCATGCGCGACGTGCGCGAGGCGATGGGTTTGAGTTATTCTTGAGTGGCGCTATCCCGTTATTACGGGTATCCATAATGCAGCATGAAAGGAAAACCGATGCAAGTACAACGACAAATTATTGATGTTACGAGTCGTCGAGTGGTCATCGAATTGCCGGAATCGTTCGTCAATCACCGCGTCGAGTTTATCGTGCTGACCGACAGTGAAGAGATGTCATTGCCAGCCACATCTCGCCGCTGTCCCCACCCGGATATTGCAGGGAAAGGAACGACGCTGGGGGATATTGTTAGCCCTATTGTGGAGGCGGGTGATTGGGAGTGCCTCAAGTGATCGTGCTGGATAGCCATATCTGGTTTTGGTGGATCAATTTAGAACACCAGCGCTTGTCGCCGCAGTTGCTGGGAGAGATTGAAAGCGCGGAACGGGTGGGAGTGTCGTCGGTGTCGTGTTTTGAATTGGCGTTGGCGCACCGTCGTGGTCGTCTGGCGTTGTCTTTGCCGCCTTCTGAATGGTTTGCTCGTGCATTGGCAGGCTCTGCTGTGGAATTGTTGCCGCTGACACCGGAAATAGCTACCTGTGCGGTCGGTCTGAGTGAGGTGCATCGCGATCCTTTCGACCGAATCATCATTGCGACTGCAATTGAGTTTGATGGAAAGTTGGCAAGCGTCGATGGCCAATTCGACGCTTATCCTGAGCTGAATGGGCGATTGATCGGGCGAAAGATGCCATAGCCTGCGCAATCCGAATCAATGGTAATAAAACAGGTTGCCGGGTCGGAACTTGAATTTTTCCAGTTCTGCCGCCATGTTAAGAACATCCGACACTATCCATTGGAAATACAAATCATGTCAGACTCCCAACCCCTCGAAGGCGAGGTGCTGTCTTCCAAGGATGGCGACAGCGGCCACGCGGTTCCCGCCAAGATACTGCCTTCCACGCTCTATTTGCTGCCGCTGACCGAGAAACCGTTTTTCCCGGCGCAGACCCTGCCCTTGCTGATGAACGAAAAGCCCTGGCTGGAGACCATCAAGAAGATCGGTGAAACGCCGGACAAGATGGTGGGGTTGATCCTGATAAAGCCGGATATTTCCGACGACGCCAAGCCGGAGGATTTTTTCGGCGTCGGCACCATGGTGCACATGCACCATCCGGTACGTTCCGAAGGCAAGATGCAGTTCATCGCCGAGGGGCAGGCGCGTTTTCGCGTCGTCAAGTGGATTTCCCATACC
Organism: uncultured Sulfuricella sp.; assembly: GCA_964505475.1. Taxonomy (GTDB): domain Bacteria; phylum Pseudomonadota; class Gammaproteobacteria; order Burkholderiales; family Sulfuricellaceae; genus JAGXQV01. Next base: position 9,975 of record CAZDIJ010000035.1, on the reverse strand, counting down.
TCGCCTTACCTGGTGCAGGTCGAATATCCGTCGGAACCGCTGTCGCGCAACGAGGACGAGATGAAGGCCTATGCCATGGCCATCATCAATACCATCAAGGACCTGATTCCGCTCAATCCCCTCTACAGCGAGGAACTCAAGTTCTTCCTCAACCGTTTCAGCCCCAACGAACCTTCGCTGCTGGCGGATTTCGCCGCCTCGCTCACCACCGCGACCAAGGAGGATATGCAGAAGGTGCTGGAAGCCTTCAACGTGCGCAAGCGCATGGAAAAGGTGCTGGTGCTAATCAAGAAGGAACTCGATGTCGCCAAGCTGCAATCGCAGATCCGCACCCAGGTGGAGCAGAAGATCAGCAGCCGCCAACGCGAGTTTTTCCTGCGCGAGCAGCTCAAGGAAATCCAGAAGGAACTCGGCATCGCCAAGGACGACCGCACCGCCGACCTCGAGCGTTTCGAGGAACGCCTGGCCAAGCTGGCCTTGCCGGAAGGCGCGCAAAAGCGCGTGTCGGAGGAAATGGACAAGCTCGCCATGCTCGAATCCGGTTCTCCCGAATACGCCGTGACGCGCAATTACCTGGACTGGCTGACCCAGTTGCCGTGGGGCAAATATTCCAAGGATAAGCTCGATCTGAAGCGGGCGCGCAAAATTCTCGACCACGATCACGACGGGCTGGACGATGTGAAGGAGCGCATCGTCGAATTCCTCGCGGTGGGGGCGCTGAAAGGGGAAATTGCCGGCTCCATCCTGGTGCTGGTGGGGCCGCCGGGGGTGGGCAAGACCTCCATCGGACGTTCCATCGCCAATTCGCTGGGACGCAAATTCTATCGCTTCAGCCTGGGCGGGATGCGCGACGAGGCAGAGATCAAGGGGCATCGCCGCACCTACATCGGCGCCATGCCGGGAAAATTCATCCAGGCGATCAAGGAATGCGGCGTGGCCAACCCGGTCATCATGCTCGACGAAATCGACAAGATCGGCGCCTCCTATCAGGGCGACCCGGCTTCGTCCCTGCTGGAAGTACTCGACCCCGAGCAGAACGTCGATTTTCTCGACCATTATCTCGACGTGCGTTTCGATTTGTCCAAGGTGCTGTTCGTCTGCACCGCCAACCAGCTCGACACCATTCCCGGCCCGCTGCTCGACCGGATGGAAGTGATCCGTTTGTCGGGCTACATCACCGCGGAAAAGGTGCAGATCGCCAAGCACCATCTGTGGCCCAAGCAGTTGAAAAAAGCCGGCATCGCGCGCGGCGACCTGACCGTTACCGAAGCTGTCTTGCGCCAGGTAATCGAGGGCTATGCCCGCGAATCTGGGGTGCGCAACCTGGAAAAACAGCTTGGACGGATGGTGCGCAAGGCCGTGGTCAAGCTGGTCAACGGCGAGGAAAAGCCGATCCGCCTGGGTGTCGGCCAGGTGGAGGAATATCTCGGCAAGCCGGTGTTCCGGCCGGAGAAGCCGCTGGCCGGGGTGGGGGTGGTCACCGGCCTGGCCTGGACGGCCATGGGCGGCGCCACGCTCTCCATCGAGGCCACCCTGGTGCATACCAAGAACCGCGGCTTCAAACTGACCGGCCAGCTCGGCGAGGTGATGCGCGAGTCGGCGGAAATTGCCTACAGCTATATCGCCTCGCATTTGAAGCCGTTCAAGGGCAATCCGACGTTTTTCGACGAAGCCTTCGTCCATCTCCATGTCCCGGAAGGCGCCACGCCCAAGGACGGGCCGAGCGCCGGGATCACCATGGCCACCGCTTTGCTGTCGCTGGCGCGCAAGGAAAAAATCGCCCGACCATTGGCGATGACCGGCGAATTGACCTTGACCGGCGAAGTGCTGCCGATCGGCGGGGTGCGTGAAAAAGTGATTGCCGCGCGGCGCATCAAGCTGACGGAATTGATCTTCCCGGAGGCCAACCGGCGCGACTACGATGAGTTGCCGGACTATATCCGCGAAGGCATGAGGGTGCATTTCGTGCGGCATTTCAAGGATGTGGCGAAAATCGTTTTCGCTTGAAAAACCTTTTGAAACCACGGGGAAGACGGGGATAATGACGGCTTCGAGGTTTCCCCGTGTTCCCCGTGGTTGACGAATTAATGACTGAGAGCGTCGAGTCGCCCGCGCCCATCGCCCGCCTTTACGGCGAGCCGCTGGCCGAATTGCCGAAAGACCTGTACATCCCGCCGGAAGCGCTGGAGGTGTTTCTGGATGCGTTCGAAGGCCCGCTCGATTTGCTGCTGTATCTCATCCGCCGCCAGAATCTCGATGTCCTGAATATCCCGATGGCCGACGTGACCCGCCAGTACATGGAATACGTCGAGTTGATGCGCGTCAAGCAGCTCGAACTGGCGGCGGAGTACCTGGTGATGGCGGCGGTGCTGATCGAGATCAAATCGCGCATGCTGTTGCCCAAGCCGAGCGCGGCGGCGGAAGAGGAAAACGATCCGCGCGCCGAATTGGTGCGGCGGTTGCTGGAATACGAGCAAATGAAACTGGCCGCGCGCCGGCTCGACCAATTGCCGCTGGCGGGGCGCGATTTCGCGCTGGTGCAGGTATGGCTGGAACAGAGCGCCGTCAAGCGACTGCCGGAAGTCAGCCTGGACGACCTGCGCGAGGCGTGGCTGGCGGTCGTGCGGCGCAGCAACGTGACCCGCCATCACAAGGTGAGCCGCGAGGAGTTGTCGGTGCGCGAGCATATGAGCCGCATCCTGCGCAGCTTGTCCGGCGATTCCTTCACCGAATTTTCCGCCTTGTTCGACGCGCTGCGCGGCGTGCCGGAGATGATCGTGAGCTTTCTCGCCATCCTCGAACTGGCGCGCGAGAAACTGGTGGAAATCAGCCAGCAGGCGCCCTTCATGCCGATATACGTGAAACTCGCCCATGCAGACGCCGCCTAACCTCGCCGAAATCAAGCTGGCGCTGGAGACCGTGCTGCTGGCCAGCAACGAAGCCTTATCGCTGCATCAGTTGAAGAAACTGTTCGATGTCGAACTCTCCAGCGACATATTGCGCAAGGTGCTGGAGGAATTACGCGCCGATTGGCAGGGACGTGGGGTGGAGCTGGCGAACGTCGCCAGCGGCTGGCGCTTCCAGGTACGGCCGGAATTTCAGCGTTACGTCGAACGCCTCAGCCCGGAAAAGCCGCCGCGCTATTCGCGGGCGGTGATGGAAACGCTGGCGATCATCGCTTACCGCCAGCCGGTGACGCGCGGCGACATCGAGGAAATTCGCGGCGTCACGGTTACCAGCCAGGTCATCAAGACCCTGGAGTCGCGCGCCTGGATAGATGTGGTCGGACACCGCGACGTACCGGGACATCCGGCGCTGTATGCCACCACCAAACAGTTTCTCGACGATCTCAACCTGCGCTCGCTGCAAGAGATGCCGGCGCTGGAAAACGTCGGAGAAATGGCGGCAGTGCTGGAAGCAAAAACGGAACTCAATGGTCATGACGGGGAACCATGATTTTTTTGCCCCCAGCTTTTTCCCGCGCTCACCAGGCGGAACCACCAATTTAATCGGAAGTTGAATCATGCAAAGAAAACCCACAACCAAACCCGCTGCCGCAACGCGGCCGGGGAATCCGCGCCGCCGGGCGGAAAGGAACGCCCCCGCCGGGGAAATAATGGCGGCGGAGCCGATGGAGGCGGAAGACGAGGAAGGCGCCGCGCCGGGTGGCGCACGGCCTGGAACCCAGAAGCTGCAAAAGGTGCTGGCGCAGGCCGGCCTGGGATCGCGCCGCGACATGGAGGAACTGATCCAAAGCGGCCGCGTCACGGTCAACGGCCAGGTGGCCGAGCTTGGCATGCGCGTTTCCCCGGACGACAGCATCCGCGCCAATGGGCGCGCCCTCAAGTTGCGCAGCGCCGACCGCCTGCCGCGCGTGCTGCTTTATCACAAGCCGGAAGGGGAAATCGTCAGCCGCGACGACCCGGAAGGGCGCACCAGCGTTTTCGAGCGTATTCCCATCCTGGCTTCATCGTGGTGGGTGGCGGTGGGGCGGCTGGATTTCAACACTAGCGGCCTACTGATATTCACCACATCCGGCGAACTCGCCAACCGCCTGACCCATCCTCGTTTCGAGGTGGAGCGCGAATACGCGGTGCGCCTGCTCGGCGAATTGACGCCGGAACAGATTACCCAATTGAAGACGGGCATCGAACTGGAGGATGGCCTCGCCAAATTCGACGCCATCATGGAGCAGGGCGGCGAAGGCTCCAACCACTGGTATCGGGTGATTCTCCGCGAAGGCCGCAACCGCGAGGTGCGCCGCCTGTTCGAGGCGATCGGGATGATGGTCAGTCGCCTGATGCGGGTGCGCTTCGGCGCCATCAACTTGCCGACGCGCCTGAAGCGCGGCCAATGGGTCGAACTGGGTTCCGAGGATGTGGTGCACATCCTCAAGTGGGCAGGCATCCCGATCCCGCGCTGGGACAATACCCGCCCCGACAAGGAGCGCCTGCGCAGCACCGCGCGGGTTGCGGCGCCCAAGCCGAAACGGGCGCCGAAAGCGCCGCGTTAAAGTAATCCTCGCGCAACGAGACCTCGTCCCTCTCTCCTATAAGCGCGGTACGATTTTATGAAACAGTTTCTTAGGAGAGAGGGAAACATTCATGGTTAGCCGGCATATTCGCTAGCCCGTCTTGGCCGTTAGTTCTGGTGCAGCAATTGTTCCCGCGTCAGCAGGAACACGTGTTCGTTGCCGCCGCGGGTTTCCAGCCAGGTAAAATCGAGGTGCGGGAAGACGTGGCTGACGGTTTCCAGGTTATGTCCCGCCTCGACCACCAGGATGCCGCGTTCGTTGAGGTGGCCGGCGGCCTCGCGCAGTATCACTCGGACGTGATCCAGCCCATCCTCGCCGCTGGCCAGCGCCTGTTCCGGTTCGTGGCGATATTCGTCGGGCAGCCCCGCCATCGAGGGGGCATTGACGTAGGGCGGGTTGCTGACGATCAGGTCGTAGCGCCTGCCGGCGAGCCCGGCGAACATGTCCGAACGGATCAGGTTTACCTGATCTTCCATCCCGTAATCGGCGATGTTGCGCTGCGCCACGGCCAGCGCGTCTTCCGAAATATCCACGGCGTCGACCAGTGCGTTGGGGAAGTGTATGCCCGCCAGGATGGCGAGGCAGCCCGAACCGGTGCATAAATCCAGGGCGTGCTCCACGGCCTCCGGCGCCTCGATCCAGGGGGTAAGCTGTTCTTCCAGCAATTCGGCGATGAAGGAACGGGGAACGATGACCCGCTCGTCCACGTAAAAGCGGAATTCCCCCAGCCAGGCTTCATGGGTCAGGTAGGCCGAGGGAATGCGTTCCTTGACGCGGCGTTCGAGAATTACTAATACCTGTTCGACTTCCTTGGGCAGCAGGGCTGCGTCGAGGAACGGTTCGAGGCGGTCGGGCGGCAGATGCAAGGTGCGCAGGATGAGGTAGGCCGCCTCGTCGTAGGCATTGGTGGTGCCATGGCCGAAAAACAGGTGGGCTTCGCTGAAGCGGCTGACCGCGAAACGCAGCAGGTCGCGCACGGTGGCAAGGTGTTTCTGGGCTTCGCTATAGATCATTTTTTCACCAGCAGGTTGACCAGCGTAAGCCGGTAGATTTCCTTCAAGGGTTCGATGTCGGCCACCGCCACGCATTCGTCGATCTTGTGGATGGTGGCGTTGAGAGGGCCGATTTCCAGCACCTGGGGGCAGATGGCGGCGATGAAACGGCCATCCGATGTGCCGCCGGAAGTGGAGAGTTGCGTATCGACGCCGGTGGCGCTCTTGATCGCCGCCGCCACGGCCTCCACCAGATCGCCCTGGGGAGTGAGGTAGGGTTTGGCCGAAAGCTCCCATTTCAGGTCGTATTCCAGCCCGTGCCGGTCGAGGATTTCATGTACCTTGGCCTGGAGGCCATCCACCGTGCTGGCGGTGGAAAAACGGAAATTGAAAAGGATTTCGACGTGGCCGGGAACGACGTTGGTGGCGCCGGTGCCGCCGCGGATGTTGGAAATCTGCCAGGTGGTGGGCGGAAAGTATTCGTTGCCCTGATCCCAGTTGGCCGCCGCCAGCTCGGCAATCGCCGGAGCCGCTTGATGGATGGGGTTGCGGCCGAGATGAGGATAGGCGATGTGACATTGGATGCCCTTGACCGTCAGCATCCCGGAAAGCGAGCCGCGCCGTCCGTTCTTGAGCGTGTCGCCGAGCCGTTCGGTGCAGGTCGGTTCGCCGACGATGCAATAGTCGATGGTTTCGCCACGCGCCTGCAAGGTTTCCACGACCTTGACGGTGCCATCCACTGCGACGCCTTCCTCGTCCGAGGTGACCAGCAGGGCGATGGAGCCGGCGTGGCCGGGGTGCGCGGCGACGAAGGCCTCGATCGCCGTGACGAATGCCGCCAGCGAGGTTTTCATGTCGGCGGCGCCGCGGCCGTAGAGCATGCCGTCGCGGATTTGCGGGACGAAGGGATCGCTGCCCCATTTTTCCGCTGGGCCGGTCGGGACGACATCGGTATGGCCGGCGAAACAGATCAGCGGGGCGCTGTTGCCGCGCCGCGCCCAAAAATTATCGACGCCGTTGAAAGGCATTTTCTCGACAGCGAACCCCATTTTTTCCAGACGGCCGATCAGGATATCCTGACAGCCGGCATCGTCGGGGGTGAGCGAGGGGCGGGCGATGATCGCCTTGGCCAGTTCCAGGGTGCTGTTCGACATCAGGACTTTCCGAACAAGGTTTGATAGGCGGCTTCGTCGAAGCCGAGATACACGATTTTACCGGCCTTTTCCGCGATGGGGCGCTTGATGAGGCTGGGTTTTTCCAGCATCAGGGCAACGGCGGCGTTCTCGCTGTCGGTGGCGGCCTTGACGGCATCCGGCAGTAGCCGCCAGGTAGTCCCCTTGCGGTTGAGCAGCTTCTCCCAGCCGGCTTGCCGGATCCAGTTCCGCAGCATGCCTTCATCGACCCCGAGTTTTTTGAAATCGTGGAACTCGGCGCTGATATTGTGCTGTTCCAGCCATAGGCGGGCTTTTTTGACGGTGCTACAATTTGCGATGCCGTATAATTTCATAGAGTTTCAGTGGAATCCGAGAGCAGAATTGTAAACGGATTTGAGGCGGGGCAGGTAGAGCGTCATTTGGGGAAGGGGAAACAGGATGTCTTTTGTCGATTGGTCGGCGGCTTACACGGTTAATCATGCCAGGCTGGATGAACAGCATCAGAAGCTTTTCAGGATTATCAACGAACTGCATGATGCGATGTTTGCCAAGAAAGGCCGGGAATTCGTCTCGACCACCCTGCGCGAATTGGTCGAATATGCCGGGACGCATTTCGCCGAGGAAGAGCGGCTAATGGAGGCGCATGGCTTCCAAGGGCTGGCGGAACACAAGGCGGCTCACCAGGCGCTCATCAAGATAGTGTCCGACATCGAGCATCGTTACCATCAATCCCATGAATCGCTGGGTGGCGAGATGATCGGTTTCCTCGTCAGCGACTGGCTGATTAAGCACATCCTCACCATGGACAAGCAGTACGCGCCATACATGAAGGAATAGGCGCTACTGCTGGATCACGAACGACTCGAACAATACGTCGCTGATCCCGTCCTTGGGGTCGACTTTCAACACCTTGTTGACGGTTTCCTTGGTTTCCTTCATCAACTTCTGCTTGCCGGCGACGGTGGATATTTCCCTGGCATCCTGCGAGCTGAGCAACAGAATGATTTCGTGCTTGACGTTCGGCAGGTGCATCTTGATGGTGTCCAGCACTTGGGGGGCGGGCAGCTTGACCGAAATGTCGACTTGCAGGAATTCACTGATGTTTTGCAGATTGACGGTGAAAGTTCCCAGTTTGGCGTACAAGGCGCCACCGCCGCCACTTTCGGCATGTGAGCCGGAAGCGGCCAGCAGCAAGACGGCAAACAGGGTCTTAACGAGCATTTTTTTCATTCCGACTCCTTCCAAAAGTCTGAGGCTTGCTATGAATCAACTGCTCCAATGATTATCCCCACATGCCGATTTTAAATCGCAGGCGTTTGGGTATTCCCCGTAATGGATGTGGCCGTTACCGATCATGGACGCCGCCCGCCCGGCTTTCCGATTCTGCTTGTGCCTCGGCCAGTTCGCGCTTGCGCTCCAAGTGTTTGTCCAGCGCGTCGGCCTTCATCGGGATGGATTCCTCGCCGAACATCACTTGTTTCATGAAATCGAAAGCGAACAGCATCAGTTCGGTTTCGTCGCCGAGGATTTTTTGTTTGATTTCGGCGGACAGGTCGTAAGTATCGTTGAACGGCGCGCTGATGACGAATTCACGAAAGCGGTCGAGATCGTAGCAGGCCATGAAAAACATTTGCAAGCTGCGCTTGGAGGGCTTGCCGACGGTCGGGCCGGATGATTTCTTCTTCAGCACCAATTGACGCCAGCCGCGCCCCAGCCTGTCGTAGTCGTCCAGACCTTGCTCCGCGCGGTATTCGTCGATGGTGAGAGAGCGGTTCTCGAAATGTCCCTTGCAATGGTCTTCCTTGACCAGCGCGTAGGAGTTGATGTCGGTGTATTCGTCCTGCCGGCGCATCGAAATCAGCGCGACCGGGTAGTAGCGGCAGGCGGTGGGGCGGTCTTCATAGACGCTGCAACCCTCGTCGCGCATGAAGCGGCAAGCCGTCCCGCCTTCGATAGGCTTGAACTTGACGCCGGCGATGCCCTCTTTTTCCATTTCATAGGGTTCGGTGTACTCCCGCAGGAATTCGCCGGAGGCAATTCCCAGCCGGCGCTTCAGGCGCAGGATGTCATAGGGGGTGAGGGTGATGTCGATATTCTTGCAGCAGGCGTTGAAGCAGGAAATATCCTTATGGCAACGAAACTGGATGATCTTCGAGCCGTCGTACTGGGTGGCTTCCACCGGGCTTTGCGGGAAGGGGGACTCGCTGATGTCGACGATTTTTTCCATGACTTGTACCTCTGTAACGCTTGAATTCTGAATTTTTCCGCCGATAGGCACGGCGGTTTCCATGTCCATGGGCGGAAAAACTGGTGTTACGAAAAGAAAACCGGGCACCTCGCGGCGCCCGGTCATCATTCTACAGCACTGTCAGAGCAACGTCCGCTTAGTGGGCAGCCGGCTTGAACAGCTTGGACTTGTCCACGATATCCACATGGGCGCGCTTGAAGCAGGTCCAGGTCTTGGTGGTCTTGTCGTAGATGGAGTTTACGAAGCACTTCCAGTTCTCTTCATCGACAAAGTTCTTGTCCATGCGGTAGTAGAAGCCCGGGTAGCGGGATTCTTCGCGGAACTGGATGTGTTTCATGTGGGCTTCCGCCGTCAGGATGCGGTGGTAGTTTTCCCAGGCGCGCAGCAGTTCGTGCAGGTCTTTCGCACGCATCTTCTCGGCGTCTTCCTTCAGCATGCCCAGCTTCTCTTCAGCCACGGCCAACATCTTGTCGTTGGTGGTGTAGTAGGTGCCCACGCCTGCAACGTACTCGTCCATGATCTTTTGCAGACGGAATTGCAGCATCTTCGGCGTGATGTAGTTGGGGTTCACGTCGATAGCGGTGGTGTAGTCCTTGTGTTCCAGGAAGTTGCGCACCGGCTTGTAGATCTCGGCAACCAGGGTGTCGGCATCGGTGTCGAGCTCGACCTTCATGTCCTTGTTGTCCAGGCAGTACTTGACCATCGCCTTGGCAGCAAGGCGGCCTTCAGCGTGGGAGCCGGAGGAGAACTTGTGGCCGGATGCGCCCACGCCGTCGCCGGCGGTGAACAGACCCTTCACGGTGGTCATGGAGCGATAGCCCCAGTTCCAGCCCTTCGGCAGGTGCGCCGGCACGCCAGCAGCGGTTTCGTCGGTGGGGGCGCCGACATCTTCCGGGCCGGAAACCCAAATGCCGCAGCAACCGGAATGGGAACCCAGCAGGTAGGGTTCGGTCGGCATCAGTTCGGAGTTCTTCTTCTCCGGCTCGATGTTCTCGCCAACCCAGATACCGCACTGGCCGATACACATGTCGAGGAAGTCTTCCCAGG
>CAZDIJ010000034.1:0-33617 GCA_964505475.1 uncultured Sulfuricella sp. | reverse complement strand
CGCAATGCGACCGCCAGCACTCACGCAGACTCGAAGAGCAGCCTAATGGATAATTTGGGTTAATACTTGAAGCGCCCCACCATCTCCTGGAGGCTCCCGGAGAATCTTTCCAGATCGACGGCGGCCTTGGAAACCGAATCCACCGTCATGGTGTTCTGCTCGACCATGTGAGAGATTTTCTCGACGTTGCCGGCGATGTCGGTGATGGCGCTGTTCTGTTCGCGCACCGAAGCGGCGATGTTGGTGATGCCCGAAGTGGTATGGCTCACCGATTCGGTGGCCTCGGCCATGACCATGGCGACGTTTTCCATCGCGTCCTGGCTGGTGCGCAGCGAATCCAGCCCTTCCTTGATGGTGTCTTCCACCTTTTCCGATTGGGCGCCGATGCTGCGCGTGACGGAGTCGATCTCGTTGGCGGAAAGCGCCGATTTCTCCGCCAGCTTGCGCACTTCGTCGGCCACCACGGCGAAGCCGCGTCCCTGCTCGCCGGCGCGCGCCGCCTCGATGGCGGCGTTGAGCGCCAGCAGGTTGGTTTGTTCGGCGATGTCGCGCACCTGCTGGGTCAGCATGCTGATGTTGCCGGCGCTCTCGACGAAAGCCTTGACCGAACCGGCGATGTCGCTGATCGCCGTTTCCGCCACGTCGAGGGCGCCGAACAGTTCCGACAGACTTTCGTTGCCGCGCTGGCTGCGGTGCAGGCTTTCCTGGGAATGCTCGGCCACTTCGCTGGCATTGTCGGCGACCGTGGCGATGCTGGCGGTCATCTGCTCGATGGCGGCGGCTGAAGAAGCCGCCGACTCGCTTTGCTGGTGCGATCCCTTGCTCACCTGCTCGGCGGCCCAAGCCAACTCGGTGGAGGAAGCGGCCACCTGCTTGGCGTTTTGGTTGATTTCACCGACGATGGACTGGAAGCTGGCGATCATGCCGTTGAAGGCGCCCGCCATCTGGGCGATTTCATCCTTTCCGCCGATTCCGGCGCGAATCGTCAGGTCGCCGGTTTCCTGCATCCGCGTCATGGCGGAGCTTAAGTTCCGTACCGGCCCGAGAATGCCGCGGGCGATCACGAAAGAGAGCAGCAAGGCGGCGGCCAGGGCGGCCAGGGTGATCGCGGCGTTGGAAACCAGTTGCGCCTTGGCGTCGCCGCTCAATTGGCCGACCAGTTCGTTGAGGTCGCCCGAGAGCCTGTCTTCCACTTCCTTCATCGCGTCGATTTTCTTGGTGATGCTGCCGAACCAGCGGGTCGGCTCGACCCCGAATTCGCCCTCGCTCGCCTTGTCCATGGCGATTTGACGCATTTCATCCACCTCGGTGCTGTAAGTCCCCGCCATTTTCTGGCGGTAGAAATCCACGGCGCCGCCTTCGGCGAAGGTGGCGAACAGGCTGAAATAGCTGGCCTGCACCGACACCAGCGAGATGAAGCGGCGGAACACCTCCGGCTTGAAATGGTTGGCGGCGAACACCCCGCTCAAGGTGGCGCGCTCCCTGCCGGCCTGTTCCTTGCCGTTGAGGAACATCAGATAGGCAGTGGTGGCGCGCGCCACTTCGTCGTGCCTGCTCGATTTGGAAATTTGCGAAATAACGTCGAGAAAGCCGCCGATCAAGGCGGAATAGAAATCGAACGACTCCTTGGGCTGGGTCTGGAGCGCGGTGATGTTCTTGCGCATTTCGCCGATCTTGCCTATCTGCTCGACGGCGCCGTTCAGCGAGGCCTGGAATTGCGGGCCGAATTGGGATGCATCGAGCTGGCCGAGCAGCGCCTGGAGATCGGCGGCTTTCTGGTCGGTCAGTTCGCGCTGCTTGGGAAGCTCGGCGACGAACTTCGTCCCCTGCGAACCAAGAAAGCCCGCCGACATGCCGCGTTCCTTTTGCGCTTCGTGGATCAGGGCGCTGGATTTGACCGCCAGGCCGGAAAGCGCCTGCATGGTGCGCAGATTGGATACCGTCGCGGCTTTTTCCAGCACCCCGGAAATGGAAAAATAGAGCAGGCCGATAATCGGGAAAACCAGCATCAAGGCCAGCTTGGCTTTGATCGAGAAATGGTGCAAGGCCGGCATCGAACAACTCCTCCAAATTGATTATCCCAGGTTGCTGAATAGGGTTCTCGAGAGGCTAAAGACAGGTCTTAACCTAAAGAGATATTTTTCTCGTATGTTAGCATGGGGCGTCACCGGGAAGAAATAAAAACGCCCCATGCGGGGCGTTGATTCATCCGGTCTCGGAAAAGGTTAGGCAAAATTGCCCGGCGCGGGCAAATCGGCCTCGGACGGGAAGTGTTTCTTGATCCGGTAGAGCAGGGTGTAGCGGGTGATGCCCAGCATCTTCGCGGCATGGGTGCGGTTGCCCTTGCATTGTTCCAGGGCGTGCACAATCATGTCACGCTCGTTTTGCTCCAGGCTCAGGGAGGCGCGGGCGGCCATCATTCCCGTCTTGCCGCGCAGATTGTGCGGTAAATTATCCGCTCCGAGCGGTTCGTATTGGCCGTGACAGAGGATGGTCAGGCGCTCGCACAGGTTCTTCAGTTCGCGGATGTTGCCCGGCCAGGCATAGCCGCGCATCACGCGCAACGCCTCCGCCGAGAAGGATATGCCCGGCAGGCCGTGCTTGTGCGCCGCCTGCCGGACGAAATGCTCGGCCAGCAGCGCGATGTCGCCGCCCCGCTCGCGCAGCGGCGGGACATCCATCGGCACGACTTGCAGGCGATAGAACAGATCGGCGCGGAAGCGTCCGGTCTTGACCATCAATTCCAGGTCGCAATTGGTGGCGGCGATGACGCGCACGTTGACCTGCACCGGACGGTCGCAGCCGAGCGGCAGAATTTCGCCGTTTTCCAGGAAGCGCAGCAGCTTGGCCTGCGCGGCCAACGGCAGTTCGCCGATCTCATCGAGAAACAGGGTGCCGTTGTGCGCCGTGCGCACCAGGCCGTCGCGGTCGCTCAGGGCGTTGCTGAAAGCGCCGCGGCGATGGCCGAACAGTTCCGATTCGACCAGGTTCTCCGGCAGATTGGCGCAGTTGACCGCGATGAACGGCTTGTCCGACAAGGGGCTGTGGGCATGCAGGTGGCGCGCCAGATTCTCCTTGCCGCAGCCGGATTCGCCGGCGATCAGCACGCTGGCGCGGGTTGCGGCGACCAGTTGGGCGGTATTCAGCAGTTGCCGGAACGCCGGCGAATTGCCGATCAATGCGTAAGAAGGTTTGGTATCCATAGTGGGTACAGTATAAAAACACCTGATACCCGCGTCAATTGATTCAGGTCAGGCTGTCTTGAATTGGGGTGCGCGTCATTCATATGCTTTCGACGCTTGGCAATTAATGGTCAGGCCGCAACATTCACTCGCTTGGTGGGTAAAATGGTGTTTTTCCCTTTGGGGCGCCGCATCCATGAGCAAGGCATTCACCCGCGAGAACGACGACGCGGACGACGAAGAACTTGAACCCTCCCGGCAACTGCCGCAGGGCGTGAAGAACTACATCACCCCGGCGGGATACCAGCGCCTGCAGGACGAACTCGACCAACTGTGGAAAGTCGAGCGCCCGGAACTGGTGAAAGTGATCCACTGGGCAGCCTCCAACGGCGACCGCTCGGAAAACGGCGACTACATCTACGGCAAGAAGCGCCTGCGCGAAATCGACCGGCGCATCCGTTTCCTCTCCAAGCGCCTCGACAATGCCGAGGTGGTTGATCCTGGCCAGCGCGAGGACAGCGACCAGGTGTTCTTCGGCGCCACCGTCACGGTCGCCGACGGGCGCGGCGCGGAGAACACCTATAGTATCGTCGGCGTCGATGAGGCCGATCCCGGCCATGGCCTGATTAGTTGGGTATCGCCACTGGCGCGCGCGCTCCTCAAGACGCGCGAGGGCGACGTGGTCACCCTGCGTACGCCGGGCGGGGTGGAAGAATTGGAAGTGCTGGAAGTCGTCTACCGGGCTATCGAAGGAGCGGAACAATGAGCGAAGACCGTCTCGCCGAGATCGAAATCAAACTGACCTACCAGGAAGACCTGGTGCAGGAACTCAACACCCTGGTCTACCGGCAGCAGAAGCGCATTGACCACCTGGAAAGACTGTGCGAAGCGCTGCTCGACCAAGTCCGCGGCCTTTCCGAATCGGCTCCGCAGCGCAGCCTGCGCGACGAATTGCCGCCGCATTATTGAGTGGTAGGCATGCGGCGCAGTACCCTCGGGGAGTTGAAATTGCCGCGACTATTGTACGTTGACGGCAACGCTTAATTGGCCGCCGCCGGCATCGGATACCGTAATGGTTGCCGTGCCTTTGCTTCGCGTATGTATCGTGGCTTCTGCACGATAGGCGTTGCCAGGAGACGAGGCGGAGTTATATGTCCCGCTTTCCACCCAGGCCACAAAGCTGCGCGAGGAACTTACTTGATAAGGAGGCCATCCTCCGACAATGTTGATCTTGATGGTTTCACCAGTAGCGGCGGAGACGCTGGTTGGCGAAATGGCGAAGGCGTTGACCGGCAAGCCGGACTGTTTGATCGTGGCGCTGGCTTTGTTGCCCGCCATGTCGTAAACAATGATTTCGCTAGAGCCGACGCCATGGGTGTTGATGTGCGCCTCCGCATAGGGTGTGCAGCTTTGCGGGATGCTGCCGCTGATCGTGGCGACAGTGCTTCTGGATGAGGTTACCTGATAAGGCGGTCTTCCTCCTCCGATGCCGAAGTTGATTTGTTCATTGGGGCCGGCTTCGATGGTGGCGGGGGAAATTGACAGTGCCGTGGCCGATGCGCTGCAATTAAGCGCTGCGGTCGTGGCGCTGGCGGTGTTGACGGTGCTGGCCGTTCCGATGCTGGCCACCGACCATTGGCCGTTGGGTGGCAGCAGTAGTTTTGTGTCCGAATAATAAGTGGCGCCAATTTGCAGCGTGGGGATGGTCAAGGTGCTGGTGTTTGAATTGAATGTCGGGACATCCGCCATGGCGTGGCTTATCCAGAGAAACAGCAAGAAGGCGGTTTTTCGCATCATTATGGTTGCTCCCATTTTATGGCAAGCTGCGTCCGGCGCAGCGATGGCAAAGTGCTTCGCCATTATGCCATTGTATGTGGTGTTTTTGGTGCTATCACTGAGTAACGGAGATGCCTTGCGGTAACCCATTTTCTGCAAAGGCGCCGAGTAAATAGCTTTGTTGCTGGCGTATCCGCGTTTCTTTAATTCTTCCAAAATTTCTCTTCTATTCTTTCTGAAAACTTCGCTGTTTTTCATGGTGTTGCGTTGGTGTGCTCAAGCGGCAAATCTAACAAACCACTTTCACTTGCGCTTCTATCCCTTTATTTTTTAAGAACATTGGTTTTTCATTAGGAATATCCCCTAACTGCTTGTAGCAAAAAGGAAAAAAGCGATATTTCGCTTGACTGGTTTTTTTTTGTTATCTATAGTGGGAAATAGTGGAAAAAAGTGGGGAATAGTGGGAAATATTCCTCGGGCAATGATGAGTAAAGGGGTGTTATGTTCCGTGGTGCAGCAGCGCTAAATCTCGATGCGAAAGGCCGCCTGGCGGTGCCGAGCAAGCATCGTGACGCGCTTCAGGCGCAGTCGGGCGGCCGTCTGGTGATGACCGCGCACCCGCATCGTTGTCTGTTGCTGTATCCCCAGCCTGCCTGGGTTCCCATCGAAGAAAAAATCAGTTCCCTGCCCAGTTTCGATCCCGTCGCCAGCGCCTGGAAGCGTCTGTTGCTCGGCCATGCCGAGGAGTTCGAGCTGGACGGCTCGGGGCGCCTGCTGGTGCCGCCGGTGCTGCGCGAACTGGCGGGGCTGGAAAAGGAAGCGATGCTGGTCGGGCAGGGCAGCTATTTCGAGCTGTGGGGCATGGAAGGCTGGAAGAAGCAGATGGAGCAGGCCTTCGCGCCGGGAGCGGCGCTGCCGCCGTCGTTCGGGGACTTTTCGCTTTGATCCCGGCGCCGCAGCACGTCACGGTGCTGCTGCACGAGGCGGTGGACGCCCTGAACGTGCGCCCGGACGGTGTTTATGTGGATGGCACTTTCGGGCGCGGCGGGCATAGCCGGCTGATCCTGGAACGGCTGGGGCAAGCGGGACGGCTGGTGGCGTTCGACCGCGATCCGGCGGCAATCGCAGCGGGCAAAATGCTCGGCGATCCGCGCCTGATATTGGTGCAGCGGCGTTTTTCGGCGCTGCGCGAGGTGCTGGACGGATTGGGGATCGCCAAGGCCGATGGCGTGCTGCTCGATTTGGGGGTGTCGTCGCCACAGATCGACGAGGCGGCTCGGGGGTTCAGCTTCCGCCTTGATGGGCCGCTCGACATGCGCATGGATACCGACGCCGGGCAAACCGCCGCGGAATGGATTAACGGCGCGACAGAACAACAACTTTACGAGGTAATCAGGGATTATGGCGAAGAACGGTTTGCTAAACAGATTGCAAGAGCGCTTGTTGCGGTTCGCCAGGATGGGGGTGTCGGCACCACACGACAGCTTTCCCAGGTCGTGGCAAAAGCGGTCAAAACCCGCGAGCCGGGTCAGGACCCGGCAACGCGTACCTTTCAGGCTATACGGATTTTCCTCAACCAGGAGCTTGAGGAGTTGTCGCTAGTGCTGCCGCAATGCGTCGAGGTGCTGGCGCCGCATGGGCGGCTGGCGGTAATCAGCTTCCATTCGCTGGAAGACCGCGTGGTCAAGCGCTTTATCCGCGATCTGGAAAAGCCGGATACGCTGCCGGCCAGGCTGCCGGTGCGCGCCGCCGATTTGCCGGCGCCGCGCCTGGTGGCCGTGGGCAAGGCGCGCCGGCCGTCGCAGGCGGAAGTGGCGGCCAATCCGCGCGCGCGCAGCGCGGTGCTGCGCGTCGCCGAAAGAACCGGGGCGAGCTGAGATGACCCGCCTCAATCTGTTGCTGGTGCTGATCGCGGTAATTTGCGCCGTCGGCGTGGTGACCTCGCAGCACAAGGCGCGCAAGCTGTTTACCGAGCTGGAGCAGGAACAGGCGTTTGCCAAGCAGATGGGCGTGGAATGGGGTCAGTTGCAGTTGGAGCAGAGCACCTGGGCGATGCACGCGCGCATCGAGAAAATCGCCACGGCCTATCTTGAAATGCAGGTGCCGGATACTTCGCGCATCCAGGTGGTGCCGGCGGAAAACAAGGGGGGGCGGCCATGAGCATCGCCCTCAATCCATTCAAGGCCGGCAGCACCGCCCATCTGTTTCCGGACGGGGCGGGGCGTTCGGCCAAGCGGGAGCAGTCGCTGCGCCTGCCGGTGTGGCGCATGCGCATCCTGGCGGTGCTGCTGCTGCTATGGTTCGTCGGCTTGTTCGGGCGCGCCCTGTATTTGCAGGGACTGAATAATGAATTCCTGCGCCAGAAGGGCGATGCGCGCACCAGCCGGGTGGTGGAGATTACCGCCCACCGCGGCATGATAACCGACCGCCACGGCGAACCGCTGGCGATCAGCACTCCGGTGGAGGCGGTATCGGTCAGCCCGCGCGATCTGGAGGCGACGCCGTCCCAGTTGGCCAAACTGGCGAAAATGCTGGAACTGGACAAGAACGAGCTGGACAAGCGCGTCAATCAGACCAACCGCGATTTCGTCTACCTCAAGCGCCAGATGCCGCCGGAGCAAGCCGCCAAGGTCATGGAGCTGGGCATCCCCGGCATCTTCCTGCAACACGAATACCGCCGTTACTATCCGTCCGGCGAAGTGGTGGCGCATCTGTTGGGCTTTACCGGCATCGACGACAACGGCCAGGAAGGGCTGGAGCTGGCCTATCAGGAGTGGCTCGCCGGCAAGCCGGGCAGCCGCCGCGTAATCAAGGACCGCCTCGGCCATATCATCGAGGACGTCGAAAGCATCCGGGTGCCGCAGGAAGGGCGCGACCTGACGCTGAGCATCGACCGCAAGATCCAATATCTGGCCTACCGCGAGTTGAAGGCCGCGGTCGCCGAACACAAGGCCAAGGCCGGCGCCATCGTGGCGCTCGACGCGCGCACCGGGGAAATCCTGGCGCTGGCCAACCTTCCCGCCTTCAATCCCAACAACCGCGTCACCCTCAACCGCAGCACCACGCGCAACCGCGCGGTCACCGATACTTTCGAGCCGGGGTCGACGATGAAGCCGATCTCCATCGCGGCGGCGCTGGAGGCCGGTATCGTCAGGCCGGAAACCCAGGTGCAGACTGCGCCGGGACACTTGACCATCGGCGCGGCGACCATCCGCGACGCCCATCCGCAGGGCATGTTGAGCGTGGCGCAGGTGATCCAGAAATCGAGCAACGTCGGCGTCGCCAAGATTGCCTTGTCGCTGCCGGCGGAAAGCATGTGGAATCTGTTCAACCGGGTCGGCTTCGGCAGCGTGCCCAAGAGCAATTTCCCCGGCGAGGCCACCGGCAAGCTGCGTCCCTACAAGACCTGGCAACCCATCGAACAGGCCACCATGTCCTACGGACACGGCATTTCGGTCAGCCTGCTTCAGATGGCGCGCGCTTACACCATGTTTGCCGGCGAAGGCGAAATCAAGCCGGTGTCGCTGGTCAAGCTGGATGCCCCGCAGCCCGGCGAGCCGGTCATTTCGCCGGCCAGCGCGCATGCCGTGCGCGCTATGCTGGAACTGGCGGTGCAGCCCGGCGGCACCGCGCCGCGCGCCCAGATAGTGGGCTACCGGGTGGCGGGCAAGACCGGCACCGCGCACAAGCAGGAGGGCGGCCATTACGCCGCCGACCGCTACATTTCATCTTTCGTCGGCTTCGCTCCGGCCAGCAATCCGCGCCTGATCGTCGCGGTGATGATCGACGAACCCTCCAACGGGCAATATTACGGCGGCGCGGTGGCGGCGCCGGTATTCAGCCAGGTGATGGCGGGCGCATTGCGCCTGCTGAGCGTGCCGCCCGATGCGCCGACCCATAATCTCGTGCCGCCGGAAAGCGCTCCCGAAATCAAGGAGGTGGTATGAGCCTGCCGGCCAACAGCGCCTTCCCGCCCTTCGATGCCGCCGCGCTGGCGGGGCTGGGGGTGGCGGTGACGCGCCTGACGGCCGATAGCCGCAAAGTACGCCGTGGCGACACCTTTCTCGCCTATCCCGGCGAAACCCAGGATGGGCGGCGCTATATTCCCGACGCCATCGCGGCGGGCAGCAACGCGGTGTTATGGGAAAGCGCGTCCTTCGACTGGAATCCGGCGTGGCGCGTCCCCAATCTGGCCGTCGAGAATTTGCGCGGCAAGGCCGGCGTCATCGCCGAGCAAGTCTACGGCTTTCCCTCGCGGAAATTGTGGATGATCGGCGTCACCGGCACCAACGGCAAGACCTCGTGCGCCCAATGGCTGGCGCAGGCGCTGACCGGCATCGGCAAGAAATGCGCGGTGCTGGGCACGCTCGGCAACGGCTTCCCCGGCGAGCTGGATCCCTCGCCCAACACCACGCCGGACGCCCTCGCCCTGCACGAGCAATTGAGCCTCTATCTCGCCGCCGGCGCGCAATGCGCGGCGATGGAAGTTTCCTCGCACGGCCTGTCGCAGGGGCGCGTCAACGGCGTCCATTTCGACGTGGCGCTGCTCACCAACCTGTCGCGCGACCATCTCGATTACCACGGCGACATGGCGTCCTACGCCGCCGCCAAGGCCGGGCTGTTTTCCTGGCCGGCGCTCAAGTTCGCGGTGCTCAACCTGGACGACCCGTTCGGCGCGGAACTGGCCGCCAAGCTGGGCTGTAGCGGCGTGCAGGTGGTCGGTTACAGCCTGGAGGGCAAGCGCGACAACGCCCATCACCTGGTGCTGGCGCGTGGCTTGAGTCTGAGCGCGGCGGGGATCGAATTTGAGGCGGTTACGCCATGGGGTGCGGCGCGCCTGGCCAGCCCCCTGCTCGGCCGTTTCAATGCGCAAAACCTGCTGGGCGCCCTGGCGGCGCTGCTCACCGGGGGCGTCGCGCTGGACGCGGCGATAGCCGCCCTGCAACGGGTCGAGACGGTGGCCGGGCGCATGCAAAGACTCGGCGGCGGCGGCAAGCCGCTGGTGGTGGTGGACTACGCCCATACCCCCGATGCGCTGGAAAAAGTCCTGCAAACGCTGCGCGAAATCGCGCCGGCCAAGCTGATATGCGTCTTCGGCTGCGGCGGCGGGCGCGACAAGGGCAAGCGCCCGCTGATGGGCGCCGCCGCATCGCGTCTGGCCGACGAAGCGATCGTCACCAGCGACAACCCACGCCACGAAGCGCCGGGCGCCATCATCGCTGGGATCGTGGAGGGCATGGGAGCCAATTACCACATCGTCGAAGACCGCGCCTTGGCCATCGAGGAAGCCCTGCGCCGCGCCGCGCCGGACGACGTGGTGCTGGTGGCGGGCAAGGGGCACGAGGATTACCAGGAAATCGGCGGCCGCCGCCTGCCGTTTTCCGATGTGGAAGTGGCGGCGCGGCTGCTGGCGGGGTATCGCTCATGTTGAGGATGAGCGCCGCCGCGCAATGGATAGGCGCCGAACGGCGCGGCAAGGACGTGGAATTTTCCGGCGTCGTCACCGACAGCCGCGCCATCGTTCCCGGCGCGCTGTTCGTCGCCCTGCGCGGCGAGCGTTTCGATGGCCACGATTTCGTCGCCCAGGCGCTGGCGCAGGGCGCCGCCGCGGCGCTGGTGGAGCATGCCGATGCGGCGTGGGGGGAAATCCCGCTGTTGCTGGCCGCGGATACCCGGCTGGCGCTGGGGCGGCTGGCGGCGCAATGGCGCAGCCAGCTCCCGGTGGCCGTGGCGGCGGTGACCGGCAGCAACGGCAAGACCACCGTCAAGGAAATGCTTTCCGCCATCCTGCGCGTCCAGGCCGGCGATGCGGCGGTGCTGGCGACCGTCGGCAACCTCAACAACGACATCGGAGTGCCGCTGACCTTGCTGAAACTGAATGCCGGCCATCGCTACGCGGTGATCGAAATGGGCATGAACCATCCCGGCGAGATCGCTTACTTGAGCGGGCTGGCGCGTCCCGGCGTGGCGCTGGTCAACAACGCCCAGCCTGCCCATCTGGCGGGTTTCCCTCTCCCCAACCCTCTCCCGCAGGCGGGAGAGGGGGCAAACGTGAAAGGCGCCTGTTTTGATCCCGTCGAGGCGGTGGCGCGCGCCAAGGGCGAGATTTTCCTGGGTTTGGCCGACAACGGCGCTGCGGTCATCAACGCCGACGACCCCTACGCCCCGCTGTGGCGCGAACTGGCCGGCGGCCGCAAGATCATGAGCTTCGGTCTGGGGAAAGACGCGGACGTGAGCGCCACCTTCCGCTTGCTGCCGGTTTGCAGCGAACTGGCGGTGAGCACTCCGCAGGGCGGCTTCGACCTGACCCTGCAAGCGCCCGGCGAGCACAACGTGCGCAACGCCCTGGCGGCGACGGCGGCGGCGCTGGCGCTGGGAGCCGCCCCGGAAACCATCGCCCGCGGGCTGGCCGGCTTCGTCCCGGTGAAGGGGCGCTTGCAGGCGAAACCGGCGCTGCATGGCGGCACGCTGATCGACGACAGCTACAACGCCAATCCCGGTTCGGTGCGCGCCGCCATAGCCGCGCTGGCGGCGATTCCCGGCAAGCGCGTGCTGGTGCTGGGCGACATGGGCGAACTGGGTGCGGAGGCGCCGCGCCTGCACCGCGAAATCGGCGCCTACGCCAAGCAGGCCGGGATCGAGCGCCTGCTCCTGCTCGGCGAGATGGGGCGCGAAGCCGCCGCCGGTTTCGGCGTGGGCGCCCAGCATTTCGAATACATCGAGGATTTGCTGCACGAAGCGGAAAACCTCCTGGCTCCGGGGGTCACGCTGCTGGTGAAGGGGTCGCGTTTCATGAAGATGGAGCGCGTCGTGCAAAGCCTGGAAAGGGAGGCGACGACATGAGCAGAGCGCCGACGCGCACATGCGTCCCCTCGTGCAACGTCACCAAGGAGGCGGCATGCTGTTAGCACTATTCCAATGGCTCGGCCAGGATGTCCGCGCTTTCAACGTGTTCAGCTATATCACCCTGCGTGCGGTGCTGGCCACTCTCACCGCGCTGGTGATTTCGTTCATGGTCGGGCCGCTGATGATAAAGAAACTCACCGCCTACAAGATCGGCCAGTCGGTGCGCGACGACGGCCCGCAAACCCATCTGGTCAAGGCCGGCACCCCAACCATGGGCGGCGCCCTGATCCTGGTGGCCATCGCCATTTCCACCCTGTTGTGGGCCGATCTGCACAACCGCTACGTGTGGGTGGTGCTGGTCACCACCCTGGGCTTCGGGGTGGTCGGCTGGGTCGACGATTACCGCAAGGTGGTGCACCGCAATCCCAAGGGCTTGTCGGCCAAGGCCAAGCTGTTCTGGCAATCGCTGATCGGCGCGGGGGTCGCGGCCTATCTGGCGGCAACCGCGACGGTGCCGGCGCAGACCGAGCTGATCGTACCCTTCTTCAAGCTGATCGCCATACCACTGGGCGTGGCGGGGTTCATGGCGCTGACCTACCTGGTGATCGTCGGCAGCAGCAACGCCGTCAACCTGACGGACGGACTGGACGGCCTGGCGATCATGCCGACGGTGATGGTGGCGGGGGCGCTGGCGATCTTTTCCTACGCCGCCGGCCATCTGGTGTTCGCACATTATCTGGGGATTCCCTACATCACCGGCGCCGGCGAACTGTCGGTATTCTGCGCCGCCATGGTGGGAGCGGGGCTGGGGTTCCTGTGGTTCAACGCCTATCCCGCCGAAGTGTTTATGGGCGATGTCGGCGCGCTGGCGCTGGGCGCTGCGCTGGGCGTGGTGGCGGTGATCGTGCGCCAGGAAATCGTGCTGTTCGTGATGGGCGGGGTGTTCGTGGTGGAAACCCTGTCGGTGATGCTCCAGGTGGCCTCCTTCAAGCTCACCGGCAAGCGCATCTTCCGCATGGCGCCGCTGCACCACCACTATGAATTGAAGGGCTGGAAAGAGAACCAGGTCGTCGTCCGCTTCTGGATTATTTCGATGATGCTGGTTCTGGTCGGACTGTCCACTTTGAAACTGAGATGAAATTGGAACTCCGGGACAAAAAAGTGCTGGTACTGGGCTTGGGCGACACAGGTCTGTCGCTGGCGCGCTGGCTGGACGGCCAAGGCGCGCGGGTGACGGTGGCCGACAGCCGCGCCGCGCCGCCGCACGCCGCGCGCCTGAGCGCGGAAGTCCCGGCGGCGGCTCTGGTGGCCGGACCCTATCGCCGCGAGGAGTTCGAGGCGGCGGAACTGATCGCCATCAGTCCCGGCGTCCCCCTGGCCGAGCCGCTGGTGGCGGATGCCATGCAGCGCGGCATCCCGGTGCTGGGCGATGTCGAGTTGTTCGCGCAAGCGCTACATCAAATCAACACTCAACACTCAACACTCAACACTGCCGTTATCGCGATCACCGGTTCCAACGGCAAGAGCACGGTCACAGAAATGGTTGGGGCGATGTGCCGCAAGGCCGGCCTGAATACCGTGGTGGCGGGCAACATCGGCCTGCCGGTGCTGGATGCTCTGGGCGAGGCCGAGCGGCGTGGCGCGTTTCCCGATGTCTACGTGCTGGAGCTTTCCAGTTTCCAGTTGGAAACCACTTCCAGCCTGAACCCGGCGGCGGCGACGGTGCTCAACGTCAGCGAGGACCACCTCGACCGCTACAGCGGCATGCCGGCCTACGCCGCCGCCAAGGCGCGCATATTTTCCGGCGACGGCGTGCAGGTGCTCAACCGCGAGGACGGCTACAGCAGCGCCATGGCCTTGCCGGGGCGGAAAAGCGTCACGTTTAGCCTTTATGAACCCAAGAGCGGCGGCGATTGGGGCTTGCGGCGCAGCGGCGGCGAGTTTTGGCTGGCGCATGGCGGAAATAATCTGATGAGGGTGGGCGAGTTGCCGCTCGCCGGGCTGCACAACGCCGCCAACGCCCTGGCGGCGCTGGCGCTGTGCAATGCGCTGGGTCTGCCGGACGAGCCGTTGCTTGCCGCATTGCGCGAGTTCCGGGGGTTGCCGCACCGCGTCGAGAAGGTCGCGGAAATCGCCGGGGTGCTCTATTACGACGACTCCAAGGGTACCAACGTCGGCGCCACCGTGGCGGCGCTTTCCGGCATGTCCGGCAAGGTGGTGCTGATCGCCGGCGGCGACGGCAAGGGGCAGGATTTCAGCCCGTTGCGCGCGGCGGTGCAAAGCCACGCGCGGGCAGTCGTGTTGATCGGCCGCGATGCGCCGAAGATCGGATCGGTGCTAAAGGGCTGCGGCGTGCCGTCGCTCGCCGCGGCGACGCTGGAGGAAGCGGTCGTCTTGGCCGCGGAGCAGGCGCAGTCCGGCGATGCCGTGCTGTTGTCGCCCGCCTGCGCCAGTTGGGACATGTTCCGCAATTACGCGCACCGCGCCGAAGTGTTCATCGCGGCGGTCAAGCGCCTGGCGCCGGGGAGGGAATCGTGAGCTACGCCTCCTCGCCGCTGGCCGCCCAGCACGCCAAGCCCGACTATGACAGCAAGCTGCTGTGGATCACCATCCTGCTGTTGGGCTTCGGGCTGGTGATGGTGTATTCGGCCTCGATCGCCATCGCGGCGGGCGACCGCCACACCGGCCACCAGGAAACCTATTTCCTGATGCGCCATGCCGCCTATCTGGCGGTAGCGGCGGTCGCGGGCTTCGCGGCCTTCCAGGTGCCGTTGCGAGTGTGGCAGGAATACGCCCCCTACCTTTTCATGTTCGGCATCGTCCTGCTGGCGCTGGTGCTGATTCCCGGCGTCGGCCGCGAGGTGAACGGCAGCCGGCGCTGGCTGTCGCTGGTGGTGGTGAACATGCAGCCTTCCGAGCTGATGAAGCTGTTCGCGGTGATGTACGCCGCCGACTACACGGTGCGCAAGGCCGCTTACATGGACGATTTCAAGCGCGGCTTCCTGCCGATGCTGTTGGTGATGCTGCTGGTCGGCGGCCTGCTGCTGCGCGAGCCGGATTTCGGCGCTTTCGCGGTAATCACCGCAATCGCCATGTCGGCGCTGTTCCTCGGCGGCCTGCACTGGAAACAACTGGCCGGGCTGATCGTGCTGCTGCTGGTGGGTTTCCTGCTGCTGATCTGGACTTCGCCCTACCGCATGCAGCGCATCGTCGGCTTCATGGACCCGTGGGCCGATCCGTTCGGCAAGGGCTACCAGTTGAGCCACGCCCTGATCGCCTTCGGGCGCGGCGAATGGTTCGGCGTGGGGCTGGGCGGCAGCGTGGAAAAACTGTTTTACCTGCCCGAGGCGCATACCGACTTTCTCCTGGCGGTCATCGCCGAGGAACTGGGATTCGCCGGCGTGGCCGTGGTGCTGACCCTGTTCGCCTGGCTGACGCTGCGTGCTTTCGCCATCGGCAAGCAGGCGGCCGGAATGGATCGCAACTTCGCCGCCCTGGTGGCCTACGGCATCGGAGTCTGGCTGGGGGTTCAGTCCATCATCAACATGGGCGTCAACATGGGGGTGCTGCCGACCAAGGGGTTGACTTTGCCGCTGCTGTCGTTCGGCGGCAGCGGCATCGTCGCCAACTGCGCGGCGATCGGCGTGCTGCTGCGGGTGGACTGGGAAACGCGCCAGAAGCAGAAGGGGTATGCGGTATGAGCCGCACCATCCTGATTATGGCAGGCGGTACCGGTGGCCACGTTTTTAGCTTCGGCCGCGCTTCGCGCTTAACGGTCGCTGCGCGCCCGTTAGCCTGCGCTGAAAACGAGGCCGAGCGGCCTGAGGAGGCGTCGTCGTGAGCCGCACCATCTTGATTATGGCAGGCGGTACCGGTGGCCACGTTTTTCCTGCCCTGGCGGTGGCTGATTTCCTCAAGGGGCGCGGCTGGAAGGCGGTGTGGCTGGGTACGCCGGGCGGCATGGAGGCGCGGCTGGCGCCGCAAAAAGGCTATGAAATCGAATACGTGCGCTTCGGCGGAGTGCGCGGCAAGGGGGCGCTGCGCTTGCTGCTCCTGCCGCTGCAATTGGTGTGGGCGTGCCTGCAAAGCATCGGGGTCATCCTGCGGGTGCGCCCCGACGTGGTGCTGGGCATGGGCGGCTTCACCGCCTTCCCCGGCGGTTTGATGAGCGTGCTGCTGGCCAGGCCGCTGGTGATCCACGAGCAGAATTCGATCGCCGGCATGACCAACAAGGTGCTCGCCCATCTTGCCGACCGGGTGTTGACGGCATTTCCCGCGCCCTTTGGCGGCAAGGCCAAGGGCGAAATGGTGGGCAACCCGGTGCGCGCCGAAATTGCCGCCTTGCCCATGCCGGCCGAGCGCTTCGCCGGGCGCGACGGACGCTTGCGCCTGCTGGTGGTGGGCGGCAGCCTGGGCGCGCAGGTGCTCAACGAAACGCTGCCGCAAGCCTTGGCGCTGCTGCCGGAAGATTTGCGCCCGGAGGTGATCCACCAATCCGGCGCCAAGCAGATAGAGTCGTTGCGGGCGAATTACGCCAAGGCCGGGGTGCGCGCGGATACCCGCGCCTTCATCGACGACATGGCGGAACTGTACGGCTGGTGCGATCTGCTGATTTGCCGCGCCGGCGCGCTGACGCTGGCGGAAATCGCCGCGGCGGGCGTGGCCAGCGTGCTGGTGCCGTATCCGCACGCGGTGGACGATCACCAGACGCACAACGCGCGCTACCTGAGCGACAACGGCGCGGCGCTGCTGCTGCCGCAACCGGAGTTGAGCGCGGAAAAACTGGCGGAACTGCTGAAAAGCTTTACCCGCGACAAGCTGCTGGCGATGGCGCAAGCGGCGCGCCGGCTGGCGAAACCGGACGCGACGGCGGACGTGGCGAAGATTTGCATGGAGCTTGGGAAATGATTTTCACCGCAGAGGCGCAGAGGCGCGGAGAAAACAGGGAGAGAACTGTAGCGTGTGCTCTTCTCTGCGTCTCTGCGTCTCTGCGGTGCAAGAAAGAAATCAAATGAAACATAAAGTCAAACATGTCCATTTCGTCGGAATCGGTGGCGCCGGGATGAGCGGCATCGCCGAGGTATTGCTCAACCTGGGGTTCGAGGTGAGCGGTTCCGATCTCGGAGAAAACGCCGCCACTCGCCGCCTAAGCGAATTGGGCGCGCGGGTGATGCGCGGGCATGCCGTGGAAAACCTGAACCGGGCGGATGTCGTGGTGGTGTCCACGGCGGTCAAGGCGGACAACCCGGAAGTGGCGGCGGCGCGCGCCAAGAATATCCCGGTGGTGCCGCGCGCCACGATGCTGGCGGAACTGATGCGTTTCCGCCAGGGCATCGCGGTGGCCGGAACCCACGGCAAGACCACCACCACCAGCCTGATCGCCAGCATCCTCGGCGAGGCCGGCATGGATCCGACCTTCGTCATCGGCGGCCGCCTGGAAGCGGCGGGAACCCACGCCCGGCTGGGGCAGGGTGAGTTCCTGGTGGCCGAGGCCGACGAGTCGGACGCCTCTTTCCTTTACCTGACCCCGGTGATGGCGGTGGTGACCAACATCGACGCCGACCACATGGAAACCTACGGCCACGATTTTGAAAAACTGAAAGCCGCCTTCGTCGATTTCATCCAGCGCCTGCCGTTCTACGGGCTGGCGGTGCTGTGCGGCGACGATGCCAACGTCCGCGACATCCTGCCGCGCGTCACCAAGCCGGTGGTGACCTACGGCGTGAGCGAGACGGCGCAGGTGCGCGCCACGGCTATCCGCCCCGAGGGCGGACGGATGAACTTCACGGTGGCGCGGGCGGGCATGCCCGATCTGGCGGTCACCCTGAATTTTCCCGGACATCACAACGTGCTCAATGCCCTGGCGGCGATCGCGGTGGCGATGGAAGTGGGCGCCAGCGACGCCGCCATCGTCAAGGGGCTGGCCGAGTTTCGCGGGGTCGGGCGGCGTTTCCAGCGCTACGGCGAGATCGCCCTGCCCGGCGGCGGCAGCTTTACTCTGATTGACGACTACGGCCACCATCCGGTGGAAATGGCTGCGACCCTGGCGGCGGCGCGCGGAGCCTTTCCCGGCCGGCGCCTGGTGCTGGCCTTCCAGCCGCACCGCTACACGCGCACGCGGGATTTGTTCGAGGATTTCGTCAAGGTGCTGTCGAGCGTCGATGCGTTGTTCCTGACCGAGGTCTACCCGGCGGGCGAAGCGCCCATCGTGGCTGCCGACGGGCGGGCGCTGGCGCGCGCCATCCGGGTGCAGGGCAAGGTGGAGCCGGTATTCGTGGAAAACGTCGCCGATCTGCCTCAGGAAATCCTGAATGCCGCGCGTGACGGCGACGTGGTGCTCACCATGGGCGCCGGGTCGGTCGGGCAGGTTCCCGGACAATTGGCGCGGGGCGGGGTGTGAACGGTGAAGAAGAAAAGGAGAGCGACATGAACGTGGCCTTGGCGGTAGCGCCCGCGCCGTTGCGCGGGGCGATGTTGAAGAACGAGCCGATGAGCAGGCACGCCAGTTGGCGCGTCGGCGGCGTGGCGGAATTCGCCTACATCCCGGCGGACATCGCCGATTTGGCGAATTTTCTGGAAAGCCTGCCGCCGGATGAGCCGGTCTACTTCGTCGGCTTGGGCAGCAACCTGCTGGTGCGCGACGGCGGCGTGCGCGGCACGGTGATTCTGTCGCACGGCGCGCTCAACCAGGTCAGCCCGTGGCACGAGAAAAACGGCAGCGGCCCCCACGTCGCCGGCATCTATGCCGAGGCCGGGGTCGCCAGCCCCAAGGTGGCGCGCACCGCCGCCTTGAACGACCTGCAAGGCGCCGAATTTCTCGCCGGGATACCCGGCACCGTGGGCGGCGCGCTGGCGATGAACGCCGGCTGCCACGGCGCGGAAACCTGGGGCGCGGTGGCGGAGGTGCTGACCATCGACCGCCACGGCCAATTGCGCCGCCGCCTGCCGCAGGATTTCGTGGTCGGCTACCGCCATGCCGCGCTCAAGGACGGCGTGGAGGAATGGTTCGTGGCGGTCTGGCTGCGCTTCGCCAAGGGCGACGGCGCGGCCTCGCGGGCGAAGATCAAGGAGTTGCTGGAGAAACGGGTTGCCAGCCAGCCGCTCAACCTGCCCAACGCCGGCTCGGTGTTCCGCAATCCGCCCGGCGATTACGCCGCGCGCCTGATCGAGATTACCGGCCTGAAAGGCCTGCGCGTCGGCGGCGCGGAGGTGTCGCACAAGCACGCCAATTTCATCGTCAATACCGGCAATGCCACTGCGGGCGACATCGAGGCGCTGATTACCAAGGTGCAGGACACGGTCATGGAGAAGCACGGCGTGGCGCTGGTGAGGGAAGTGCGCATCATCGGGGATGCAAGGTAATGGCAAGCAACGATTTCGGCAAAGTGGCGGTATTGCTGGGCGGAAAATCCGCCGAGCGCGAGGTTTCCCTGAAAAGCGGCAACGCCGTGCTGGCGGCGCTCAGGCGGCGCGGCGTGGATGCGCATCCCTTCGATCCCGCCGAGCGCGAACTGGAGGATTTGCTCAAGGAAGGCTACGGCCGGGTCTTCATCGCCCTGCACGGCGGCTACGGCGAGGACGGCACGCTGCAAGGCGCGCTGGAGCTGATGGGCATGCCCTACACCGGCAGCGGGGTGCTGGCTTCCTCGCTGGCGATGGATAAATGGCGCACCAAGCTGATCTGGCAGGCGGCGGGGCTGCCGGTGCCGGCTTATGCCCTGCTCGACGCGGGCAGCGATTTCGCGGCGGTGGAAAAGCAGCTCGGCCTGCCGCTGTTCGTCAAGCCGGCGCGCGAGGGATCCAGCATTGGCATCAGCAAGGTCAAGCAGGCCGGCGGGCTGCGCGCCGCCTACGAGGAGGCGGCCAAGCACGACCCGCTGGTGATCGCCGAGCAATTCGTCGGCGGCGGCGAATACACCGTCGCCATCCTCGGCGACATGGTGCTGCCGGTCATCAAGATCGAGCCGGCCAACGAGTTTTACGATTACGAGGCGAAATATCTGCGCGACGACACGCGCTACCTGTGTCCGTGCGGCTTGCCGGCGGAGCAGGAAATGCGCATCCGCGAGCAGGCGCGCCTGGCCTTCGCGGCCATCGGCGGCGGAGGGTGGGGGCGGGTGGATTTCCTCATGGACGAGGCGGGTAACCACTACTTCCTCGAAGCCAACACCGCGCCGGGCATGACCGACCACAGCCTGGTGCCGATGGCGGCGCGCGCGGCAGGGCTGAGCTTCGAGGATTTGGTGGTGAGGATTTTGGAGATGGCGCACGGCGGCGGCCGCTAACGGGCCTAGCCCCTAGCCCTAGCCCCTAGCCCCTGTAAATGCTGGATAAGCCGCAAATGACCAATTGGCTCGCCAACCTGCTGTATGCGCTGGCGGCGGTGCTGATGCTGTATGCGGTGTTTTTTCTGTTGATCCATTTGCCGGTGTTTCCACTGCGCACGATCGACGTGAACGGCCAGTTGAGCCATGTGAACCGCGATCAGGTCAGGCTGATCGTGCAACGGGAAATGAAAGGGAATTTTTTTACCTTGGACATCAAGCGGATACGCAGTGCTTTCGAGAAGTTGCCTTGGGTGCGCACCGTCAACATCCGGCGGCGCTGGCCCGACCGGCTCGAAGTGGTGCTGGAAGAGCATCAGGCGCTGGCGCGTTGGGGCGGCATCGGCCTGGTCAACACCCGCGGCGAGGTGTTCCATGCGGCGTCGGACAGCGAACTGCCGGAATTCATCGGGCCGACGCCGGAAAGCGCCAAGGACATCGCCGAGCATTACGAGTATTTCAAGACGACGCTGGCGCCGCTCAATCTCGTCCCCCAGCAGATCGTGCTGAGTCCGCGCCGTTCCTGGCAGGTGCGATTGAAGGGCGGGATGAGCCTGGAATTGGGGCGGGAAGAGGTCAGGCAGCGTTTGGACAAACTGGCCGGGGTCTACGGACGGACGGTGGCCAGGTTGCCCGCCACGGTGAATTACGTCGATTTGCGTTACCCCAACGGTTTCGCGGTGCGCTACCCGGAACTGGCGGCACGCGGCAAGGCAAGCAGCACAAGGCAAGGAGCGAAGCATGGCTAAGGCCAGGGAAAACAAGAATCTGATCGTCGGGCTGGACATCGGCACCTCGAAAATTTTCGCGGTGGTGGCGGAAATCCTGCCGGAAGGGCGGCTGGAAATCATCGGCATCGGCCAGCATCCATCGCGCGGCCTGAAGAAAGGGGTAGTGGTCAACATCGAGGCGACCGTCAACGCCATCCAGCGCGTGCTGGAGGAGGCCGAATTGATGGCCGACTGCAAGATCCGCGAAGTTTATACCGGCATCGCCGGCAGCCACATCAAGAGCATCAATTCGCACGGCATGGTGGCGATCAAGGATAAGGAAGTGAACCAATCGGATGTCGAGCGGGTGGTGGAGACCGCCAAGGCGGTGAGCATCCCCAACGACCAGCAGGTGCTGCACATCCTCACCCAGGAATTCATCATCGACGGCCAGGAAGACGTGCGCGAGCCGCTGGGGATGAGCGGGGTGCGCCTGGAGGTCAAGGTGCACATCGTCACCGGGGCGGTGAGTGCGGCGCAGAACATCATCAAGTGCGTGCGCCGCTGTGGCCTGGAAGTGCGCGACCTGATCCTCCAGCCGCTGGCGTCGAGCATGGCGGTGCTGTCCGAGGACGAGAAGGACCTCGGGGTGTGCCTGGTGGACATCGGCGGCGGCACCACCGACCTCGCGGTGTTTACCGGCGGGGCGATCCGCCATACCGCAGTGATCCCCATCGCCGGCGACCAGATCACCAACGACATCGCCATGGCGCTGCGCACCCCGACGGTGGAGGCGGAGGACATCAAGCGCCGTTACGGCTGCGCCTTGCGGCAGTTGGCCGACCCTTCGGAAATGATCGAGGTGCCCGGCGTCGGCGAGCGCGAGCCGCGCCGCCTGTCGCGCCAGACCTTGGCCGAGGTGATCGAGCCGCGCATCGAGGAGCTGTACACCCTGGTGCAGGCGGAGCTGCGCCGCAGCGGCTACGAGGAACTGTTGTGCTCCGGCATCGTGATTACCGGCGGCTCCGCGGACATGCAGGGGATGGTAGAGCTGGGCGAGGAAGTGTTCCACATGCCGGTGCGGGTGGGGCGCCCCCACTACTTCGGCGGCCTGGCGGAACTGGTCAACACGCCGCGCTTCGCCACCTGCATCGGGCTGCTGCTGGCGGGCACCGAGCAATATCAGCGCCATCAGTTGGTCACTACGCAGACCGGTTCGATGGCGCAGGTTTTCAACAAGATGAAGAGTTGGTTCAGCAATTTTTAAGTGGGAAGTTTAAGGGTAGAGAGAGGAGAGTCGAGAGAAGAGGGGGTTTGGCTCTCGACTTTCAACGCTCGACTAAGCGGTTTTTTGAAATAACTGGTGATTCAAGAAGGAGGAAAGCATGAGCAGCATGTTTGAAATTCTGGATGAGGTGGCAAAAGAGGCGGTCATCAAGGTGGTCGGTGTGGGCGGCTGCGGCGGCAATGCGGTCGATCACATGATTAGCAGCGGCTTGACCGGGGTCGAATTCATCACCATCAATACCGACGCCCAGGCGCTGAAACGCAATCAGGCGGCCTTCCAATTGCAACTGGGCAAGGGTCTGGGCGCCGGCGGCAAACCGGAGGTGGGGCGCGAGGCGGCGATGACCGACCGCGACCGCATCGCCGAGATGATCCAGGGGGCGGACATGCTGTTCATCGCCGCCGGCATGGGCGGCGGCACCGGCACCGGGGCGGCGCCGGTGGTGGCGCAGATCGCCCGCGATCTGGAAATCATCACCGTGGCGGTGGTCAGCAAACCGTTCGAGTTCGAGGGCGGCAAACGCATGAAGCTGGCGCAGGCGGGCATGGACGATCTGTCTAAATTCGTCAATTCGATGATCGTGGTGCCCAACCAGCGCCTGATGGAAGTGCTGGGCGACGACATCTCCTTCCAGGACGCCTTCAAGGCGGCGGACGGCGTGCTGCACGGCGCGGTCTCCGGGATCGCCGACATCATCAACAACTCCGGCCTGGTCAACGTCGATTTCGCCGACGTGAAAACCGTGATGTCGGAAAGCGGCATGGCGATGATGGGCACGGCTTCCGCCTCCGGCGCCGACCGCGCCCGCCTGGCGGCGGAACGCGCCGTGGCCAGCCCGTTGCTGGAAGGCGTCAACCTCTCCGGCGCACGCGGCGTGCTGGTCAACATCACCGCCGACATGAGCCTGAAGATGAAGGAAGTCCACGAAGTGATGAGCACCATCAAGGAGTTCACCGCCGAGGACGCCACCGTGATTTTCGGCACGGTGTTCGAGGAGGCGACCTGCGACGAACTGCGCGTCACCATGGTGGCGACCGGCCTGGGCGGAGCCAAGCAGCCCAACCGCCAGCAGCCGCCGCTGACGGTGATCCGCACCGGCACCGACGATGTCGCCATGGAAGTGGACTACGAGGCGCTCGATACTCCGGCGGTGATGCGCCGCGGCCGCTCCCAGGCGGAAGCCATGCGCCAGTCCGGCATCGACCAGTTGGAAATTCCGGCTTTCCTGCGCAAGCAGGCGGACTGAAATCCCTTGCTGGATAAACGGGTTAGGCCATGTTAAAATTCCGCCCCTATTTAACAGGCTGAAACCGAAGGGAATTCCGATGCTGAGACAGCGGACGCTGAAAAACGTCATCCGCGCCACCGGGGTGGGTCTGCATACCGGCGAAAAGGTCTACCTGACCTTGCGTCCGGCCGCAGCCGATACCGGCATCGTGTTCCGCCGCGTCGATCTGGACCCGCCGCGCGACATCCAGGCGGCGCCCGATCACGTCGGCGATACCCGGCTGTCTTCGACGCTGGAGCAGGACGGCGTGAAGGTCTCGACGGTCGAACATCTGATGTCGGCGCTGGCCGGGCTGGGGATCGACAACGCCTACGTCGATTTGACCGCGGCGGAAGTGCCGATCATGGACGGTTCGGCTTCGCCCTTCATTTTCCTGATCCAGTCGGCGGGCATCGAGGAGCAGGCGGCGGCCAAGAAATTCATCCGCATCCGCAAGCCGGTGCAGGTGGTGGAAGGCGACAAGTGGGTGCGTTTCGAGCCTTACGAGGGATTCCGCCTCGATTTTTCCATCGACTTCGCCCATCCGGTGTTCGACAAGTCCAGCCAGAAGGCCAGCGTGGACTTCTCCACGACTTCCTATATCAAGGAGGTGGCGCGCGCCCGCACCTTCGGCTTCATGCAGGATGTGGAATATCTGCGTTCGCAGGGGCTGGCGCTGGGCGGCAGCCTGGACAACGCGGTGGTGATGGACGAATACCGCGTGCTCAACAGCGACGGGCTGCGCTACGAGGACGAGTTCGTGCGCCACAAGCTGCTGGACGCCATCGGCGACCTGTACCTGCTCGGCCACCCGCTGATCGGCGCGTTCTCCGGCCACAAGTCCGGCCATGCGCTCAACAACAAGCTGCTGCGCCATTTGATGGCGGATGCCGAAGCCTGGGAATTCGTGACCTTCGAGCACGCCGAGAAAGCTCCGCCGGTGTTCCAGCGGCTGCACGCGCTGACCGCCTGACGCCGCCGCATGGTCGTCATCCGGCTGCTCCTCATCCTGGCGCTGATCGCGGTGGGGATTTCGCTGCTGATGTTCGCCGTCACCCGCAACCGCCGCTATCTGCTCTTCGCCTGGCAGTTGTTCCGCTTTTCCCTGACCCTGGTGCTGGTGTTCGCGGCGCTGGTGATGATGGGGCGGATCATCCTTTACGGCGCTTGACGGCGTGGTGTTCGACTAGCCGCCGCAAGGCGTCGCGCAACGGCGTATCCTCCAGTCCCGCCGCCATTTGCTCCAAGGAATCCAGCGCGGCGCGGCTGAGCGCCAGCCGTTTTTGCGGCGCGGTTTCGTCCGGCGCCCTGACTTGCACATCAAATCGAATTGCAGTAACCTCAAGCCCCCGTTCCCGGAGCTTGGCGAGCAGGCGTTGCGCCTGCTGCCTCAATTTTGCGGCAACCGCGCCGTTATCGGCATAAACCGTCAGCGCGCCCTGCTGTAGCGCGCCGGGATGCGTGGCGGCCAGCAAGGCCGGGGGGGCGACGGCTTCCCAAGCCTGGCGGACGCGCTCCAGCTTTTGCGCTTCCAGCCGTAGCGCATGCAGATTGGGCGAGGCGTCGAGAAAAAAATTGAGTTTATGAGCGGCCATCATTCAGGGAGAAACGAGAACACATGAATATTATTCTGGTTTCCGACAGTTTGGCAAAGGGACGCGCCCTGTCGCTCGGCGACAGGCAGGTGATGCTGCTGGCGTTCGTGTTCCTGCTTGCCCCCGTGGTGCTGGCGGTGGGCTTGACCTATCTCACTCTGTTTCATGCTTCCTTGCTGCCCCATCCCTTCTTGCAGTCGCTGGTGTTGAGCGCCCAGCAGAACGAATTGGCGAAAAACCGCGCCTACGTCCAGGAAAACCTCAACGCCATGGCGGTGAAGCTGGGGCAGATGCAGGCGCAGATGATGCGTCTCGATGCGCTGGGCGACCGTCTGGCGAAACTGTCCGGGGTGAACCGCCAGGAATTCAATTTCTCCGCCCAGCCGGGGCGCGGCGGCGCCGAGCCTAGCCTGCAAAAGGCGCTGACGCAGAAGGACTTCGGGCAGCAGCTCGACGCTCTGATGCACAAGCTCGACGAGCGCGCCGACCAGCTCGGCATGATGGAAGCCATGCTGCTCCAGCAAAAAGTGAAGAAGGTCGCGCTGCCGAGCAATCGTCCAGTGACTACCGGCTGGTATTCGTCGAATTTCGGCTGGCGCATCGACCCCTTTACCGGCAAGAATGCCTTTCACGAAGGCGTGGACTTCATGGCCGAGGTGGGCACGCCGATCTACGCCGCCGGCGGCGGCATCGTGGTGTTCGCCGAGAATTACGCCGGCTATGGCAACATGATCGACATCGACCACGGCAACGGCTTGGTCAGCCGCTATGCCCACACCTCCAAGATGGTCGTCAAGGTGGGCGACGTGGTGATGAAGGGGCAGAAAATCGCCGAAGTCGGCAATACCGGGCGTTCCACCGGCGCACACCTGCATTTCGAGGTGCGCCATCAGGGGGCGCCGCAAAATCCCCAGCATTACCTGAATATGCCGGGTTGAGCGGGTAGACTGCTAACCGGCTGGATAATCTGTATAATATCCCCATCTTGACGCCCGCATTTTGCGGGCGTCGCGGTTTTTACGAGTAAAGCCCATATCCCATGCTTTCCAAACTGGTCAAGAAAATCTTCGGCAGCCGCAATGATCGGCTAATCAAGCAATACACCCAGGCTGTGCGCGCCATCAACGCCTTGGAGCCGCAGACCGCCGCGTTGAGCGACGAGGAGTTGCGCGCCAAGACGGATGAATTCAAGCAGCGCCACGCCAATGGCGAATCGCTCGACGCGCTGTTGCCGGAAGCATTCGCGGTGGTGCGCGAGGCCGGCAAGCGGGTGCTGGAAATGCGCCACTTCGACGTACAGTTGATCGGCGGGATGGTGCTGCATTACGGCAAGATCGCGGAAATGCGCACCGGCGAGGGCAAAACCCTGGTCGCCACCCTGCCTTCCTACCTCAATGCCTTGTCCGGCAAGGGGGTGCACGTGATTACCGTCAACGATTATCTGGCCAGGCGCGATGCCGAATGGATGGGGCGCATCCACGCCTTCCTTGGGTTGACGGTGGGGATCAACCTGTCGCAGATGAATCACGAGGAAAAACAGCAGGCCTACGCCGCCGACATCACCTATGGCACCAACAACGAATACGGCTTCGACTACCTGCGCGACAACATGGTCTACGAACCCGGCGAACGGGTGCAGCGCGGGTTGAATTACGCCATCGTCGACGAGGTGGACTCGATCCTGATCGACGAGGCGCGCACGCCGCTGATTATTTCCGGGCAGGCCGACGACAATGTCGATCTGTACCACCGCATCAACGGCCTGCCGCCTCAACTGACGCGCCAGGAAGAGGAAGACGGCGAAGGCGATTACTGGGTCGATGAGAAATCCCACCAGGTGCTGCTGTCGGAAGCCGGCCACGAGCACGCCGAGGAACTGCTGGCGCAGGCCGGCATGCTGGCGCCGGGCGGCAGCCTGTACGATGCCGCCAACATCTCCCTGGTGCATCACCTCTATGCCGCGCTGCGCGCCCATGCGCTGTACCACAAGGATCAGCACTACGTGGTGCAGAACGGCGAAGTGGTCATCGTCGATGAATTCACCGGCCGCATGATGACCGGGCGGCGCTGGTCGGACGGCCTGCACCAGGCGGTGGAAGCCAAGGAAGGGGTGTCCATCCAGCGCGAGAACCAGACTCTGGCCTCGATCACCTTCCAGAACTATTTCCGCATGTACGGCAAGCTCGCCGGCATGACCGGCACCGCCGACACCGAAGCCTACGAATTCCAGCAGATCTACGGCCTGGAAACCGTGGTCATCCCCACCCATCGCCCGATGGTGCGCGACGACCGCATGGATCAGGTGTACCGCAGCGCCAAGGAGAAATATCAGGCGGTAATCAACGACATCAAGGATTGCCAGGAGCGCGGCCAGCCGGTGCTGGTGGGCACCACCTCGATCGAAACATCGGAATACCTCTCCGATTTGCTGAACCAGGAAAAGCTGGCGCACCAGGTGCTCAACGCCAAGCAGCACGCCCGTGAAGCGGAGATCGTCGCCCAGGCGGGGCGCCCCAGGATGATTACCATCGCCACCAACATGGCGGGGCGCGGCACCGACATCGTGCTGGGCGGCAGCATCGAAGCGGATATCCGCAAAATCCACGAGGACGACAAGCTGGGCGCAGAGGAGAAGGAAAAACGCATCGC
The DNA here is from genome assembly GCA_964505475.1 of uncultured Sulfuricella sp. GTDB lineage: Bacteria > Pseudomonadota > Gammaproteobacteria > Burkholderiales > Sulfuricellaceae > JAGXQV01. The sequence goes on along the minus strand of CAZDIJ010000034.1, from coordinate 5,980 downwards.
CGCCCTCAAGGCCGAATGGCAGCCGGTGCACGAGCAAGTGCTGGCGGCGGGCGGCCTGCACATCATCGGCACCGAGCGCCACGAATCGCGCCGCGTCGATAACCAGTTGCGCGGCCGCGCCGGACGCCAGGGCGATGCCGGCTCCAGCCGCTTCTACCTGTCGCTGGAAGACCCGCTGCTGCGGATTTTCGCCTCCGACCGCGTCGCGGCGATCATGGATCGCCTGAAAATGCCCGAGGGCGAAGCCATCGAACATTCCTGGGTGACGCGCGCCATCGAGAACGCCCAGCGCAAGGTGGAAGGGCGCAACTTCGACATCCGCAAGCAGTTGCTGGAATACGACGATGTCGCCAACGACCAGCGCAAGGTGATCTACCAGCAGCGCAACGAATTGCTGGAGGTGAGCGATATTTCCGACACCATCGCCGCGATGCGCGAAGACGTGATTAACAGCCTGGTCAGCCAACACATTCCGCCGGGCAGCATGGAAGAGCAATGGGATGTCGCCGGGCTGGAAAAAGTCCTTGCCGCCGAACTGCAACTGGCGCTTCCCATCCGGCAATGGCTCGAAGACGAATCCAGCCTCGACGAGCAGGGCGTGCGCCAGCGCATCGCCGACGCCGCGGCCGCCTCATACCAAAGCAAGCTGGAAGACGCGGGCGCGGAAACCTTGCACAATTTCGAGCGCGCGGTGATGCTGCAAAGCCTCGACAGCCATTGGCGCGAGCATCTCGCCGCCCTCGACCATCTGCGCCAGGGCATTCACCTGCGCGGCTACGCCCAGAAAAACCCCAAGCAGGAATACAAGCGCGAGGCCTTCGAACTGTTCGCCGCCCTGCTGGAGACCGTCAAGCGCGAGGTGACGCAGATCGTCATGACCGTCCAGGTGCGCAGCGAGCAGGATGTCGAGGCGGTGGAAACGTCTGCGCCGCCCTCCAACGTCCAGTATCACCACGCCGATTACGACGAGGCGCTGGGAGGGGGCGACGAGGGTGAACAAGCAGAACATCACCAGCCCTTCGTCCGCGACGGCGACAAGGTCGGGCGCAACGATCCCTGCCCGTGCGGTTCGGGCAAGAAATACAAGCAGTGCCATGGCAAGCTGAATTAGCCGTCAGCCACGGAAAACGAAAAGGGCGCGTCAACCGACGCGCCCTTTTCGTTGAACCCAGATTATCCATTAGGCGGCTCTTCGAGCCTGCGCGAGCGCTGGCGGACAGTTTGCGGTCATTTCCGCCGCTTGCTCGTCGTCCATGGAACAGCATAGCCATGAATTCCTCACAAGCGACGAAACTGCCTCACAAACTGTCTCGCCATCATCTCGCGCCCTAATGGATAATCTGGGTTTAAAATAAGCGCTTTGCCGATAACCATCCAGGAACTCGCCATGCCCGTCAATCTCGCCTTGCCCCAGCCCGATCAGCTCAAGCCCGTGAAGGGCGTTTCCCTCGGAATCGCCTGTGCCGGAATCAAGAAGCCGGGGCGCAAGGATGTGCTGGTGATGCGGCTCGGCGAGCAAGCGCGCGTCGCCGGGGTATTCACCCTGAACCGTTTTTGCGCCGCGCCGGTGATCGTGGCCAAGGAGCATCTGCAAGGCGGCAAGCCGATCCGCGCGCTGCTGGTGAATACCGGCAATGCCAATGCCGGCACCGGCGAGGACGGCCTGGCGCGGGCGCGGCGCACTTGCGCGGAACTTGCGGCGCTGCTGGGGTGCGCGCCCGAACAGGTGCTGCCCTATTCCACCGGAGTGATCCTCGAACCGCTGCCGCTCGAAAAAATTGTGGCGGGGCTGCCCGCCGCCGCAGCCGATCTCAAGGAAGACAATTGGTTCGACGCCGCCCAGGCGATCATGACCACCGACATCCAGCCCAAGGCCGTGTCGAAACAGGTTGAGATCGACGGCGTCGCGATTACCGTGACCGGCATCGCCAAGGGTTCCGGGATGATCCACCCCAACATGGCGACCATGCTCGGCTTTGTTGCGACCGACGCTGCGGTCAGCCAGCCGCTGCTGGAGACCATGGTGCGCCATGCCGCCGACGCCTCCTTCAATTGCATCACCGTGGACGGCGATACCTCCACCAACGACTCCTTCATGCTGATCGCCAGTGGTACGGCGGGATTAGCGGAAATCGGCGATGCTGCCAGCGCCCAGTACGCCAAGCTGCGCGACGCCGTGACCGAAGTGGCGGCGCAATTGGCGCAAGCCATCGTGCGCGACGGCGAGGGCGCCACAAAATTCATGACCATCCGCGTGGAAGGCGGAGCCAGCCGCGAGGAATGCCGCCAGATCGCCTACGCCGTCGCCCATTCGCCCCTGGTGAAGACCGCCTTCTTCGCCTCCGACCCCAACCTCGGGCGCATTCTGGCGGCCATCGGCTACGCCGGCATCGCCGATCTGGACGTGGCCAGGCTCAAACTCTATCTGGGCGACGTGCTGGTCGCCGAGAACGGCGGGCGCAGCCCGTCCTACCGCGAGGAAGACGGCCAGCGGGTGATGAGGGAAGCGGAAATCCTGGTGCGCGTGGAACTCAATCGCGGCGCCGCCGCCGCCACGGTGTGGACCTGCGACTTTTCCTACGATTACGTCAAGATCAATGCCGAATACCGCAGTTGACAGCCTGCTGGGGCGCGCCGAGGCGCTGCTGGCGCGGCTCGAAACCTTGTTGCCGCAAGTTCCCGCGCCGCCCGGCTGGGAGTCGGCCATCGCTTTCCGCTGGCGCCGCCGCGATGGCCGCGCCGAACTCCAGGCGGTGCGCCATCCCCACCGGGTGCAATTGAAGAACCTGCGCGGCGTCGAGGAGCAGAAAAAGCGCATCGACAGGAACACCCGACAGTTCGTCGCCGGGCGTCCGGCCAACAACGTGCTGCTGACCGGCGCGCGCGGCACCGGCAAATCCTCGCTGGTCAAGGCGATGCTCGACAAATACGCCGCCCGCGGGCTGCGCCTGATCGAGATCGACAAGCATGACTTGCTCGATCTGCCGGATATCGTCGAACTGATAGCCGGCCGGCCGGAGCGTTTCATCCTGTTCTGCGACGATTTGTCGTTCGAGGCTGGCGAGCCGGGCTATCAGGCTCTCAAGGCGGCGCTCGACGGCTCGATCGCCGCGCCATCGGATAATCTGCTGATCTATGCCACCTCCAACCGCCGTCACCTGATGCCGGAATACCTAGCGGAAAACCTGGAGACGCGCCACGTCGGCGACGAGGTGCATCCCGGCGAGGCGGTCGAGGAAAAGGTGTCGCTGTCCGAGCGCTTCGGCCTGTGGCTGTCTTTTTATCCCTTCGGCCAGGACGAATATCTGGAAATCGCGGCGCGCTGGCTGGATGTTTTCGGGGTGGCGAACGGCGATTCCGAGGAAGTGCGCCGCGCCGCCCTGCAATGGGCGCTCCAGCGCGGCTCCCGCAGCGGGCGCAGCGCCTGGCAGTTCGCCCGCGATTGGGCGGGCGGCAACGGCTGATTTATCTCGATAAGGCGGGCAGTGAGTCCGGCACGAGCGTTGCTTGTCTGTTATGGTAACTTGATGGGCATGCCATGATTTCACCAATTTCGACGCATTTGCGGCGGCGCGTCGCCGCCATTCTGGCAATCGGCGCGATTCTCCTGCTCGGTTGGCTGGAAACCAGCCAGGGCGGTACCGCCGTTCCGGGGCCGTTTGCCCTGATCTGGTTCGCGCAGTCACACCTGTTGAGCGTATCCATCGCGCTGTTTGGCGCGTCCGCGCTGTTCGCTCTGACCGGTCGGCTGTTGGCCAGCATTTCCGTGGTCGGGGCGTTCTATGCGCTGATCGCCGCCGCCTCGTGGGTGAAAATCGACTACCTCGGCAATCCCCTGACGCTGGCGGATGTCCGGTTCTTCGTTTCTTCGTTGCGCCAAAATATCGTGTTGTTCCAAACCTATCCCCGTCTCGGTTTGCTGCTCGCCGCCTCGCTGGCCTTCTCCGTGGCGGCGGTCTGGCTGGCGTTCCATGTCGAGAAACGGCGCGCGCGGCTTCCCAGAGGGATTGCCTTCGCGCTGGCGGCGGCCATTTGCGGCACGGTTTTGCTGGCAAGAGCCGATGCGGCCAAGGGGCACGCGCTTGATCTGCCGGTTTTCGCCCAGGATCCCAATGCGGGCAACGCCTTCACCCAGTTGTGGAAGTTTTCGGTAACCGGGGAGCGGCGGCTGGCCGACCTCATCGAGATATTTTTCGGCGATGCTTCGATCGGTTTTCAATTGCCGGCGCGCCACCCTCCAGGGGATTTCGCACCCAGCGCTTTGAATATGGATAAGAAGCGTGATTTGCCCGACATCCTGGCGGTGTTGCAGGAAAGCCTGTTCGATCCGCGGATGCTCGCTGCTTGCGCCGGGGTTGAAGAATGCGCGAGCACGTTGTTCGAGAAGCCGGAGGCGGGCAAGTACGGGCCGCTGTTTGTCCACAGCAAGGCAGGGGGCACTTGGCTATCCGAATTCGCCCTGCTTTCCGGTTTCGACTGGCGGGCCTTCGGGCCGGGGGGCGCGCACGCGCCGCTCAACATGGCGCCGCAATTGCGCGCCCCCTTGGCCGCGTATTTGCGCGGCCAAGGCTACCGGACAGTCGCCATCTATCCCGTGGCGGGGAATTTCCTGAATGCGCGCGAGGCATATCGCCACTATGGCTTCGACGAGTTCTATGCCATCGAGGACTTGGGTATTTCCAGCAACTGGCAGGAAACCAGCGACGCCAATTTGTTCCGCAAGGCGCTCGGCATCGTGGAAAAATCCCACGATGGCAGGCCGGTTTTCGCCTTGATCCTGACTATCCGCAATCATGGCCCGCACGCCGACAATCTCGGGCAGATAACGCAGCCCGTTCCTCCCCGGCTTGAATCCCTGCCGCCGCCGCTGATCGACTATCTACTGCGCATGCGGGAGTCGGAGTCGGCAATGGCGGCGCTCAAGCGGGAATGGCTGTCCGCCTCGCGTCCCAGGGTATTGGCGTGGTTCGGCGATCACCAGCCGCTATTCTCGGGAACGGCTGCCCTCGATCGGCAGTATTTGAGCGAGGTTTTCCAGGCGGCGCCTCCCGACGAGCAGATACGCTTCATGACCTGGTACGAGGTCAGTTCCAATCTGCCGCGGCGTGGCGCCTCCGGCAAGCCGCAACCCACCGATTTGGCCTATCTCGGCACGGAGATACTGGACTACGCCGGTGTCCCGCTTCCGCCTCACGGCACGGCCACGCTTGCCATGAGCGCGGAGTGTCCCTTCGGCATCGCCTTGTGCGGCAAGAAGGAACGGGTGGGGCGCTACCTTTCCTTCCGGGTCTGGGAATTGGGGGAAATCCAGTGAAAACCCTGTTCGCCTTCTGGGGGGAATGCCTGCGCGACCCGCGCCGGGTCGGCTCCGTCCTGCCTTCAGGCGCCCCGCTCGGGGCGGCCATCGCGCGCGAAGTGCTGACCAGCGAGCCGGGCTACGTGGTCGAGATCGGCGCCGGCACGGGGGCGATCACGGAAGAATTGGTGGCGATCCGCCATCGACTGCGCGGCCTGATGGTGGTGGAAAAATCGCCGAAATTGGCGCAGACGCTTACCCGGCGCTATGCCGGGGTAGATGTCAGAACCGGCTGCGCATCCCTGCTCTCCGGCATCCGTTTTCCCACGGACGAGCCGCTGACACTGGTTTCCTCGCTGCCGTTCCGCTCCTTGCCGCAGCCCGAACTGGAGGCCATCCGCCAGGCAATTGGCTGCCTGGGGGAGCGGCACAGCCAATTCCGCCTCATCCAGTACAGCTATTTCGGCCGTCTGCCTTTCGTCTGCCAGGCTCCGGCGCTGGCGTGGGCGCGGAAAAAAACCATCTTCGCCAATCTGCCGCCAGCCACCATTTGGGTTTTGGGCTCTAAGCTGCATTCTTGCGTAACCTCCCCAGAATGGTAGCGAGTAAATAACAAGAGCATCCGAAGGCATGCCTATGAACAATATTCAGGATGTTGCCTTGCATCCCATGCTCCCTCATCCC
>CAZDIJ010000033.1:0-34469 GCA_964505475.1 uncultured Sulfuricella sp. | reverse complement strand
TCGCCCCGCTCAAGGCCTCCAGCCGAACCCCGCGCGAGGAACGCATCATCGCCGGTTTCGAGGACATCCTGCGCTTCCATCAGGCCAATGGCCGCGCTCCGCTGCATGGCGAGGATCGTGACATCTTCGAGCGCCTGTACGCCGTGCGTCTGGACCAGCTACGCAAGTTGCCGGAAGCGCATACCCTTCTGGCCGGGCGAGATTGCCCCGGCCTGCTGTCTGGCGCGGTGGCTTCGCCAGACGTGGATGATCTGGACGAGGACGCCTTGCTGGCCGAGCTTGGGCTGGGTGACGAACCTACCGGCCAGGACGACATCACTGTGCTGCGCCATGTACGTTCTAGTGCTGAAAAGCGTGCGGCAGAGGAAATCGCCGACCGTATGCCTTGTGCGGACTTTGACAAGTTCCAGCCGCTGTTCGAGCAAGTGGAACGGGAACTGAAGTCGGGGCTTCGCAAAACCCTGCGCTTCGGACGTGATACGAGCATTGCCAGCGGGAACTATTTCATCGTCGGCGGGCAGCTTGCGTATGTTGCCGAAACTGGCGAAACCATCAAAGCTGCCTATGGGAGAAACGATGCACGCCTGCGCGTGATCTACGCCAATGGCACGGAAAGTAATTTGCTGCGCCGCTCTCTGGAGCGGGCGCTCTACAAGGATGAAACCGGCCGCCGCCTGACCGACCCGGACATGGGGCCGCTGTTTGGCGATGCACCAGAGCCTGACGATATTGAAGCCGGAACCATCTATGTGCTGCGCAGCCTGTCCACTCACCAATTCGTCGCCGCGCACCGCGAACTGATCCACAAAATCGGCGTAACCGGCGGCAAAGTGGAGTCCCGTATCACAGGGTCGGAAAAGGATGCTACCTACCTGTTGGCCGGCGTGGAGGTGGTCGCCGCCTACAAGCTCCACAACCTGAACCGCACCAGGCTGGAAAACATTTTCCACCGCTTGTTTGGCGCGGTTCAACTCGACCTGACCATCGAAGACCGCTTCGGAAATCCGGTCAAGCCGAGAGAGTGGTTCCTGGTTCCGCTCCATGTTATCGACGAAGCGGTTCGGCGTATCCGCGATGGGTCGATCACCGAAGTGGCCTATGACCCGAAGACGGCTCGGCTGGTAGGTTGAGCGTACAGAATTCTATGAATTTGCTCTGGTAACCATCCCATCCGAAATATGACCTGCGAACTCTGCGAAACCGACGGCGGCGAAATTCTGTGGCAGAACGAACTGTGCCGCGTGGTGCTGGTGGACGATGCCGATTATCCCGGTTTCTGCCGGGTGATCCTGAAGCGCCACGTCAAGGAAATGACCGACCTTGGCAAGATGGGGCGGCCGCACTTCATGGCGGTGGTGCTGGCGGCGGAAGAGGCGGTGCGCGCGGTGATGGCGCCGGACAAGATCAATCTCGCCAGCCTCGGCAATGTGGTGCCGCACTTGCACTGGCACGTGATTCCGCGTTTCCGCGCCGACAAGCATTTTCCCAACCCGGTCTGGGGCGCCCCGCAACGCGCCGGCGCGCCGCCGCAAATCCCCGGTCTGGCGGATAAGCTGCGCGCCGCCTTTCAGGAGGCGCTGGGGGCTTCCTTCCCGAGTTGAATCACGCGCCGCGCCGGGAATGCCGCGCGGAAGACGCTGCCCTCGCCCGGTGCGCTCTCGATTTCCAGCTTCGCCTGATGGCGCGTCAGGATGTGCTTGACGATCGCCAGCCCCAGCCCGGTGCCGCCGGTTTCGCGCGAGCGGCCGCGATCCACCCGGTAAAAGCGCTCGGTGAGGCGCGGGATGTGTTGCGCGTCGATCCCCAGGCCTGTGTCGCTGACGGCGAAGGCTGCGCCGTCCGGCCGTTTCTCCCAGCTCAGGGTAATTTCCCCCTCCTCGGGGGTGTAGCGGATGGCGTTGCTGACCAGGTTGCCGAAGGCGCTGCGCAATTCGTCCTCGTTGCCGAACAAGCCGTCCTGGCAGCGGATATCGAGGCGGATTCGGTGGCGGCCGTCGCTCAGGGATAGTGCCTCGCGGTTCAGCGATTCGAGCAGGCGCGTTATGTCCACCTGGCCTTCCGGCGCGCCCTGGCCGCTTTCCAGCCGCGACAGGGTGAGCAGGTCTTCCACCAGGCGTTGCATGCGCGTGGTTTGTTCCAGCATCAAGCGAAGGTAATGGCGCGTTTGTTCCGGGTCGAGCCGTTCCGCGTCGGCCAGGGTTTCCAGGAAGCCGCCCACCACGGTGAGCGGGGTGCGCAGCTCGTGGGAAACATTGGCGACAAAATCGCGGCGCATGGTCTCGACCCGTTCGATCTGGGTGATGTCGCGGATCAGCAGGAGCTTTTGCTCGTCGCCGAACGGCACCAGCTGGATCGACAGGGTGAGTTCACGGTTGCGCAGAGACTTGATGACCAGCGGCTCGCGGTAATTATGGGCGGCGAGATAGTCGGAAAACTGCGCCTGGCGCAGCAGGTAGGCCAGCCACTGGCCGCGGTCGCGCTCCAGGTGCAAGCCGAGCTGCGCTTCCGCCACGGCGTTGCACCATTCGATCTGATCCTTCTCGTTGAGCATGACGATGCCGTCCGGCATGGCCTCGGCGGCGCGCTGGAAGCGTTCCAGTACGGCGGAAAGCTTGGTTTCGCTGCTCGATTGGAGGCGCTGCTGCTGGTACAACTGGGAAAACAGCCCCGCCCACATTCCGTTGCCCTGTGGTACCTCGGACGGCTCGGGGCGGCTTAGCCAGGCGGCGAATTCCTGGAGATTGCGCAAATGGAACAGGAGGTAAAGCAACAGGGCGGCGCTGAAAAACAGCAGCGCCGTCACGGCGCTCGCCGCCGCCCACAGCAGCAGGGAGAACAGGGCGATGGTGCCTAGCGTGCCAAGCGGGCGCAGCCAAAAATTGGGCATGGTTGGGGAATCGGAAATTTGGCTTTACTCTACACCATCGGGTCGGCGCAAAGCTATCCGTTTCATTACATGCCGCTCGCCGAAAAGCGGTAGCCCGAGCCGCGCACGGTTTGCACCAGATGATCGTGTCCGGTGGCTTCGAGGGCGCGGCGCAGCCGCCGGATATGCACATCGACGGTGCGGTCCTCGACGAACACCTGGCTGCCCCACACCTGGTCGAGCAACTGGGTGCGCGAGTGGACGCGCTCCGGGTGGGTCATGAGAAAGTGCAGGAGGCGGAATTCGGTCGGACCCAGGTCGAGCGGCCGGCCATCGCCGCTGACGCGGTGGCTTTCCGGGTCGAGGCGCAGGCCGCCGGCCTCCACCGGGTCGTTGGTCATCTGCGGGGCGCGGCGGCGCAGCACCGCCTTGATGCGGGCGACCAGCTCGCGTGGGCTGAACGGCTTGGTGATGTAGTCGTCGGCGCCGGTTTCCAGTCCGGTGACTTTGTCCTGTTCGTCGCCGCGCGCCGTCAGCATGATGATCGGCACGTCCTTGGTGTAGGCGTCGCCCTTGATCTTGCGCGCCAGCGCCACGCCGCTCATGCCGGGCAGCATCCAGTCGAGCAGGATCAGGTCGGGCAGCGTGTTGCGCACCACCCCCAGAGCATCCTCGGCATTGTGGGCGCCGATGGGGTGATGGCCGGCCTGGCGCAAGGTAAAGGAGACCAGCTCCTGGATGGCCGGTTCGTCTTCGACGACAAGAATGGTGGCGGACATGGGTGTGCTCCAGTAAATTCAAGTGGTTGCCATATTATGACGCGATTGTTGCAGATTCGTGACATTCATCGCCGGGCGGCGGCGCCAGGAATCGCGGGTTTCATGGCATCATCCGCCTTGCGTGCTTCCCGCCCCGTGGCTGGCGGCTATTTTTAGGCTTATACTTTGACATCGGTTATCATGCCTGTTTTACGAACTCTTTGAACTGTATGGAAAACACCACCCATTTCGGTTTTCAGACCGTCGCGGAAGCGGAAAAGGCGCGGAAAGTCGCGGAAGTCTTCCATTCCGTGGCCAACCGCTACGATCTGATGAACGACCTGATGTCGGGCGGCCTGCATCGCCTGTGGAAACATTTCGCCATCGAACAGAGCGGCGTGCGCGAAGGCAGCCGCGTGCTCGACGTGGCGGGCGGCAGCGGCGACCTATCGCGCGCCTTCGTCAAGCGCGCCGGCAAGACCGGCCAAGTCATCCTCACCGACATCAACAGCTCGATGCTCAGCGTCGGCCGCGACCGCCTGCTCGACGACGGCGTGCTGCCCCTGGCGGCGCAATGCGATGGCGAAAAGCTGCCGTTCCCGCGCAATTATTTCGACTGCGTCACCGTCGCCTTCGGCCTGCGCAACATGACCCACAAGGAAGACGCGCTGGCGGACATGTTCCGCGTGCTGCGTCCGGGCGGGCGCCTGCTGGTGCTGGAATTTTCCAAGGTGTGGCAGCCGCTGCAAGGGCTGTACGATTCCTATTCGTTCAATCTGTTGCCGGCGATGGGCAAGCTGGTGGTGAACGACGAGGAAAGCTACCGCTACCTGGCCGAGTCCATTCGCATGCACCCCGACCAGGAAACGCTGAAGGGCATGATGGAACAGGCCGGCTTCGAAAGGGTCGAATATTACAACCTGACGGCCGGCGTCGTGGCGCTGCATAAGGGTTATAAGCTGTAATGTCAGAACTTGTCCGCAAAGAATCCTCCAACGCCACGCTGTCCGCTCAGTCTTTATTGACTATCAAAGAGGCCAGCCAGTGGGCGAGCGCTTATTTGAACAAGCAGGTAACAGAATCCAATATTTCCTATTTGGTCCAGTATGGGCGGCTTCAAAAAATTGGGGTAAATGGATCAACCCAAATTTCCGAAAAAGAATTGAAGGAATATTACGATTCTTTCATTGGTCGGCGTGAAGTTTCATGGAAAAAACAACTCGGCGCCGATTTGAATTGGGCGTTATCTTTCGATTATCTCAGGGAAGCCGATACGACCAAGCATGTTCACCGATTGCACCCTTACAAGGGAAAATTTATTCCACAACTCGTCGAATATTTTTTGGATACACGTACCGACGAATATAAAAAAGAAATTTTCTTCAAAAGCGGAGATATTGTGCTTGATCCCTTCTGCGGTAGCGGCACAACGCTAGTTCAGGCGAATGAGCTGGGCATTCATGCGGTCGGTATAGATATATCCGAGTTCAACGCATTGATAAGCAACACAAAGATAGCGTCTTTCGATTTGCTTGAATTGAAGCGTGAGACTGACGCGATTACGCGCGAACTCAAGCAATTCCTAACCGATTCGCATGTGGTGGAATTTGAGCAAAAATTGCTTAATGCACTTGCGAGTTTCAACGAAAGTTTTTTTCCTTCTCCCGACTTCAAGAGAAAAATTGCATGCAAAGAAATTGATGGCGATAGCTATGGCGCGCAAAAGGCCATTGAATTCAGACCGATATATGACGAATTGGTAAGCGCCTACCAAATCAAATTGGCGCAGCCGACCGCCAATAATTTTGTGGATAAATGGTATTTGCAGAGCGTGCGTGAAGAGATTGATTTCGTATTCGATAAAATAAAACCAATTGAAAATCGCAGCATCAAAGCAATTATCAGCATTATTTTGAGCAGGACGATCCGCTCCTGCCGAGCTACGACGCATGCAGATTTGGCGACGCTCAAGGAGCCTGTGCTATCCACTTACTATTGTGCAAAACATGGGAAGGTTTGTAAGCCGTTATTCTCTATTCTCGGTTGGTGGCGACGATATTGTGCCGACACGATTTCAAGGCTTTCCCAGTTTGAGCAACTACGCACACCGACCAATCAGCTTTGTCTGGCAGGCGACGCCAGACAAATTGATATTTTGCAAGAAGTCGCCAAAAGAAAGTTTGATCTTGCGGAACGTATTCGTATAAAGCAGATTGACGGAATATTTTCCAGTCCACCCTACGTCGGGTTGATAGACTACCATGAGCAGCACGCATATGCTTATGATTTGTTTGGGTTTAAGCGGAAAGATGCGCTTGAGATCGGACGGCTTTTTTACGGGCAAGGAAAAGAAGCGCGTTTGCGTTATATAGACGGCATTGTCAATGTGCTTACCAATAGCAAGAAGTTTTTACGTAAGGATTACAACGTATTTCTTGTGGCAAATGACAAATACGATCTTTATCCAATAATTGCGGAAAAATCAAACATGGCTATCGTCAACCGATTCAAGCGCCCCGTTCTTAACCGAACGGAAAGGGATAAGGCAGCTTACTCCGAAACAATTTTTCATCTAAGGGAAAAGTAATATGGCGATTCCCTTGGAGAAGTTGGATGACATTGAGCTTGTGCTAAAAAACAGCCTTCGCCATAAATTTCAAAACTATCAACCAGAACCGGCTTCCATGCCGTTTCATACCCGGCTGCTTGGTAAAGATAGGTTGGCGCTTTACTCGTTCATACACTCACTCAATACAAATTTTGGTACGAGTATTTTTGAACCCGTTGCAGTCTCCTTAGCCAAAAAACGTTTTAAATCTGCAAAATCTCAGGTAAAAGCCGGCAATGTTCTGAGTGAGCAGGCGCTTTTCGTCATTCAGCAGATCATTGACAATTTGTCCACGGCTGATTCTCACCCCGATAAGCCACTGGAAATTGCGGAAATTCGGAAAGTCGCGCAATCGGGTAAACGTCGTACGGTAAAACCTACAAAAGTGGATGTTTTTCTGGAGTCCGATAAGAATGAATTTTTCTTGATTGACATCAAAACGGCTAAACCCAATGCCGGAAATTTCAAAGAGTTCAAAAGAACTTTGTTGGAATGGGTGGCGGTCATTTTGGCTGAAAATCCAGAGGCGAAAATACAAACATTGATTGCAATCCCCTATAACCCTTACGAACCGGAACCATACAACCGTTGGACAATGCGCGGCATGCTTGATTTGACGCATGAATTGAAAGTTGCGCATGAATTTTGGGATTTCCTCGGCGGTGACGGCGCGTATGAGGCGCTGTTGGAATGTTTCGAGCGTGTCGGTTTGGAAATGCGAGAAGAAATAGATGATTACTTTTCCCGGTTCCGGCTGCAATAAAATAAAGCTGAGTGTGCGGTGGCGTTGTTGAGTATATTTTTTGGAGGAAACTAAAATGAAAAAACTGTTATCCCTATTCTTCGTGGCCTTGCTCGGTCTCGGCCTGTCCGTCCCGGATGCCGACGCCAAGCGCTTCGGCGGTGGCGGCAGCATCGGCAAGCAGCGCAGCATGAACGCGCCGCAGCAGAGCAACGCTGCGCCGGCAAAACCGGCGCAGCCTCCGGCCGCGGCGCCCGCCCCGGCGCAAAGCGGCGCCGGCAAGTGGCTGGGGCCGCTGGCCGGTCTGGCGGCGGGCGGTTTGCTGGCTTCGCTGTTCATGGGGGGCGCTTTCGACGGCATCAAGATGATGGATATTCTGATGATCGTGGCGCTGGCCGCGGCGGTGTTCTTCATCCTGCGCATGTTGCGCAAGCCGCAGCCGCAACCGTCCCGACCGATGCAATACGCCGGGATGGGCGAGCAGACCGTCACCGGCATGCTCAACACCGGCGGCGCGGCTTCCGCCATGCCCGTCTCATCCACCCGCCCGGCGTGGTTCGAGGACGAACCGTTCCTGCGCGAGGCGAAAAAGCATTTCCTCCGGCTACAGGACGACTACGACCGTAGCGACCTCAACGACATCCGCGAATACGTCACCCCGGAAATGTTTGCCGAGATCAACATGCAGATCCGCGAGCGCGGCGATCAGCCCAACAAGACCGAAGTGGTGACGCTGAACGCCGCCATGCAGGATGTGGCGACCGAAGGCGACATGGTCATCGCCAGCGTGCATTTCAGCGGCATGATCCGCGAGGAAGCCGGCGGCGCCGCCGAAACCTTCAACGAGGTTTGGCATATCCAGAAATCCCAGGCGCAGCCCAATGCGACCTGGTTGGTAGCCGGCATCCAGCAAGTCTGAGGCGTTTCCGGCCCGCCCCAGAAAGGGGCGGGTTTTCCAATATAAATACCCCTTGTTTCCTGCCACGGATACACACGGATTTACACGGATAGGTCATGGTATTTCCGTCCGCCATCACTATGGCATGCAGGAAAGAGACTGAAATAATCCGTGATCATCTGTGGCTAATAAAGGTTTTAAGGATAACAATAAGTTACCCCGATGCGTTTTCTGCGCCTGATTAAAATTCTCCAAGTGGTATTCCGTTTCGGCCTGGAGGAATTCTTCCTCGGCCACGAGCGTTTTCGTGCATTGCGCTGGCTCATCAGGGCGGCGCTGGCTTGGCGTCCGCTCGACGCCCCGCGCGGCGTGCGCCTGCGTTTGGCTCTGGAAAGCCTGGGGCCGATCTTCGTCAAGTTCGGCCAGCTGCTCTCCACCCGGCGCGACCTGGTGCCGCTAGACATCGCAGACGAACTCGCCAAGCTGCAAGACCGGGTGCCGCCCTTCGCCACCGAGATGGCCTTGGCCACCCTGCGCCGCGTCTACAAGAAGCCGGTCGAGGAAGTCTTCGCCGAATTCGATCCCGTTCCCATCGCCAGCGCCTCGGTGGCGCAAGTGCACCGCGCCCGCCTGCACGACGGGCGCCCTGCGGCGGTAAAAATCCTCCGCCCCAACATCGCCGCCACCATCGCCAAGGACATCGCCCTGCTCTACGCCGGCGGCAGCCTGATGGAAAACCTGTGGGCGGACGGCAAGCGCCTCAAACCGCGCGAAGTGGTGGCGGAGTTCGAGAAGCACCTGGAAGACGAACTCGACCTGATGCGCGAGGCCGCCAACGCCTCGCAATTGCGCCGCAACTTCGCGGAATCCAAGTTGCTGCTGGTGCCGGAAGTGTATTGGGACTGGTGCCACACCGAAGTGATGGTGATGCAGTGGATGGACGGCGTACCCATCGGCCAGGTGGACAAACTGCGCGCCCAGGGCGTCGACATCCCCAAGCTGGCGCGCGCCGGGGTGGAAATCTTCTTCACCCAGGTGTTCCGCGACGGCTTCTTCCATGCCGACATGCACCCCGGCAACATCCTGGTCGCCCCGGACGGGCGCTACATCGCGCTCGATTTCGGCATCATGGGCACGCTGACCGACCGCGACCGCAATTACCTGGCGCAGAACTTCCTGGCGTTCTTCCGCCGCGACTACAAGCGCGTCGCCATAGCCCACATCGAATCCGGCTGGGCGCCCGCCGATACCCGCGAGGACGAATTCGAGGCGGCGATCCGCGCGGTGTGCGAACCGGCCTTCGACCGCCCGCTCAAGGAAATCTCCTTCGGCCGCGTGCTGCTGCGCCTGTTCCAGACCTCGCGCCGCTTCAACGTGGAAATCCAACCGCAACTGGTGATGCTGCAAAAAACCCTGCTCAACATCGAAGGTCTGGGCCGCGAACTCGACCCCGACCTCGATCTGTGGCAGACCGCCAAGCCCTTCCTGGAAAAGTGGATGGGCGAGCAACTCGGCTGGCGCGGCCTGGTCAAATCCCTCAAGGCCGAAGCGCCGCACTGGGCCACCCTGGTGCCGCAGTTGCCGCGCCTGCTGCACGGGCGCCTCAACCAGGCGCGCGACGGCGAAATCGCCCAACTGCGCCTCGAACTGGATGCCCGCGAGCGCCGCGAAAAACGCTGGCAGGCGGTGATCGCCGCCCTGCTGTTCCTGGTGCTGCTCGGTCAGGTTCTCCCGCTTATTGGCTGGTTCTTCCTGGAGTAAAGTTCATGGATACCGCGCGCCGCCGGCTGTTGCAACAACTGATCGGTGGTGCGCTGGCCGCCGGGGGCGTCTCCGGGCTGATCCGCGAAGCCCTGGCGATGGGCAGCCTGCCGATCGCGCCGGGCATCCACACCCTGCGCGGCAGCGTCAGCCTCAACGGCAGGCCGGCCAGGGCCGGCGAACTGGTGCTGCGCGGAGACAGCGTGAGCACCGGAGCGGACGGCCAAGCGGTGCTGGTGATCGAGCGCGACGCCTTCCTGCTGCGCGAAAACACTCAAGTAAATTTCGGCGCGGATGCCCTGAAACAGACCTTTCGCCTGATCGCCGGCAAAATCCTCTCGGTATTCGCCAAGGGCGAGCACCGCATCCTCACCCCCACCGCCACCATCGGCATTCGCGGCACCGGCGCCTACCTCGAGGCGGTCGAGGCGGAGCGCACCTATTTCTGCCTGTGCTACGGTGAAACCGAGGTGGAAACCGTCGGTGGGCAGCGTGCCCGCTACACCACCACCCACCACGAGGCACCGCGTTACCTCTACCGCGACCCCGCCATGAAGCCTCAGCCGGCTACGGTCATCAACCATACGGATGAGGAATTGATTATGCTGGAGGCGTTGGTGGGGAGGTATCCGCCGTTTTATGGGGGTGGGTTTGTCTACGAGTAACTTCACCCTTAGCTGAAAAGGTGATCGAGTTTGTGAAATCCAAGCTTTAAAGAGCGTTCTAGCAAGTTGCGCCGTATGGTTTTGTGCGCTACGCGCAAAGCGCGACAAAACCCATCCCCCGGACAAGCGATCAATGCGGTTCGCCGCGCTCACCGGCACCCTACGACGTTTCAGTCTTCTGTTCTTCCTTCTCCTCAACCTGTTTCCGGTAGTCGGCATAGGAGAAGAACCCGGTGCGTTCCAGGTTGCCGCCTTGCAGGGGGATGGTGCGGGGTTCGATGATGATCGTGTCGGCGTCGGCGGGGGAGAGGCGGCGTTCGTCGCGGATGCGCAGGCGGAAGTGGGCGATCTGGATGGTGTCGCCGGGGTTGAGGGGGGTGGGGCGGGTTATCATGGTTCCGTTCAACAGGGTGCCGTTGGTGCTCTTCAGGTCCTCCAGCACCACCGCGCTGCCCAGCATCAGGCGGGCATGGTCGCCGCTTACCGTGGAGCCGTCGAGGTGAACGTGGTGGCCGGGGCGCCGTCCTATCAGGATTTCCCGCTCGGCGGCGTGGAATTTGTGCTCGTGGAGCAATTCCGTGTCGATGAATACCTGGATTTTAATCATTTCCCCCCACCGCAATATTCTATTGTCATACTTCGTAACTATAGGTGGGCTGGCATAACTGTCAATAATGACAAAGGGGTTATTATGGAAATATCTCTCCTCATTATGACTAGTATTTTCATGTGGTTGTAACCCTGCCGATCGGTGTGGAGCCACGGGCAAAAGCGTCTCGATGGGGGTGTTGCTTCAATGGCATGTGGCCGGGAAAGTGATTTCCCGTTGGAACTTTTCTACTGGGTGAGTTGATTTTGGGGATTTTGGAAGGAGGTATTAATGAGGCGGATCTCTGTTGCTGGTCGGCAGGAACGGGGCGGCCTGATTTCCTTTTGGTTATAATCCTTCTCCATCCCAATCTTATTTGCGAGCTTGCGCGGCCATGTTGATCTGGTTCGTGGTTCTCTATTTACTGGTTTCCGTCGGCATCGGGCTGTATGCCGCCACGCGCGTGCACAGCGCCAAGGATTTCGCCGTGGCCGGGCGCAGTTTGCCGCTGCCGGTGGTGATGGCGACGGTGTTCGCCACCTGGTTCGGCGCCGAGACGGTGCTGGGGATTTCCGCCACCTTTACCAAGGAAGGGCTGCGCGGGGTGGTGGCCGATCCCTTCGGTTCCAGCCTGTGCCTGATCCTCGCCGGGGTGTTTTTCGCCGGCAAACTGTACCGCATGAATCTGCTGACCATCGGCGATTATTACCGGCTGCGCTACAACCGCGTGGTGGAGGTAATCACCACCCTGTGCATCGTGGTTTCCTATCTCGGCTGGGTGTCGGCGCAGATCAAGGCGCTCGGACTGGTGTTCAGCGTCGTCACGAACGGCGCCATCGACCAGCAGACCGGGATGATCCTGGGGGCGGTGATCGTGTTGACCTATACCACTTTCGGCGGGATGTTCTCGGTGGCCATTCTCGATTTCGTGCAGATCACCGTCATCATGGGCGGGATGCTGTACATCGGCTGGCTGATTTCCGGCATGACCGGCGGGGTTGGCGTGGTGGTGAGCCACGCGGCGCAGGCCGGCAAGCTGGATTTCTTTCCCGAGGCCAAGGCCGCCGAATGGATACCCTTCATCGGCGCCTGGGTCACCATGATGTTCGGCTCGATTCCGCAGCAGGACGTGTTTCAGCGCATCACCTCGGCCAAGAATGAAAAGACCGCGATTCGCGGCTCGGTGCTGGGCGGTTCGATTTACTTCCTGTTCGCCTTCGTGCCGATGTTCCTCGCCTATTCGGCGACGCTGATCGACCCGGCGATGTTCGGCGAGCTGCTGGAGAAGGATTCGCAACTGGTGCTGCCCACCCTGATCCTCCAGCACACTCCGGTGTTTGCCCAGGTGGTGTTCTTCGGCGCGCTGCTCTCGGCGATCATGAGCTGTTCGTCGGCCACGTTGCTGGCGCCGTCGGTGGCGTTTTCCGAGAACATCGTGCGCGGCTTTTTCCCCAACATCGGCGACCACGCCTTCCTGCGCATGATGCGCGTCGTCATCGTGTGCTTCGCCGCCGTGGTGCTGGTTTTCGCGCTGAATTCCGATTCCAGCATCTTCAAGATGGTGGAGAATGCCTACAAGATCACCCTGGTGGCGGCCTTCATTCCCCTGGTCGCGGGACTTTACTGGAAGCGGGCGAATATCCAGGGCGCTTATTTCGCCATGGCGGCGGGGCTGATTTCCTGGGGGCTGCTGGAAGTGCTCCAGCCCGACACGTACTGGCCGCCGCAACTGGTGGGGCTGCTGATGAGCGCCGCGGGGATGGTGATCGGCTCGCTTACGCCGCACGTGGTGGGAAGGCCGACGCTCACCGAGCCGCCCCATGCCGCCCTGCACCATCACGCCGCGGCGCAGACGCTGCACGTGGCGGAGCCGCCGCATCATCATCCGCCGTCCCGTCTGTAGCCGCTGGCGCTGACAGCGGCTACAGTGCGCGGCTACAGGCACGACCACAGTATGAAATCGGATCATCATGTCCATCCTCGAAATCCGTAACGTCACCCGCCGCTTCGGCGACCTGGTGGCGCTCGACGATGTCACGCTGAGTATCGAGGCCGGGGAATTCTTTACCCTGCTTGGTCCTTCCGGCTGCGGCAAGACCACGCTGCTGCGCCTGATCGCCGGCTTCGACGAACCCGGCGGCGGCGCGATTCTGCTCGACGGGCGCGATCTTGCCGGCACCCCGCCGGAAAAGCGCCCGGTGCATACCGTGTTTCAGAGCTACGCCCTGTTTCCCCACATGACGGTGTGGCAGAACGTCGCTTTTCCGCTGAAGATGGCCGGAAAGACCGAAGACGAAATCCGTGAACTGGCCGGGCAATCGCTCGAACAGGTGCACCTCGGCGACAAGAGCGGCCATTATCCCCACGAGTTGTCCGGCGGCCAGAAGCAGCGCGTGGCGCTGGCGCGCGGGCTGGTCAACAAGCCGCGCCTGCTGCTGCTTGACGAGCCGTTGGGGGCGCTTGACGCCAAGCTGCGCGAGCAGATGGAAGGCGAGCTGATCGCCTTGCAGCGCGACGTGGGGGTGACTTTCGTGTTCGTCACCCACTCCCAGCAGGAAGCGCTGGCGCTGTCGCACCGTATCGCGGTGATGAACGAAGGGCGGGTGGAACAACTCGACGAACCCTCCAAACTCTACAGCTTCCCGAAAAACCGCTTCGTCGCCGATTTCATCGGCACCATCAACCTGCTCGACGCGCGGGTGCGGGAAGCCCACCATAGCCATCTGCTGCTGCAAGTGGCGGGTCTCGGCGACGTGGCCGCGCCGCCGCTAGCGGGCGCCAAGACCGGCGACGCCGGGGCGCTGGCGCTGCGTCCCGAGCAGATCCGCATCAGCCCGCGCGGCGGCGCCCACGACCTGAAAAACCACTTCCACGGCAAGGTGCGCGGTTTGCTTTATCTCGGCGACGTGACGGTATACAAGGTGGAACTGGAAAACGGCGTGATCCTGGAAGCCCTGCTCGCCAATTCCGCGCCGGGGCGGGCGATCTTCTTCAGCGCCGGCGACGAAGTGTCGATTGCCTGGCGCCACGATGCGGGGCTGTTCCTCCATGACTAGGGCGGGCTTGAGCGCGCGTGGCGGGCGTCTGGTGAAATGGCTGGTCAGCCTGCCGCCGACGCTGTTCCTGCTGATTTTCTTCGCCGCCCCCAGCCTGATCGTGGTCGTGGCCTCGTTCCGCCATCCCGGCGAATTCGGCGGCCTGGCGCCGCTGCTGCCGTTGTTCGGCGCGGACAGCGGGGTGACGCTGGAAACTTACCGTTTTTTCTTCGGCGATTTCGTCTATCTCGAAATTTTCCTCAAATCCTTCGGGGTGGCGGCGCTCACCACGTTGATCTGCATCGTCATGGCCTATCCGTTGGCTTGGCTGATCGCGCGCAGCCCGAAGAAGCGCCGCGACCTGATGGTGTTGCTGGTGATCCTGCCCTTCGCCAGCAATTTCCTGGTGCGCATCTATGCCTGGATCATCATCCTCGGCCCCTTCAACCTGCTCTACACCTCGTTCGCGGTGATCGCCGGGATGGTTTACGTGCACCTGCCCTTCATGGTGCTGCCGCTTTACACCAACCTGGAAAAACACGATCCGGCGCTGCTCGAGGCGGCGCAGGACCTGGGGGCGGATGCCTGGACGCGCTTCTGGAAAATCACCTTTCCCCTGAGCCTGCCCGGCATTTTCTCCGGCTCGGTGCTGGTGTTCATTCCGGTGCTGGGGATGTTCGCCATCCCCGAACTGCTGGGCGGCACCGGCGACATCCTGATCGGCAACCTCATCAAGGAGCAGTTCCTCGACAACCGCGACTGGCCGCTGGGCGCCATGCTCTCCATCATGCTCACCATCGCGGTGCTGGCGCTGGCCGGTTTTGCCGCCTGGGCGGGAAAGACCCGCGGGATGGCGGCGTGAAACCGCAGGGGTTGTGGCTGTGGGCGGCCTCGTTGGCGGTGTACGCCTTTCTCTATGTGCCGCTGGCGGTGGTGGTGCTGTTCTCCTTCAACGATTCCCTGCTCAACGCCGAGTGGGTGGGGTTCACCACCGCCTGGTACGGCAAGCTGCTGCACAACCGGGAGATGCTCGGCGCGGCGCTCAATTCACTGCTGATCGCCCTGGCTTCCAGCAGCATCGCCACCGTGCTCGGCACCATGGCGGGCATCGCCATGCACCGCTACCGCCTGCGCTTCATGCCGTTTCTGGTGCTGACGCCGGTGGCGATGCCGGAAATCCTGCTGGGCGTGGCGCTGCTGCTGTTTTTCCGCCAGGTGCTGGATTTGACGCTCGGCCTGTTTTCCATCCTTGCCGCCCACATCACCTTCAGCATCGGCTTCGTCGCCATCATCGTCCGCGCCCGCCTGGCCGGCATGGACGAAAGCATTTTCGAGGCGGCGCGCGACCTCGGCGCCACGCCTTGGCAGACCTTCCGCCGCGTGACCTTCCCCCTGATCCTGCCGGGCGTGCTGGCCGGTTTCATGATGGCCTTCACCCTGTCCATCGACGATTTCGTCATCACCTTCTTCGTCGCCGGGGTGGGGGTGTCCACCCTGCCGCTGCAAATCTACTCGATGATTAAGGTAGCGGTGACGCCGGAAGTCAACGCCGTCTCCACCCTGCTGATGCTGCTGACCCTGTCGATGATCGTCCTGGCGTCGCGGCTGGCGCCGGACGTGCTGAAGGGTAAGTGATGAACTTCTTTTTTGCCGCGGAGGACGCAGAGGAACGCAGAGGAAACCCTTTTTTGCTTTTCCTCCGCGTCCTCTGCGTCCTCTGCGGTGAGATGGCCTTCCCTGTCCAGGCCGCCGATACGCTCTATCTCTACACCTGGAACAACTACATCTCGGCGGAGACGGTGGCGCGCTTCGAGGCGCAGTGCCGCTGCCATCTCAAGCAGGACTACTATTCCGACAACGAGGAGATGCTCGCCAAGCTGGATGCCGGCGCCGCCGGCTACGACCTGCTGGTGCCCACCGGCAACGCCGTCGAGGCGCTGATCCGGCGCGGCGCGCTACGCCCGCTCGACAAGGCCAAACTGCCGCACGCGGGCAATCTCAAGGCGGAATTCGTAAACGCCTGGTTCGACCCCGGCAACCGTTACTCGATACCCTATGCCTATTCCATCACCCTGCTCGGCTACAATAGCGAAAAATTGCGCGAACTCGGGCTGCCGACGAACACTTGGGCGCTGATTTTTGAGCCGGAATACCTGGAGAAGCTCAAGGGCAAGGTCACCGTGCTGAACAGCCAGCGCGAGTTGATGGCGGCGGCGATGAAATACCTCGGCTACTCGGTTCAGGAAAAGGAACCGGCGAAATGGGAACAGGCCAAGCGCCTGATCCTGCGCGCCAAGCCCTACTGGGCGACGTTTTCCAACAGCACTTACATCAAGGATCTGGCCATCGGCAATATCTGGGTCGCCCACGGCTACTCCAACGACATGTTCCGCGCACAGCAGGATGCGCTGGCGGCAGGACGGCCGTTCTCGATCGGCTTCGCCACCCCCAGGGAGGGCGCGGTGCTGGCACTCGACAACTTCGTCCTGCACAAGAGCGGCCAGCGCCCCGACCTGGCGCACCGGTTCATCGACTTCATGCTGGACGGCGACAACGCCGCCGACGTTTCCAACCTGATCGGC
This sequence comes from uncultured Sulfuricella sp., assembly GCA_964505475.1. Classification (GTDB taxonomy): domain Bacteria; phylum Pseudomonadota; class Gammaproteobacteria; order Burkholderiales; family Sulfuricellaceae; genus JAGXQV01. Next base: position 17,965 of record CAZDIJ010000033.1, on the reverse strand, counting down.
GCGGGCAATCCCAACGGCGCCGCCATGCCCCGCATCCGCGCGGAGATTGCCGGCAACCCGGCGATATTCCCGCCGCCCGGGGATGCCCGGCGCCTGGAAATGCTGCGTGATTTCGATGCCAGGAGCCGCCGCATCCTGTCGCGGATGTGGACGGAAATCAAGGTGCGTTAAAATGGCGGCCACCCATCCCCGTTCCTCCGCCCGTTTTCCCGCGCTGCTCTATGGTTTGCTGCTGGTCTACGGCAGCCTCTACCCTTTTTTCGGTTGGCACGGCCCGCTCGGCGGCATGCTGGATTTCCTGGGCGCGCCGTGGCCGCGCTATTTCACCCGTTCCGACATCATCACCAACATCCTGGTCTATTTGCCGTTCGGCGCGCTGGTCACCCGTTCGCTACGTTACCGCCTGCGCCCGGCGGCGGCTTTCGCCGTGGCCGTGGCGGGCGCGTCATTGCTGAGCATGGGGCTGGAAAGCCTGCAAACCTTTCTGCCGGGGCGGGTGGCCTCCCGCCTCGACTGGCTGCTCAATACACTGGGCGCGTCGCTCGGCGCCCTGGCGGCGGCGCTGATCCAGGGGCGCTGGGCGCCGTTGCGCGCCGTGCAGGCATTGCGCTACCGCTGGTTCCTGCCCGGCTCCGCCGCCGACATGGGGCTGCTGGTGCTGGGCTTGTGGACGCTCGCGCAACTGATTCCGTTGCTGCTGTACCTCGATCCGGCCAGCCTGCAACGGGGGCTGTGGTCGCTGTGGCGGGCGCTGCTGCAACCCTCGCTGCTGCATTGGCAGCAGTTGATCGCCGACAGCCTGGGCATTGCCGGACTGGGGCTGTTCGTCACCCTGCATGCTCGCGCGGCGAAAAGCATGATGCCCTTGTACGTGGTGTTCATCGTCGCCGTCCTGCTGCTGCGCATCCCGGTGATGAGCTGGCGCCTGTCGTTGGAAACCGGCGCCGGCGCGTTGCTCGGCTTGGGCGTGGCGATGCTGTTCCTGCGCAGCCCGCGCGGCTTGCGCCTGGCGGCGGCGGCGGCGATGATTTTTTTCGGCTTCGCCCTCGCCAAGCTGGCGCCGGAGGTGAGCCTGTGGTTCAAGCCGCCGCGCGAAATCAACTGGATACCCTTCGCCGGCAGGATGCACAGCCTCTACGCGCTGGCCGAAATGCTCGCCGTCCTGTGGCCTTTCCTGGCGCTGGCGGCGCTGGCGCAAACCGCCGCGCCGTTCCGCGGCCACGCCTGGATCGGCGGATTGCTGGTGCTGACGCTGGCGGCGGCGCTGGAATTGGCGCAACAGGGCGTGCCGGGACACCGCGCCGACATCACCAACGTCCTGCTGGCGCTGGCCGGCTGGACGGCGCCGTGGTGGTGGCGGCAATACTCTAAAGGAATCAGGCATGAACAAACCGACGCTGGACGATCTGACCCAGGCATTGCGTGACTTCGCGCGCGCGCGCGACTGGGAGCAATTCCATACCCCGAAGAACCTGGCAATGGCGCTAATCGTCGAAACCGCCGAACTGGTCGAGCATTTCCAGTGGCTGACGCCGGAACAGAGCCTCAACCTGGATGAAAAGAAGCGGGAGGAAGTGCGCCAGGAACTGGCCGACAACCTGATCTACCTGACCCGGCTTGCCGACATACTGGGCATCGACCTGATAGCCGCCGCCTTCGACAAGATCGCCATCAACGCCGTCAAGTACCCGGCGGACAAGGTGCGCGGCAGTTCGGCGCGGTCTGCGGAGTATAATTCTGGGGGCTAGGGTAAATTTTGGGATTGATTTTTGAAAGGTAAGACAATGAGTTATTTTCAGCGCCACGTATTTTTCTGCACCAACATCCGCGACGACGGCCAGCCGTGCTGCTCCGACCACGGCGCGCAGGAAATGCGCGATTACGCCAAGAAAAAAATCAAGGCGCTCGACCTCAACGGCCAGGGCAAGGTGCGCATCAACAGCGCCGGCTGTCTCGACCGCTGCGGCGAAGGACCGGTGCTGGTGGTCTACCCGGAAGCGGTGTGGTACACCTACGTGGACAAGCAGGACATCGACGAAATCGTCGACCAGCACCTGGTCAACGGCAAGGTCGTCGAGCGCTTGAAGATTTGACCAAAAACCTCAGTTGCACCACAGAGGCACAGAGAGCCCAGAGGAAACGGGATAGGCGGAGATGGGCGGCTTGCCGGCAATCCATTGATTTACATGCCTCTAAACTATTCTCAGCAAACGTCCACGCCCTCCCTTGCGCGCATAGCGCGCGGGGGAGGGTTGGGGTGGGGGCGTTTGCCCGCATGGCCGCCGCTGTTTGCCCCCATCCCGGCCTTCCCCCGCGAGCAGGGGAAGGGGCGATAGCTGAGAATAGTTTAGAGGCATATTGATTTATCGGTTTTCTCTGTGCCTCTGTGGTGAGGGATTTAGGTTCAGCGCAAATCCCCCCCGGAACCCCGATAGCCCTGCTCGAAAGCATCGCGCTCCAGGCGCGCCTGCTGCTCGCGCAGGCGGGCAAGGCGGCCGCGCTCGTAGGCCTCGGCGGCGCCGGCGTTGCCAAAATAGGGGTTGTCGATGCTATAGCGCGGCAGCGGGGCGGAATAAGCCACCGCCGGATATTCGTAGCCTCGCGCAGGCTGCTGGCTGTTGTGCCAAGCATTGGCCAGCACCGCGCCGCCGATCACGCCCCATACGGCGGCGCGCTCTCTATCTCCCCAGGCAAGCGCCTGGGTGGAAAAAACCAGCAGGCCGGCACAGACCAGCCCCGTTCCGAATTTCCTGTTCATGGTGCACCTCGTCGCTGATATTCAATGGTCACGCTGAGAATAACGGCAGTGGCGGCGAGTGGTTGACGCCTTGCGTGCGGGGGGCGGATCTAATCCCCGCCTCCGTCGCCGCCGCCATCGCATCCGCCCGGCGGCGCGCCGCACGAGCCGCCGTCCGCGCCGGAGCCGTCGCCGGAAGTAGGTGGCAAAGCCATGCCGGTATCGTTCTTCCAGTTGCCGGCGCCATTTTTTTCACTGGCCAACCAGCGTAAAACGCCAGTCACGAACAGGGCGACCCCGGCGATATTGATCCACCAGGCGGTGGCTGGATTCCACAGCCCCGCGACCTCGCCGATGGCGCCTACCGCGCCGAGCGCGCAGGCGAGCAACAGCAGCGGCAAGTTCGTCAGCCAACGCAGGGCGCCGGTCAGGAACAACACGATGCCGGCGATATTCAGCCAATCGGCCATGAGCGGATTCCCGGATTTCACCAGCCAGGCGCCGGCGACGGCGAGGCAGGCAAGCCATATCAGCGGCATGGGTTGTCGCCTTTGCGTCGGTGGCGGACTAGCGCCAGCCGCCCGTAAATCGCCAGGTTGACCAGCAAGGCGAAGCCGCCGAGCAGGAATTGATGCTCCCGCGTCAGGCCGTGCGGATAAATCAGCGCCGTCAGGTAGTGTTCGATGAAGCCGCCCGGATAGCCGGCTTCCCCGCCCAGGCGGCGCAGGCTGTTCTCCAGCGGCGTCAGCGGGCAGACGATGGAAAGGAATTCGGTGGCCACCCCCCACAGCGCCGCCGGCACGTGCAGCCAGACCAGCCTGGGCCAGCGCCCCGCCAGCAGCCCGCCCAGCACCACGAACGCGATGAAGCCGAAGTGGGCAAGCAATACCATATCCGCCAGCCAGCCGTAGATCATGTGGCGAGGGGAAATTGCCGGGTGGCGGCGCTGTGTTTGCGGGACGCCAACTTACTGCTTTTTCGTGAGCTTAATATCCAGCGGCCCCTGCAAGGAACCGTCATCCATCATGGTCAGGACGATGTTGCCTTGGGCGCCCGCGATTTTGACTTTTTTCCCGTCAACCTCGTATTTCCACTCGGTTTCTATTCCCATGGCCGAAACATACACTTTGCCGCCCGGCTCGAATTTGTAGCTGGTTATTCCCAGCGCATCGGTATAAGTGCCGTTCGGCTTGGCGCCGCATGCGACCAGAAACAGGCAGAGCGCGGCGATAATGAATTGTTTCATAATGAGTTCCTTATGTTGCGGGCCGGTAGGAATACAACCCGTGGGATGGATGAAGCTGCATGGCGGTGCTCGCTAACCTTCACCCTACCCCGTATAATTACCCCCGTCAATTCAACCCCTTCACGGCATTCCACCCTTGGTTCAGCACAAATTTTTCCTCGATGGGCCGGCCGGCCGGCTGGAGTCGGCGGCCACCGATCCCGGTGGCGCGCGGCGCGGACTGGCGCTGATCGCGCATCCTCATCCGCTGCACGGCGGCACCATGGAAAACAAGGTGGTGCAGACCCTGGCCAAGGCTTTCGCCGAACTGGGCTATCTGGCGGCGCGCGTAAATTTCCGCGGGGTGGGGCAGAGCGAGGGCGTCTACGACGAAGGGGTGGGCGAGACCGAGGACATGCTGGCGCTGGCCGGACACATGATGCGCGAGGCCGGCGATCTGCCCATCCTGCTGGCCGGCTTTTCCTTCGGCGGCTACGTGCAGACCCGCGTCGCCCAGCGGCTGACGGCGGAAAAGCTGGTGCTGGTGGCGCCGGCGGTGTCGCGCTTTCCCGCCGGCGCGGTGGCGGCGAATTCCCTGGTGATCCACGGCGAGGCCGACGACGTGGTGCCGCTCGCCGCGGTGCTCGATTGGGCGCGTCCGCAGAACTTGCCGCTGACCGTGGTGCCGGGCGTCGGGCATTTCTTCCACGGGCAACTGGGGTTGCTCAAGCAGATCGTGATGCATTCATGCCGCTGCTGAGCGCCCAGGGCTTGCGCAAGCGCTACGACGGCGCCGAGGTGGTGGCGGGCATCGACCTCGCCATCGAGCCGGGCGAATGCTTCGGCCTGCTCGGCCCCAACGGGGCGGGCAAGACCACCACGCTGCGCCTGCTGCTCGGCCTCACCGACCCGGACGGCGGAACCATGGAAATGTTCGGCCTGCCGGTGCCGCAGCGGGCGCGCGAAGCGCGCATGAAGGTCGGCATCGTGCCGCAGATCGACAACCTCGACCCGGATTTCAGCGTCTACGAAAACCTGCTGGTGTACGGCCGCTATTTCGGTCACAGCGACGCCGAGATCAAGGCGCGCATCCCCGCTCTGCTGGACTTCGCCAACCTCACCCACCGCGCCGACGCGAAAATCCAGGCGCTGTCCGGCGGCATGCAGCGCCGCCTCACCCTGGCGCGCGCGCTGGTCAACGACCCCGACCTGATCTTCCTCGACGAGCCGACCACCGGCCTCGACCCGCAGGCGCGCCACATGATGTGGCAGGGCTTGCGCGGCCTGCTTGGGCAGGGCAAGACCATCGTCCTCACCACCCATTTCATGGAAGAGGCCGAGCGCCTGTGCGACCGCCTGGCGATCATGGATCAGGGCCGGATCATCGCCACCGGCTCGCCGCGCGAACTGATCGCCCAGCACATCGAGCCGCATGTGGTGGAAGTATTCGGCGACGGCGTGGAAGCCTGGGCGAAGAGCCATGGACGGCAACTCTGCGAGCGCTTCGAGCACGCCGGCGAAACGCTGTTCTGCTACACCCGCGACCACGACGCGCTGCTGCGCCAACTGGGCGGCCAGTGCGAGCTGCGCTACCTGTCGCGCCCGGCAAACCTGGAAGATGTGTTCCTCAAACTTACCGGCCGGGATCTGCGCGACTGACATGCTGAAAGCCCAAGATTTCCGCCTCCCTACCCTGAGCCTGCGCTTCATCCCGGTGTGGCGGCGCAACTTCCTGGTGTGGAAAAAGCTGGCGATACCCGCCATTCTCGGCAATCTCGCCGATCCGGCCTTCTACATGCTGGGGCTGGGCTACGGCCTGGGCGGGCTGCTGCCGGAAGTGAACGGCATGAGCTACCTGACCTTCCTCGCTTCCGGCACGGTGTGCTACAGCACCATGAATGCCGCCAGCTTCGAGGCGCTGTACTCGGGCTTCTCGCGTATGCACGTGCAGCGGACCTGGGATGCCATCCTCAACGCGCCGCTGACGCTCGACGACGTGCTGTTCGGCGAACTGGTGTGGACCATCAGCAAGAGCCTGCTCTCCGGCCTGGCGATCCTGGCGATCATCTGGGCGATGGGTTTGCAAGCCTCCTTCGCCATGTCGCTGTGGGCGATACCGGTGATCGTTCTGATGGGCTTCTGCTTCACCGGCATGGCGCTGGTGATCAACGCGGTGTCGCCGAGCTACGACTTTTTCATGTATTACTTCACCCTGGCGATCACCCCGATGGTGCTGCTGGGCGGGGTGTTCTACCCGGTCGATCAACTGCCGGGATTTTTGCAGCAGGTTTCCGCCATCCTGCCCCTCTCCCACGCCATCGAGATGGTGCGTCCGCTCATGCTCGGAAACGTCCCGCAGGGCGTGGCGGGACATGTGGCGGTGCTGCTGGCCTATGGCGCGGCGGGCTATTACCTGGCGCTGGCGCTGACGAGAAGAAGATTGTTGAAATAAACCAGTATTCACATTAACCCAGATTATTCATTAGGCGGCTCTTCGAGCCTGCGCGAGCGCTGGCGGACAGTTTGCGGTCATCTCGCGCCCTAAGGATAATCTGGGTTAAAGCCTGCATTCATTCCACGATTTGATCGTCGCAAGGATGGGGGTTATAGGAATTTATTTGTATTTATACGCCATGTGTCGTATATATTGCTATAAATTAATGCGGGCGTTCGTTATATGGATAAGATCAGAAACCCCTTTTCGCCTGGTGCCGGCGCTCCACCCCCTGAATTGGCTGGCCGCGACGGCATTCTGGAGCAGGCTCGCGTGCTGTTGGGGCGAGTGCACGCCAAGCGCCCGGAAAAGAGCCTGTTGCTGACGGGACTTCGCGGGGTCGGCAAAACCGTGTTGCTCAACGAAATCGAGCGATTGGCTCAGGATGACGGTTACCGCACCATTCTTCTGGAAGCCCACGAAGGCAAATCCCTAGCTGTCTTACTGGCACCGCACCTGCGCCGCCTGCTATTCGAGTTGGACCGTCTCGCCGGAGCGGGAAACAAGGCCCGGCGCGCTCTGGCGGTACTGAAAAGCTTTATCGGCGCGGTTCGGATCAAAGTCGGCGAGATAGACATTGGCGTGGACATCGATCCCGAGCAGGGCACCGCCGACAGCGGCGACATCGAAGTAGATCTGCCAGGCCTCTTTACTGCCGTCGCCGAGGCCGCGGACGAGCGCGGCATTGCCGTGGCGATTCTGATCGACGAAATACAGTACTTCGGCTCTTCCGAGTTGAGCGCGCTGATCATGGCCATGCACAAGATGCAGCAACGCCGGCTTCCGCTGGTGCTGATCGGCGCGGGCTTGCCGATTTTGCCGGGGCTCGCCGGGGAATCGAAGTCCTATGCCGAACGGCTTTTCAATTTTCCCGATGTCGGGCCGCTTGCCGAGCCGGATGCCGCCAGGGCGCTGCGGGAACCGATCGGGGACTCCGGCGAATCGATTGATCCTGCCGCCTTGCATGAGATTTTCCGGCTGACCAAGGGCTATCCCTATTTTCTGCAAGAGTGGGGTTACCAGGCGTGGAATCATGCGGCGGCCTCGCCGATCACCCTTGAAGATGTGCTTGAGGCTACCGATGTCGTGATAAGGCGCCTCGACGAGAACTTCTTTCGGGTGCGTTTCGACCGTCTCACGCCGAGAGAAAAACAGTATTTGCGCGCCATGGCGGAGTTGGGTGCTGGGACTTACCGAACGGGAGATATTGCCGATGCCTTGCGCGCGAAAATTACTACGCTTGGCCCGGTGCGAGCCAGTCTCATCAAGAAGGGCATGGTCTATAGCCCGTCCCATGGCGAGATGGCCTTCACCGTTCCGCTATTTGACGAGTTCATGCGGCGTACCATGCCGGTGGGGTAAATGTGCTCCATGAGTTTCCCGCGACTTTAAATTTGCCTGCCGCTAAAGTGTGGCAAGGCATTATCTAGGGCTGAAGAAGATTGAAATGACGAACAAGATCAGACGGCAATTTTTCGCGCCCTGCCCGCGCGGTTTGGAGGCCATCCTGGCGGAAGAGCTGAAAGAACTCAGCGCCGCCGACATCCAGCCTACCGACGGCGGGGTGGGCTTTTCCGGCACATTGGCTCTGGCCTATCGCGCCAATCTGCACAGCCGTTACGCTAGCCGCATCCTCTGGCGCTTGGCGGAAAAGTCCTACCGCAGCGAGGACGATGTCTACCGCGCCGCGCTGGATATTGCCTGGCCGGAGCTGTTCGATGTCGGCAATACTCTGCGCGTCGATGTGAACGCCATCAAGTGTCCGCTGAAAAGCCTGGATTTTCTGGTGCTCAAGATCAAGGACGCGGTGTGCGATCGCTTCCGCGACGCCTGCGGCGAGCGCCCCAGCATCGCCACGGTGGGGCCGGACATGCGCGTCTTCGCCTTCCTCACCGCCGACCGCGTCACGCTCTATCTCGACACCTCCGGCGAGGCGCTGTTCAAGCGCGGCTACCGCAAGGAGCAGGGCATCGCCCCGCTACGCGAGAATCTGGCGGCGGGCATCCTCAAGCTGGCCGGCTGGCAGCCCGGCATTCCCCTGCTCGATCCGATGTGCGGCAGCGGCACCTTCCTTATCGAGGCGGCGATGATGGCGCTGAACATCGCCCCCGGCATCGAGCGCTGGTTCGCCTTCGAGAAGCTGAAGAATTACGATGAGGCTGTGTGGAAGGGCATCTACGACGAGGCGGCGGCGGCGGAGAAGCCCAAGACCGCGCTGCCCATCCATGGCAGCGACAAGTACGGCCAGGCGCTCGATGCGGCGCGCGCCAACCTGGAGCAGGCCGGGCTGGAAGAGGTGGTGAGCCTCAAGCAGGTCGATGTGCTGGAAATCTCCGCCCCCGCGCCCAGCGGCTACCTGGTCACCAACCCGCCCTACGGCGAGCGCCTCGGCGATCAGGAAGAACTGGCGCGGTTCTACCCGCGTTTCGGCGATGTGCTGAAACAGCGCTTCGGCGGCTGGAATGCCTACATTCTCACCGCCGACCTGGCGCTGGCCAAGCTGGTCCGCCTCTCCGCCTCGCGCCGCATTCCGCTCTACAACGGCGCGCTCGATTGCCGGGTGTTCGAGTACAAGATCGTGGCCGGCTCGAACCGCAAAAATTCCCCCGACGGGGAAGCCGCGCGGCGGGATTCCGTGCCACAATAGCCGCCATCAACCGTTTCCCTCTTTCCTGACTCTTTCCCCGAGGGAGCACCCGCAGGGGGTGTCCCCGCCGGATTGAGCGGAAGCTCTCTCCCTTTGGGAGGGAGTTGGAGAGAAGGGCTGCCGCCAATTCCGGCGAGAAGAACGGGCAATGGCTCGCTATGCGAGTTTCACGTTAATACAAGGAGCGCAATATGCTGTCCGTCGTCCCCAAGCTGACCCCCGAACTGGTGGCGGAATTGAATTTTCTCGCCCATTACGATCTCGATACCATGCAGGAAGGCTTCAAGGTGCACAAGGACGCCGATCCCGAAGTGATCGCCTCGGCGCGCCGCCTCCACGACAAGAAGCTGATTACCCTGCCCGACGGCGGCTACCTCACCGCGCTGGGGCGCGAGGTGGCGGAACAACTGCAATCCATCCTCACCATTACGAGCGGCGACTAAAACGTGACGCCGCAAATCGGCGAATTGATCGAGCGCATCCGGGCGCTCGAGGAAGAATTGGAAGTCGAGCTTGCCGCCAAGCGCGAGGAGTTGCGCTTCAAGCTGATTGACCACAAGGTGCGTTTCGAGCAGGAAATGGTGGGGCGCCACCGCCGCCTCAAGACCGGCCTGTTGCGCTACCTGCTTCAGGTGAGTCCGCGTCATCTGCTCAGCGCGCCGGTAATCTACGCGATGCTGTTCCCCATGCTGCTGCTCGATGCCTTCGCCATCCTCTACCAGTTCGTATGTTTTCCGCTGTACCGCATTCCCAGGGTGCGGCGGCGCGACTACCTGGTTTTCGACCACCACAACCTGGCCTACCTCAACCTGATCGAGAAGATCAACTGCGCCTATTGTTCCTACGCCAACGGATTGCTGTCCTATGTCAAGGAAATCGCCGCGCGAACCGAGCAATATTGGTGTCCGATCAAGCACGCCCGGCGGGTGCGCCAGGCCCATTCACGCTACAGCCGCTTTGTCGATTTCGGCGATGCGGAAGGCTACCGGCGCGAACTGGAAAATCTGCGCTGCGATTTCAACCCCGGCGGGCAAAAGGAACCGCGAAAATGATTAAACATATCGTCATGTGGCGTATTAATGAACCTGTGCGGGAAAACGCACTCAGAATCAAGCAGGGGCTGGAAGGACTGAACGGGAAAATCCCCGGTCTGCTGCGCCTGGAAGTGGGCATCGACTTCAGCCGCGAAGGTGAATCCGCCGACGTGGTGCTCTATTCCGAATTTGAAAACCGGCTAGCGCTGGATGCCTACCAGTCCCATCCGGCGCACGGCGAGGTGGTGCCGCTGGTCAAGGCGGTGCGCTCGGAACGCCGGGTCGCCGATTACGAAGTCTGAATGTTATTTAAAAAGGAAGCCCGATGATCCCCCGCACTACCAGTAAAAAAATCTCCTTCGGCGCCGCCATCGCCTGTCTACTTTGCTCGGCCGTCAGCCTGGTGTTCTTTATCTGGTTCCTCAGCGAGAAAGGCGTCCGCGATGTGCTTTCCGCCAGCGCCATGGCGACGACGATCTTTTTCGTCTGCTGCGCCATCGTGCTGTATTTCATGAGCAAGCCGCCGCGCTACGAGTTGCGCCCGTGGGACGAGAAGGAGCCGGCGGAGAATTCCCTCTAAATCCTGCCCCGCAGGCTTTCCGGGGTTACGCGCTCGCCGTTGCGAATCAGTTCCCGCGCCGCCTCCATCTGGTCCCACACGTTGCACATCATCACCCCCCGCACCTTGCCGTCGGCCAGGTAATAGATCACGCCGGTCTCGTTTTCCTTTTTCCAGTCGGCAAAGGTCTCCAGTTCCGAATTGACCTCTCCGGTCGCCTCATAGCCGAATTCGAACAGGTCGGAGAAGAAATACGGCTGGTAGGTAAACGGTTCTCGCGCCCCCGCCATGTTGCGCCCGGCCGCCTTGCCCTGGTTCAGCGCATTGTCCCAGTGTTCGATGCGCACGTTGCGTCCCAGCGCCGGGTAAGGAAAATTGGCGTTGTCGCCGGCGGCGTAAATGTCCGGGTGCGAGGTCTGGAGGTGTTCGTCGACGATGATGCCGTCACCCGTTTCCAGACCAGCTTCCTGTGCCAGGCCGATGGCCGGCTGGGTGCCGATGCCGGCGACCACCAAGTCGGATTCGATGCGTTTTCCGCTCGCCGTCCGAGTAATGAAACCGCGCTCGTTCTTGCCGATCGAAACCGGCATGTCCGAATCCAGGATGTAAATGCCCCGTTCCCGGTAATGGCGCTGTATGGCCTGCCCCACGGTCTTGGGAAAGACCCGGTCGCAAATTGTGGCGGCGGGGAAAATCATGGTGACATCCAGCGCCACGTTCAACGCCGCCGCCATCTCCGAGCCGATGAAGCCGCCGCCGATGACCAGCGCGGTTTTCGCCTCCGCCGCCTGGGCGTGAAGGCGCCGGTAATCGTCGAGGGTGCGGAAATAACAGATTCCGTCGAGTTCGCCGCCGGGAATGTCCAGCTTGCGCGGCGCCACGCCGGTCGCCAGAAGCAGCTTGTCAAAGCGGTAGGAGGTTCCGGCGGCGTCGGTGAGGGCTTTTCCGCCGGGGTCGAGTCCCGTTACCGTGACGCCGCGCATCACGGTAACGCCGAGCCGCTCGTAATACGCCTGGTCGTGGAGAAAAATTTCCTCCGCCCGGCTTTTGCCGAACCATAATTGCTTGGATAGCGGCGGACGGTCATAGGGTAAATGCGCTTCGGCGCCGATCAGCAATATCGACCCCTTGGCATCGTGTTCGCGGATTCCCTCGATGGCGGAAGCGCCAGCCAATCCACCGCCCACCAGCACGTAAGTAAAGGTATGTTGCGCCATGGCCGTCTCCTTATCCTTGTCGATTGATCGTTCAGTAACTATTTCATCATAGCAACCGGGGAAAAAGATGGCTGGCGGGGAGTGCGGCCAAAGGCGGTGGAAATATCCCGGATTGTCCATCGGGACGTTCCGTGGGCGTTATCCTCTCAAGGTTCCGGGAGCGCCGCCTGTTCCCGCGCCGCCCGGATTTCGCCGCCGAGCTGGAATACCGCCAGGGCATAGGACTGGCTGCGGTTGTAACGGGTAATGACGTAAAAATTGTTGAGTCCCAGCCAGTATTCCAGGGCGCCGTCCGCCTCCATCGCCAGCACGGCAACCCGCGCATTCGGAGGGAGCGGCTCGGCCGGCTCGATTCGGCGTTCCAGCAATTCCCCGATCGGCCATTCCGGTTTCAACCCGGACGCCGCCATTTCGCCGGCATCGGCTTCGCCGTGGGGGATGGCGCGCGTCGCCACCGGCTCGCCGGGGATCCAGCCGTGCTCATGGAGGAAATTGGCCACGCTGCCGATGGCGTCGCCCGCGCTATGCAGCAGATCGCGGCGGCCATCGCCGTCGAAATCGACCGCATAATTCCGGTAGCTGCTGGGCATGAACTGGGGAATACCCATGGCGCCGGCGTAGGAGCCTTTCAGCCTAAGCGGGTTGCGGCCTTCCTCGCGCATCAGCAGCAGGAACTGCTCCAGTTCGCCGCGAAAAAAATCGGCGCGGCGCGGGTAATCGAAAGCCAGGGTGGAAAGCGAATCCATCACCCGGTAGGGCAAGGGAAAACGGCCATATTGGGTTTCCACGCCGAGGATGGCGACGACGATTTCCTCGGGGATGCCGTAATTTTCCCTGGCGCGCGCCAGCGTTCCGGCGTGGTCGTTCCAGAAGGCCACGCCGCGCGCGATGTTGCGCGGGTTGACGAAGTTGGCGCGGTAAGCCGTCCAGCGGGGCGGGCGGACATGCTGGCCGGTCATCGTCTTGGCGATGCGGGGGCGCGGCTTGACCTGGGAAAACTGGTTTTTCAGTTCGGCGGCGTCGAAGCCGTGATGGCTCACCATCCTGGCGATGAATTTCCGCACGTCGGGGCGCTCGGAAAAGGGGGCAGCCTGGGATGCCGCGGGCAACCCAAGCGCCAGAACGATCCACAGCGGGAAACAGGGCGCAGCGCGCTTTTTGAACCACATGGCGGGAACCGGCCGTTTTCAGGCCGTGGTGTCGATATGTTGGCCTTGATTGGCGGGGAGGCTGGCCGGCATAGCCGGGATGGCTTCGATAAGCGCCATTGCTCCGCTGGCCTGCACATCCATCGCTTTTTTCAGCACCGCCACGCCAATATCCTGCCGGCTGCGCTCCTGCGCCATGCTTGTCGCCAGGCTGGCGATGTTGCCGATTTCCATGTGAGCCTCCATTTTTGCAGTAGTTAAGGAGGTATCGGCCATCTATCGCCTTACTTTAGGGGAGGCCGCATATCTTGCTGGGAAATATGCGAATGTTTACTAGACTAAAAGAGTTAAGGGAGGAATTTTTCCGCAGGAGGTTCCAATCATGGCCACGATTTCAGGATTGCCGGCGCCCAATCCCTACGCTCAGCCGGCGCCGCGCACCAAGCCGGCGGCGTCCGCCCGTCCCGCCGATGCCGGGGTGCCAGAGCGGGCGGCGCTGGAAAGCGCCTCCGCCTTTACCCCCGATTGGATGCAGGCCGGCCAGACATCGTCCGCCAGCGGGCTGTATGGTGCGAAGGGGGAGTTGCACAAGCTGCCCGAGCCGGCCTCCCCGCCGCGAGAGGCCGCGGTGGTGAAGGACAAGGTCGATTTGAGTTCCGGTTCCGCCGTGCGCTACGCGGTTTTTCCGGGCAGCGGCAAGCCCGCGAAGTAGCCGCCGGACGGCGTCGGCTGTATTAACGCGGGCGGCCGGCGGCGTCCGCGTCCCGCGCCTGCCGGTCGGCATGGTAGCTCGACCGGACCATCGGGCCGCAGGCGGCGTTGCTGAATCCCATCTCTTCTGCGGCGGCGCGGAAAATCTCGAACTGCGCCGGCTCGACGAAACGCTCCACCGGCAAATGGTGGCGGGTGGGTTGCAGGTACTGGCCGATGGTGAGCATCTCCACGCCGTGTTCCCGCAGATCGCGCATCACTTCCAGGATTTCCCCATCGGTTTCCCCCAGCCCCACCATCAGCCCCGATTTGGTCAGGGTGGACGGGTGGCGTCGCTTGAATTCGCGCAGCAGTTCCAGGGAGTGGCGGTAATCCGCACCGGGGCGGGCTTGCTTGTAGAGGCGCGGGATGGTTTCGAGATTGTGGTTGAGCACGTCGGGCAGCGCCGTGCCGAGGGTGTCGAGCGCGGTTTCCAGCCGGCCGCGAAAATCCGGGACGAGGATTTCGATGCGGGTGGCGGGGGAATGCCCGCGCACTGCGCGCACGCAGTCGGCGAAATGCCGTGCGCCGCCGTCGCGCAGGTCATCGCGGTCAACGCTGGTAATCACCACGTATTGCAGTGTCATCGCCGCGATCGAGGCGGCGAGGTGCGCCGGCTCCTCGGGGTCGGGCGGCAGCGGGGTGCCGTGGGCGACATCGCAGAACGGGCAGCGGCGGGTGCAGACGCCGCCCAGGATCATGAAGGTGGCGGTGCCGTGGCTGAAGCATTCGCCGATGTTGGGGCAGGAGGCCTCCTCGCACACCGTGTGGAGTTCCTGCTCGCGCAGGAGTTGCTTGATTTCGCGGTATTTCTCGCCGCTCGGCGCCTGGGCGCGGATCCATCGCGGCTTGCGCAACGGCTCGGCGGGAACGATCTTGATCGGGATGCGCGCGGTCTTGGCCGCGCCTTTCTGCGGGGGGAGAGCCATTAATGGTCAGAAATGGCGTGTCACTTGCCTTCCAGCCACTGGTTGACCAGTTGCAGATCGTCCTCGCCCAGCGTGCCGGTCGCCAGCTTGAGCTTGATCTGGCTGAGGATGGTGGTGTAGCGCGCCTGCGACAGGTCGCGCTTGGCGCTGTACAACTGCTGCTGGGCGTTGAGGACATCGACGCTGGTGCGCACCCCGACTTCCTGGCCGATGCGGGTGGAGTCCAGCGAGCTTTGGCTGGAAATCAGCGCCTGTTCCAGCGCCTTGACCTGGGCGATGCCGTTGGTCACGCCGAGGAATGCCTGGTTGCTTTGCAGCGCCACCTGGCGCCGAGTCAGTTCCAAGTCCTGGCGCGCCTTGTCCTGATTGGCCACCGCCTCGCGGATGCGCGAATCGACCAGTCCGCCCTGGTATAGCGGCAGGCTGAGCTGCACGCCGATGCTCTGGCTGGTGGTGGTGCCGGAGAACTGGAAACTGGCGTTCTTGCTGTCGCTGTAGCTGGCGACCAGGTCTACGGTGGGGTGGTGGCCGCCACGGTTTCTTTCGATTTCGAGATTGGCGATTTCCAGGGTGGCGCGTTGAATCTGCAATTGCAGGTTCTGCCGCTCCGCCGCTTCCACCCATTGCGCCATGTCATTGGGTTCGGGAAGTTTCAGCGCCAGCTTGCCGCTCAAGCCGGCGAACGAATCGGGGATGCGGCCGATGATTTGCTGGAGGGCGCGCTTCTTGATTTCCAGGTCGTTTTTCGCGGCGATTTCCTGGGACGATGCCAGGTCGTAGCGCGCCTGGGCTTCGTGGGTGTCGGTGATGGTGGCGACGCCGACCTCGAAGTTGCGCTTGGCTTGTTCCAGTTGCTCGGCGATGGCGGTTTTCTGCGCGCCCGACAGCATCACGTTGTCCTGCGCCAGCAGCACGTCGAAATAAGCCTGCGCCACGCGCACTATGAGGTCTTGCTTGGCGGCGGCGAATTGCGCTTCGGTCACGCCGACCTGGCTTTTCGCCTGTTCGTACTGGGTGAGATTCTGCTTGCGGTACAGCGGTTGGTTGAGGCTGAGGCTGTAGCCTTCGTTGGTGTACTGGCGGCTGGTGGTCGGGCTGGAGACGTCGTTGTTGGCGATATTGGCGCCCAGCGTGACGGTCGGCAGCAATGGCGCCAGGCCTTGCGGCAGCTTTTCCTGGCCGGCGCGGTAGGCGGCGCGCGCCGAGGCGAAGGCGGCATCCTGAAGCTGGGCTTCGCCGTAGACATCGAGCAGGTTGGCCGCGTGCGCGGCGGGAAATGCCGCCAGAATAAGGAATGCCAGAGGTAACCGCTTCATTGCGAGATTTCCTTCCACGAATAACTGGGTGCGCTAACTTAGCACTGACCGACCGGTCAGTCAACGGCGGGCAGACGCCGTTTCGGCTCGCGGCCTAAAATACGAAGTGTTCCGCTTGCTGAGCGTTTTTCAGGGCGGGCGTGCAGGTTTCGAACAGGTCGGCGGCGCGCCACACGTCCTGGCCGATCCGGGTGACCAGGCGGGCTTCCATCACCGGGCATTCGCCGACCACGGCGAACAGGCGTCCGCCGATTTTCATGTTCTTGAGATAGCCGTCCGGCAACACCGGCAAGGAGCCGGTAATCACCACCAAATCGTAATTTTCCAGGCCGTTCCAGCCGCGCGCCGCGTCGCCGGTTTCCAGGGTGGCGTTGGCGATGCCGTGCCGCGCCAGCTTGTCCTTGGCGGCGGCGGCGAATTCGGGAACGATGTCCAAGCTATGCACCGATCCCGTACCCGCCAGCTTGGCCAGCAGGGCGGTCATGTAGCCGCTGCCGGTGCCGATTTCGAGGATGCGTTCGCCGTCCTGGATTTTGACTTCCTGCACGATGCGCGCTTCCAGCTTGGGCGACAGCATGCTTTCGCCGTGGCCGAGCGGGATGTCCATGTCGGCCAGCGCCAGGACGCGCCAGGCTTCCGGCACGAACTCCTCGCGACGCAGCTTGAAGAGCAAGTCGAGCACATTCGGATCCAGCACGTCCCAGGGACGGATCTGTTGTTCCACCATATTGAAGCGCGCTTGTTCCATGTCCATATTCTTGCTCCGGCTTAGCCAATTAACCTTGCAATTATTCCACATTTCCTTTACTTTCACACCATTGCTAGGGGTCTCCGCCACGGAGTGAGAAACACCCTTCGAACCTGATGCGGGTCATGCCGCCGTAGGGAAGCACGATTGCTCCTTACGCTGTTCTTCCAAGGAGTATCTAAATGAACGACTATCCCCAATTCCTCAACACCACCGCCGAAGTCGATCAGGCGGCGGTGCAGCCTTTCGCCAACTCGCGCAAGGTCTACGTGCAAGGCTCGCGCCCGGACATCCGCGTGCCAATGCGCGAGATCGCCTTGAGCGACACGCCGGCCAGCATGGGCGCGGAAAAGAACCCACCGATCTGCGTCTACGATACCTCCGGCGCCTACACCGATCCGGCGGTGAAGATCGACATCCGCCAGGGACTGCCGGCGATCCGCGCGCAATGGATAGCGGATCGCAACGACACCGAACAGTTGCCCGGCCTGACTTCCCAATACGGCCAGCAGCGCCTCGACGACAGCCACCTTGCCGAACTGCGCTTCAATCTCCACCGCACCCCGCGCCGCGCCAAGCCGGGCATGAACGTCAGCCAGATGCACTACGCCCGCAAGGGCATCGTCACCCCCGAGATGGAATTCGTCGCCATCCGCGAAAACCAGCGGCGCGAGGGCTTGTCCGATCTGATCCTGACCCAGCACCAGGGCGAGAGCTTCGGCGCGGCGATCCCCAAGGTCATCACCCCGGAATTCGTGCGCGACGAAATCGCCCGCGGCCGCGCCATCATCCCGGCCAACATCAATCACCCGGAACTCGAACCGGCGATCATCGGGCGCAATTTCCTCACCAAGATCAACGCCAACATCGGCAATTCCGCGCTCGCCTCCAGCATCAGCGAAGAAGTCGAAAAGATGGTGTGGGGCATCCGCTGGGGCGGCGATACCGTGATGGACTTGTCCACCGGCAAGAACATCCACGAAACCCGCGAATGGATCATCCGCAACAGCCCGGTGCCCATCGGCACCGTGCCGATCTACCAGGCGCTGGAAAAGGTCGAAGGGCGCGCCGAGGAACTCACCTGGGAAATCTTCCGCGACACCCTGATCGAGCAGGCCGAGCAGGGCGTGGACTACTTCACCATCCACGCCGGGGTGCGCC
>CAZDIJ010000032.1:0-35007 GCA_964505475.1 uncultured Sulfuricella sp. | reverse complement strand
CCGCCGCCTGGTTGAACACCGGCAGCACGCCGGGCAGGGCGATGTCCACCGCGCAGGCATGGGTGTTGGGTTCGGCCCCGTAGGCGATGGACGCCCCGGAGAAAATCTTGGACTGAGTGCTAAGCTGGGCGTGGGTTTCCAGCCCGATGACGATTTCCCATTGCATAAATAAGTTCCTGAGTTCCGTTAAGGCGCGATGCCTATCATGACCAGCGGCACCGATGGGACGCCGCGTCCGTTGCGAATCACATTGTATAGTTCGCCCTCGTAGTAGCCGTGGCCGGAAGACATTTCGGCCTGCAACGCTTTCATCGGCAGAATTTCGATGCCCACGTCGATTTCGTCGCGGACGTAGAAGGCGAGATGTTTGACGAACAAGTCATAGGCGACGAAAGCATATTTTCCAAACCGCACTTCGATGGCAACCCGGTCTTTGACGAAATCCATCTGGTTGTAACTGAAAATGGGCTGTTCCCCAGCCGCTTGGATTTGCTGTTTTTGTTCTTCCGGCGGCAGGGAAATTGTGTTGCGGATTAATTTCTCGTTTCGGGTTACCCAATAGGATACCCGGCTTTCATTCCAATTCTTTCCATGCAACTGTTCGGAAAATTTCCTGTTCATTTCGATGGGGCTGTATTTCAATTCTCCATGCATCCGCACTTCCTTGCTGACCTTGGTGCGGCATGCGGCGGCATCGACCGATTCGATTACGCGCTGCACTTCTTGCCACAGGTCAGGGCGATGCACGATCAGATATTCCAGTCCATTCAGGTGCGAATAGGTTTCAACGATCTTCATTGGCCACCTCGTAAGCTTTTAACCCGCTGTCCAAGAGCCGCAGTTGCTCGGCATCGGGTGCTCCAGGGGGCGGCGGCGTCAAAGATCGTCCGGCACTTGGGGTCGTAAACAGGCTGGCGCATAGACCGTGATTTCAAGAAGCCACTTGCGCTTTGTCGCATCCGATCACGGGCAATTTCGCAATATTCAGGAAGCAATTCGGCTCCGGCTGCTTTTCTCCTGAGCTTGAGTGCGGCGGCGAGGGCAGAGCCGACCCCGGCAAAGGGATCGAGCACCCATTCGCCTTCGTCGGTTAGCGACAATACCAATCTTTCCACCAGTTCTACCGGGAACTGGCAGGGATGGCTGGTTTTTTCCACATGATTATTTTTGACGTTGGGGATCACCCAAACGTCGCCGGGGTTCTTTCCTAGGGGGTTGCAGGAATACTGACCAGCCTTGGGACCCTTGAAATATTTTTCCCCCGGATATTTTTGCGGCACCCGTATCGGATCGAGATTGAACAGGTATTCGTCCGATTTGGTAAACCACAGGATGGTTTCATGGCTCCCGGACAATCTGCGCGAACAGTGCAACCCATGCTCGAAATGCCAGACTATCCGGTTGCGCAATTTCAAGTCGTGCCGGGCAAACGACGGATACAAGGCGATATCGAGGGGGACAATGGCTCCAGCATGGACATAATTACCCACCTGCCAGCAAATGCTCCCGCCGGGATGGAGAACCCGGATGCTCTCGGCGATCACTTTGTCTTGCCAGGCTAGATATTTCTCGAAATCGCCCTTGCGTTCGTAAGATTTTCCCAGGCTATAGGGAGGCGAGGTGACGACCAGTCTCATGCTGCCGTCGGGTATTCTCGCCAATAATTCGAGGCAGTCACCCTCAAACAATACGGCTTGCTCTTGCAGGGAAAAAGTGGGGGAAATGAAGTCGTCCATGTCGGCAAGGCGTATCAATTGTCCTCATCATCAATAGATTCGCCAATATCGGGTACCGTGTCTTGAATGGCCGTCAGGACGGCATCATACCACCCAACATGGTCGCCTATCGTGTCCGCTACCCGTTTGATCTCATCATCCGTAAGTTCGCGGAATCCTTCATCCTGTGCTACGGAGCGGACATCCTCCACGCTGAGGGAGTAGATGACATAATCGTCAGGCCAAGCCATGGTTTCCTCAAATGCTTTCCGGCATCCGGGTGTGCCAGTCCGTCGCCAACTGGTAGCGGTGGGCGACGTTGAGCATTTTCGCTTCGCTGAAATAATCGCCGACGATCTGCAGGCCGACCGGGCGGCGGTCGCTGCCGAAGCCGCAGGGGATGGACATCCCCGGCAGGCCGGCGAGATTGACGGCGATGGTGTAGATGTCCGAGAGGTACATGGAGACCGGGTCGTCGCTCTTCTCGCCGAGGTTGAAGGCGGTGGTCGGGGCGGTCGGTCCCATGACGACGTCGCAATGTTTGAAGGCGTCGGTGAAGTCCTGGGCGATCAGGCGGCGCAGTTTCTGCGCTTTCAGATAATAGGCGTCGTAGTAGCCGGCGGACAGCACGTAGGTGCCGATCATGATGCGCCGTTTTACTTCACTGCCGAAACCCTGGGCGCGGGTTTTCTGGTACATGTCGACCAGGTCGCCGTATTCCGGGGCGCGGTAGCCGTAGCGCACGCCGTCGTAGCGCGCCAGGTTGCTGGAGGCTTCCGCCGGGGCGAGCACGTAGTAGACGGGAATCGCCAGTTGCGAATTGGGCAGCGAAACCTCGACGGTCTGGGCGCCGAGCTTGCGGTATTCGGCGATGGCGGATTCCACGGCTTGCGCCACGTCGGCGGAAAGGCCTGCCGCGAAGTATTCCTTGGGTAGGCCGATCCTGAGGCCGGCGAGCGGCTGCTCGAGGTTGCGGGCGTAGTCTTCCTTGGCGCGCTCCAGGCTGGTGGAGTCGCGCTGGTCGAAACCGCTCATGACGTTGAGCAGCCAGGCGCAGTCTTCCGCGCTCTTGGCCATCGGTCCGCCCTGGTCGAGCGAGGAGGCGAAGGCGATCATGCCGTAGCGGGATACCGTGCCGTAGGTCGGTTTGATCCCGGAAATGCCGCACAAGGCCGCCGGCTGTCGTATCGAGCCGCCGGTGTCGGTGCCGGTCGCCAGCGGGGCGAGTCGCGCCGCCACCGCCGCCGCCGAGCCGCCCGAGCTGCCGCCGGGCACGGCGTTGGTGTCCCAGGGATTCTTCACTTTGCCGAAATACGAGGTTTCGTTGGAGGAACCCATGGCGAATTCGTCCATGTTGGTCTTGCCCAGGCTGACCAGTCCGGCGGCGTTGCATTGCTCGATGACGTGGGCGTCGTAGGGCGCGACGAAATTGGCGAGCATCTTCGAGCCGCAGGTGGTGGGCCAGCCTTGGGCGCAGAAGATGTCCTTCTGGGCGATCGGGATGCCGGCCAGCGGGCCGGCATTGCCGGCGGCGAGCAGGGCGTCGGCGGCCTTGGCCTGGGCGAGGGTCTTTTCCTTGTCCAGCGCGACGAAGGCGTTGAGCGCCGGGTTGAGGCGCTCGATGCGGGCGAGGAATTCGCCGCTCAGTTCGACGCTGGAGATTTTTTTCGCCGCCAGCGCGGCGGAGAGTTCCTTGAGGGTGGCGTTGATCATTTCTTAAGGGGCTAGGGGCTGGGGGCTGGGGGCTAGGAATTGCGGGGTATTTCTAGCCCCTAGTCCCTAGTCCCTGATCCCTTGGGTTACTCGATCACCTTGGGAACCAGGTATAGTCCATCCTCGGTCTGCGGGGCGACGGCCTGATAGTCGTCGCGCCGGTCGGTTTCGCTGACCGCGTCGGGGCGCAGCCGCAGCACCACATCCTGGGCGTGCGCCATCGGCGCGATGCCAGCGGTGTCCACCGCCTGCATCTGCTCGACCAGTTCGAAAATGCCGGAAAGCTGGCGCAGATAACTTTCCGCCTCGTCGTCGTTCACTTCGATGCGCGCCAGATGGGCGACGCGCTTTACGTCGGCAAGAGTCAATGACATAAAAAACCTGCGATCACTATTAAAAAATACCTTTAAAATGGTATCATAATTCCTTTAATTGACGCAGCTTGTTGACAGGTTCTCACAGCATGTTTGGATTTCTTCGCGGCTATTTCTCGACCGATCTCGCCATCGACCTCGGTACCGCCAATACCCTGATTTACGTGCGCGGCAAAGGCGTCGTGCTGGACGAGCCTTCCGTCGTCGCCATCCGCCAGGAGGGCGGTCCGGCCTCCAAAAAGACCATTCAGGCGGTCGGCAAGGAGGCCAAGGACATGATCGGCCGCACGCCGGGTTCGATCACCGCCATCCGTCCGATGAAGGACGGCGTGATCGCCGACTTCACCATCACCGAGCAGATGCTCAAGTATTTCATCAAGAAAATCCACGAGTCGCGCCTGCTCACCCCCGCGCCGCGCATCATCATTTGCGTACCCTGCGGCTCAACCCAGGTGGAGCGTCGCGCCATCCGCGAATCGGCGATCGGCGCCGGGGCGCGCCAGGTGTATCTGATCGAGGAACCGATGGCCGCGGCCATCGGCGCCGACTTGCCGGTGGCCGAGGCGACCGGTTCGATGGTCGTGGACATCGGCGGCGGCACCACCGAAGTCGGGGTGATCTCGCTGGGCGGCGTGGTGTATGCGTCCTCGGTGCGCGTCGGCGGCGACAAGTTCGACGAGGCGATCATCAACTACATCCGCCGCAACTACGGCATGCTGATCGGCGATGCCACCGCCGAGAACATCAAGAAGGAAATCGGTTCGGCCTTCCCCGGCTCCGAAGTGCGCGAGATGGAAGTGAAAGGCCGCAACCTGGCGGAAGGCATTCCGCGCAGCTTCACCATTTCCAGCAACGAAATCCTCGAAGCGCTCACCGAGCCGCTGAACTCCATCGTCAGCGCGGTGAAATCCGCGTTGGAGCAGACTCCGCCGGAACTCGGCGCGGATATCGCCGAAAAGGGCATGGTGTTGACCGGCGGCGGCGCGCTGCTGCGCGACATCGACCGCCTGCTGATGGAAGAAACCGGCCTGCCGGTGATCGTCGCCGACGACCCCCTGACCTGCGTGGTGCGCGGTTCCGGGCGCGCCCTGGAGGAAATGGACAAGCTGGGTACCGTCTTTACGAATGACTAATAAGCTGGGGGCTGGGGGCTTGGGACCGAGGACTGAGTTCTTCCCCCCGGATGCCCGGTTCCCGGTTTCCGGTTCCCCGCTTTTTTCCTCGGGGGGCTGATGGATCACCAAACCCCGCCTTTTTTCAAACACGGCCCCAGCCCGCTGGCGCGTTTCGCCTTCTTCGCCATGTTGTCGGTGTTGCTGATGGTGGCGGATGCCTACCAGAATTACCTCGTGGTGTTGCGCCAAGCCGTGGCGGTCGTGGTGACCCCGCTCCAGCGCCTGGCCAACGCGCCTTCGGTGCTTTCCGAACGGGTTGGCGAGTTCTTCATTTCACAGGCTTATCTGCAAAAGGAAAACGCCCGCCTGCAACAGCTCGAATTGCAGCAGGCCGCGCAACTCCAGGGTTACCAGGCGGTACAGGCGGAAAACGCCTATTTGCGCAAATTGCTCGAAGCCCGCAAACAATCGCCCCAGACCCTGCTGATGGCGGAAATCCTCTATGCCGGGCGCGATCCTTTTTCGCACAAAATCATCCTCGACAAGGGAACCAGCCACGGCATCGCCGCCGGCCAGCCGGTGGTCGACGATGTCGGCGTTGTCGGCCAGGTGACGCGCGCCTATCCATTCAGCAGCGAGGTTACCTTGCTGACCGACAAGGATCAGGCCATCCCCATCGAGATCGTGCGCAACGGCATGCGCGCCATCGCCTTCGGCCAGGGGCGGGAGGGCACGTTGGGAATGGCTTTCATGCCGATGAACGCCGACGTGCTGCCCGGCGACGTGGTGGTGACTTCCGGCATCGACGGCACTTACCCCCCAGGCCTGCCGGTGGCGTTGGTGTCGAAAATCGAGCGTGACGCCGCCGTGGCGTTCGCCCGGATCGTTTGCACGCCCAGCGCCGGGATCGGGCGGCATAAGCAGGTGCTGGTGGTGACCAGCAACCAGCGCAAGGAATACGAAGCCCAGGCCGAACCGCTGCTCGCTCCGCAGGAGAAGCCGGAAGCCGCCAAGGGCAAAACGAAGCGAGGCGCCAGTGCACGCCAGTAATTCCCCGGAGCTTCTGAAACCGGCGAGCGCGCAATTCATGACGTTCAGCCTGTTCTCCGCGTTGATGCTGAACCTGTTGCCGTGGAGCGGCGCGGCGCTGCTGCTGCGCCCGGATTTCCTGGCCATCACCCTGCTCTACTGGAGCATCCGCGAACCGCGCCGCATGGGCATCGGCGTGGCCTGGGCGATGGGGTTGATGATAGACGTGGCCGACGGCGTGCTGTTCGGCCAGAATGCGCTGGCCTATGCGCTGGCGGTTTTCATTGCCATCGTCCTGCATCGCCGCATTCTGATGTTTTCGCCGTGGCAGCAGACGTTTTACGCCTTCCTCCTGTTGCTGCTGCTACAGGCGATGACCTTGACGATCCGCCTGTTCGCCGGGGTGGATTTTACCGGGATGGGCTATTTTGCCGCCAGCGTGACCGGCGCGCTGCTATGGCCTTTGTTGTCCACGCTGCTGCAATTGCCGCAGAAGGTCGAGCCGAAGCGCGATTGATGAAATGAGCGAACGCACCGAGCTGAAGAATCACCAGCGGGAGCTGTATGATTTCAAGGTACGCTTGGGCATTGGTGCGGTTTTCGTGCTGGTGCTGTTCGGCCTGCTGATTACCCGCTTCGTTTATTTGCAGGTGATCGAGCACGAGCACTATGAAACCCTGGCCGAGAACAACCGGATTTCGATCATTCCGGTGGTGCCCAACCGCGGTCTGATCCTCGACCGCAACGGGGTGATCCTGGCTCACAATTATTCCGCCTACACCCTGGAAATCACGCCCAGCAAAGTGGGCAGCCTGGAAGAAACGATCAACGGGCTGGCTGAGATCGTCGATATTGCCCCGCGCGACCGCAAGCGCTTCAAGAAGCTGCTGGAGGAGAGCCGCAATTTCGAGAGCCTGCCGATCCGCTCGCGCCTCAACGATGTCGAAGTGGCGAAATTCGTCGCCAACCGTTTCCGCTTCCCCGGCGTGGAGGTCAAGGCGCGCCTGTTCCGCCACTACCCACGGATAGACCTGGCTTCCCATGCCATCGGCCACATCGGCCGCATCAACGACTCCGATCTCAATGCCTTGGAGGAAAGCGGCGAACTGCCCAATTACAAGGGCAGCGACCATATCGGCAAGCTTGGCATCGAGCAGAAATATGAAAAGCATCTGCATGGCGAGACCGGCTTTCAGCAGGTGGAAATCGACGCCGGCGGACGGGCGGTGCGGGTGCTGAGCCAGCGCGCGCCGATTTCCGGCAGCAATCTTTACCTGACGCTGGACAGCCGCCTGCAGGAAGTGGCGGAACAGGCCTTCGGCCAGTTTCGCGGCGCCCTGGTGGCGCTCGAGCCGCAAACCGGGGAGGTGCTGGCTTTCGTCAGCAAGCCCGGCTTTGACCCTAATTTGTTCATCGACGGCATCGACCCCTTCAACTGGGATGCGCTCAACAATTCCCCCGACAAGCCGCTCAACAACCGCGCCCTGCGCGGGCAATACCCGCCCGGCTCGACCTTCAAGCCGTTCATGGCGCTGGCCGCGCTGGAACTGGGCAAGCGCAGCCCTTCCTACACCATTTCCGACCCCGGCTTCTTTACCCTGCCGGGCAATGCCCATCGCTACCGCGACTGGAAGGTGGGCGGCCACGGCTCGGTGGATTTGCACAAATCCATCGTGATTTCCTGCGACACCTATTACTATGGCCTGGCCAACGACCTGGGGCCGGACAATATCTTCAATTTCATGGGGCGTTTCGGCTTCGGCAAGAAAACCGGCATCGACATCGAGGGTGAATCTTCCGGGCTGTTGCCCTCGCGTGAATGGAAGATGAAACGCTACAAGCAGAAATGGTATGCCGGCGACACCATCAGCGTCGGTATCGGCCAGGGCTACAATCTGACCACTCCGTTGCAGCTCGCCTACGCCACCGCGATCCTGGCCAACAAGGGGGTGGCGGTGCAGCCGCACCTGGTGCGCAGCATCCTCGATGGCAAGACCGGCCGCACGCTCACCATGCCGTTGCGGGTTGCCGGCGGCCTGCCTTTCAAGGAAGAAAACCTGGAGCGGGTGCGGCTGGCGATGATCGACGTGACCTTGCCGGGCGGCACCGCCCCGCGCGTCGGCGCCGACACGCCTTACAAAGTGGCGGGGAAAACCGGTACGGCGCAGGTGGTGGCGATCAAGCAGAATGAAAAATACATTGAAAGCCGCGTCGCCGAACGGCATCGCGACCATGCCTTGTTCATCGCCTACGCGCCGGCGGAGGATCCCAAGATCGCCTTGGCGATTCTCGTGGAAAATGGCGGCCACGGCGGCTCGACGGCCGGCCCGATCGCGCGCCAGGTGCTCGATTTTTACCTGCTCGGCAAGCTGCCGCAGGGGCTTGCGGCTACCGTCGAGGATGCCGCCGTGGAGGATGATGACCATGATTAGACGGTTATTGGCGCGCCTGGTGCGGCATGTCGATGTGCCGCTGATGCTGGCCTTGCTGCCGCTGATGCTGGCCGGCCTGGCGTCGATATACAGCGCCTCCGGCCAGGATGGCGGCGTCGTGGCGCGGCAAATGGTCAACATGGCGATCGCCCTGTTGCTGATGTGGGCGGTCGCCAACGTGCCGCCGCAGCATTTGGCGCGTTTCGCCCTGCCGATGTACCTGCTCGGCCTGTTGTTGCTGATCGGGGTGGCGATGTTCGGCGAGGTCAGCCACGGCGCGCGGCGCTGGCTGCATATCGGGGTGACGCGCATCCAGCCTTCCGAATTGATGAAGCTCGCCATTCCGATGATGCTGGCGTGGTTCCTGGAACGGCGCGAGAAAACCCTCAACATCAAGGATTTTCTGACCGCCGCGCTGATGTTGCTGGTGCCCGTGGGGCTGATCCTGAAGCAACCCGATCTCGGCACCTCGATCCTGATCCTGTCGTCGGGGTTTTATGTGCTGTTTCTCGCCGGCTTGAGCTGGCGTATCATTCTGGGATTGTTCCTGGCGGGGCTGGCGAGCGCGCCGGTGCTGTGGTCGGTTTTGCACGACTACCAGCGCCAGCGCATTCTGACCCTCCTCGATCCGACCCAGGACCCGCTTGGCGCGGGCTATCACATTATCCAGTCGACCATCGCGCTGGGTTCCGGCGGGGCTTTCGGCAAAGGCTGGTTCAAGGGATCGCAGGCGCATCTCGACTTTTTGCCGGAGCGCACCACCGATTTCGTTTTCGCCGTGTACGGTGAAGAGTTCGGATTGCTTGGCATTCTCTTGCTGCTGGTGTTTTATCTGGCCGTGATCGGGCGCGGCATGATTATCGCGGTGAAGGCGCCGACCCTGTTCAGCCGGCTGCTGGCGGGCAGCATCACCCTGACGTTCTTCACCTATGCCTTCGTCAACATGGGGATGGTCAGCGGCATCCTGCCGGTGGTCGGGGTGCCGCTGCCGCTGTTAAGCTACGGCGGAACTTCCGTCGTCACCCTGTTGCTCGGCTTCGGCATGCTGATGAGCATCAACACCCACAGAAAACTGGTGCAAACATGAAGACAACCTTTATTTTGGCCGCATCGGCCTTATCGCTTGCCATGCTTGCCGGCTGTTCCAGCGTGCCGCGCCCGGCGCCGGCGATCGACCGCCAGGAGCCGCCCGCCGCGAAAAAGCCCGCCGTTCCCGAGCGCGGCATGACTAAATTCGGCGGCGGCTACAAGGACGACGGCCCCGGCGACAATCCGCCGCCGGATCTGGATGCCGTTCCCGATGCCGTGCCGAAACCGGAACCCCTGCACCGCTTCGCCAATCGTCCTTATGTCGCGCTCGGCAAAAGTTATACGCCGGAAACCGAGTTGCGCGCCTACAAGGAAACCGGGATGGCGTCCTGGTACGGGCGGCGCTATCACGGGCAGCGCACTTCCAGCGGCGAGCCTTACGACATGTACGGCATGACGGCGGCGCACCGCACCCTGCCGATCCCCAGCTACGCCCGCGTCACCAATCCGGCGAACCAGCGCTCGGTGGTGGTGCGCATCAACGATCGCGGCCCGTTTCACAACGACCGGGTGATCGACGTTTCCTACACGGCGGCCTACAAGCTGGGGGTGCTGCAAAACGGCAGCATTCCGGTGGAGGTCGAGGCGCTCGATCCGCGCAACCCGGCCGCCGCGCCGCGGGAACGGACGAAGGCTGCGGAAGCCCCGGCTGCCCCGTCGGCGGTGGCGCCGGCGGCGGAAAATGGCGGTATTTACGTGCAGCTTGGCGCCTTCGGAGTGCAGGAGAACGCCGAGCAATTTCGTAGCCGCTTGAAGCTGGAACTGGCGCAACTTGCCGACAAGCTGCAAATCACCCCGGCGGACGGGTTGTTCAAGGTGCGCGCCGGACCCTATTCCGGTTCCGCGGAAGCCAGTCAGGCCGCCGCCGAAATCCGCAGGGCGCTGAACATCAACGCCATGGTTATTTCACGTTAGTAAGGTAAAATTCGGAAATGCGTAAATGGATATTGTTGATGGCGCTGCTGAGCGCCCAGGCCTTGGCCGCGGCGCCCCAACCGCCGCCGGCCCCGGTGGTCGCCGCGCGCGGCTATATCGTGGTCGATTTCAATAGCGGCCAGGTGCTGGCGCAACAGAATGCCGGCGAGCGGATGGAGCCGGCTTCCCTGACCAAGCTGATGACGGCCTACCTGACCTTTGCCGCGGTGCGCCAGAACCGGCTCAGCCTCAAGCAGACCCTGCCGGTTTCCGAGCGCGCCTGGCGCGCCGAAGGCTCGCGCATGTTCATCCAGCCCAACGTGCCGGTGGGGGTGGAAGAGCTGATTCGCGGCATGATCGTACAATCCGGCAACGACGCCTGCATCGCTCTGGCCGAAGGGATCGCGGGCAGCGAAGAGGCGTTCGTCGCAAGCATGAACGAGCAGGCGCGCAAGCTCGGCATGAAAAACACCCACTTCATGAACTCCACCGGCCTGCCCGACCCGCAGCATTACACCACGGCCGGCGATCTTGCCCTGCTGGCGCGGGCGATCATCCACGATTTTCCCGAGTTCTACCCGTATTACTCGATCAGGGAATACAAATACAACAACATCAGCCAGCCCAACCGCAATCGTTTGTTGTGGCTCGACCCGACCGTGGACGGGGTGAAGACCGGCCATACCGAGAGCGCCGGTTTCTGCCTGATCGCCTCGGGGCGCCGCGACGCGCGCCGGTTGATTTCGGTGGTGCTGGGAACCGCCTCGGAAAGCGCGCGCGCCTCGGAAAGCCAGAAGCTGCTCAACTACGGCTTCCAGTATTACGACACCCACCTTCTCTATGAAAAAGGCCAGACCGTGGCGACCTTGCCGGTATGGAAGGGCAACGACAACACCCTCAAGGCGGGCGTCGGGCAGGATTTGAATATTTCCCTGCCCAAGGGGCAGTATTCTTTTCTCAAGGCCGTGATGACCAGCAAACAGCCTTTGCTGGCGCCGCTGTCCGCCGGACAGGTGGTCGGCACCATCAAGCTGACGGTGGGGGGCAAGCCGTTCGCCGAGTATCCTCTGGTGGCGCTGGAGGATGTGCCGGTCGCCAATGTGTTCAAGCGCGGCTGGGATAGCCTCAAGCTGCTGCTCAAATGATCCTAAAATGCCGTTGAACCACGGGGAAATGATGGGGTTTCGGTGGGACATGGAGAATATGCCGTTCCCCCGATTCTCCCCGTGTTCCCCGTGGGTTCAACCCAGATTACCCATTATGGCGCGAGCGCTGGCTCGAAGAGCCGCCTAATGAATGATCTGGGCTCAATAAGGATTTAAGGATGATCTACCTCAACGGCCAATTCCTGCCCATCGAGGAAGCGCGCATCCCGGTGCTCGATCGCGGCTTCATTTTCGGCGACGGTGTTTACGAACTTATCCCGGTCTATTCGCGCCGCCCGTTTCGCTTGGCGGAGCATCTGGCGCGTCTCCAGCACAGCCTCGCCGGCATCCGTCTCGCCAATCCGCACGGCGCGGCGGAATGGGAAAACCTGATCGGCGAACTGATCGCCCGCAATCCCGGAGAGGACTTGTCGCTCTACCTGCACGTCACGCGCGGGGTGGCGCCGCGCGACCATGCTTTCCCGGCCGGGGCGGCGCCGACCGTGTTCATGATGGCCGGTCCCCTCAACCCGCCGCCGGCGGAATGGGTGGAGCGCGGCGTGGCGGCGGTGACGGCGACCGACAACCGCTGGTTGCGCTGTGACATCAAGGCGATTTCGCTGCTGCCCAACGTGCTGCTGCGCCAGCTTTCCGTGGATGCCGGCGCCCAGGAAACCATCCTGCTGCGCGAGGGTTTTCTCAGCGAAGGCTCAGCCAGCAATATTTTCGCGGTGCGCGACGGTATTCTGCTGGCGCCGCCCAAGAGCCACTTGATGCTGCCCGGCATTACCTACGACGTGGTGCTGGAATTGGCGGCGGCCAACGGGGTCGCTTGCGAGGTGCGCGAGGTGTCGGAATTTGAAATCCGTTCGGCGCAGGAGTTGTGGCTGACTTCCTCCAACAAGGAGGTGCTGGCGATCACCACCCTGGATTCCCGCCCGGTGGGGGAAGACGGCAAGCCCGGTGCGCTGTTCCGCAGGATGCATGGCTGGTATCAGGCTTACAAACGCGAAGTGATGAGGGCGGGCGCATGACGCAGGAAACCTCGCTGCTCGAATTTCCCTGCGATTTTCCCATCAAGATCATGGGGGAAACCCGCGACAATTTTGCCGACGCGATGCTGGCCGTGGTGCGGCGTCATGCGCCGGATTTCGACGCGGCCACCATGGAAATGCGCGCCAGCAAGGGGGGACGCTACCTGTCTCTGACCTGTACGGTGCGTGCGACTTCGCAAAGGCAGTTGGATGATTTGTACCGGGACATCACCAGCCATCCGATGGTGGTGATGGCGCTGTGAATCTGCTTGTCAGGCGGCTGGGCGTGGCGGACTACCTCCCTACTTGGCAGGCCATGCGCGACTTCACCGCGCGGCGCGGCGCGGAGACGCCGGACGAGTTGTGGCTGTTGCAGCATCCGCCGGTTTACACGCTGGGGTTGGCGGGCAAGCCCCAGCATTTGCTGCGCGCCACGGAAATTCCCCTGGTCGCCAGCGACCGCGGCGGGCAGATCACCTACCATGGGCCGGGGCAGGTCATCATATACCTGCTGCTCGATTTGCAGCGCCGCGGCGTCGGCGTCAAAAGCCTGGTAAGGGTGATGGAGCAGGCGGTGATCGACCTCCTGGCGGGATATGGGGTGACGGGCGAACGCCGCGAAAAGGCGCCGGGCGTGTATGTGAACGGGGCGAAAATCGCCGCTCTCGGCCTAAAGGTGAAAAACAGCGGCAGCTACCATGGATTGGCGTTCAACGCCGATATGGACCTGCAACCGTTCGCGGCGATCAATCCGTGCGGCTACGAGGGGCTGCGGGTGACGCAGGCGCGCGACGAGGGCATCGCCGAGGACATCGAGACGTTGGGCGGAAAGCTGGTGCGGTGTCTGAGGGAAAATTTGGATCGAAGCACAAAATAATCAAGGGAACGACCATGGCAGCCAAACCGGGTGAAAGAAAACTGCAAATCCTGCAAGTCCTTGCGCAGATGCTGGAGGCGCCGCAGGGCGAAAAAATCACCACCGCCGCCCTCGCCGCCAGGCTGGATGTTTCGGAGGCGGCGCTCTACCGGCATTTCGCCAGCAAGGCGCAAATGTTCGAGGGACTCATCGAGTTCATCGAGCAGACCCTGTTCGGCCTCATCAACAAGATCACCGTCGAGGAGCGCAGCGGCGTCAAGCAGGCCGAGGCGATTCTTTCGTTGCTGCTCGGTTTCGCCCAGATGAACCGGGGCATGACGCGGGTGCTGATCGGCGATGCGCTGGTGCATGAAAACGACCGTTTGCAGACGCGCATCAACCAACTCCATGACCGTCTGGAATCCACCCTCAAGCAAAGCCTGCGCATCGCCGTCAGCCAGAACGAAATCCCGGCTGAGGCGGAGACCGCCGCCCAGGCCAACGTGCTGATGTGCTACGTCGTCGGGCGCTGGCACCAGTTCGCCAAGAGCGGCTTCAAGCGCGATCCCAAGGAATTCTGGTCGGTGCAGTGGCCAAGATTGCTGGCGTTCTGAACTTCGTCAATCAATGCAGCCGTAGTAGAGCGCGGTGCCGACGCTGCCGTCCCAGCCTTCGGGATGGGTGGCGTCGATGATGCTCTTGGCGCGGGTGATTTCTTCCGCAGACCCGTGCGCGACCAGCAGCACCTTGTCGCCCCCCACCGCGCTTTCATAATCGAGAATCCGTTCCCGCGGGATGCAACCGTATTGGTTGCGGTCGAGGCCATCCAGCGCGCCCAGCAGGCTGGCGCCTTCCATGTCGGACGGAAGGCCACGCGGGCTGCGTCCGACCACGGCCAGCTTTTTCATATCGAAGCCGGCCTGGTGGAGATTGCGCAGTGCGCTACCCGCCACGCCGTGATCGGAAAACGAAGCGACGATCGAGATATTCTGGGACATGTTTCACCTCCATTCCTCCATTGAGGGCAATTTACCCGGGATACGGCGCGCCGCTTCCCCGGGAGCGGGAATCAGGTCAGCTTGCTGGTCCATTCGTCGAGCACCACGCAGGCTTCCTTGCTGGGATTGTGCGGGTCGCGCAGCGCGTTGATCTGGCATAGGTACTCGTTGCCGCGCGCATCGTGCAGGTTGATGAACGGACTCGGGCCGTAAGGTTCGAAGGCGCTGGAATCGCCGAAGATGAAGTCATATTCGCCGTTGACGTCCACTTCCAGCTTGCCGCCGTGGCTTACCGCGTAATCGTGCCAGCCGGTATTGGCGTCGCAGTCCTTGATTAGCGGCGACATCCGTGCGGATTTCCGGTCTTGCCAGGCGACCACCACCGGGTCGATGATTTCCCGATCGCCGTCCGCGAACGAGGCGGCGAGGTTGCTTGCCGTCTTGTAGTCGAGATTCATGCCGGTAAAGTTGATGTGAGCTTGTCTCATGTCTGTCTCCTTGCCGGCGCCCCACGTGAATAAGCCTAGGTTTGCCGGAAAAATTTCAGGGATGGAACCGCCTTCCGCAGCCCGGCTGGTACGGTGGGCAGCAGTGCGGCGCTTATGTTGGAAGTATAGAACAATATCCGACAAAATCAATCAACAATAGCCGGGCGCGGAAAAGAAGCGTGCCGATTCGGGGGTTACAGCGAGAAGGTTTCTCCCCGCCGCAAGCGGCGCGGGGAATGTCCGGCGCAGTGGCGGGCGAGTTCCCGCAAGGTTTCTTCTTCCCTCAGTGTGGTGTTCCGCAGTAAAAGAAGCCACTTGCGCAGCAGTCGGGGGTTATGCGCACACCGGGCAGGCCGGGTCCTTGAGCAGGCGGATGTTGCGCCATTCCATGCGCAGGCCGTCGAGCAGCAGCAGGCGTCCCGCCAGCGATTCGCCGATGCCGGCCAGCAGCTTGAGCGCCTCGGCGGCTTGTATCGAGCCGATGATCCCGACCAGTGGCGCGAATACCCCGAGGGTGGCGCAGCGTTCGTCTTCCTGCTCGGCATGCTCGGGAAACAGGCAATGGTAGCAGGGCGTATCCGGCTTGCCGAAGTCGAATACCGCCACCTGCCCGTCGAAGCGCACCGCGGCGCCGGAAACCAGGGGTTTGCCGAGGCGCGCGCAAACTCGGTTGACGGCATGGCGGGTGGCGAAATTGTCGCTGGCATCGAGCACCACGTCCGCCTCCGCGGCCAGCGCCATCAGGTCGTCTTCATCCAGGCGCCGGTTGATGGCAGTCACGGTGACTTCGGGGTTGATGCCGGCCAGCGTCCGGCTGGCGGAAAGCGCCTTGTTGACGCCGATGCTGGCGGTGGCGTGGACGATCTGGCGTTGCAGGTTGGTGAGGTCGACGCTGTCGCCGTCGCAGATGGTAAGCCGGCCGACCCCGGCGGAAGCCAGGTACAGCGCCGCAGGGGAGCCGAGGCCGCCGGCGCCGACGATCAGCGCCCGCGACGCCAGCAGCTTTTCCTGTCCTTCGATGCCGATCTGCGGCAGCAGGATGTGGCGGCTATAGCGGAGAAGCTGCCCGTCGTTCATCGGACGCCTAGCGGTTTTGCAGGATTTGCAAGCCTTTCAGCAGGTTCAAAGCCTGGTTCAACTGATAATCGTTTTTCGACACCAGTTCGGGCGGCGTGCCGGCCGGTTTGTCGTCCTTGCTCGCTCCCGGCTTGGCGTCCTTGCCTTTGGGAGCCGGCTTGGCCGGGGCGGGCAGCTTGATCGGCGCGGCTTCCGGTTTTGCCTCTTCTTCCTTGTTGCCGTTGGCGAGGTGACGGTCGAGATCGGCCTCGCGCAGGTGCATGCCCGGTTCCACGCCGCTGACGGTGGCGTCGTCGACCACGATGTCGGGGGTGATGCCCTTGGCCTGGATCGAGCGCCCGTTCGGCGTGAAATAACGCGCCGTGGTGAGCTTGATCGCGGTATTGCCGCCGAGCGGCAGCACGGTTTGCACCGACCCCTTGCCGAAGGTCTGGGTGCCCATGATGATGGCGCGCTTGTGATCCTGCAAGGCGCCGGCGACGATTTCCGAAGCCGAGGCCGAGCCGCCGTTGACCAGCACCACCATCGGCACCTTCTTTACGCCTTCCGGCAGGTTTTTCAGGTAATCCTCCTTGCCCATGCCGTGCAGGTAATTCTGCTTGCTGGCGGTCAGGCGCATCTTGGCGTCCTCGGTGCGTCCGTCGGTGTAGGTGACCAGCGCGTCCTTGGGCAGGAAGGCGGCGGCCACGCCGACCGCGCCGTTGAGCAGGCCGCCCGGATCGTTGCGCAGGTCGAGCACCAGCCCCTTGAGCGGGTCCTTGTTCTGCTTGTAGAGGTTTTCCACCGCCTTGGCGAGGTTTTCCCCGGTGTGTTCCTGGAACTGGGTGACGCGGATGTAGCCGTAGCCTTCGTCCGCCAGCTTGGATTTGACGCTCTGGATCTTGATGACGGCGCGCGTCAGGGTGAAGGTCAGCGGCTTGCCCTCGCCCTTGCGCGCCACGGTCAGGGTGATTTTGGTGCCGGGCTTGCCGCGCATGCGCTTGACCGCTTCGTTGAGGGTCAGCCCCTTCACCGGGGTGTCGTCGAGCTTGACGATCAGGTCGCCGCTTTTCAGGCCGGCCTGGAACGCCGGGGTGTCCTCGATCGGCGACACCACCTTGACGAAGCCGTCCTCCATGCTGACCTCGATGCCCAGGCCGCCGAATTCACCCTGGGTGCCGACCTGCAAGTCCTTGAAGGAGTCGGCGTCGAGATAGGCCGAATGGGGGTCGAGGCCGGAGAGCATGCCGTTGATCGCCTCGGTGATGAGCTTCTTGTCCTCCACCGGTTCGACGTAGTCGCTCTTGATCTTGCTGAAGACCTCGGTGAAGGCGCGCAATTCGTCGATGGGCAGGGGCGCGGCGACGCCGGCGGTCTTGTCGGCGACCGCCGAGAAATTCAGGCTGATCATGATGCCGGCGAAGGCGCCGAAAAGAATCAGTCCAATTTGTTGCATTTTGCCGCGCATTTCCATCTCCAGAATGAAGCTATTTAAGGCTGACCCAGGTCAGCGGATCGAACGGTTTGCTCTGATAACGCAGCTCGAAGTATAAACCGGAATCCGGTATTCCGCCGCTATTTCCCACGCTCGCCACGGTGTCGCCGGCCTTCACGGTTTCGCCCGCCTGCTTGTACAGGGTTTCGTTGTTGCCGTACAGGCTCATGAAGCTGCTGCCGTGGTCGATGATGATGATATTGCCGAAACCGCGCAGCCAGTCCGAGAACACGATCTGGCCGTTCGCCACCGCCTTGACCGGCTGGCCGGATGCGGCGCGGATGAACAGCCCCTTCCAGGTGACGCCGCCATCCTCGCGTGGAGTGCCGAAACGGTTGGCAAGTTCCCCTTTTATCGGCAGATGCAGCTTGCCCTTTAGCTGGCGGAACGGGCCGCCGGAGTCCTCCGGGGTGGGGATGGCGGTGTTGAGCACCGTCTCGCTAGGTTTCCTGCCGCGCGCCGGCTTGGCTTCCTTGGCGGCTTTTGCCGCCGCCAGGCGGTTCAGTTTTTCGATCAGGCGGGTGAGGCGCTTTTCGTCGTTTTGCAATTTGCCGATTTCATGGCGCTGGGCGGCGATTTTCTGGCTGAGCTTGGCCAGCAGCACCTTGCGCGTCCCTTGCTCCTTTTCCAGACGTTTCTTCTGGGTGGCTTGCTCGGCCTTGATTTGCGCCAGCTCGGCGGCTTTCTTCTTTTCCGCCGCGGTCAGTTCGCCGAGATGGCGGAGGTCGCCGCGCAGATCGCGGATCGCGGCGGCGCGCGCCCGCGAAACCTCGGCGTAGTAGCGCAGATGGCGCGCCAACTGATTGGGGTCTTGGCGGCTCAGGAGGATTTCCAGGTAATCGTGCTGGCCGTGCAGATAAAGCTGGGTGAGCAGCTTGCCGAGCTGTGCCTGCTGTTCGGCAATGCCGGCGCGGGTCTTGCCGCTGTCTTGCTGTAGGCGCGACAGCTCGCCGTCGGTTTCCCGTTGCTGCTGCGCCAGCGCGTGAAGCTTGCGGTTGGCGGCGCTGATGGCCTGCTCGGAGTGCTTCAGCGCATCGCTGGCGTCGGCCTTGGCGTCCTCGGTGCTTTCCACTTCCTTTTGCAGCGATTTGATGCGGTCGCGCACTTCGCTCAGTTCGCCCTTGGGCGAAGAAGGCGGCGCGGCCAGCGCCGGCAGTGCGCAGAATACGGCCAGCCAAGCCCATTGCCGGCAGGCTCCTGGCGGCCAGGCAAGGGAAGTTAGCCACGGATAGACACGGGTTAACACGGATTATCCGGAACTTTCTGGCAATTGGGTCTCGACTGCGGGAGGGTGGCAAAACCCATCCAGAACCTCGATCTATCTGTGTAAATCCGTGTTGATCCGTGGCTGAACAAGTTGTTAATCAGTCGAACTCGATCAGCGAATGGCCGGTCATTTCGGGTGGTTGCGGCAATCCCATCATTTTCAGGAGGCTGGGCGCCACGTCCTTGAGCGCGCCGCCTTCGGCCAGCTTTGCCGGGCGGCCGACATAGAGGAACGGCACGTCGAAGGTGGTATGGGCGGTATGCGGCGCATGGGTGGTTTCGTCGAGCATTTTCTCGGCGTTGCCGTGATCGGCGGTAATCAGCACTTCGCCGCCGGCCTCGCGCATCGCCGCGACCACCCGGCCGACGCACTCGTCCAGTGCTTCGACCGCCTGTACCGCCGCGGCGATGATGCCGGTGTGGCCGACCATGTCGCCGTTGGCGTAATTGCACACGATGGCGTCGTATTTGCGGCTGTGGATGGCCTCCACCAGCTTGTCGGTGACTTCGCGCGCGCTCATTTCCGGCTTGAGGTCGTAGGTGGCGACGTGCGGCGACTGCACCAGGATGCGGTCTTCCCCAGCGACCGGGGCTTCCACCCCGCCATTGAAAAAGAAGGTGACGTGGGCGTATTTCTCGGTCTCGGCGATGCGCAACTGGTGCAGGCCGAGGCTGGAGATATAGTCGCCGAAGCCGTTGCGCACACTGTCCGGGGGAAAGGCCACCGGCACGTGGAAATTCTTGTTGTAGCTGGTCAGGGTGCAGTAAGTGGCGACCTTAGGGTGGGCTTGGCGCGCAAACCCGGCGAAATCCGGCTCGATGAAGGCGCGCGTGATTTCGCGGGCGCGGTCGGCGCGGAAATTCATGAACACGATCACGTCGTCATCCTGGATGCGCACCGCCTCGCCGCCGGACGGGACGATCAGGGTGGGCTTGACGAACTCGTCGTTTTCGCCGCGCGCGTAGGCATCGTGCAGTCCCTGCACGGCATTCGCGGCGCTGAACTCGGCCTGCCCCAGGGTCATCATGTCGTAGGCGACCTGGACGCGGTCCCAGCGCTTGTCGCGGTCCATCACGTAATAACGCCCGCCGATCGAGGCGATGCGGCCGACGCCGAGCTGGGCGAATTTTTCCCCGGCGCGCTTCAGGTAGGTTTCCGCCGATTGCGGCGGCGTGTCGCGGCCATCGAGGAAGGCGTGCAGGTAGAGTTTTTCGATGCCGGCCTGGGCAGCCATGTCCAGCATGGCGTGGATGTGGGCTTCCTGGCTGTGCACCCCGCCGTCGGAAAGCAGGCCGAAGACGTGCAACGCGGAACCTTTGCTCCGCGCCGTCTTCACCGCCATGGTCAGGGCGGTGTTGCTGAAGAATTCGCCGTTGGCGACGGCGCGGTTGATGCGTGTGAGTTCCTGGTACACCACCCGGCCGGCGCCGATGTTCAGGTGGCCGACCTCGGAGTTGCCCATTTGCCCGTCGGGCAGCCCCACTTCGCCGGCGGCGGTGTGGATCAGGGTGTGCGGGCAGGTTTGCCAGAGGCGGTCCCAATTGGGCTTGTTAGCAAGGGCGATGGCGTTGTCCGCGCCGTTGGGGCGGTAGCCGAAACCGTCGAGAATGACGAGCAATACAGGGGTAACATTCATACAGGGTCTAATTGTTCAAATCCTAATCTTTAAAGTTGCGAATTTTATTATATTTTGATAAAACACGCATTATCCCTCAAATCCGGTTACATCATTGTGACCGGAACAGTGCTAAGGTGGTTCACATGGAATTCGAGCAGGTCGAGTTGATAGACAAGGACGAGCACATCGAGCAGGCCTCGCGCGCCATGAAGGCCATGTCTCACCCCCTGCGCCTGAAAATCCTCTGCGTGCTGGGCGACCAGGAAGTCAGCGTGCAGGACATCGTCGATAACGTCGGCACCTCCCAGAGCAATATTTCCCAGCATCTCGCCATCCTGCGCGACAAGGGCGTGCTGCGCACGCGCAAGGATGCCAACCGCGTCTATTACCGTGTCGGCGATCCGCGCACGCTCAAGCTAATCAGCATGATGCGCGACGTGTTTTGTGGATTCGCCAAATAAGGGGCTGCGCCCTCCGGCCAGTATTTTCCATCGTTGTTCCGATTGTTGTTGATTTTTGTCGGGAATATATATTAGAATTCTCTAATATTACAGGAGGGATGCCGTGCTGCGTATCGTGATGACGTTGTTGAGCTTGCTGGCGGCCATGCCGTCCCTGGCGGGTTTGCCGTTCGCCACCGCCAAGGTGGAATTCCGCGAGGTCGATCAGACCTACGCGACCGAGGCGGTGATCGAGGCGACCAATCAATCCACCGTGGCCGCGCAGATTTCCGGGCGGGTGGTGGAATTGCGCTTCGATGTCGGCGATTACGTGCAAAAAGGCCAGGTGATCGCCCGCATCGACGAGCGCGAGGCCAGCCAGGCGCTGGCCGGCAGCCAGGCGCAGGTGGCGCAGGCGCAGGCGGCCTTGCAGAATGCCAAGGCGACTTACGAGCGCACCCGCCAGTTGTTCGAGCAGAAATTCGTCAGCCAGGCCGCGCTCGACAAGGCGCTGGCCGACTACAAGGCCGCCCAGGCGCAAACCCAGGCGACCCTGGCGGGCGCCGGAGTGGCCGCCACCGCGCGCGGCTATACCACCATTACCGCCCCGTACAGCGGCGTGGTTTCCGCCCGCCTGATCGAGTTGGGCGAGATGGCCAGCCCCGGCAAGCCGCTGATGAGCGGCTTCGATCCCAAGGATTTGCGCGCCGTCGCCAATATCCCCCAATACAAGCTGGCCGAGATTCGCCGCGCCGCGCAGGCGCGGGTGGAGTTTCCCGCCGCCGGCAAATGGACGGTGGCGACGGCCGTCACCGTCCTGCCGGCGGCGGACGCCAGAACCCACATTACCCGCGTCCGTCTCGACCTGCCGGAAGACCTGCGCGAAGTCTATCCCGGCATGTTCGCGCGCGCCCACTTTACGGTGGGGCGGGTGAAGAAGCTGCTGGTGCCGGCTGCCGCCGTGCTGCGCCGCAGCGAGATCACCGCGGTTTACGTCGTCGGCGCCAAAGACGCCATCGCGCTACGCCAAGTGCGCCTGGGCGAAGCGGCGGGACAGGGCGAGGTCGAGGTGCTGGCCGGCCTGACTCCGGGCGAAACGGTGGCGCTGGAGCCGGTGAAGGCGGGAATTATTTTGAAAGGCGAAAAATAGTTTTTAAGTTTCACGCCTCTAAACTATTCTCAGCAAACGCCCCCTCCCTTGCGCGCATAGCGCGCGGGGGAGGGTTGGGGTGGGGGCGTTTGCCCGCATGGCCGCCGCCGTTTGCCCCCATCCCGGCCTTCCCCCGCGAGCAGGGGAAGGAGCGATAGCTGAGAATAGATTAGAGGCATATTAAGTTTTGAGTGTTTAGTGTTGAGTTGTGGAATGCGCTTCGCGCCTGATCCAATGCCGACGCGCTTTGCGTAGCGACATCAACTAAGCACTAAACACTAACAACTCAACACTGAATCCAAAACATGGGTATTTCCGGCCGTATCGCCAAAATTTTCCTGCAATCGCAGATGACGCCTCTGATCGCGCTGATCGCGCTGTTGCTCGGCCTGTTCGCCGTCACCGTGACGCCGCGCGAGGAAGAGCCGCAGATCAACGTCACCATGGCCAACGTCTACATTCCCTTCCCCGGCGCTTCGGCCAAGGATGTGGAAAGCCTGGTGGCGATTCCCGCCGAGCAGGTGCTGTCGCAGATTTCCGGCATCGAGCACGTCTATTCGGTTTCGCGTCCCGGCATGGCGGTGCTGACGGTGCAATATCTGGTCGGCGAGGACCGCACCCAGGCGCTGGTGCGCCTCTACGACACCATCCAGTCCCACCGCGACTGGGTTTCCCCCAATCTCGGGGTGGGCGAGCCTATCGTCAAGCCGGTCGGCATCGACGATGTGCCCATCGTTTCCCTGACCCTGTGGACGGAAGATCCCGGCCGCGGCGGCTTCGAGCTGCAACAGGTGGCGCATGCCGCCGAAATCGAGCTGAAGCGCATCCAGGGCACGCGCGAGGTCACCACCATCGGCGGGCCGAACCGGGCGGTGCGGGTCATTATGGATGCCGAGCGCATGGCGGCGCACAACATTTCGGCGCAGGACGTGCGCGCCGCTCTCCAGGTGAGCAATGCTTCCCAGCCCTCCGGCGCGCTGGTGGCGGAAAACCGCGAAATGCTGGTGCAGACCGGTACTTTCCTGGCTTCCGCCGCCGACGTGAAGCAACTGGTGGTGGGGGTGCATGATGGGCGTCCGGTATTCGTCACCGACGTGGCGCGGGTCGAGGACGGTCCCGATCAGCCGTCGCGCTACGTCTGGATCGGCAGCGGCCCCGCCGGGAAGGCGAAGAATTTGCCCGCCGGCGAGTTTCCCGCCGTGACCCTGGCGGTGTCGAAAAAACCCGGCGAGAATGCGGTGGAAGTCGCCGAGCGCCTCATCAAGCGCGTCGAGCAGCTGCACGGCGCCATCATCCCCGATGGAGTGCGCGTCACGGTCACGCGCAATTACGGCGAAACCGCCAACGATAAGGCGATGAAGCTGATCCAGAAGCTGTTTTTCGCCACCGGCGCGGTGGTGCTGCTGGTGCTGGCCGCGTTGGGGCGGCGCGAGGCGCTGATCGTCGGCGTGGCGGTGCTGCTGACCCTGGCGGCGACGCTGTTCGCCTCGTGGGCGTGGGGTTTTACCCTCAACCGGGTGTCGCTGTTCGCACTGATTTTCTCCATCGGCATCCTGGTGGACGACGCCATCGTGGTGGTGGAGAACATCCACCGCCGCCGGGAAATCGACAAACACAAGCCCCTGCTGCAAATCATTCCCGAGGCGGTCGATGAAGTCGGCGGGCCGACCATCCTCGCCACTTTCACGGTGATCGCGGCGCTGCTGCCGATGGCCTTCGTCACCGGGCTGATGGGGCCGTACATGAGTCCGATCCCGATCAACGCCAGCATCGGCATGCTGATTTCGCTGGCCATCGCCTTCGTCGTCACCCCCTGGCTGGCGCTCAAGCTGAGCAAACACCAGCATGGCGAGGCTCATGGCGGGACAGAGGCGGAAAGCCGCCTTTACCGGCTGTTCCACGCCCGCCTCACGCCCTTCCTCAACCGCGAGGCGGGCAAGGGTAACCGGCGCAAGCTGTGGCTGGGCATCATCGCCCTGATTTTTCTGGCGGTATCGTTGGCGGCGTTCAAAGTCGTCATTCTGAAAATGCTGCCGTTCGACAACAAATCGGAATTCCAGGTGGTGGTCGATATGCCCACCGGCACCCCGCTGGAGCAGACGGCGCGGGTGCTGCGCGAAATGGGCGGCTATCTTGCCGGCGTGCCGGAAGTCACCGATTACGAAGCTTACGCCGGCACCGCCGCACCCATCAATTTCAACGGCCTGGTGCGCCAGTATTATCTGCGGCGCGGGCCGGATGTGGGCGACATCCAGGTCAACCTCACCGACAAGCACGCGCGCGAACGCAAGAGCCACGAAATCGCCCAAAGCGTGCGCCCGGCCATCGAGAAGATCGCCGCCGCCCACGGCGCCAAGGTCAAGGTGGTGGAGGTGCCGCCCGGTCCGCCGGTGATGTCGCCGATCGTGGCGGAGGTTTACGGGCCGGATTACGAAGGGCAGATCAAGGTGGCGAAACAGGTGCGCGCGGCCTTCGCCAAAACCGCCGACATCGTCGGCATCGACGATACCGTCGAGGAGGATGCCGGCAAATACGTCCTGCGCGTGCTGCAAAGCAAGGCCGCCCTGATGGGCGTGGCGCAGAAGGACGTGGTGGAGGTGATGCGCATGGGACTCTCCGGCGAGGAAGTGACGCCGGTGCATGACGGCGAGGCCAAGTTCGAGATTCCGGTGAAGGTGACCCTGGCGCCCGAGCGCCAATCCAGCCTGGATGAATTGCTCAAGCTCGCCGTCCGTTCCCGCGACGGCGCCCTGGTGCCGCTTTCGGAACTGGTCGAGGTGTCCTCGGCGCAGCGCGAGAAAACCATCTACCATAAGGACTTGCTGCCGGTGGTGTTCGTCGTCGGCGACATGGCGGGCGAACTCGACAGCCCCCTGTACGGCATGTTCGGCATCCGTGGCCGCCTGATCGGCCAAGACCTGAAGGAAGGCGGCAAGCTCGGCGATACCTTCATCAGCCAGCCGGACGATCATTACGCCGGCTACAGCGTGAAATGGGACGGCGAATGGCAGGTCACCTACGAAACCTTCCGCGACATGGGCATCGCCTACGCCGTCGGGCTGATCCTCATCTACCTGCTGGTGGTGGCGCAGTTCGGTTCCTACGTCGCGCCGCTCATCATCATGGCGCCGATTCCGCTCACCATCATCGGCGTGATGCCCGGCCACGCGCTGCTCGGCAGCCAGTTCACCGCCACCAGCATGATCGGCATGATCGCGCTGGCCGGCATCATCGTGCGTAATTCCATTTTGCTGGTGGACTTCGTCAACCAGCAGGTGGCCGAGGGCATGGCCTTCCAGGAGGCGGTGATCCGCGCCGGCAGCACCCGCGCCAAGCCCATCGTGCTGACCGGCCTGGCCGCCATGCTGGGGGCGTTCTTCATCCTCGACGACCCGATTTTCAACGGGCTGGCGATTTCGCTGATCTTCGGTATCCTGGTTTCCACCGTGCTGACGCTGGTGGTGATCCCGGTGCTGTATTACGCGGCGAATTACCGCAAACATGCGGGGTAAGCGCATGTAGGTTGGGTTAGGCGCGGTTTTTTGCGCCGTAACCCAACAAACCCAATATGACCTTTAAACACCGGTCTTGAATATTTGGGTCTGTTGGGTTACGCGATAAGGCCGCTAACCCAACCTACATGGGTGGCGTTGAAAATTTTGATTTGAACTTTTATTTGAAACCAAGGAGAAAACTATGACCATCAACCGCATCGTTCGCGTCGTCGCCGGCTTTTTCGTGCTGCTGTCGCTGGGGCTGGGCGTGGAAGCCAGCCCGCTGTTCGTCAACGCCAATTTCCTATGGTTCACCGCCTTCGTCGGCGCCAACCTGTTCCAAAGCGGTTTCACCAATCTGTGCCCGTTGGTGACCATCCTCAAGGCGCTGGGCGTCAAGGAAAGCTGCGAAAGCTGCTGAAAATCGGCTAAACTGGCGCGCTGTTGCAACCCTGCGAGGAGAGCGGATTTGGAATTCCTGCAAGAAAATATCCTGTTGATCGGCGTGGCGGCATTCGCCGCCTACATGCTGATCTGGCCGCCGATCAGCCGCCAGCTTTCCGGCGTCAAGGAAGTCGGCGTCACGGAAGCGATTCAGTTGATTAACCACAAGGATGCCGTGGTGCTCGACGTGCGCGAGGACAGCGAATATTACAGCGGCCACGTGCCGCATTCGCGCCATATCCCCCTGGGCGCGTTGGGCAAGCGCCATGTCGAGCTGGAGCGTTACAAGAACCGTCCGCTGGTGGTGGTGTGCCGCAGCGGCGCGCGTTCCGGCAGCGCCTGCGGCATGCTGCGCAAGCACGGCTTCGAGGAAGTCTACAACCTGTCGGGCGGCGTCGGCGCCTGGCAGGGCGCCAACCTGCCTTTGGAGAAATGACATGCCCCAGATTACCATGTACTGCACCGCCGTCTGCCCCTACTGCATCAACGCGGAAAAACTGCTCAACCGCAAGGGCGTGACGCAGATCGACAAGGTCCGCATCGACCTCGACCCCGCGCGCCAGGGCGAAATGATCCAGCGCACCGGACGGCGCACCGTGCCGCAGATCTATATCGGCGATTTCCACGTCGGCGGCTTCGACGATCTTTCCGCGCTCGACGCGGAAGGCAAGCTGGACCCGCTGCTCAAGGGGTAATTCCCATGAACCTGGTCTGCCCTCATTGCTTCGCCACCAACCGGGTGCCGGATCAACGCCTCGGCGACGATCCAAAGTGCGGTAAATGTGGCGGATTCGTGCTCGATGGCGTTCCGCTGGAGTTGAGCGCCGCCAATTTTTCCGGCTTTATCCGCCACAACGAACTGCCGGTCATAGTCGATTTCTGGGCGCCGTGGTGCGGGCCGTGCAAGATGATGGGGCCGGTGTTCGCCCAGGCCGCCGCCCAACTGAAAACTCGCTTCCGCTTCGCCAAGGTCAACACCGAAGCGGAACAGTCTCTTGCCGCGCAGCATGGCATCCGCAGCATTCCCACCCTGGCGCTGTTCCGTGGCGGTGCGGAAATCGACCGGGTTTCCGGCGCGCTCGACGCCGGCAATCTGAAAAACTGGC
Organism: uncultured Sulfuricella sp.; assembly: GCA_964505475.1. GTDB lineage: Bacteria > Pseudomonadota > Gammaproteobacteria > Burkholderiales > Sulfuricellaceae > JAGXQV01. Next base: position 8,034 of record CAZDIJ010000032.1, on the reverse strand, counting down.
TGGATCGCCATTAAAAGAGTTTAAAATAGCCCCTTTAATTTTCCAGATCAGGAATGAAAAATGAGTGAAGAACAACAGCAGCCGGCCTTTTCCATCGAAAAAATCTACCTCAAGGATGCTTCCGTCGAAGTGCCCAACGCCCCGCAGATTTACCTGTCGCGCGAAACGCCGCAGGTGGACGTGCAAATCCACACCCAGGGCGGCGCGGTGGACGAAGGCATCTACGAAGTGGTGGTGACCGTCACGGTGACCGCCAAGGTCGAGGGTGAAAAGACCATGTTCCTGGTGGAAGCCGGGCAGGCCGGAGTATTTACCCTGCGCAACATTCCACAAGACGATCTCGAACCCATCCTTGGCATTTCTTGCCCCAACATCCTGTTCCCCTACGTCCGCGAAGCGGTGTCAGACATGGTGAGCCGCGCCGGTTTTCCGCCGGTCATCCTCAGTCCGGTCAATTTCGAGGCGATGTACGCGCAGAATCACGCCCAAGCGGATGAAGGCGCCGGCACGTCCCACTAAGCGCTTCGCCGCGCTGCTGGCCGCGGCGCTGCTGCCCGGCTGGGCGGCCGCCATGGATTTCCGCGCGGTGACGGCGGAACGCGCCATCCTGTTCGATGCGCCTTCGCTCCAGGCGAAGAAGCTGTATGTCGCCGGCAAGTACTATCCGGTCGAGGTGCTGGTCAGTCTCGATGATTTCGTCAAGGTGCGCGATAGCGCCGGCGATCTGTTTTGGATCGAGAAGAAAAATCTGGGGGGAATGCGCACCGTGGTGGTGACGGCGCCGCGCGCCGACATTCGCCAGGCTCCCGACAAGAGCGCGCCGCTAGTGTTCCAGGCCGAGCGCGCCGTGGCGCTGGAGTTGCTCGAAGCCGGCAGCAGCGGCTGGGCCAAGGTGCGTCATCCCGATGGGGCGAGCGGCTACGTCGCCGTCGCGCAGGTGTGGGGGCTATGAACCTAAATTCCTCAGTTGACCGCTTATTGGCTGCGTTAACGCCATGACTATTTTTAACATTGTCCCGATTTTTAGCGTCACCTTTGTGGTGAGCGCGCTACGGGCTGGATTGCACGGTTTTCCGGGCACATGGCGGCAACCCTCTCTCCAACTCTCTCCCAGAGGGAGAGAGGGCGATCGTTCCCTCTCCCACTTGTGGGAGAGGGTTAGGGAGAGGGCTGGCAACTCCTTGGAATGGAATGACCATTCCGCGTCGTTGCGCCTTGCCCTGCACCCGGAAAACCGCACACTCCATCCCGTCCAACTGAGGAATTTAGGTTGAAGATCGCCGTGCTCGGCGCCGGCGCCTGGGGCACGGCGCTGGCGCTCAACCTGGTTCAGCGGCACGAGGTCGCGCTGTGGACGCGCAACGCCGCCCATCTTGCCGAACTTGGCGCGGAACGCCGCAACCGGCGCTACCTGCCGGATTTCCCTTTTCCCGCTTCCCTGCAACTCGAAGCCAGTCTTGATGCCGCGCTGCATGGCGCCGGCCTGGCGCTGGTGGTGACGCCCAGCGCCGGTTTGCGCCAGGCGCTGGGCGCCATCGCCGCTTGCGCCCCCTCCCTGCCGGTGGTGTGGGCCTGCAAGGGTTTTGAGGCGGGCAGCGCCCGGCTGCCACACCAGATCGCCGCAGAGGAGTTGGCGTCCGGCGTCCCGTCCGGCGTGCTGTCCGGACCGAGCTTCGCCAGGGAAGTGGCGCAGGGGCTGCCCGCCGCCCTGACACTGGCCAGCGCCGACGCCGCTTTCGCCCACGACATGGCGCTCCGGTTGCACAGCGCCCGTCTGCGGGTCTACAGCAGCGGCGACGTGATCGGGGTGGAAACCGGCGGCGCGGTGAAAAACGTCATGGCCATCGCCGCCGGAATTTCAGACGGCATGGGCTACGGCCATAATGCGCGCGCCGCGCTGATTACCCGCGGCCTGGCGGAAATCACCCGGCTCGGCCACGCCCTCGGCGGCCACCTGGAAACTTTCATGGGGCTGACCGGGGTGGGCGATTTGATCCTCACCTGCACCGGGGATCTTTCGCGCAACCGTACCGTCGGCCTCAAGCTGGCGCAGGGCAAGGCATTGGCCGAGGTTCTGGGAGCGCTGGGTCATGTCGCCGAGGGCGTCAGCACCGCCGCCGAAGTGCAGCGCCTGGCGCGGCGGGAAGGTGTCGATATGCCGATTACCCAGGCGGTGTGCCGTGTGCTGTTCGAAGGGGTGCCGCCTGGCGAGGCGGTGGAGGCGCTGCTCAACCGCGAGCCAAAGGCGGAAAACGGGCTTGCCAATTAGGATAAGCCGCCGCGGCGCGGCGGATTAGCGAGGAGAAGTCATGAATCTGGAAAAAGTGGTGTTCGCGTTTTTCATCGTGTTGGCGCTGACCCTGAACTTCGGTTTTTTTATCGGGGAAATCGACAACCCGGTGCATCACAGCGTCTACGAGCTGTTCGCGGCCATCGTTGTCAGCCTGATCGCCACCATCCTCAAGTTCGGCGACCGTACCCACCTCGGCGCGGTGCTGCTCGCCACCAGCCTGGTGGCTGACCTGCAACTGATTACCGGCGCCGTGGTGTGGGCGTATGCCGACCACGTCGCGCAGACCGGGATGACGCCCCACGTCATGGCGATCATCGTTTCGCTGTCCGGCGGCGCGCTGCTCGCCAACATCACCTCGGTCGTGCTGCTGGTCGCGGAAACCATGGCGGTGCGCCGCTAAGCGGGTAAATCGTCGTGCACCATATCGTTTACGTGCTGCTGCGGCGCATTCACGCGCCGCTGATCGGGCTGGTGGTGGTGTATGCCGTGTCCATCCTGGGGTTCGTGCTGATTCCCGGCATGGACGACAAGGGCAACGTGTGGCGCATGGGTTTTTTCCACGCTTTTTATTTCGTCAGCTACATGGGCACCACCATCGGCTTCGGCGAGATTCCCTATCCCTTTACCGATGCCCAGCGCCTGTGGGCCACCGCCAGCATGTACGCCACGGTGATTGCCTGGCTGTACGGCATCGGCGCGGCGCTGGCGGCGGTGCAGGACCCGGCCTTCAAGACCATCTTGCGGGAAAGCGCTTTTCGCCGCGCCGCCCAGCGTATCAGCGAGCCTTTCTATTTGGTGTGCGGCTACGGCGACACCGGCAAGATGCTGGTGCGCGCCTTCTCCGAATCGGATTACCGCGCGGTGGTGATGGATGTCGATCCCAACCGCATCGTCTCGCTCGAACTCGACGACCTCCCGCTGCAAGTGCCGGGTTTCGCCGCCGACGCCGCCGCGCCGGTCAACCTGGCGCGCGCCGGATTGCTGCACAAGCATTGCGCCGGGGTGATCGCGGTGACCGACCGCGACGAGGTCAACCTCAAGATCGCCATCGCCGCCAAGCTGCTCAACCCTCACTTGCCCGCCGTGGTGTGCGCGGAGCGGCACGATACCGAGGACAACCTGAAATCCTTCGGCACCGATCAGGTCATCAATCCCTTCGACACCTTCGCCGGACGGCTGGCGCTGGCGGTGCATTCCCCCGGCCTGTTCCTGCTATACGAATGGATGACCGCGGTACCCCACGAGCCGTTGCGCGAACCCCTGTTCCCGCCGCATGGGCGCTGGATATTGTGCGGTTACGGCCGTTTCGGCAAAGCCGTGCATAACCGCTTGGCCGCCGAGGGCATATCGGTCACCATCGTCGAGGCCGACCCGGTCAAGACCGCCTGCCCGGAGGATGCCATCATCGGGCGCGGCACCGAGGCCGACACCCTGCTCCAGGCCGGGGTGGAAAGCGCGGTGGGCATCGTCGCGGGCACCGACAACGACGTGAACAACCTTTCCATCATCATGACGGCGCGCCAGATCAACCGCAAACTGTTCACCGTGGGGCGGCAGAACCTTCACCAGAACGACATCATCTTTCAGGCGGCCAAGCTCAATTTGACCATGCAGCGCGGCAGCGTGGTCGCCAACAAAATTTTCGCCTTCACCACGACCCCGCTGCTCGCCGAATTCCTGCATCTGGCGATGCAGCACGGCAATGCCTGGGCGAACCAACTGGTCAGCCGCATCGGCGGCATCAGCGGCGACGAAGTGCCGCAAACCTGGCTGCTGGAGGTGACCCCGTCGTCCGCGGCGGCGCTCTATGCCGGCATCGTCAGGGGTAGCCAGCCGACCGTCGGCGATCTCTACCGTTCCCCGCGCAACCGCGACGAACGGCTTTCCTGCCTGGTGTTGCTGATCCAGCGCGAAGGGAAGGAAATCCTCCTGCCCGAGGAGCAGGAACCCCTGCAAAAAAGCGACCGCATGCTCTTCTGCGGACGCTTCGGCGCCAAGCAGCAAATGGAATGGATCGCCAGAAACCACAATGTTTTCGACTACCTGGTGAACGGCATGGAGCACCCCAGCGGTCTTCTGTGGAAATGGTTCACGCGGCGGCGCGGCGAAAACGGGTCGGCGGGAAAACCCCCGGGATAGCTTGGGGCGCCGGCGCACGCAATCCTCCCCTTGAAAGGGGCGTTCGCGGCCTGTCACGCGCCCCCGGCAAATCCCATTTGCCGCCACGCTTCATACACGATCAGCGCCGCCGAATTGGATAGGTTCAAGCTGCGATTGCCCGGCCGCATCGGGATGCGCAGCCGCCGCCCGGCGGGAAAGCTCTCCCGGATTTCCTCCGGCAGCCCCCGCGTTTCCGGGCCGAAGACGAAAACGTCACCCGCCTGGAAGGCGGTCTCGGCATAGCAGGCCGATCCCTTGGTGGTCAGCGCGAACATCCGCCGCCCGGTGAAATGCGCCAGGCACTCCTCCCAGTTCTCATATACCTTGAGGGTGGCATATTCATGGTAATCCAGCCCGGCGCGCTGCAATTGCTTATCCTCCAGCACGAAGCCGAGCGGCTTGACCAGGTGCAACCCTGCGCCGGTATTGGCGCACAGGCGGATGATGTTGCCGGTGTTGGGTGGAATTTCGGGCTGGAACAGAATGATGTCGAACATGGGACGGGGCGCGTGTCAGCGGCAATTCAGATTGTATTCGCGCTCCGCCGCTATCGCGGCGTTTTCCGTGTAGGCCTTTGCCGGCCTGACGTTGGCGCGCGCCTGCTGGGCGCGGATCATCAGCTTGCCGCATTTGAGGCGTTTGTCTTCGGCTAGTTTGAGTGCGCGGTGTTTTTCCTGGTCATTGCCGGCGAAAGCCACGGCGCCTTCATAATCGCGCCTCGCCATGCGGGATTCATAGGCGTCCTTGAGGGCGCGCCGGTCGCCGTCGCCGTGGCCGGGCGGCTGCGCCGCCGGCACCTTGAGGCCGAGCCTGGCGGCTGCCGCATCCGGCGTGCATGGGGCTTCCTGATAGACGGTGCCGCCGTCCGGCTTCTTGCACTTGTAGGCATCCGCCGCCGCCGGTACGGCGGCCAGATAGAGCATCAGCGCGATGGCATGGATTTTCATGGCGTTCTTCCCCTGGAAATATCAAAACCTGGCCCGAGATTTTCCAGTTTACCCAGCCGTGCCGGGAAAACAACCCGTATTCTTTCCGACCGCTCCGTGGAGCGCTTGCTTGGGGCGGCGAAGCCTCGTTGTGCGAGGCATGCGTCAATGCGGCGGCGTGCGCGCCACCACCCACGCCGCCACGCCGGCCGCGCCTTGGCGGCGCACGGCTTGGGCGAGGGCGTCGAGCGAGGCGCCGCTGGTCATCACGTCGTCGATTAGCGCGACATGCTTGCCGTGCATGGGCAGGTCGCAGACGAAGGCGCCGCGCAGATTGGCGGCGCGCTCCTTGAGCTTGAGCGAGGCTTGCGGCGGGGTGTCGCGGAGGCGGCGGCAGGCTTGCGCGGCCAGCGGGACGGCGAGGCGGCGGGACAACGCCGCGGCGATCTCGCGCGCCTGGTTGAACCCGCGTTCCTTGAGGCGCGCCGGGTGCAGCGGCATGGGGATGAGCAGGTCAGGCAGGGCGTGTTCGATGGCGCGCGCGGCGAGCGGCTCGCTCAGCAGATCGAGCAGGGTTAGCTCGCCGCCATATTTATAGGCGTGGAGCAATGCGTTGACGGGAAAGGCATAGCTGAAGGCCGCCAGGGTGCGTTCGAAGGCGGGCGGATGTTTCAGACATGCCCCGCAGACGGCGTCTCCCGCCGTCGGCGAGGCGCACACCGGGCAGGCGGGCGCGGCATGGTAAGACAGGGTGCCGCGGCACGGCTCGCATAGCTGGCCGTTTTCCGCATGCGCGCCGCACAGGACGCAATCCCGGGAAAACAGCCGTTGCGTTATTTTTGTGCAACCGTTTAAAAGTGCTGGCGATAATGTTGACAATGGCGGGGTAAATCCTTGATGATGGCGGCCATTTTACTGTGATAATTACCTCCTTTGAAAAAACCAAAGGGGAGTTGTTTTCCATGAGCGTGAAAAAAGTCGAAAAAATCATCAGCGCCGGGCAATGCAAGTTCGCGGCGCGCATTTTCAACATCGGCAGCATCGTCGCGGTGCTGTCGGTGGTGCTGATCCCGATCTGGATCGCCGGGTCGATCTTTACCTACGCCACGATCGCCCACCATCCCGATTCGCGGGTGGGCGAGTACAACCGCTGGGCCGGCTACCGTTTCTACGGGCTGGTCGGCTCGCTGGTGGTGGTGCTCAACTTCACCAGTGAGATGAAGGCGCTGCTGGGCGGCGCCTTCACCATGTGGTTGACAGTGTATCTGGTCGGGGTGCTGGTGGTGGTGCCGTTGGGGCTGCGGGACATCTACCGCGCCGGCAAGGAAAACTGGAGTGATATGACGGTGGAGCTAGAAGTGCATGAATAAGACAGATCAGTTCAACCACGGGGAACACGGGGAGGTGATGGCATTTCAGTGGAGCATTGAGGAATATTCCACCCACCCGGCGGGTGGGTGGAAGTCGTCTTGTTGCGAGAGATTTCCCGACTTTTTCCCCGTGCTCCCCGTGGTTAAAATAAGGGACTTAGGATGAATAATTTGGCGGACATGGGCAAGACCGCGGCGGAAAGCCGCCATCGCTGGGAAACGGCGGAAATCGAGGCGCTCTTCGCGCTGCCGTTCAACGATTTGCTGTTCCGCGCCCAGCAGGTGCACCGCGAGCATTTCGACGCCAACGCGGTGCAGGTCAGCACCCTGCTGTCGATCAAGACTGGCGGCTGCTCGGAGAATTGCGGCTATTGCTCGCAGTCTGCCCATCATCACGCCGAAGTTCCCAAGGAAAAACTGCTCGACCTCGAAAGCGTGGTTGCCCAGGCCGCCGCCGCCAAGGAACAGGGCGCCACCCGCTTCTGCATGGGCGCCGCCTGGCGCGGGCCGAACCAGAAGGACTTGCTGCCGGTGCTCGACATGATCCGCGCGGTCAAGGCGCTGGGGCTGGAAACCTGCGTCACCCTGGGCATGCTCAAGGAAGGCCAGGCCGACCAGTTGCGCGAAGCCGGGCTGGACTACTACAACCACAACCTCGATACCGCCGAGGAATTCTACGAAGAGATCGTTACCACCCACTCCTACCAGGACCGCGTCGAAACCCTGGAACGGGTGCGCAAGGTGGGCATGAAGATATGCAGCGGCGGCATCGTCGGCATGGGCGAGACCCGCGCCCACCGCGCCGCCCTGATCGTCCAGCTGGCCAATCTGGAGCCGCCGCCGGAATCGGTGCCGATCAACATGCTGGTGCAGGTTGAGGGCACGCCGCTGGCCGGCGCGCCGGAACTCGACCCGCTCGAATTCGTGCGCACCATCGCCTGCGCGCGCATCGCCATGCCGAACAGCCTGGTGCGCCTGTCAGCCGGGCGTCAGGAAATGAGCGACGAATTGCAGGCGCTGTGCTTCCTTGCCGGCGCCAACTCGATTTTCTACGGCGAAAAGCTGCTGACCACCGGCAACGCCTCGACCCGCCACGACCAGGCGCTGTTCCAGCGCCTCGGCATCAAGGCGATGGCGGCCTGATCGTTTTCCCCACTTCGGCCACTCCTTCCCCCGCTTGCGGGGGAAGGTCGGAATGGTTCGATGACATCTTATTAATACATGCCTATGAACAGTAGTGTCCGGTTAAATTGAGTCACGCACGCTGTAAAACCAATATTGAAGC
>CAZDIJ010000031.1:0-35676 GCA_964505475.1 uncultured Sulfuricella sp. | reverse complement strand
AGGGCTACCCTCTTAAACTCGACTCAATATTGTCTTGACTGAGGGGTCCACTATATCCATTCCAGTGTGGATACATTTAAGCAATATTGCAGACAGTTGGCGCGGCCTTACATTGTCAAACCCAATGCTAATGCACTGTTGGATTTCAGCAAGACCAAGCCGATTATCGAAACGTTGCGGAGGAAAAGCTACGTCACATGGAAGCGGGAAGGTGAGAAAGTGTACGAGCCCTATGATGTGGCGCGCCCAGATCCCCGTTTTGTCAATGCTGATGGATCAATAGGGCCTGAACAATAGGGGACAGACCACGGTTTTGTGCGCTACGCGCTGATGTTTACATAGCCGTGGGCAGCCCGGCGGCTGGTCACCTTTCTTGTTTCGCCAAGAAAGGTAACCGAAAGAAGGCGACCCCGTTCCGCCGCCCCCTTCGGGGGTTCCCTGCGTTGCTCGCCAAGCCGGGCGGCTGCGCAACTCGCGCTTCGCGCTCAGACAGTGCTCGCCGACTTCCCCCGGCTTGGCTGTGCTACTCGGCGGCGGAAAAGGGGAACCCCGTCGTAGGTGAACTACCGCAGCCCGTAGGTCGGGTTAGCGAAGCGTAACCCGACAGGATGCATTTTCCCGTCACATCGGGTTACGGTGCAAACCCCGCACCTAACCCGACCTACCAAACTACGCCGCCGCAGCCATTTCGAATTCCGCGTGTATCCGCTCGAACGGCACGGCGAGCTTGCCCTCGGCGGTTTTTTCGATGAGGCCGAATTCGATCAGCGCGCGGGCGTCGTCGTGGACGCGGTGGACGTCGCGGCCGAGCAGGCGCGCCAGGCCGCGCGCGCTGGTCGGGCCGGTGGATTGCAGTTTTTCGATCAGTTGCCAGCGTTTGGGCGTCAGCACGCGAAACAATGCCGCCGGGGACTGGAAGCTGAAATGCGCCCCTTGTTCCTCCCCGCTGTGCACCGCCCTGAGGAAATCCTGCCGGATGCGCTCTTGCGCCGCGCGTTCGTCGCGCTCGATGCGGATGTAGGCTTGTTTCATGTTTCTCTCCTTTCGGCGACTTTGGCCAGAAAGTCGTCGATCAATTTGTCCAGCGATTCGAAGGCGTAAGCCCGTATAGTGATTGACGCGTTTCGCAAACGCACGCCATTTTGTTACGAGACAGACCTGTTTTTGCTAGTATTCCATTATCGCCAGTGCACCGAAGCAAAGGAATGCCATGACCCACCTCGATATCGCCACCCTGCCCGTTTCCGAGAAGCTTCAATTAATGGAATCCCTCTGGGACTCGATTTGTCGGGAACCCTCAGGGGAACCCAAGGTGCCGGCTTGGCATGAAGAAGTGTTGGCCGAGCGGATGAGCCGGCTCGACAGTGGAGAAGAACCGGTTTCCACTTGGCAAGACGCCAAGAAACGCATACGGAAACAAACCGAAGGGCTGTGATGCGGGTGCGCATCACCCGTTCGGCGGAAGAGGATCTGCTGAAAGGCTTTGCTTTCTACGAAAGCCGCCAGGAGGGTATCGGCAGCTATTTTCTCGACAGTCTTTACGCGGAAATAGATGCCCTGGCGCTATTCGGCGGAATCCATCCAAAACCCAATGGCCGCTTGCACCGTGCGCTGGCAAAACGATTTCCCTTCGCGGTCTACTATGAGCGCCAAGGCGACGAAATCACCGTCATAGCGGTATTGGACTGCCGTCAGAATCCGGCGTCCATCACGAAGCGCATCAATACCGGATAGGGCGCACCATGCCCAACCTTCCCACCACCCGCCGCCGTTTCCTCGCCGCCAGCGCCGCGCTGGGCGCGGCGGCGGCCTTTCCGGGCATCGCGGCGCCGCTGGTCGGGGCGGCGCCGCCGCAGTTGCTGCCGCCCGCTAAGGGCCGCCGGGTGGTGATCGTCGGGGGCGGCTGGGGCGGGTTGAGCGCGGCGCGCCATCTGCGCGATCTGGCGCCCGAGCTGGAGGTCGTGCTGCTGGAAAGGAACCCTTCCTTCTGGTCGTGTCCGCTCAGCAACAAGTGGCTGGCGAGCCTGGTGGACGAAAAACTCCTCGCCCACGAATACGCCCCGGCTGCCCAGGCTTACGGCTACACCTTCATCCAGGCCGAGGTGTCCGACATCGACCGCGAGCGGCGCCGGGTGGTCACCGCGCGGGGGGCGCTGGACTACGACTGGCTGGTCCTCGCCGTCGGCATCCGCTACGACTATGCCGCCTGGTTCGGCAACGATGGCCGCGCCGCCGAGCACACCCGGCGGAACTTCCCTTGCGCCTACCTGCCGGGCGGCGAGCACCAGGCGCTCAAGGCCAAGCTGGAGAGCTTCGCGGGCGGCGACCTGGTGATGAACCTGCCGCCGCTGCCCTACCGCTGCCCGCCCTCGCCCTACGAACGGGCGGTGGTGATTGCCTCGCTGCTCAAGTCGCGCAAGATCAAGGGCAGGCTCGTGATCCTCGACCCCAATCCGCTGATGCAGGCATTCAAGCGCCCCTTCTTCGAGCACTACCGCGAGCAGATCGTCTACGTGCCGCACGCCAGGGTGAAGTCGGTCGATCCCTACAACAAGGTGGTTTCCACCGACCTCGACGACTACCGTTTCGCCGACGCCATCCTCATGCCGCCGCAGCAGGCCGCCGATCTGGCGTGGCGAGCCGGCCTGATCGCCGGGGACGGCGCCGGCAAGCCGACCGGCTGGGTGGAGCCGGAACCGCTGCATCTGCATGCCGGGGACGACGAGCGGATCTTCCTGATCGGCGACCTGCTCGGCCAAGTCTCGCCGCTTTTCGGCCGCTACCCCAAGGGCGGCCACCTCGCCGCCCGCCTGGGACGCATCGCCGCCCGCGAAATCGCCGCCCGCGCCAGGGGCGCCATCCCGGAAAAACTCCTTCCCGACAGCATTTGCCATGTGCTCACCAGCATGGAGCCACAGGAAATGATGCGCATCGACTCGCAATTCAAGCTGCGCGCCGACGGCCTGATCGCCCAGACCGTCAAGCAAACCCACGACCCCAATCCGATGGGCGAGGATGTCCGCTGGGCGAAGGGGATGTTCGCGGAGTTTTTGGCGTACCGTGAATGAATCCGCGAACCGTTGACCCGATGTTCCGGCGTTCGGGTTATGATGGCGCCGGTTCGACCCGCCGGACAGCTTGAACTTCTCCGGTGAAACATCGTCTTGCCCTGAAGGAGGTGACAATAGTGAAATCCGCGAATTTTTCCCCGGCCCGCCGGCTTGCCGCCATGCTGGCGTTTGCCGCCGTGGTCTCGCCCAGCCAGGCGCAGCAAACGCTTGGGCAAAACGACCAGTTGATACACGATGCCGCCCGCATGGGCAACGGCAAGAGCGTGGCGCAGATCATCAAGCAAAATCCGGCGATGCGCGACGCGCGCACCGGGCTGGGCAGCACGCCGCTGCACTTTGCCGCCACCAACCCGGATATCGGCCCCCTCAAGGTCTTGCTGGCGGCGGGGGCGAACGTCGATGCCGAGGACGCGGATGGCGCTACGCCGCTGCATATGGCGGCCTACGCCAACCGCATCGAGAACGCGAAAGCCTTGCTCGAGGCGGGCGCCGATGTCCATGCCCAATCCTCGTCGGGACGCACCGCGCTGATGCTGGCGCGCAAATCGCGCGCCGACGAGATCGCCGGACTGATTTCCCTGTGGGTGCTGAAGGGCTGCAAGGGCGGCGGAAAATGCGAGCAGGGCAGCACCCTCGATATCAACCGGATGGCGAAATAAGCAAGCGCCGGGAGTCCGCCAATGTTGAAACATGCCGTATTGGCCGCCGCGCTGCTGGCGTCGTCTGGCGCGCACGCGGCGGAAGCCGGGAAACTGCCTTCCGTGGTGGTCTATGGGCCGGAGATATGCCTGGCGTGCGCCGAGTGGATGGATCACCTCAGACAAAACGGTTTCGAGGCGACCTTCAGGGGAACCGCCGATATGGCCGCCGTCAAGCGCCGCCTCAAGGTGCCGGCGGCGGTGGAGTCGGTGCTCACCGCCACGGTGGGCAAATACTTCATCGAAGGCCACGTCCCGGCCGACGACATCAAGCTGCTGCTCAAGGAGAAGCCCAAGGCGCGCGGCCTCGCGGTGCCGGGGCTGCCCGCCGGCGCGCCGGGCTTCGAATCGACGGAATCCCACTGCGAGGCCGGCTGCACGGTGCTGGCGCAAGACAGCATGCGCGAGCCGATCCGCGAAGCCTACAATGTCCTGCTGGTCGCGCCGGACGGCAAGACCAGCACCTACGCCAGGCACTGACGGGCTGCTAGCCGCCGCGCAGCATCCGTTCGGCCTTGTCTGCCCAAGCCAGCAAGGCTGCGGCGGCGGGGTCGGCCTCGGCGGCGAGGCCAGGCCAGCGGCGCCGGATTTCGTGAAGGGTGTCGTTTAACTGCCAGCCGCTTTCGCGCACCAGGAGATCAAGCTCGGTGAGAGTGGCCGGGTCTTCCTCGATGCCGTCGGTGAGGGCGGATTGCCCCGCCGAATGGTATCCGGCGTCGAACAGCGCCTTTTCCAGATTGGCCAAACGCTCATGGGCATACGCCAGGCACTCCTGCCATGGCGCGCCATGGCGTGGCGCAGGCGTTTGGCTCCAATCCGCCAGGATAGCGGCAATCGTTTCCAGCCGGGTGCGAATCGCCGCCACATCGGTGTTTCTTTCCGACGCGACATAGACCGCCCCCCGCCGCATAATGGCGGACAGGTATCCCGCCAGGTCGGCGCGAAACTGTTCCGCGTTGAGCTTGAGGATGATCTCGACCTGCGCGCAGGAATTGACCGAGCGCCCGCTGCCGCACAAACTGCCGGCCACCTCGGCCACCGCCAATATCTGGCCGAGTGGGGAAATTTTATTTCCCTTGAGGCTGCGCGGGTAGCCGCTGCCGTCGAGCCGCTCGTGGTGTTCCAGCACGACCCTGCTGACATGGGGATGATATTCGGGATATTCCTTGAGGATCAGGTGGGCGATTACCGGGTGCGCGTAGATGTGCTGGCGCTCTTGCTCGCTTAACGTATGCGCGCGATCGAGCAGGGCGGCGTCGATATGCAGTTCGCCGAGATCGTGGAAAATCGCCGCCGTGGCCAGGACGGCCATTTCCGCCGGCCTGAGGTGGACGCAGGCGCCCAGGTAAAGACTGATGAGCGCAACACGGATGCTGTGCTGGTAAAGCTCGGGGCGGCTTTCCCTGGCCAGGGTGAGCTTGAAGGCGAGCGGCGGGACAAGGACGATCTGCGCCAAGGCGTTGCGCAACAGCAAGGCATCGGGCAGGGCGTTGGCCATGCGTCCCAGTTCGGCATCCCGGTCGATCAGCCGCACCGCGTCGAAAGCCAAGCTGTGCGGCGTAACCCCTTCCTTGACGGCCAAACTGCGGTCGATCGGCGGAGCGGCCAGCTTGTGATGCACCAGGCGATCGTACAAACTTTCGTCGAGGCGGGTGTCCTTGTTTATCAGCTTGATGCCGTGCTGGGAATAGACATCCTCGCTGCTGACGACCTCCACGCTTTCGCTCAGGGCGGCGACGCTCTTGAGGTAATAAGGATCGGGATTGCTGATCGTGGTAGCGGATGGTTCCATCGTGTGCGGGTAATCCCTAACCGGAGTTGCGACCTGGCAGCCAAATTTATATTATTTTCATAACCTTGCCAATACAGTCATTTTTCACGCGCATGCCACGCATTGCCCTCAGACGCCGGGCAACGGCAAGGCAAGAATATTTAGATTAAAATCAATATATTGCGCAACAAACCCAAAAACTCAGTTAGCCACGGATAAACACGGATGGACACTGATTAAGACATCGGTCTGACAAAGATTTACCGATCACCCGGCGGGCGTAAGGCGTGCGCTTTGCAGGGTATTGATAATCCGTGATTATCCATGTCAATCCGTGGCTAAACTGTTTTTTCCAGGATCAATCAAACGCATGCCGGACATGGATTTATGGAGCACCGTCGCCCGTGAAATCGCCGCCGCCAGCGGCGCGCCCTTCGCCATTTCGGCGCGGCACGGCGCGGGCGGCGGCTGCATCAACCAGGCCTATGTCGTCGAAGGCGGCGGGTGGCGCTATTTCGTCAAGACCAACCGCGCCGACCGGTTGCCGATGTTTGAGGCGGAGGCGGACGGCCTGGCCGAACTGGCGCAAGTTGGGGCGATCCGCGTGCCCCGCCCGGTCTGTTCGGGCAGCGCCGGCGGCAGCGCCTTCCTGGTGCTGGAGCACATCGAATTCGGCGGCGGCGGGCGCGGCGGCGCGGAACGCCTCGGCGCCCAGCTTGCCGCTCTGCACCGCAACGGCGCGGAGCGATTCGGCTGGAAGCGCGACAACACCATCGGCGCGACGCCGCAAAACAACGACTGGAACGACAGTTGGGTGGAATTCTGGCGCGAGCGGCGACTCGGCTACCAGTTGGCGCTGGCGGTGAAGAACGGTGCGGGCGGAAAGCTGCTGCACGAAGGAGAAAAGCTGTTCGACCGCCTGCCGGAATTTTTCAAGGATTACCGCCCGGTTCCATCGCTACTGCACGGCGACCTGTGGGGCGGCAACGCCGCCTATGACGAAAGCGGCGCCCCGGTGATTTTCGACCCGGCGGTGTACTACGGCGACCGCGAGGCCGACCTCGCCATGACCGAGCTGTTCGGCGGCTTCCCGCCGGCCTTCCACGCAGCCTACCGCGAAGCCTGGCCGCTGCCCCCCGGCTACGCGGTGCGCAAGACGCTGTACAACCTCTATCATGTCCTCAACCACTACAACCTGTTCGGCGACGGCTACCTAGGGCAGGCGGAGAGGATGATCGCGTCGCTGCTGGCGGAGATGAAATAGCCTCAGACCGTTACCGGGCCGCTCCGTTTGCCCCGCGCATCGGTGAGATGCACGGCGCAGGCGATGCACGGGTCGAAGCTGTGGACGGTGCGCAGGATTTCGATGGGCTGTTTGGCGTCGGCCACCGGGTGTCCTCGCAGCGCCGCTTCGTAGGGGCCGATCCGGCCTTGGGGATCGCGCGGGCCGGCGTTCCAGGTGCTGGGCACCACCGCCTGGTAGTTGGCGATCTGGCCGTCCTCGATGACGATCCAGTGCGCCAGGCCGCCGCGCGGCGCTTCCATGAAGCCGACGCCCTGCGCCTTCCTGGGCCAGGACGAGGGTTCCCAGAGGGTGTCGTTGTGGGTGCGCAGGTCGCCCGCCTTGATGTTGGCCATCAGCGCATCGAACCAGCCCGGCATGGCGTCGGCGATGACCTTGGTTTCCAGGGTGCGCGCGGCGGTGCGGCCGAGGGTGGAATAGAGCGCTTCCAGCGGCAGGTCTAGCTTTTTCAGCGCCATGCCGGCCAGTTCGCGGGTCGGCTCATGCCCTTGGGCATACAGCATCAGGACACGCGCCAGCGGGCCGACTTCCACCGGGTGGCCTTTCCAGCGCGGCGCCTTGAGCCAGGAGTAGGGCTGTTGCGGATCGAGGTGCTGGTAGGGCGGCTTGGGGCCGGTGTAGTTGAGTTTTGTCTCACCCTTATAGGGATGCAGCCCCTGCTCCTTGCCCACGCTGTAGTCGTACCAGGCGTGGCTGACGAATTCCTGCACCTGGTCGGCGGCGGCGAGGTCGATTTCGTGGATGCGGTCGAGCTTGCGGTCGAGGATCACCCCTGCGGGAATCAGCAGGCCTTCCATGTCTTTTTCCGGGAAATCGCCGTAGGTCATGAAGTTGCCCACGCCCTCGCCGCGCTTGAACCAGTCCTTGTAGAAACCGGCGATGGCCAGGGTATCCGGCAGGTACACCTGGTCGACGAATTCGCGCATCTGGGCGATGATGGCGCGCACCTGTTCCAGCCCGGTGAGGTTGAGCGCGGTGGCTGACTGGCCGCCGCCCTTGCCCTGGCTTTCAGGGCCGGGATGGACGCTGATGGCGCACGGCACCCCGCCCACCAGGAAATTGGGGTGCGGATTCTTGCCGCCGAAAATCGTGTGCAGCTTGACCACCTCGCGCTGCCAGGCCAGGGCATCGAGGTAATGCGCCACCGCCATCAAGTTGGCTTCGGGCGGCAGCCTGTAGGCGGAATGCCCCCAGTAGCCGTTGCCGAAGATGCCGAGCTGGCCGGCCTCGACGAATTTCTTGAGCTTTTTCTGCACCTCGGCGAAGTAGCCGGGCGAGGATTTGGCGTAGCTGCTGATGGACTGCGCCAGTTCCGAAGTGCGCTTGGGATCGGCCTTCAGCGCGGACACCACGTCCACCCAGTCGAGCGCGTGGAGGTGGTAGAAGTGCATCACGTGGTCGTGGACGAACTGCGCCGCGATCATCAGGTTGCGGATCAACTGGGCGTTGGGCGGGATGGGATATTTCAACGCATCCTCCACCGCCCGCACCGAAGCGATGCCGTGCACCAGCGTGCACACCCCGCAGATGCGCTGGGCGAAGGCCCAGGCATCGCGTGGGTCGCGCCCCTTGAGGATGATCTCCAGCCCGCGCACCATGGTGCCGCTGCTGGCTGCGGAGGTGACCACGCCGGCGTTGTCGGTTTCCGCCTCGATGCGCAGGTGTCCCTCGATGCGGGTGACGGGGTCGATGACGATTCTGCTCATGTCGTTATCCTAAAATTATCGAACCACGGGGAACACGGGGGTAAAACAGTGCTTTTGGTTTTCCCCGCGTTCCCCGTGGTTAATCATTCGTCCAGGTATTCCGCCACCAGTTCGGTCAAACCGATGACCTTGAGTTCGCTATTCCAGGCTTCCAGCCCTTCCTCGATGACGATGCGGCAGTTGGCGCAGGCGGTGACCAAGGTCTGCACGCCGAGCGCCTCGACCTGGTCTTTCTTGCGCTTGAATACCTTGATGCGCAGCGCCTCGGCGCGGGGGTTGGCGCTCACCCCGCCACCGCCGCCGCAGCACCAGTTCATCACCCCGGCGTCTTCCATTTCGCGGAAATCGGCCGCCACCTGATCGAGCAAGCGCCGCGGCTGCTCGACCACGCCGCCGCGCCGGACGATCTGGCAGGGGTCGTGAAAGGTGAGCGCTTCCTGCGTCTGGCCGCGTGTTTTCAAACGCCCCTCGGCGCGCAACTGGTCGAGCAGTTCAAGAATGTGCACCACCCCGAAGGCATAGGGCCTGCCGATCAGGTTGGGACCTTCCCAGCGCAGCGCGGTGAAGGCGTGGCCGCATTCGGGGCTGATGACGTATTTCACCCGGAGTTTCTCGGCGGTATCGACGATGCGCCGCACGATGTCCCCGGCGATGTCGGAAACGCCGATCTGGATGCCGCTGTTGGTGGCCTCGAAGGCTTCCGAGGAGAGCGTCCACGACACCCCGGCCTGCTTGAAGATGCGCGCCAGGGCGCCGAGATATTCGGGAAAATTGATGATTTCCATCGACGACAGCAGCGCCAGGTAGTCGGCGCCTTCCCGGTCTATGGGAATGGTCAGGCCGGTTTCCGCTTCCTGGGCGCGTATCTGGGTTTGCAGCGCGGCCAGCTTCACCCCCATCGGGCTGCCGATGCGCATGGTGCGCTGGGTGGCGGCGACCACGCCCTCCGGCGCGTGGCCGGCGATGGCCATGCCCTCGCGGGTCTTGCGCACCATGTAGGCGATGTCGTTGCCCACCGGGCACACCATCGAGCAGCGCCCGCACAGGGTGCAACTGTCGTAGACCAGCTCGCTCCATTCGGCCAGTTCATCGTCCTTGAGCGGTTTGGACAACCCGAGCAGCGACGACAGCTTGCCGGTCAGCGTGTATTCGCTCCGCCACACCTTGCGCAGCGGTTCCAGCTTGTGGATAGGGGTGTATTTCGGGTCGCCGGTCTCGGTGTAGAACAGGCAGGCTTCGGCGCACAACCCGCAATGCACGCAACTGGAAAAAAAGCTGGCGATGGGGGCGTCGATGACCTCTTTGAAGATGTTGTAGGCGCGCTCGAAGGAGGCACTCATGAGGCAACACCCTTTCGTCCCGATATGTCCCCGTTGTACCAGCGCGCTACGAACAGTGTGCCGGCATGCGCCAGCTTGGTGAAAGGCATGAAGACCAGCAGCAGTTCGGCGCTGAGGATGTGCAGCGCCAGCATCAGGGTGTAGGACAGCAACTGGTGGTGGAAGGCCAGGTAGCCGCTGAGCATCGGCAGGAGAGTAAGCGCCAGCGTGAACCAGTCCTCGAAGCCGGAAAGAAAGCGTTTCACCGGGTCGCGCAGGCGCTGGATGAAAACCAGCACCAGCGCCGCGATAGTTATCAGCGCCACCGCGTCCACCAGCGGGGTGGGCAGTCCCGGCCAGGAAACACCGAGAGTGTTGCGCACCAACTGGATATGCGGCAGAAAAAACGCCACGCAGATCAGCAGGCCAACATGGAACACGTAGCCCAGGATGTGCGTCGCCGGGGCACGCCGCCACACCGAGGGCTGCGGCAGGGAACGCGACAGCACGGTGCGCCAGCCGGAGCCCGGTGAGTTAGTCCTGGCTTGCGAGAAATCCGGCTTCCGGCCAAGGCTGAACAGTTCAAGGATACGTAGCGCCACACCGAAGCAGAACACCGCCAGCGCCCACTGAAAGCCGCCGCCGCGCGCCCAGATCAGCAGTTCCATCTCGCTCATGGTTCTTGCTCCAGATCGTCCACCGTCGCCTTGCGGTGCGAGGCCTGCGCCTGCGATTTCACGGTGCGGTTATGGAGCGCCATGGCCGCTCCCGCAGCCACGCCAACCGCCGCCGCGCCCAGCGCCACCTTGCCCACGTTGCCGATGGGCGCCGACAGAGGATGATAGAAACTCCCGCCGTCCCAGAAGCGCGGCTCGGAACAGCCCAGGCAACCATGGCCGGATTCGATGGGGAAGCTCACGCCCTGGTTCCATTTGGCGGTGGCGCAGACGTTGTAGGTGGTCGGCCCCTTGCAGCCCAGTTCGAACAGGCACCAGCCGTTGCGCGCGCCCTCGTCGTCGAAGCTCTTGGCGAACTTGCCCTGGTCGTAGAAGGGACGGCGGTAGCAGCGGTCGTGGATGGTCTCGCCATAGAACGCCTTGGGACGTCCGAGGGCGTCGAGTTCCGGCAGCGCGCCGAAAGTCAGATAATGAACGAGCACGCCGCTGATCGCCACGGGAATCGGCGGGCAGCCGGGTACGTTGACCACCGGCTTGTCCTTGACGATTTCGCGCACCGCCGCCGCGCCGGTGGGGTTGGGCTGCGCCGCCGGCAGCCCGCCGAACGCCGCGCAGGAACCCACGGCGACGATGGCCGCCGCGCCCTTGGCGGCATCGGTCAGCATATCGAGGTTGGACATCCCGGCGATGGTGGAATACACCCCGCCGTCCTTCAGGGGAATCGAGCCATCGACGATCAGCAGGTAGTCGCCGTAAAATTCTCGCATCGCGCTTTCCCGCGCGGCTTCCGCCGCTTCGCCGGAAGCCGCCTGCAAGGTATGGTGGTAGTCGAGCGAGATGAAATCGAAAATCAGCCCTTCGAGGGTGGGCGAGTGGGAACGGCTGAGGGATTCGGTGCAGCCGGTGCATTCCTGGAACGACAGCCAGATCACCGAGGGGCGCTTGGCCTGCCCCAGCGCGGCGGCGATGGCGGATGCCTGCGACGGCGGCAAGGCCAGCGCGGCGGCGGTGGCGGCGCAATAACGCAGGAATTCGCGGCGGCCGATGCCGCGCAATTCGAGGTATTCTTCCAAAGTCTGGCGCTTTTGCATGGCTGCCCTCCGCGTGGAGTCTGTTTTCGGCCTACATCGTCAAGCTAGCACCGGCGTGCGCTGAAATCAACCCAGATTATCCATTAGGGCGCGAGATGATGGCGAGACAGTTTGTGAGGCGGTTTCGTCGCTTGCGAGGCGTTCATGGCTATGCTGTTCCATGGACGACGAACAAGCGGCGGAAATGACCGCAAACTGTCCGCCAGCGCTCGCGCAGCCTCGAAGAGCCGCCTAATGGATAATCCGGGTTGAACTCGGAAAAAACAGTTCATCCGTGGCTGGCCGAGTTTTTTAGCAACCTATCGCCGTCACTCGAAGTTTTTCACCATCTTGTCCAGTTCGCGGGCGGCCTGCTCCAATTGCTGCGAGGCCGCCCATGCGCCCTGGACTTCTCCCCGGTTATCGACGATCAGCGCGGCTATCTGGTTCATTTGGGAGGCGGTTTCCTCGGCGGAAAACGCCTCGATGCGCGCCGCGCCGGCCAATTCCCGCGACATCTGGGTCAGCCCGCGGTTGCCCAGGATGACGCTCTCGCCGTCGATGCGCCGCAGCGCCGCCTCCTCCCCGCGCTCCTGCTCCGGCGGCGCCGTTTCGCCGGGAACGGGCAGGCAGCCGTCCAGGATTTCCGCGATCAGGCTTTCCGAGTTTTCGGCCACGTGCGCCACCGCCTCGGCATCCCGCGCCAGCTTCGCCAGATCGTTACATGAGCGCTCGATGCTGTCGAGCGCCTGGTAGACGCGGTCATGCTGTTCCTCGGAATGCTGCGCGAGATTCATCATGGTGTGATTGAGACGGCGGCACTGTTCGTGGATGGCGCCGGACGAGCGGCGGATTTCGTCCATCATCGCTTTCAGGTTGATCTGCATGACCGCCACGGCCGCCATGACCCGCCCCGGTTCGCCGTAACCCGACGGGTCGATGGTGTCGGAGAGATTGCCCTCGCTGATGCGCTCCAGGGCGGTGATCGAGTTCTGCAACGGCGCTACCGTGCCGCGGAAAAAGAAAAATCCCGACACCATGACCGCCAGGATGCCGAACGCCACCCCGGAGGCCGCCAGAATGGCGATGTTGCCGTTACGTTCGGCGACTTCGAGGAAGTTGCGTTCCGCCTTGGCGGTGAGGTGCTTGAGCAATGCCTCCACCTTCAAGTTCGCATCGCGGTACAAGGGGTTGACGTGTTTCAGCAGGCGCTGCTCCGCCGCGGCGTAGTCGCCCTGTTCGAGCGCCGCCTTGGCCGGCATCAAGCCATCGGCGACGTAGCGTGTGCGCGCTTCCCAGTATTCGCCGGTGAGGCGGCTCTCTTCGCCGCTGCGCGGCGTCTTGCCGAGGCTTTCCCACAATACGTCGATTTCCTTGCGGTTCTTTTCCATTATCGCCAGATGCGTCGCCAGGGAATGGTCGAATTCGCCAGGGTCATGGATGGCGGGATTGTGATGCAGCGCCAGCGCGATCTGCGCCCGGTTGTCGGCCATCAGGAAATTGATGCGGCCGATGGCGCGCACCGGCTCCATTTCTTCATAGTAGAGGGTGTGCATGGCCTGGCTGGAAAGACGCAGACCGCCGATGCCGAGCACGCCGCCCGCGATCATCATCAGGGTGACGAAAACGATGCCGATCGAGACGCCGTTCTTTACCGACAGGAAATTCTTCCAATTCCAGCCGCCGGACGCGGCCTCCCGCTCCAGTTCGGAGTGATTCATTTCCATGATTTTCCTCTCGCCCCCCTTGTCATTGTTGGATTGCCCCCGGCGCTCACTTTATCCACAACCGCTTGATCGTCACCGCGGCGGAACGGCATTCCTCGAATGCCACCATTCCGGTTATCTCGAATTCGGGAGCCTGGGTTTCGCGGCGCAGCGGCGAGAACAGCGGCATGCCTTTCTGGTCGTAGACGCTGTAGGCGGTCGCCTCGGCGGATTTGATGGTGCGGTTCTTGACCACGGCGATTTCGCCGTTTTTCAGCCGGACGATGGAACCCGGCGGCAGCATGCCGATTTCCTTGATTAGCAACTGGATCAACTCACCGTCCAGCGCGGAATCCTTGCTCATGTACATGTCGCGCAAGGCATTCTGCGGGAAATGCGCCTTGCCGCCGCGATACGGCCGCGGCTTGGTCATTGCGCTATAGGTATCGGTGATCGCCAGCACCCCTCCGCCCCAGGTGATGCCGTCCCCCCCGAGTTTATGCGGATAGCCGCTGCCATCGAAGCGCTCGTGGTGCTGGCGCACGGAATGCAGCCAGACTTTGTCGCTCACGCCCGCGCCGCTCAGTATCTCCACCCCGCGCAGCGTATGTCCCAGCATCGCCTCCTTGAGCGGCGCGGGCAGCGGCCCCTCGCATTTGTCGAGTTCGCTCTGGATGCTCAACTGGCCGATGTCGCGGGTCAGCGCGGCGCACACATATGGCAGCCGCTCCATGGGACTCAAGCCCTTGCGCACGGCAATCACTTCGGTAAGGATGGCGCCCATGATCTGATGGACGATGATGTAGGGATTATGAAAATCCAGGTAGGGGGCGGCCAGCGCGCTGTCGAGGTCTTCCTGGCAGAGCGCCTGGATGGAGGACGCGAGATTCTTGATGCGGGACGGCAGGTCGATCTGCTCCGGCGCCTTCAGGGCGGTGGTGAAAATATGCTTGAGATTGAGCGCCAGCCCGGCCATCCGGTCGAATACCGGCGGCTCCTCCACCGGCGGATTGGGGGAATGGCGCGCTGCGGAAGCCGCGGCGGCCGCGGCGGCGGACTGCCCGGAGGAGCCGTCGCTCCTTTCGCTGTCCATGAGAACGCCGCGCGAAACCAGTTTGTCGATATGCTCGGGAATCGTCAGGACAATCCCCTTGCGCAGCAGCAAGCGTCCATCCGCGTCATGGATCGAAAAGGGAAGCGGCTCTCCCAGTTTGAGATCGGAACGCGAAACCTTTTTCATGCTCTCCCCAGCCAACCCCGGAATTACCACGGGAGAAGCCCGGTTGCGCCTTAATCATTAAAGACTGGCGAACCGCCCCCCGTCACGAAGCTTGCGCCCGCCAGACCGGTAACCTTGCATCCCCGCCTTGCGAACGGGTTAGCCCTTTGTCGTCCCTGGTATTTTCCGTCCGCGATGCGGGGCGGAAATATCCATTTGTCATTCAATTCGCCAAACTATCATTTTTTTCATATTCTGAACATAGGGGAATTTTCTTCGCGGAAACAGAATTGGGCAAAATCCCTGCCGGACGCCGGCAAATCCCGGATTAGCTCCGGGCGGGAATCCGGTTGTCGGCGGCGAAGGCTTCATCATCTCGCGCCCTAATGGATAATCTGGGATAATGACGAACTTTTTTCTGCTTTTCGGATTCGTTGTCCCGGCGCGCCATGCAGCTTTTCACATTCGGCATCAACCACCAGACCGCCCCCGTGTCCATCCGGGAGAAGGTGGCGTTCCACACCGAGACATTGGAGCAGGCGCTGCACGATTTCGTCGGCAAGCACCCGGTGAGGGAAGCGGCGATCCTTTCCACCTGCAACCGCACCGAAATCTACTGCAACACCCAGGAACCGCAACAGGCGGTGGACTGGCTGGCGAACTACCATAACCTCCAGCGCGCGGCGATCGACCCGTATCTTTACACCCTGCCGCAGGAACAGGCGGTCAAGCACGCTTTCCGCGTCGCCAGCGGCCTCGATTCGATGGTGCTGGGCGAAACCCAGATTCTCGGCCAGCTCAAGCAGGCGGTCGGCACCGCCGAGCGCGCCGGCACCCTCGGCACCCTGCTGCACAAGCTGTTCCAGCGCACCTTCTCGGTCGCCAAGGAAGTCCGCACCCAGACCGAGATCGGCGCCAACAGCGTATCCATGGCGGCGGCGGCGGTACGGCTGGCGGAACGGATTTTCCCCAGCCTGGCCGAGCAGAACGTGCTGTTCATCGGCGCCGGCGAAATGATCGAGCTGTGCGCCAGCCATTTCGCCGCCCAGCACCCCAGGCACATCACCGTCGCCAACCGCACGGTGGAACGCGCCCGCGCGCTGGCGCAGCGCTTCCACGGCGAGGCGATCACCCTCAACGAGCTGCCCGAATACCTGGCGCAGCAGGACATCATCATCACCTCCACCGCCAGCCCGCTGCCCATCCTCGGCAAGGGGCTGGTCGAGCGCACCGTCAAGCTGCGCAAGCACCGCCCGATGTTCATGGTCGATCTGGCGGTGCCGCGCGACATCGAGGCGGAAGTGGGCGAACTCGACGACGTTTTCCTCTACACCGTGGACGACCTGTCGCAGGTGATCGAAGCCGGCATCGACAACCGCAAGCTGGCGGCGGCCGAGGCCGAAACCATCATCGAAAACCAGGTCGGCTGTTTCATGGAATGGATGGAAATCCGCAGCGTGGTGCCCACCATCCGCGCCCTGCGCGACCAGGGCGAGCGCTTCCGCCGCCACGAACTGGACCACGCCAGGCGCCTGCTCGCCAACGGCGAGGACCCCGCCACCGTGGTCGAACTGCTCAGCCGCGCGCTCACCAACAAACTGCTGCACGCCCCCAGCCACGCGCTCAACCACGTCCACGGCGACGACCGCCGCCAAACCGAAGCGCTGTTGCAGCGGCTGTTCAATATCCACCCGGAATGAAATTCAGTGTTTAGTGTTGAGTTTTTAGTGTTTAGTTGTGGAATACGCTGCGCGTATGATTCATCAAACCTAACGCATTGCGACATCCACTAAACACTCAACGCTAACAACTCGACACTGACTTTATGAAGCCCTCCATCCAAGCCAAGCTCGACCAACTGAGCGAGCGTCTGGTCGAGCTTAACCTGCTGCTCTCCAGCGAAAACGCCACTGCCGACATGGACAGCTACCGCAAGCTGACCCGCGAGCATGCCGAAATCACCCCGGTGGTCGAGCTTTATCACGCCTTCCGTCAGGCCGAGCAGGACGTGGTCGCCGCGCAGGACATGCGTAGCGACCCCGAGATGCGCGACTTCGCCGAAGAGGAAATCGCCGCCGGCAAGGAAAGAATCGCCCAGATCGAACTCGATCTGCAAAAGCTGCTGCTGCCCAAGGACCCCAACGACGAGCGCAACATCTTCCTGGAAATCCGCGCCGGCACCGGCGGCGACGAATCGGCGCTGTTCGCCGGCGACCTGTTCCGCATGTATTCCCGTTACGCCGAACGCCAGCGCTGGCAGGTCGAAATCATTTCGGAAAGCCCGTCCGAACTGGGCGGCTATAAGGAAATCATCGCCAAGATCAATGGCCAGGGCGCTTATTCCAAGCTCAAGTTCGAGTCCGGCGGACACCGCGTCCAGCGCGTGCCGGCGACCGAAACCCAGGGGCGCATCCACACCTCCGCCTGCACCGTGGCGATCATGCCGGAAGCCGACGAAATCGCCGAGGTCGCGCTCAACCCCGCCGACCTGCGCATCGACACCTTCCGCGCCTCCGGCGCGGGCGGCCAGCACATCAACAAGACCGATTCGGCGATCCGCATCACCCACTTGCCCACCGGCATCGTGGTGGAATGCCAGGACGACCGCTCGCAACACAAGAACAAGGCGCAGGCGATGAGCGTGCTGGCGGCGCGCATCATGGACGTGCAAGTGCGCGAGCAAAACGCCAAAACCGCCGCCACCCGCAAATCGCTGGTGGGCAGCGGCGACCGCTCGGAGCGCATCCGCACCTACAATTTCCCGCAAGGCCGGGTCACCGACCACCGCATCAACCTCACCCTCTACAAGATCGACCAGATCATGGAAGGCGACCTCGACGACATCGTCAACGCCCTGCTCGCGGAACACCAGGCGGAGTTGCTGGCCAGCCTGAGCGAAGAAAACAGTTGATGTACATTTGGGCCACGCATTAAAGAAATGGCCCATAAAGTGGTTATACACCAGCTATATTGGGAATGTGACCCAATCGTCAATTCCAACGGGGGGAAATGGTCATGCGATACGGTTTGATGAACAAAATAATTTCCGGGTGGCTTTTGCTGTTTTTCTCCACGGCTTGGCCGCTGACTCCCGCCATTGCCGAGAACGGCTTCAATGCCACGGGATATTCGATCACCGGATCGCCGAGCGGCGGCGACGGCAATCTCACGCTGACCGCGAATGTCGGCGTCGCCCCCGGCGATAACGGCACGCCGGGGGTTATCTATGTCGCGGCGAATGTTTATGGCGTATTGTTTTTCAAGAGCGCGGCCGGCGCTTGGAATACCTGGGGTGGCGGTTCGTTCCCGCCCCCCTATTACGCTGGCGCGCTGGGAAACCATACTGTTCCGATCTTCGACCGTCTCAACCTGAACGCTTTTCCGGGTACGAAAGTCTATGTCGGCTATGGGTTGGACCAGAACGACATGATAAACAACTCGAAGTTCGCCGCGATTTATACGGTAGCCGGAACGCCACAGGTACAACCTGCGCAACCGCCGGCCTTCGGCGACAGATTTTCCGTAGCGAGCAATTGGGCATCAACGGGTGCTGCTTTCGATGGCACAAACTACCTTGTATCGCTGGAGAGCGATACGCAAACGGCAACCGTTGCCGCCCAGATGATGTCGTCCAGCGGCGTCAAGATAGGCACTCCCATCGCAATCGGCCAAGCTGGACAGTCCTGTTGCAGCGCTGTCGCTTTCGATGGAACCAAGTACCTCATGATATGGGAAAACGATCAAGGGATTAAAAACAGCGCCACCCCATTCATGATTTACGGCCAATTCATCAGCACGGCAGGCGCACCATTAGGGCAGCCTTTTGCCATAACCACGGCGGGCATCTGGCAAGACGGGATAAAGGTTCTGGCATACGGCGGCGGGAAATACCTGCTTGCCTACACTCGAATCATCGACAGTGCGAATGTAAACAACCGCTATGTCGCCGGGCGCATTATCTCGCCCAACGACGGCTCCATGGGGAATGAATTCCGCATCAGTGACGGCGTGGGCGCCGGCAGCAGCATAGCTTTTGACGGGACGAATTTCTTCGTAGTCTGGCAAGAGTCCTCGCCGGGTTATGAAGTTCGGGGAAGGTTCGTCAGCCCAAGCGGCAGCCTGGGACAGGAAATCTCCGTCAACGCCAGCCTGGCATCCAGCGACAACCCGCCGTCGGTGGCCTTCGACGGCACCAACTACCTAGTGGCATGGAATGACGAGGTCGGCGGAACGGGAACCCGCGAATGGGACATCTTCGGCCAGTTGATAAGCCCCAGTGGCGCTCTGGTGGGGAACGTGATCCCCATCGTCACCGAAGCCGGTGCGCAAATAATTCCGACCCTGGATTTTGACGGCGCCAACTACCTGGCCGTTTGGATAGACGCGAAAAACGATGCCAACGGCAATGCCGCCTGTGATGCCGGCGAAGGCACATGCTGGGATGTTTACGGCCAATACATCAGCAAGAATGGCGCCCTTGTCGGCAACAAGATCACGGTCAGCGCTGATGCCGGCAACCAGATGGGCGGGGTAATATCCTTCAACGGTAAAACCTTTGTCGGCATAAGTAGCGGCATAGCGATGGGGAGCGGCGGCCCCTCTCAAGTCGGCGACGTCTATGGGGTGTTCATTACACCGCCGTAAGCAAGGCCTCTTCACAACACCTATAGATGAAACTAGCCGACTTGCACCGCCACGGAGCGGACTCCATTAGCGCCGCACTCGCTCTCGATCCTCGCGAAGCCCGTCTGGAAGCGCAAATCCTCCTCGGCAAATCCCTTGGGCGTAGCCGCGCCTGGCTGATCGCCCATGACCGCGACCCGCTCACCCCACCCCAGGCCGCCGCTTTCCGGGAATTGCTCGGTCGTCGGCTCGCCGGCGAGCCGGTCGCCTACATCCTGGGCGAACGGGAGTTTTATGGAATGGCCTTCAAGGTCACGCCTGCCGTGCTGATCCCGCGCCCCGAAACCGAACTGCTGGTGGAACTGGCTTTAGCCCGTTTGCCGCAGGATAGTCCGGCGCGGGTGCTCGACCTCGGCACTGGCAGCGGCGCCGTGGCGCTGGCCATCGCCGCCCAGCGCCCGCAAACCATGGTCGACGCCGCCGACATTTCCCCGGCGGCGCTGGATGTGGCGCGGGAAAACGCTCGGCGCCTCGCCGTCCCGAATATCCGTTTCCTGCAAGGCGCATGGTTCGCCGCGCTGCCGACGCATGAAAAATTCGACCTGATCGTTTCCAACCCGCCCTATGTCGCCGCCGGCGACCCCCATCTCACGCAGGGCGACCTGCGCTTCGAGCCGGTCGGCGCGCTGGCGTCCGGCGCGGATGGGCTGGACGACATCCGCGCCATCATCGCCGGTGCGCCGTCCCATCTCGCCCCCGGCGGCTGGCTGCTGTTCGAGCACGGTTACGATCAGGCCGCCGCCTGCCGCGCCCTGCTGGAGCGCGCGAGGTTCGTCTCGGTCACCAGCAACGCCGACCTGGCCGGCATCGAGCGCGTCTCGCTGGGTAAAATCGCCCCCTAATCAAAACAAGCAATCCCCCCACTTGTTTTTAGATCAATAACCAATTAAAATAGTCTGGTATTTTTTTCAACCCCATTTCAGGAGTTTTCATGTCTCACTCGTGCGCCAACATCATTTCCCCCGACATGCGTTATCCGTTCGACGCCCGCGGCGTCGCCAAGCGCTTTCGCCATGCCGCCATCTTCGGCGCGCTCGATTCGCTCCATCCCGGCGAGACCATGCGTTTCGTCAACGACCACGATCCGCTGCCGCTGCTCGCCCAATTGCAGGAACGCTACGGCGATGGCATCGCCATTGCCTACGTGCAGCGTGAGCCGGGCGGCATCGTGATCGACTTCACCCGCACGTAACCGCGCCTTCCGGCGATGGGGGAACGGTTGACATTCCTGGTGGCCGCAGCGCTGAGCAGCATTGCCGGCGCGCTGGCGCTGGGCTGGCTGATCCCCCTTCCCCCCGCCGCCCACATCCATCTGGCGCTGGCGGCCGGGATGATGCCCCTGATCCTGGGCGCCATGCTCCATTTCGCCCCGGTGCTGACGCGCAGCGCCGCGCCGGCGCCGCCCATCCGCCTGCTTCCATGGCTGGCGCAAGGCGGCGGCATCCTGGCGACGCTGGCGTTTCTTTTCCCCGGATTTCTCGTTGCCGGCAGGAATCTCGCCGCCATTTCGGCGCTTGCCGCCGCCGCAACGCTGGCCGTCTGGATGTGGCGGCGCGGCAGGCAAACCCTGGGATCGCCGCACCCCAGCCTGAACTGGTATCTCGCGGCGCTGGCCTGCCTGATGCTGGCGCTGCTGGCGGTATTGGCCATGCATCCCTGGCCGGAACACAGCCTCGCCCTGAAACGCCTCCACCTGCACCTCAACCTTCTCGGCCTGATCGGCCTCACCGCCGTCGGCACCGTGCAGGTGCTGCTGCCGACCGCCGCCGGACGCGGGGATGCGCAAGTGGCCGGACGCCTGCGCCAAGACCTCCGTTTCGCCCTCGCCGCCACCCTGTCGGTCGCCGTGGGCGCGGCCGCCATTCCCGGATTGGCATGGGCCGGGCTGGCGCTATGGCTGCTCCCCCTCTACCGGATGCTGGCCGCCTGGCTGAAACTCTACCCCGCCGAGATTTTCGCCTGGCACGGCGCCGTGCCGTCTCTCGCGGCGGCGGCGCTCGGGCTGACGCTGGCGTTGCTGGCCGGCGCGCTGCACGCCGCCGGCCATATCCAGGCCGGCGGCGCGGGACATATGTTCATCCTGGCATTCCTGCTGCCCCTGGTCACGGGCGCGGTCAGCCAGTTGTTGCCGCTGTGGCTGCGCCCCGGCGCGCAAACCCCGTGGCACGGCGAAACGCGGCAGCGCCTGGGGCGCTGGAGCGGCATCCGCGCCCTGCTGTTCATGGGGGGAGGAATCGCCGCCGCCGCCGGCTGGCGCGCCGGTGTTCCGCTGGCGGGGCTGGGGCTGGCCTGGTTCATCGCCCAACTGCTTGCCGCTCTTACATATTCCGCGAGGATTCAGGTAGAATGACAACCTTTTTTCAGTCAGGAAGCCTGGATGCCCTCCCGCACTCCCGACCGAGGTAAAGGTCGGGCACGTCCTGTTCGAACATTCGCCGATTACGCCAGCCACCGCTAAGGAAATTTGATGCTGCACACCGATCTTCCGCTCCTCAAGCTCAAGGGTAAAACCCTGCTTCCCATTGTCCAGGGCGGGATGGGCGTCGGCGTTTCCGCCCACAAGCTGGCGGGCGCCGTGGCGAAGGAAGGAGCGGTCGGCACCATCGCCAGCATCGACCTGCGCCGCCACCACCCCGACTTGATGGAGCAGTCCACCCATCCGAAAACCAAGGAGGCGATGGACAGCGCCAACCTGACCGCGCTCGACCGCGAGATCAAGGCCGCCAAGGACATCGCCGCAGGCAACGGAATGATCGCCGTCAACGTGATGAAGGCCGTCACCGAACACACCATGCTGGCGCGCCAGGCCTGCGAAAGCGGCGCAGACGCCATCGTGATGGGCGCCGGCCTGCCCTTCGACCTGCCGGAAATGGCGGAAGGCTACCCCAACGTCGCGCTGATCCCGATCCTCTCCGACGTGCGCGGCATCAACGTGGTGCTGAAGAAATGGATGCGCAAGCAGAAGCTCCCCGACGCCATCGTCATCGAGCATCCGCGTTATGCCGGCGGCCATCTCGGCGCACCCAAGCCGGAAGACATCACCGACCCGCGCTTCGACTTCCCCGGCGTACTGGAGGGGGTGTTCAAGCTGTTCAAGGAACTCGGCATCGAGCGCGAGCGCATCCCGCTGATCCCCGCCGGCGGCATCAACACCTTCGAGAAAATCCGCGACCTGCTGGCGCTCGGCGCCAGCGCGGTGCAGATCGGCACGCCCTTCGCCGTTACCGAGGAAGGCGACGCCCACCCCAATTTCAAGAAAGTGCTGGCCGAGGCCAAGCCCGAGGACATCGTCACTTTCATGAGCGCCGCCGGCCTGCCGGCGCGCGCGGTACTCACGCCGTGGCTGAAGAACTACCTCAACCGCGAAAGCAAGCTGATGGCCTTCGCCGACCCGGTGCGCGCCAAGTGCGCGGCGGTGCTGGATTGCCTGTCGGATTGCGGGCTGCGCGACGGCGTATCGAAAATGGGACAGTTCTGCATCGACTCCCAACTGGCCGCCGCATTGCGCGGCGACGTCAACAAGGGCTTATTTTTCCGCGGCTCGGAAAGCCTGCCTTTCGGCAGCGCCATCCGCCCGGTGCGAGAGTTGCTGGAATACCTGCTGACCGGCAGGAAGTCGGTTTTCTCGGCCTGATTCTCCCGCCCCATCCCGGGGCATGGGCATCCACACAAGTTTCCCGCCCGCATTGAACTTGTAGGTCAGGCCGCTGGCCTGATCGTCGGGTCAGCGACCCGACCTACAAAATCTGACCGGCAGGAAGTCGGTCTTCTCGGCTTAAAACTCGGAAAAACACGACTCAACCACGGGGGGCACGGGGGAGCTTAGAGCCTATTTCCGTAGGTTTCATACCCCGCGCGGCAAATCCTTTCGCCCTGCTGTTTCCCCCGCGTTCCCCGTGGTTCAAACAAGCAATCCGGTATAAACCTCCGCCACCCCCGTTCCCGCGATGCGATCGTAGTAGCGCGCCCGGTAAAGCAGGCGCTTGCGCCCCTCCTCGTCGCTAAAGCCGGCGCGGTCGTGCAGGACGTTGTTGCAGATCAGCCCCATGCCGGGCTCCAGCTTGGCGCGGTAGATGTAGGGTAGATCGCTGGCCAGCAGCTTTTCCAGAAACGCCACCGCCGCCAGGGTCGCTTCATCCTGCTTCCATACGATGCTGCGGGTGCGCGCGGTGTAGCGCATGTGCAGGTCGCCGCTTTGCGGATGCACCGCGAAAACCGGCCCGCTCTGATCGGGGCGCGCCACGCCGTCTTCCTCGACGCGCGCCGGAATGGTCATGGCGTCCGGCTGCATCAGGGCGCGGATGAATTCCGGGTTTTCGTCGCGCATCAGCAGATAGGCGATCTCGTGGTCAAGCAGGGCATTTTCCCCGCCCGTCGCGGCGCTTTGCACGCAATGCAGTTGCAGTCCCCAAATTTGCCGTTCCGGGGTGTTGTAATAGCCGTCGGTATGCCATTTGATCGGGCGGTTGGTGTAGGGAATGTAATGCTGATGCGATTCGCCGCTTTGGACGGTGAGCGAGGTCAAGCCGTCGCCGTCCGCCAGCATGTTGCAATCCAGCCGGGTAAGCCCGAAGCGCGCACCGAGCAGACGGGGAATCGCCTTGTCGGCATCGCCTCCGGTCTTGCCGGCATACACCGCCATGTTGGTCTTGCGGCAGGCATCCAGGATCGCCCGGTATTCGCTTTCCTTCAGACGGCGCGGGTCATCGACCTCGACCACGATCCGCGCGACGCTGGCCGGGTAGCCGTCGAGCTTGCGCTCGCGCCAGCGGCGGTAGGCCGTTTCGTTCTCCAGGGAAAACGGAGTTGTCGCATTCACTTATTCCCTCTCCTTTTTCCGGCACGGATACGCCTCGATCAATGCCGCCGCCACCAGCGCTCCGGCCGGCACGTGCAGGTCGCCCGGATGGCCTTTCAAATAACTGGTCACCACCTCGAGCAGTTGTTTCTTGCCCACGCTGACCGGCAGGCAATAGTAGTAAAGGGAGGTTCCCATCAGTCCGTCCGACACTCCCATGACGTAACCTTCATAGGCGCCGGCCTGGAAATCGCCGCTGCCGCCGTGGCGCCCTTCGCTTTGCTGCATCATGCGGTTGAGTTCCTGGCCACCGAGCGGCGCGGCGCGCAACGGCGGAATTGCGGAGATCAGCAGGAAAAACAGCAGCAAGGCCTTAGCTTTCACGATTACCTCCCAGTAACCTATTCTCGGGGCAGTACGCTGTCAGCTTACCAGCTTGGCGTTTCTCCTGTAAACGCCGAAGGCGAACAATAAATTCGCCTCCAGCCACAGCATGGAGGCGCCGAAAACGATGGCGGCCGGGTAAATCAGGGACGGAACCAGCGTCGCCAACGCCAGCAAGGGCACCGCCGCGAAGTGCAGCCACATCTGGCGGCGCATGGTTTTTTCCGGGAGGATTTCCTTCATGTTGGGCACCTTGGCGACACCGGTCAACTGGCTTTGCAGATGGAACCAGATGAGGAACGGGACGATCTTGTAGAACATGCCGTTGATGACCGACACCACGAATCCGGCGATGAACAGCATCCCCAGCAGGAAGGGATAGCCCTGCCAGACCCCCAAGTCGGGAACGATTTGCGCCAGCAGCCACAACGCCAGCACCAGCAGGAGCGCGGTCATGCCGTAGCGCCAGAACAGCAGCGTCACGTCGGACAGCTTGCGGCGCCGCTTTTTTTGCAGCCACAGCGTCACCCCGGCATAGCCCGCGAAAGCCAGCACCAGCAAGCCCCCCACCCAGGGCGCGAGCATCTCCATGCCACCCAGCGATACGGCGCTCCACAGCAACAGCAGCACGAACAAAGCAACCGTCAGCCCAGCCGCGAGCACCTTGGGGTAGGCCGGCGTCAACTGGAACATCGGCACCACCTGGTAGGAAACGCTGACCACCAGCAGACCAGCCCAGCCCAACAAGCCCCACGCCAGATGCAGGTTGGTCACCTGCACACGGTCGGCGATCCACCACCCCCAGCCGTAATTGCTTGCCAGCGCAATGCCTAGCGACACGGTTGCCGTCAACGACAGCAGCGCGAAACGCATGCCGCGCGAAGTCGGGTTGTTGGCGGCGCGTTTCAGGCTGACGGCCGCCGCCAGGAGGAACAGGCCGAAGCCGAAGCCCAGCAGCCCCAAGGCAACGCGCATAAGGGTGGGAGAGGAAAACAGGAAGCCGCTCGCCAGCGCCAGCACGCCCGGCGCCAGCAAGGCGTAGACGCCCAGGGATACCGCCACCGGACGGGCGACCGGCGCGCCGGCGACGACCGGCAGCATCTGGAACATCGCCCCCATCATCGCCATGCCGAGGAAGCCCAGGGTCATCAGGTGGGTTAGCGCCAGCACCGGCGGCAGCCAGCGGCTGTCGAACAGCGAGGTTCCCTGCCATAGCAGCAGAAACGCCGCCAGCACGGCGAAAACGGGGGCGCTCAGGAAAAAGCGGAAAGGCACCAGGATCGGCGGCGCCTGGTCGAAAGACAAGCCGGCTTGGGGAGTCATGAAAGGTTCGGGAGTGGGGAACCGAGAGCGGAGAACCGGGAACGCAGTCCACGCCCCATTTCCTTCAATCCCTCGTTCGGCGCTCTCGACTCACGGCTCACGGCTCTCGGCTCCCGTCCCATCTTTTCTCCACACCAGGAATTCGAAGCGCTCTTCTCCAGTGGCGGCGACGCAGTGGGAAAAGCCGCGCTTGGCGAGCAGGGGATAGAGCAGACAAGGTTCGCGGAAATGGATGACATGCAGGCGCTGCCCCGGCTCCAGCCGCGCCGCTTCGTCCAGCACCATTTCCAGCGGCTGCGGCGGCTCCAGCCCGCGCACGTCGATGACGCGATCCTCGGCCATGGACGGCTCAGTTTACGGCGCGCAGGCGACCGATCACTTCCGGCACGTCGCCGCCCAGCATTTGATCGGCCATGCGGTAGAGAATCTGCTCTTCCTTGAGATTGTGCTGCTGCATCAGCACCAGCAGGGTTTCCGCCTGCCCCAGATAATCGTCGCGGTCGCGTTTTTCCACCGCTTGCGCCATGGCGTCGAACAGCCCGCGCATTTGCTGGTGCTCCATGCGCATCACCTGGGTCGGCCCCATGGTCATGCCGGTGCGCTCCTCGAAAGCCGGGAACAATACCTCTTCCTCCATGGCGAAATGATGGCGCATGGATTCCAGAAAAGCGCCAAACTCTGCGGCGATGCGCTCCCAGTCCCCCTCTCCCGCCACATCCTCGGCTACCGCGAACAGGTCGTCGCAGCGGTGGTGGTCGGAAGACAAAAAATCACTGATAGTATCCATAAAAACTTTCCCGGCATTCCTGCCACGCAAAAATGCCGCCATTCTTGGGGATTGCCTTTGCATTATCCTTGACCTACATCAAGGATGCCCGGTTGCCGTTCCAATACATTTCACCCTGCCATAGGGGGCAGGGCTACGGCTAGCGGACAGCCAGCCAAAAGGGAGGCAGCCTATGCGAAAAAATGTATGCTCCACGTATGTTTAGCACCAACCTTTCAAGAGCAGTCTATCTTGGAATTCAACTTTAGGAGGGAAATATGAGCCAAGCTTTTACCAAGTCAATGGCGCGAAATATCTTTTTCGGAGGGGCAACGTTCTTCTTTCTGTTGCTCGTCGCCTTGACTTTCGACACCATGCAGGTCCTGCCCCAGCGGGACCACCGTGAAAACATCACCCCGCAGGTTGCCAACGGCAAACACCTCTGGGAAAAGAACAACTGTATCGGCTGCCACACGCTGCTGGGCGAGGGCGCTTACTTCGCGCCGGAGCTGGGCAACGTCTACCCGCGCCGCGGCGGTGAGTTCATCAAGGCATGGATCAAGGCACAGCCGACCAAGTCTCCGGGCCGCCGTCAGATGCCGCAATTCAACCTGACCGATCAAGAACTGGACGACATGGTCGCCTTCCTGAAGTGGACGAGCGAAATCAACACCGCCAAGTGGCCGCCGAACATCGAAGGCTAAGTCGTCGACATTTCACTTATTCTTGAGACTTAGGAGAAAACTATGCAATTTCAATCTCAAAAGGTAGCGATGCCGTACTTCATCGCTGCCATCGGCCTGTTCGTCGGACAGATTTTGTTCGGCCTGATAATGGGTCTGCAATACGTGATCGGCGACTTCCTGTTCCCGGCCATTCCCTTTAACGTGGCCCGCATGGTCCACACCAACCTGCTGATCGTGTGGCTGCTGTTCGGCTTCATGGGCGCCGCCTACTACCTGATCCCGGAAGAAGCGGAAACCGAGTTGTTCAGCCCCAAGCTGGCGTTGATCCTGTTCTGGGTCTTCCTGGTGGCTGGCGCGCTGACCATTCTCGGCTACCTGCTGGTGCCTTACGCCACCCTGGCCACCATGACCATGAACGATGCTTGGCCGACCATGGGACGCGAGTTCCTGGAACAACCGCTGTTCACCAAGCTCGGCATCGTGGTCGTCGCCCTGGCCTTCCTCTTCAACATCACCATGACCGTGCTCAAGGGACGCAAGACCTCGATCGCGCTGGTGCTGCTGATGGGTCTGTGGGGTCTGGCCGTGTTCTTCCTGTTCTCCTTCTACAACCCGTCCAACCTGGTGCTCGACAAGTACTTCTGGTGGTGGACCGTGCACCTCTGGGTGGAAGGCGTGTGGGAACTGATCCTGGGTTCCGTGCTGGCTTTCGTGCTGATCAAAGTGACCGGCGTCGACCGCGAAATCATCGAAAAATGGCTGTACATGATCATCGCCATGACCCTCATCACCGGCATCATCGGCACCGGTCACCACTACTTCTGGATTGGTACGCCGGAATACTGGCAGTGGTTCGGTTCGGTGTTCTCCGCCCTGGAGCCGATTCCGTTCTTCATGATGACCATCTTCGCCTTCAACATGGTGAATCGCCGCCGCCGCGAGCATCCCAACAAGGCCGCCACGCTGTGGGCGCTGGGCACCGGCACGATGGCTTTCCTGGGCGCCGGCGTGTGGGGCTTCCTGCACACCCTGGCTCCGGTCAACTTCTACACCCACGGCACGCAGATCACCGCAGCCCACGGCCACATGGCGTTCTACGGCGCCTACGTGATGCTGGTGTTGACCATGATCTCCTACGCCATGCCGATGATGCGCGGCCGCGTCGCCAACAGCGGCAAGTCGCAAGTCATGGAAATGTGGTCGTTCTGGCTGATGACGATCTCCATCGTCTTCATCACCCTGTTCCTGACCGCCGCCGGCATCCTGCAAGTCTGGTTGCAGCGCGTCAGCACCTCGCCGCTGGGCTTCATGGCCGCGCAGGATCAAGCAGCGCTGTTCTACTGGCTGCGTGAAATCACCGGCGTCGTGTTCCTGATCGGTCTGATCGTCTACATCATGAGCTTCTTCGTGGGTGGCGAGACCAAGGAAACTTCGGCTCAATAGTTCCTCCCTGAGGAGGGGGCTTCACGCCCCCTCTTTTTTTCGCCCCAAAAACCTAGTAATATGGTAGGTTAAATATATTAACGCTTTCTAATAAACAGAAATGACCTCCGCACATACATCCGCCGCACCGCATTCCGGCGGCAACTATCCGCCCGGCGACCTGGCGATCTGGTTCTTCATCTTCGCCGAACTGCTGGCTTTCGGCGTGTTTTTTCTGTCCTACGCCTTTGCCCGCGCCAACAACGTCGAACTCTTCAACCAATCGCAGCTCCTGCTCAACCGCGAGTCGGGCGCGATCAACGCGCTGGTGCTGATAACCAGCAGCTACTTCGTGGTGCGCGCCGTCGCCGCCATCAAGGAAGGGCACGACAAACTCTGCGCCAACTGGCTGGGCGCCGCCATCGGCCTGGGCTTCGTCTTCGTCGTCATCAAGGTTTTCGAATTCCACGACAAGTTCTCGGCGGGAATCTCGCTGCACACCAACACCTTCTACATGTTCTACCTGTCGCTTACCATGTTCCACTTCCTCCACGTCATCCTCGGCATCATCATCCTCGCCGCGGTGATGCTGAAGGCGCGGCGCGGAGGCTATACGCCGCAGAACCACACAGGTGTGGAAACCGGCGCCTCCTACTGGCACATGGTCGACCTGGTGTGGATCATCCTTTTTCCCCTGGTTTACGTGATACGCTGAGGCAAACATGACCCGTCACTCCCGCCGCCCCCGCTTCGTCCGCCCCTGCACCACCATCTGGCTGGTGTTGATGATTCTCACCGGCGCCACCTATTCGATCGGCGACGCCGGACTCGGCGGCACCCACATCATGCTCACCGTGCTCGCCATCGCCTTCGTCAAGAGCCAGATGATCGCCAGCTTTTTCATGGGACTGCGCAATTCCGGGCTGATGTGGCGCCTCATCATGGGCGGCTACCTGGCGCTGGTCAGCTCGATGATCGCCGTCGCCTACTTGATTGCCATCAAGTAAAATCGCGGCCGGATACCTTAAGCTTAGAACACCCATAACCACGGGGAACACGGGGAAACCTATCTGCCCGGTGTTCCCCGTGCCCCCCCGTGGTTAACCTTTAGGACATGGAAATGAGCGCCCTACCGTTTTACAAGCCGCACGGCAACGAAATCGAACTGTTCGAGCACGCCTGGCGCAACCAGTTGCCGCTGCTCATCAAGGGACCGACCGGCTGCGGCAAGACGCGCTTCGTCGCGCACATGGCGGCCAAACTCGGGCGGCCGCTGTACACCGTGGCCTGCCACGACGACCTGACCGCCGCCGACCTGGTGGGGCGCCATCTGATCGGCGACGGGGTGACCTACTGGAACGACGGCCCGCTCACCCGCGCGGTGCGCGAAGGCGGCATCTGCTACCTCGACGAAGTGGTGGAGGCGCGCAAGGACACCACCGTGGTGCTGCATCCGCTTTCCGACGACCGGCGAATCCTGCCCATCGAACGCACCGGCGAAATCCTCGAAGCGCCGCCGGAATTCATGCTGGTGGTGTCTTACAACCCCGGCTACCAGAATTTCCTCAAGGGCATGAAGCCCAGCACGCGCCAGCGTTTCGCCTCGCTGCGCTTCGATTTCCCGGAAAGCGCCCTGGAACAGGAAATCGTCAGAGGTGAAACCGGCGCCGATGAAATGTTGTCAAAGCGTTTAGTCAATCTCGCCAACAGCCTGCGCGCCCTCAAGGAACACGATCTCGAAGAGGCCGCCAGCACCCGGCTGATCGTCTACGCCGCGACCCTCATCAAGAGCGGCTTCGACCCGGTCGAAGCCTGCCGCGCCTCACTGGTCGAAACCCTGACCGATGACGAGGAAACCGCGGATGCGCTGATGGAGATCATTTATGCCGCCTTCGGGAGATAGCTCCCCACTCTTACGAGAAGAACCCGACACCCCCGGCCAAAACCTGGCGGTATGGGCCGAATCGCTTTACCTCCTCAACCTGCTGCTGGTGCCGGGCATACCCTTCGCCGTCCTGGCCTGGCTGTATTTCAAGCACCGCGCCAGCGCTCCCCCGCTGGCAGTCTGCCACCTCCGGCAAACCATCGACGGCAGCCTGTGGGCGGCGATGCTGCTGGGCGTGGTCACGGTGATCGTCGTCGCCATCAGCGATTTCAACTCGGAAGCCACTTGGGTGGTGATCATCACCTACTTCGTCTGCTTCCACTCCACCCTGGTGATGCTCGGCATCTTCGGCCTCGCCAAGGCCATGGCGGGGCAGAAATTCGTCTATCCCCTGATCGGAAGCAAGTGTGACTGAGAGCTTGTCTGTACGTAATTCATCCCTGCGTTGCCCCGAATCCGCGATGGATGCAAGGCGCGAGGCGCAGCCAATGGTCGTTCCATTGGCAAGCCTCGCAACGCCGCAGACGCGCGGATTCGGGGCAACCCTCCGGGCTGGGGGTGCTTTGAGCGCATCCCGGTGTCGCAAGCCACTTGTTGTGAATGACACAACGGCGCGACTTGCTCCTAGGCCTGCGCTCAAAGCACCCCCAGCGCAGCGATGAATTACGTACAGACAAGCTCTAGTATCCAAGGAAAACGCCTGCTCGCGCAGGCCGGCTTTTTCATCCTGTTCGTCCTGGCGCCGCTGTTCGACCTGTTCCGGCTCGACCTCAACCTCGGCCACTTCTTCTTCCTCGGCATGAACTGGACGCTGGGCTTCGAGGACTTTCTCGCCAAGCGCATCAGCGGCGCCGAATTCGGCATCAACATCATGGTGCGCGCCGGCCTGCCCATCCTCTTGGTCATCGCCGCCGGCGTGTGGATTTCGTGGAAATACGGAAGACTCTACTGCGGCTGGCTGTGCCCGCATTTTTCGGTGGTGGAGACCATCAACGGCGTGATGCGCCGCGCCAGCGGCAAACACAGCATCTGGGACAAGCACCTTTCGCCCGACCGCCGCGCCGACGGCAGCCCGGTGCAGCCCAACCCCTGGTACTGGCTGCTGGTGGTGCCGCTCGCGGCGGCCTTCGCCTTCGTCTGGGCGGTGGCGCTGCTCACCTATTTGCTGACCCCGAGCGATATCTACGGCAACCTGTGGCACGCCACCCTAACGCGCAACCAGGCCATTTTCCTCAGCGCCGCCACCACCATCCTCTTCATCGAATTCCTGTTCGCCCGCCATCTGTTCTGCCGCTTCGGCTGCGCCGTCGGTTATTTCCAGAGTTTGGCCTGGATGGGCAACCGCAAGGCGCTGATCGTCGGCTTCGACCGCCGCCGCGCCGAGGCCTGCATCGACTGCGACAGCGCCTGCGAGCATGCCTGCCCGATGCGCCTCAAGCCGCGCACCATCAAGCGCCACATGTTCACCTGCACCCAATGCCACCAGTGCGCCGACGCCTGTATCCAGGTGCAGAAAGACAACCCACGGGGAACGCTGTTGAAATGGGTACAGCAGGATTGTGCCCTGGACAAATCGGCGCGCGATTTCGGGCATCACATCGACATTCCGGGGCATTGCTTCGGCGGGGAAGCCGACAGGGTGAAAAACAGGTAAACGGCTGATTCGCCCCACAGCGCAGTTCATTGATCCTTTCTACGCTTGCTACGGAACCACTTGCAGGATTGACGAAACCACTGTTCCGATCAGGCGTTGCCGTTGTGGATCGAATAAGGCGATGCGCCAGTTGTAAGCGCCTGTCGGCAACCCGGCGAGAGGAATTGCGGGAAATATCCCCTTGCTGCCAAACAAGATGCCGCTCGTGCCACTCGTTGCATAACCGGAAGCCAGCGGAATGTAACCCATCGTGGCTACTGGCTGCCAACCGCCATCGGGCCATAGGGAAAAACTGCCCAACGGCGTATCCACGGCGACATAAATATCAAGCGCCACACCGGTCGGCGGCAAACGGTAAGCCACCGACAAATTGCCGCTGGCAAATGCCTGCCCCTGCTCTGGTTGCAGGTCAGGCACCAACAACGCTGCCGTCTTCCCTGCTTGCAATACTCCGAAAGAATAACCAGGAACCGGCGCCGCCGCCGATTTCAATAATGACAATAGCGTTGCCGGCGACAAATACGGATTGGCGCCATGCAACACGGCCAGTGCCGCCGCCACCATCGGCGCCGAATACGACGTACCGATGCCGCTACCGTAGACGCCATACCCACCACCCAACAACGTCGATTTCGGATACACGCCAGGCGCCGCCAGAGCAACCTCCGTCCCAGCATTGGAACTGCCGTGCAAGCTGCCATCGTCCTGCGTATTGGCAACCGCGATCACTCCCGGCATATTGGAGGGAAAGCCTACAGGGCCGTGCTCGTTACCGGCCGCCGCCACTACGATCACCCCCTTGTCGAGCGCTTCCTGCACAGCCTGTCGCACCACCTCGGTTTCGGTACTAATAGTTAAGCTAAGGTTGATGATGTCGGCACCATGCGCAACCGCATAGTCGATTGCTTGGGCCACCGCCGAGGACAATGGCTCTCCCGCGTGGGGACCGCTATCCGGGCTGGTCTTGAGCGGCATGATCTTTATACCTGGCGCCAACCCAGTGACACCGATGCCGTTGCTGGCAACCGCCCCCAATAAACCGGCCACGGTCGTACCGTGACCGATTCGATCCTGAGGGATAGCATTGTTGTCCGCAAAATCATAACCATCGATCAGATTCGCTTGCAGGTCAGGGTGGCTCAAATCAACTCCCGAATCGACCACCGCCACGGTCACACCCGCCCCCACACCGAGCGCCCACAGGCCACGCGCTCCAACGAGATCAAGCCACGTTTGCTCTGCGTAGAAAGGATCATTGGGCACTCCGGCATCGACCAGCCCGTCAAATTGCCCAACTGCATCCGGCTCGACCAGGCGCACTCCCGGCAGACGCCGCCAAACCGCCATTTCTGCCTCAAGTGTCGCCTCGCCGGACGCAAAATGACGAGTTGCTGGGCGCACCATGGCGACATTCGAACGCAGCCAGCGCGACACCTTCGGTGTCGATCCGGCAAAGCGACCGCCACGCTCGAAATGGACAATGAAACCATCAGGAGGCGAGGCTGCCCCGTGAACCAATGGCGACAGCAGCAAAAAGCCCGTGATGAACAACAATGTCCCACACTTGCAGAACGCACCCATTAATGAACGCGGACAAAAGATCAAACCAAACATTTAAGTATCTCTGAATTGGCTCACAAAACAACCTTTATGCATCAGTAGTGTCCGGTTAAATCTGTGACTGACGCGCCGAGATCAAGCACTGGCGCGGTTTGTAAGGCAATTTATTTTGGTGCCGATTTGAAATCGATTCGTTCATATTCGAGTAGCTTTCCGGGGTTGATTCCTTGGGGAGATGCTGATGAATTCCGGCAAGACCATGTTCGCGCAGATCATGGAATTCGTGCCATGGACGAGCTTTGCCCGGATCGTGGCGCGCCATGGCGGCGATTCCGGGGTGCGGCGTCTGAGTTGTACCGAACAGTTCCGTGCCATGGCCTTTGCGCAATTGACCTACCGCGAGAGTCTGCGCGACATCGAGGCCTGTTTGCTGGCCCATCCTTCCAGGCTCTACGGCATGGGGTTTCGCACACCGGTCAAGCGTTCCACGCTGGCCGACGCCAACGAAGGGCGCGACTGGCATATCTGGGCCGATTTGGCGGCGCTGCTCATTCGCCGGGCGCGCAAACTGTACTGCGACGACAGCTTCGACGTCGATCTTGCCAACACGGTATATGCGCTGGATGCCACTACCATCGATCTGTGTCTGTCGTTGTTTCCCTGGGCGCCGTTCCGCTCCACCAAGGCTGCGGTCAAACTGCATACTCTGCTGGATTTGCGCGGCAACATTCCCACCTTCATCCATATCAGCGACGGCAAGACCCACGAGGTCACCGTACTCGATATGCTGCCCGTCGAGGCCGGGGCGTTCTACGTGATGGATCGGGGCTATCTGGACTTCGGGAGACTGTATGCCCTGCATCAGGCCGGCGCGTTCTTCGTGACCCGCGCCAAGCGCGGCATGGATGCGCGTCGCCTGTATTCGATGCCCACCGAGCGGGCGGCGGGCATGATCTGCGATCAGCGCGTCGCCTTGAACGGCTACTATTCGGCAAGGGCTTATCCCGAGCCCTTGCGGCGCATCCGTTTCAAAGACCCGGAGTCGGGCAAGACGCTGGTGTTCTTGACCAACAACACGGTGTTGCCCGCCGCAACGATTGCCACGCTGTACAAGAGTCGCTGGCAGGTGGAACTGTTCTTCAAATGGATCAAGCAGCATCTGCGTATCAAGCGTTTCATCGGCAACAGCGAGAATGCGGTGAAGACACAAATCTGGTGTGCCGTCGCCACTTATGTGCTGATTGCCATCGTCAAAAAGGAGCTTCAAATCGATGCCTCGCTCTACACTTTGCTACAGATTCTGTCGGTCTCCGTGTTCGAGAAAACCCAGCTACAACAGGCCTTCCAAGGATGCAGCAACATTCCCGAACCAACCGCCTTTGATAACCAATTAAATTTGTTCGACTTTTAACCGGACACTACTGTTTATGCATAAATTTACATGCCTATGAACAATATTCAGGATGTTGCCTTGCATCCCATACTCCCTCATCCCCGTCCCTTCTCCCGCCTGCGGGAGAAGGGAGAAAAGCCCCTCGCCCGCAGGCGGGAGAGGGGTTGGGGTGAGGGCGCCTGAAAATTATTCATAGGCATGTAAATTTAAGAGATAAAGTCAAATCTGGTGTATGGCAAAAGGATTGCGCCCTGGACAAATCGGCGCGCGATTTCGGGCATCACATCGACATTCCGGGGTACTGCTTCGGCGGCGCCGAAGTATAGTGGCCCCCTCAGTCAAGACAATATTGAGTCGAGTTTAAGAGGGTAGCCCTTCACACGCAGCGGAACGGCGCTGCCCCGGTTTTTCATCTGATTTTGTTTCCTGGCGATTTTCTTTTCGCGCAGTGAATTTATCCACAATCGTTGCGCCACCACCGCATGCTGTCCGATAGATGACATCCGGGGTGCTGTAGTCCAGCGATTGGTATAGTGGACCCCAATTTCCAGACAGCGATTTAAGATGGTAGCCTGCTGTAAA
>CAZDIJ010000030.1:0-37754 GCA_964505475.1 uncultured Sulfuricella sp. | reverse complement strand
CCTTCCTCGCCAAGGAACTCGCCACGCGCAATTTCCACCCCGGCTACATCAAGGGGCTGATGGCGGAAGGCTACGCCGGCACCCTGCAAGTGCTCGACTCGATGAACAATTTCTGGGGCTGGAACGCCGTGGCGCGGGAAATCGTGCGCGACGACCAGTGGCAGGAATTCGTCGATGTCTATGTCCGCGACAAACACCGGCTCGGCCTGAAACAGTGGTTCGAAAGCAAGAACCCCCACGCCCTGGCGCAAACCATGG
Organism: uncultured Sulfuricella sp.; assembly: GCA_964505475.1. Classification (GTDB taxonomy): domain Bacteria; phylum Pseudomonadota; class Gammaproteobacteria; order Burkholderiales; family Sulfuricellaceae; genus JAGXQV01. Next base: position 37,496 of record CAZDIJ010000030.1, on the reverse strand, counting down.
AGCGCATGCTCGAAGCCGCACGCCAGGGCTACTGGCAGGCCGACCCGGCCACGCTCAGGGAAATCAAGGAACGCTACCGCGATCTGGCGCGGCGTTTCGACGTAAAAACCGGCAACCGCGCCTTCAACGAATTCGTCGCCGCCGGCTTCGGCATCCAGACGCCAGCCGGGGATTCCCGGCCCGCCGCCGTAACCGCGCCGCCGCCCGCCGCGCCGCCGCGGGTCAGCGGCATGAAGCTGGAGCGGGTCGCGCCGTCCGCCCCCGCAGCGCCGCTCGGCCTGCTGGGGCTGGGGCTGATGGCGCTCGCCGCCGGCGGCGGCGCGCTGCGCGGATTCGCCGCCAGGAGTGCGCCGTGAAGCGCCGTCTCCTGGCGCTCTGCGCCCTGTGCGCCGCCCCGGCCGGCGCCGCGGTTCAGGTGATGCCGGAAGTGACCGTCACCGCCGCTTCCGGCGCGCAGGAGGAGCGTTACGCCGCCGTCTCGCAGAAAACCGTGATCGGCAAAGAGGAAATCGAGGCGCTGGGCGGACTCACCATCGGCGAGACGCTGGGCAAGCTGCCGGGAATCAATGCCGGACAGCACGGCGGCGACGGCTCGCCATCGGCCAATGCGCGCGGCATGGGGCGCGACGCGGTGCAAATCCTGGTAGACGGCGAGCGCCCCGCCGCCAACGCGCGCTACGCCCTGACCATGGTCGGCCGCCAGCCCGCCGGAGAGCTGGAGCGCATCGAAATCCTGCGCGGCGCGTCGGCGGAATACGGCAATGCGCCGGTGACAGTCAACCTGGTGATGCGCAAGGCGCGCCCCAAGGACAGCGCCAGCCTCAAGGCCGCCGCCGGCCTGCGCGGCGCCGAGCCGAACGGCCAGTTCACCGTCAGCCGGGGCGGCGGCGCGGAAGGATTTTCCTGGCTGCTGCCGGTCACCGTCAACCGCCACGGCATGCCCCTGGAAAAAAGCCATCTCCGCCAGACCGGCGTACCCGGCGGCGCGGCATCGTCCCAGGAAGAGCGCGAACGCAGCGCCTACTCCCTCGACGAACTCATCCTCTCGCCGCGCCTCGCCTGGAAGAACGGCGGCGACAGCCTGAGCCTGTGGCCCAGCTACTACCGCAACCAGGGGGAGCGCCACGGTGAAATAGAACGCGCCGCCGGCGGCGCGGCGGCGTCCATCCGCGCCGACCGCGAGGAAAACGCCATGCGCATCGCCCGGCTGCGCGGCGAGGGCGAAACGCGCCTGGGCGACGCCAAGCTTTCCGGGCGCGCCGCGCTGATGGACGGCTGGCGCCGCGCCGACACCGCGCGCGAATGGCGCGGCGGCGCGGCGGAAGCCACGCGCGAGACCATCGAGCGCGACGAACGGGAATTCAGCGCCGCCGCCCGGCTCGACCGTCCCATCGGCGAACGGCTCCTCTCGCTGGGGCTGGAACACGCCGCCTTCCGCCGCGATGAGCGGCAGACGGCGAACGGCGGAGGGGAAAGCGCCCATGGCGCGAGCGAGCGGCAGTGGACGGCATGGGCGCAACACGAATGGCAGGCCGCCGCCAACCTGACCCTCACCGCCGGGGCGCGCGGCGAAACCATCCATCTCGAATCGGACGGCGCGGCGCGCCATTTCTCGCACCTCGCCCCTTCTCTGGCGGCGCGCCTGGAACCGGCAACGGGCTGGGTGCTGCGCGCCTCAGCCGGAAGCGGCATCAAGGCGCCCAAGCTCGACGAACTGTCGTCCCTGACGCTGCGCAATCCCAACCCCAACAGCCCGCTGGAGGCGGATCGCGGCGGCAATCCGCAACTGCGCCCGGAACGCACCACGCTCAACCTGGAGACCGCGCTGGAACGCCATCTACCCGGCGAAGGCGGCGTCCTGGGCGCCAATCTTTATCTGCGCCGCAGCGCCGATTTCATCGAACGCCGCGCCATGCTCGAGGAAGGGCGCTGGGTGGAACGCTATTACAACGAAGGCGCCGCCCGCCACTGGGGGCTGGAACTCGACGCCAAGCTGAAAACCGCCCCCTTAGGGGCGAAAAACGGCTCGCTGCGCGCCCATCTGACCCTGCCGCGCGCCCGCGTCGAGGACGCGCGCCTGGGGCTGACCCGCGACGCCCGCGAACTGCCGCGCTACCAGTTGACCCTGGGCTACGAGCAAGCCCTGCCCGCCTGGCAAGCCAGCGCGGGTTTCCAGATACAGCATTACGGGCGCGCGCGCACCGCCATCCCCGGCGAGCTGAGCGACGAAACCGCCGCCCGCACCTTGCTCGACGCCCACTTGCTGCGCCGTCTCACCCCTGCCCTGAACCTGCGCCTGACCGCGCAGAACCTGCTGCGCGCCGACACCCGGCGCGACGCCGGAGCCTTCGCCGAGGGCGGCGCCTGGAAGCTGGACAGCGCCGAGCGCGGCCAGCGCACCTGGCTGCTCGCCCTGGAGGGCAAGTGGTGAGACCGCCGCCCGCCAACCCGAATTACTCACCACCCGAAAGGAACCATCCAAGATGCAATCCCAAATCGAAGCCACCATGTACCTGCTGGGGCAGTTTTTCCTGATCCCGACGCTGGCCATCATCACCCTGATGTTCCTCTACGCCTTCTGGGTGCTCGGCGAATTCGCCGTGCTCGCCTGGCGGCGGCGGGGCGGCGCGGGGCGGCCGCTGCTCAACGCCTTCAAGGGACGCCCGCAGCTTTCCGACGACGAACTCGACATGCTCGCCCACAAGTTCCTGGAAATCCCCCGCATCGCCAGCCGCGTCGCGCCCATGCTGGGGCTGGTGGCGACCATGATCCCCATGGGGCCGGCGCTCAAGTCGCTGTCCGACGGCAACCTCGCCCAGGTCTCGGAAAACCTGACGGTGGCCTTTTCCGCCGTGATCCTCGCCCTGATCGCCGCCTCCATCACCTACTGGGTGGTCAACGTGCGCCGCCGCTGGCTGGCCGAGGAGTTGCTGGAAATCTCCGCCCTGCGCGGGGGAAGCGCATCATGAGCCTGAAGCTGCTGCACGAACCGGAAACCGAAGACCCGATCCTGTCGGTGGTCAACATCATCGACATCTTCCTGGTCATCATCGCCGCGCTGCTCATCACCGTGGCAAAAAATCCCCTGCTCAATCCCTTCAGCAAGCAGGACGTCACGGTCATCACCGACCCCGGCAAGCCGAGCATGGAAATGGTGGTGAAAAAGGGCGAAAAGATCGAACACTACAAGGCCAACGGCAGCATCGGCAGCGGCGACGGCGAAAAGGCCGGCATCGCCTACCGCATGAAGGACGGCTCGATGATCTACGTGCCCGAGGGTGGCGCGCAAAATGCCGGGCAATAGGCGCATCGCCGCGCTGGCGGCGCTATGTCTGACGTGTCCGGCGCCGCTCCTTGCCGGCGAACCGCCGCCCGGCGACCGGCAGCTCGGCGAAGTGCGGGTATCGGGCGAAACGGCGCGCGGCGCAATGCGCCCCTTCCTGCGCGACGAGACAGCGCCGGTCGAATCGTGCTTGATCGAGGAAATCGCCAAGACCGGCGCCGCCAACCTGAACGAGGCGCTGGACCGGCGTCCCGGCGTGGCGGTGCAGGTGGAATGTTCGATCTGCAATGCCCGCTTCATCTCGCTCAACAATCTGCCGGGGCGTTACACCACGCTGCTGCTCGACGGCGTTCCGCTATTCTCCGCCGTGTCGCAGGCCTATGGCCTGGATTCGGTGGGCTTGCGCGGCCTGGAACGGATCGACGTGATGCGCGGCGCGGGCGCGGCGCAGTTGTTCCCGGAATCGCTCGCCGGCGCGGTCAACCTGGTGCTGCGCCAGCCGGCCGGCGACGAAGCCGAAATCGAGAGCGCCGCCGGGCAATTCGGCCAGCGCCGCCTCGACGCGCACGCCGCCAGGGTCTTCGACGGCGGCGCGCTGATCGCCAACATTCACCGTAACCGCCACGCCAGCGTCGATGGCGACGGCAACGGCGTCAGCGAGTACACCGGCTACCGGCGCGAACTGGCCGGACTCAGCCTGTTCGGCGACGATGTCGGCGGCTTCAGGCTGCGCGGACGCCTCGACGGCATCGGCGAAAAGCGCGGAGGCGGGGCTTCCGGCGACGATTACGAGGCGATCAAGGCTTCCCGCGCGGGCAACCCCTTCGATTTCTCGCGCGGCGCCCATGCCTCGCCGGATGCCGCCGGCTGGATCGTCCCCGATGCCGCTTCGGCGCGGGAAGGCGACGTGAGCTTGCCCGGCGGGCGCATCCTGCGCCCCTATGCGGCGGGCATGCTGCCGGCGGGGCGCGCCGGGCTTTCCGAAATCATTTTCACCGACCGCTGGTCGGCGCAGCTCAGCGGCGAGCGGCGCATCGGCGCATCCCTGCTGCGCCTCGCCGCCGGTTACGCGCGCCACGACCAAGACAGTTTCTACGAAGGCAATATCTACCAGGCCGTGCAGAACCAGGCCTACCTCGGCGCGCGCCTCAAGCTGCCGCTGGGCGGCGGCGTCTGGACATGGCTTGCCGACTGGCGCCACGAAGACTTGCGCTCGACGGCGGCGCTGCCGGACGGAACGCGCGCCGACGGGCTGGACAACTACACCTTCCGCACGCCGGGGCTGGGGATGCAGGCCGACTACGCTTTTCTCGACGGCAGGCTGGAAAGCTCCGCCAACCTGCGCGTGGATCGCCACAACGTATTCGGCGCCCGCCTGTCGCCGCGCCTGAATCTGCTGTGGAATCATTCCGAACACGCCAAAAGCCGCCTCTACGCCGGGATCAGCCACCGCGCGCCGACCAGCTACTTCGAGCAGGATCACGGCATCCTGGAAACCATCATAGTGCGCCGCGAGGCGGACAAGATGGAACGGGCGGACAATTTCGGCTACGCCTTCAATATCGAGGACGGCCCATTCAAGGCGCTGGCCAACCTCCACCGCACCCGCCTGGATCATCTCGCCCGTCTCGATACCGGCGCCAGCGACGCCCTCGGCAACCCGCTCTCGATACTGCGCAACGCCGATCAGACGGTAACCGTCGAGGGCGCCGACCTCCAGATCGGCCTCCAGTTGAATCCGGCCTGGTCGGGGTCGGCGGCGCTCGAACTCACCCGCTTCGGCTTTTCCCCCGGCGACCTGGCCTTCGCCCGTCCCGGCCAGCGCGGCTATTTCACGCTGGCCTACGACGGCGGCGCGCTGGATGCCTTCCTGCGCGCCACCTGGACCGGCGCGCAAGACCTGGCGAAGTTCTACTACCGCGAAGGGCAGCGCTACAACCTCGACGGCTCGCCGAAACCCGCGCGCAGTCCGGCGTTCTGGGTCATCGACGCGCGCGGCGAATACCGCCTGGACAAGCATCTGGCGCTATTCGCCGGGGTGGACAACCTGGGCGGTTTCCGGCAAAGCGACCATGACGGCATGCTGTGGGTGGATGCGGCGGGCAATCTCGACGTTACCCATATCTGGGGGCCGAATCGCGGACGTTTCGTCTACGGCGGACTGCGCGTCGCCCTGTAGCGTAACGCCGCCCCAACGCCATTCGCGGAAAAAATCAGCGATTGACAAACCCACCGCCGCCAACGATAATAATTCTCATTTGCCAAGCACGCCACGAACAAACCGGTTATCAGGGGTCAGCGAGAAGCGCCTGGTTGGCGCACCGCCTCCAGGCGGTGCGTTTTTTTCTTTATGCCGATGAACAATATTCAGCAGGCAGGTTTTTTTACTTGATCCCGGCGGCGGGCGGCTATACTTTTCTCAGGACACCGAACCATGGAAGCATGGCAATTCATCGAGCGCTTCGCGCCCTGCGCGACCATCGCCCACCACATCCCCGGTCGGGTGCGCCTCAAATTCGACGGCGGCTCGATCGCCGCGGCGGAGTTGCGCGAAATCCACCCGGAGCGCCTGCGCGTTTCGCTCGAAGGCGTGCGCGGCGTTTTCAGCGTCCGGCTCAATATGCTTGCCCGTTCCTGCACGGTGGAATACGATGAAACCGTCATTCCCGGCGAAGCCTGGGAAGACCTGCTGGCCTGCCGGATGACGGCGGCGGCGGACATCCTCGCCGCCATCCTGCGCGAAGGACACGAAAAGGCGGGCGGCGGGACAAAGTAGCCCCTGCTGAATCATTATGAAAAGGAGAAACGAGATGCTGCCACTGCTCCCCTTCGCCGCCGGCCTGGTGGCCGGCGCCATCGCCATCCGGCTGCTGCGCAACGAAAAAACGCGCAACGGCCTGGACAAGGTTCAGGAAAAAGCCCGCCTCGGCCTCGAAAAGGCGCAGGAATCGCTGCGCGGCGCCACGATCTCCGGGCTGTCCGCGGTCGAAAGCTCCTCGGCGGCCATGAAACGGCGCCTATCCACCGACAAGGCGGCGGATGGCGGGAAAAAACCCGCCGCCCCGCCCAAAGCCCCGCGCAAGAAACCGGCGGACGCTACCCGAAAGCCGGCCGCCAAGCCGGCGGCGGCTAAAAAGACGGCGGAAGGCGGATCTTGAAAAAACGCTCACGCCATCTGCTTCCCGCTTCCGAAACCCGCGGCAACTTCGTCCGCGGCTTTGTCTCGGCGGGGCTGCTGGCCGGCTTCCAGGGCGGCGGCAAAAAGCGCCGCAGCGCGGCGGACGGACGCCGCATCCTGCGCCTGGCGCTCCAGGGCGGCGCCGCGCTCGCGGCGGCGGGAGCGACGCTGGACGCCCTGCGGCGCGATTCCCCGATCGGGGCGCTGGCGTCCGTCGCCACCGGCGCCGCCGCCCTGATAGCCATCGAAAAACTGTTGCACGACGAAACCACCGAGGAGTAATGACATGGGCAAGAAAAAACACGGCAAGCGCGCGAAGCGCGGCTTCGATTACGGCTATGCGCCGGATGGCCGGGGAGCGCCCTACGGCGCCCCGATCGACGCCGGCCTGATGCGCAATCTGCAAGGCCTGGTGGGTTCCCGGCGCAGCGACCAGTTCATTTTCGGCGCGCTGATCGGCGCGGCGGCCGTCTACGTGCTCGGTGACGAGGAGTTGCGCGGCAAGCTCATCAAGGCCGGCATGGGACTTTATGCCAACATCGCCGGCGGCTTCGAGGAGATGAAGGAGCAGATGGCCGACATCAAGGCCGAGATGCAGGCGGAAAGCCACAGCGCGCCCTGACCCCGGCACCCCGGATGTCTTCCCATCCCTGTTTTACCCAGCTCGTGCCGGTTCACCGCGTCGCGGGGCGAGTGCGTTTCCGCTTCCGCTGCGAACGGAAACATCCCCTCAACGGCAAGCTGGCCGTCCGCGCCGTCGAGAACCTGCCCGGCGTGCTCGGCGCGCGCGTCAATCCGTCCGCCCGCGCGCTGGTGGTCGCCTACGATCCGGCGCTCACCGACGCCGTCCGCCTGCGGACGGCGATACTCGCCCTCGAATACGCCGCCCCCGCCGGCGCGGCGGCGGGGCGCGGCGAGCTGGCGGCGGTCGCGGCCAGCGGCGCGCTCCTGCTCGCTTCGCGCAGCCTGCCTCCCTCCCTGCGTCTGCCCGCCACCATGGCGGCCGCCATCCCCCTGCTCGGCGAGGCGCTGGACGATCTGTTCAGCAACGGCATCACCTCCCACGTGCTCGAAGCGCTGGCGGTCGCCATCTCGGCGGCGCGCAGCGATTACACCGCCGCCAACGCCACGCTCTTCATGCTGGCGCTGGGCGAATACCTCGAGCATTCCATCGCCCGGCGTTCCGACGATCTGCTGAAAAGCCTGCTGCGCCCCGATACCGGCCTGGTCTGGATCGAACGCGGCGCGAGCGAATGCCAGGTGCCGGCCGACGAGGTGAAGGTCGGCGACACGGTAATCGTGGGAGCCGGCGCCACCATTCCGGTGGACGGCACCATCCTGGGCGGCGAGGCGCTGGTCAACGAGGCGTCGATGACCGGCGAAAGCCTCGCGGCGGCCAGATCGCGCGGCGACGCCGCGCTCTCGGGAACCGTGGTCGAGGAAGGCCGGCTGCGCATCTACGCCGAGCATGTCGGGCGGCACACCGCCGCCGCCCGCATCGCCGATTACGTCGAACAGTCGCTGGCCTCGAAGAGCGAGGCGCAGCTCGGCGCCTCGCGGCTGGCTGACCGGCTGGTGCCGCTGGTGCTCGGGCTGGCCGGAAGCGCCTACCTGGCCACCGGCGACTGGCAGCGCGCCGCCGCCGTGCTCCAGGCGGACTACTCGTGCGCGCTCAAGCTGGCCACGCCGGTGGCTTTCAAATCCGCCATGCACCGGGCGGGCAAACGCGGCATTCTGGTCAAGGGAGCGGATGTCCTGGAGCGGCTCGCCCAGGCCGACACCTTCATCTTCGACAAGACCGGCACCCTGACCACCGGTTCGCTGGAAGTCACCGATTCGGTCGCCTTCGATCCCGGATTTTCCCCCAACGAGCTGATCTGTCTGGCCGCCTCGGTGGAGGAGCATTATTTCCATCCGCTCGCCCTGGCCGTGGTCGAAGCGGCGCGGATGCGCTGCGATCGCCACTTCGACCACAAGGAAGTCCAATTCATCGCCGCCCACGGCGTCGCCAGCGTCATTGACGGCCAGCGTATCGTGGTCGGCTCACGGCATTTCATCGAGGAAGACGAGGGCATCGCCGTCTCCCCCCATCGCGCCCAGGTCGAACGCCTCTTCAGGCAGGGCAAGACCCTGCTCTACATCGGCTACGGCGGCAAGCTGCTCGGCGTCATCGCACTCAAGGACCGGGTGCGGGAAGCCAGCGCCTCGACCATCGCCCGCCTGCGCGAACTGGGGGTGAAAAAAATCCTCATGCTGACCGGCGACCACCGCGACCGCGCCGCGGAACTGGCGCAGCAGCTCGGCCTGGACGGTTTCCACGCCGAACTGCTGCCCGAGCAGAAAGCCGACATTGTCCGCCGCCTCGGCGAACAGGGCGAGCGCATCGCCTTCATCGGCGACGGCATCAACGATGCCCCGGCGCTGGCCGGCGCCCATGTCGGCATCGCCATGCAACGGGGCGCCGACATCGCACGACTCACCTCCGACATCGCCTTGCTGGAAGACGGCATCACACACATCGCCGAAGCCAAGGAGCTGGCCAATGCCACCATGCAATTGATCGACAGCAATTTCAAGCTGGCCGTGGGCGTGAACACCGGCATCCTGGCCACCGCCGCATCCGGCTGGCTGACGCCGATCGCCTCATCCATCCTGCATAACGGCAGCACCATCGGCATCCTGCTCAACGCCCTGCTCGGCGGCAAGAAGACGCATCCGGCGCGCCCCTCCGGGAGCCGCCGGATGCGTGCCGCGAGCGCCAACCCGGAGAAATCGCCATGAACCGCATCGTCTCTTCCCTGCCCGGCCGCATCCGCGTGCGCCTTCCACAACTGCGCGACGCCGCCCGCCTGGCGCGCCTGCATGACGCCCTGGCGGCATGCCATGAAGTGCGCGACTGCCAGTTCAATCCCGCCACCGGCAGCCTGCTGCTCCATTACGACCCCGCCGCGTGCGACCCGCAGGCCATGGAAAACCTTGTCGATGAGGCGGTGGACGCGGAACTCGCCGCGCCGCGCCCGGAGACCCCCGCCATCCGCGCCAACCGCGCCTCAAAACGGATCATGTTGGGCAGCCTCGCCATCTCGCTCGGCTACGCCGCGTTGGGACGAAAACGTCCCCACATCATCGCCGGCGGCATCTTCCTCGCCGCCCTCGCCGTGCATCTTTCAGTCCACCGCAAGCGCCTGCTGAAATAATCCCAGATTATCCTGGATTCCTCATTTGAGCCACGGGGAACACGGGGGAAAATCGGGTTGAAAGAGACTGGCCGTTCACCTGCCGGGTGAGCGGTATATTCTTCAGGTCTCACCGCAATCCCATCATCTCCCCGCGTTCCCCGCGGTTGAACTGTGTTTTCGACCACAGAGGCACAGAAAACACACTTTGAATGTCTGTAGCCGCTGGCGCTGACAGCGGCTTGCCCCGGCGAGTTTGGGCTGGACGCGCTCGGCGCGCGCGGCTACAACGCCAAGCTTGCCTCCATCGCGTGGATTTATCAATTTTCCCTGTGTCTCCGCGGTGAGCAATCCAGGGATAAAACCCGGCTGACGCCGGCACTCATCCCGATCAGAAAAACGGGTCGAAATCGGGTTCGGGAATCCGGTAGTTCCTGAGCCAGGACTTGAACTGTTTCACATCCTTGAATTGCCGCAAATCCATCTCGATGCGGGTGATTTCCTCGCGTAGCGAGCGGATGTCCTCGTTGAGCATGGCCAGCACACGCTTGGGGGTCAAGGATTCGTAGGGCGAGAGACCCGCCATTTCCCTGAACTGCATCTGCGTGGACATCACTTCTTCCTGAAGCTCTTCGAACTGGCTTTGCAGGATTTTGTTGTAGTGTTTCAGGCGATCCTCGGCTATGTTGTTGATTTTGCCCTGGTCGATCTGTTCGACGCTCAACTGTAGTTCCAGCAACTGGAGCAAATCCCGCTTTCCATAAGCGATCGTCACCTTTTTCATCAATTCGGTCTTGCGTTCACGCTCCGCCATATCCGGCTCACGGTCGGGGTGCAGGGCAGCCACCAGTTGCCGGTAAACCGCCTGGATGGACTTGCTGACATTGGCTTCCTCTTCCTGCTCGCGCGCTTCCTTGGCCAGTTGCCTGGCGGTTTTCTTGCGCTTGGGACGCGCTTCCTCGGCTTGCCGGTAGTTTTCTTCCATCTGTTCCGTCAGCCTGTCCGCCAGCCCCTCCGGGTCGGAAAAATCAAAATCATCCATATCCAGTTCGCCGCCGAATTGCTGCTCGAACATGTCCTTCAGAAGCGCGGCAGCCATATCGTTTCCTTCACTGGCGGCTTCATCGAAATCCCATTCGCTGTAGCGGTTGTAAACCGGCTTCAACTCATCGCGCCCTTGCCGGGAAATCAACTCCTCGCAAATTGAGGTAATCAGATGCGCGATCTTCTCCTGCTGGTTGTGGGTGAATTTGTGCGTCGTCGCGAGGCTGTCGATCAGATGCACCATTGCCGTCTGGTGCTCGCTGTAGGTCTCTTGCAGCGGAACCAGTTTTCCGACGACTTTCTGCTGGCATAGGGGAAGGGTTTCCTGCCAGGCGGCCAACTGCTTTTTCTGGGCATCAATTTTCTGGATCAATGCGTTGAATTTCTTCTGCGCGGGGGAAAGACGCGCGGGTTCTTGCTGTTGCCCAAGATGAACAATCTTGACTTTATGATGAGACATGGTCGAGAGGCTTTGGTGAATGCTGGAAAGCAGGGATATTGGAAATTGTCCCAGAAAATGCGCGCCCTGTCCCGGATCGCAACGAAATCGTGCCGGGCATCTACGATATCCACTCGCCGCGCGTGTCGGCGGTGGAAGAAATAACTTGATGCACCCCATCCGAGTTCCCGGATTTCATTTTTTCTCCTCGTACATGAACAGCATAATCACCACCATGCCGGCGAAGGCGAAAATCGAGCCGATGCCAAAGGTCCAGGAACTGCCCAGCGGCGCCCAGAGAAAGCCGCTCGCCAGGCCGCCCGCCAGGGTTCCGGCGCCATAACAGGAGGCGTATAGCGCCTGCCCCTTGGCATGATTGCCGCTCGCGAACCCGCGGTTGACGGCGGATACGGACACCGTGTGATGCGCGCCGAAGCTCAGTGCGTGGAGCAGTTGCGCAAACACCGCGACAAAAATCGAGCTTACCCACCAGCCGATCAAGGTGAAGCGAACGATTGCCGCCGCGAAACAGGCGGCCAGCAGGAGTCGCGGCGCGAACAGACGATCCAGGCGCGGCATCGCCATGAAGATCGCGATCTCGGCGGCGACGCCCAGCGCCCACAATATCCCTATCGCGGAAGCGCCGTAGCCGTGCTGGGACAAATGGATGGTGTAGAACACATTGAGCGCGCCGTGGGCGGCGGCCATCAGGAAGCCTGCCGCAAGAGTTGCGGCCACGACCGGTTTGGCAAGCATGGTCTTGAACACCGGCATGGAAGTGGCCGCGCGGGGACGGCACGGTGCGTCCGGCAAGGCGAAGGACAGCAATAGCAGTCCCAGCAGGATCACCCAGCAAGCCCAAGGCACAATACCGGTCGAATGTCGCTCCAGCAGTTGGCCCATTGCCAGTACGGCGGCGACGAACCCCAAAGACCCCCACGTGCGGATCGGGCCGTAATGCGTGGCGCGTTCCCGCAGATGGTCGAAGGTCAGCGTTTCCAAGAGAGCCGGCGCGCCGTTCCAGAACAGTGCCAATATGGTCATGCCCAACAGCATGCCGGCGAAACCCTCCCCGAGCATGAATGCCAACAGCCCACACGCGCCGCCCAGCGCCGTCAACCCGATGGCCTGCTTGGGCGGCAGTCCCTTGTCTACTGCGGTTCCCCACAGGTATGGCCCGAACAGGCGCATCGACTGCATGACGGCCATCAGGATGGCGATGTCACGGGCGCTGGAGCCGGCATCATGCAGGTAGAGCGCAAAATAAGGCGCGAATACGCCGACGAAGGCAAAGGACAAAAAATAGTAACCGGACAGTCGGGCGGACATCGCTTGGCTTCTCGTGCGGGCGAGCGGGGAAAGGGGGAGATGAAGGCGGAAGGATGAAGGAAGTGTCGCTTAACGACGCCTTCACCCATCACCCCTGCGCCGACCAGACGCTGTCGGGGGGGCCGTTATTCGCACGGCGTGCGGCGGCACGGGCCATCCAGGCAAAACCCAGGGCGCCGGCCAGCGCCATCAGGTCGACACCCAGGCTGGCGCCGCTGCCGTGCGCCCATAGCCCGAGGCCGGGGGCCAGCCAGGCCAACAGGGTCGTCAACGGGATGGCAAGGGTCGAGAGAGCGGCCAGCCACAGCAGGTGTATCGAGGCGCGCGCGGCCTTGGCGACGAAAGCCCAGGCGATGGCGGCGAAGAATGCCGCGTAATAGAGGTACTGATGCCAGGCATTCAGATTTGCGACATGGCCGTGCAGCCACTTGCCGGCGACGATGGTGAGCGAGATGCCGCAAACGCATCCCAGGCTGACGCCGACGGTGGCGGCGGCCATCAGGCGAACGTCGCGGCGCTGCTCCGGCGGAGGGCCGCCATCGCGGCCCGCCTTGCGTCGCCGCGTTTCGATCCAGAGCAGGTTGCCGCTATAAAAAAGCCAGGCGCCGGCAAGCCCAAGCAGGAAATACATCCATTGAACCGGCGTGCCGCCGAAAGTGGCGAAGTGCAGCGCGAAGAAGCTGCCGACGGTGGCGTAAGCGGTGTCCTGCTTGCCCGGCAGATAGTCGGTGTTAATCACCTTGCCGCTATAGGGATCAATGGCGACGAAGCCGCCGACGAAGCGGGGGGAGTGGGACGTGGCGTCGTGGCCCCAAACGCGCACCAAGGCGCGGGGGCCGGTGGCTTTCAGATATTGCAGGGACGTTGCTTCGAAGGTGGGCGACAGGGACGCAACGCGCGCCAGCAGTTCCGTTGGCGGCAACAGTTCGGCGGGATTGTGCGGCGCGGCCGACGGCGCCCCGCTTCCGGCGCCCTGAAAGGTGCGGGCGAGCTTGCCGTCGTGGATCAGCTTGTCCTGCACATAGTAGAAGCCGTCGTGGTAGGCGAAGACTATTGCGGTGAGCGCCATGACGATGTGGAAGGGCAGGCTGACAATGCCGACCACGTTGTGGGCGTCCAGCCACATGCGCTTGAGGTTCCTGCTCACGCGCAGGGCGAAGAAGTCCTTCACCAGCGAGGGCAGCAGCACGATCACGCCCGAGACCAGCGCCACGGCGTAGAGTGCGGCGATGATGCCCATTACCCAGCGGTTCGGGTCGCTGTCGACCGGCAGTCCCACCACGCGGTGTAGCACGTCGATGAAACCGGCAAGTTCCGAGGGGTGCGTCTCCTCGACTCGCGCCGCGCCGTCGGCTTCCAGGGTAGCGACGTAGTGGCGTGCGGAGGAATGGCCGTGGTCGTCCGCGCCGTCCTCCCGTATTTGCCAGGAAATCCCCTTCGGCAGGTGTTCGTCGGCCTTGAGATGAAGCCGGAAGTCCTTGGCCGCCGACGGATGATCCTGCAGGGTGCGAACGATGAGGGCATGTGCGTCCGTCAGGGAGACGGCGGCGCCTCCGCCGATGGAGGACGGAGGCGCCGCCCAGCGCGCCAGCGGCTCCTTGAAGATGGTGATGGCCCCGGCATAGAAGGCGATGAACAGCGCCATGCCGGCGACGATGCCGGTCCAGGTGTGCACGGATTTATAGATGCGGATGAACTCGGAATGCATAGCGAAGCCTTGAAAGTCAGACGAGGCGGAATGCCGCCAGGATGCCGAAGACCAGTAGGTTGGCGCCGCCTAGCCAGGCCCAGGCGCGTTTGCCGCTGCGGAAGAAGTAGACGCCCGAGAGCACGCCCATCCAGACGGGCGCAGTCATCCACATGGCCAGTTGGCCCCTGATGGTCAACGCCAGACCCGAGGCCAGCCAGGAAAACAGGCCGGCGCAGCCGATGGCCAGGGTAAAGCCCAGCAGCGTGCCGGCCAAGGTCTTGGAGAGCCAGTCGGGGGAAATGGTCTTGGGTTTTGCGGCGGGTTTCGGCGCGCTCATGGGCGATCCCCCCGACGCGAAACCATCAGCGCCCCCAGGTAAGGAAAGAGCACGAAAAGCAGCATCAGCCAATGGACGAAGACGAAGCCCGCCGCCGCCGGCCGCAACACTTGCAAAAAGGCGCTCAGGCCGGCGGCCAGCATGAGAATGCCGACCGCACGGGCGGGCCGCGCCGGCCAGGGCGCGGCCCGCCAGCGCTGGTTCGGCGAGGCGAGGTAGATGCCGGCGCAGCCGGCGGCGGCCAGCAGCAGGCCGAGGGCGATGGTTCCGTCCAACTTGGAAATCCTCCGTCAGAACCGGTAGTCCATCTGCACGCCCACGGTGCGCGGGGCGAGCACGTCCTGGCTTATGGTGCCCTGGAAGTAGGTGTTGACCACGTACTCGTCGAACAGGTTGTTCACGTAGGCACGCACCGAGGTCTGCTTGTCGATGGCGTAGCTGGCGCTCACGTCCGCCAAGGTGTAGTCGCCCGCCTGGGCTTTCTGGCCAGCAATCGTCCCAGCGGCGTTCGAGATATCCACGTAGTAGGCCGCCACGTGCTTGGCGTTGGCGCGGAGCGTGATGGCTGGCGTCAGCTTGTGAGACACCCCGGCGCCGAGGGTGCGCGGCGCCGCATACGGCAGCTTGTTGCCCACGTAGACCGTATTGGCCGCGAAGGCTTCGACCTTGCCGGTCTGCACGCTGGCATTGGCATAGACGTGGGTGGCGCTGCCCAGATCGGCGCCCACCTCGAACTCGATGCCGCGGATGTTGGCCTCGTCAATGTTGGAAATCAACGTGCCGTTTCTGGCCTGGTAGTCCTTGAAGGCGTTGTTGAACAGGTTCACCGACCAGTTGCCCTTGCCGCCGTTGAAGCGCTGCTTCACGCTGGCCTCGAAGGCCGTGACGTACTCGGCCTCGAAGCTAGAGATGTTGCCGCTGTTCGTGTCCATGCTGATGCCCGCCGGGTTGTAGCCCTTGCGGACATCCAGGCCGACCGCCGTCTGCGCATCGAGCTTGTAGCGGACTGCGAAGCGGGGCAGCACATAGGTCTTGCTGGCGTCCCGCGTCTGGGTCACGATGCCGTTGGTGATGGAGCGGTCCTGCGACTCGCGCTCGATGCGGCCGCCGGCGATCAGCGCCCAGCGGTCGTTCAGCGGATAGTCCACTTCGCCGAAGAGCGAGGTGGCAAAGGTGTGCGTGTCGCCCGAGTAGCGGATCGCCCCGGCATAGGTCTTGGCGAGCACCGTCAGGTCATCCTTGAAGTGAGAAACCCCCACCATGGACTTGACGTCCGAGGCCGGCGAGGCCAGGTTCAGCCGCGCCTCCAGGCCCAGGCCGTCCTGTTTCGAGTTCGAGT
The DNA here is from genome assembly GCA_964505475.1 of uncultured Sulfuricella sp. Classification (GTDB taxonomy): domain Bacteria; phylum Pseudomonadota; class Gammaproteobacteria; order Burkholderiales; family Sulfuricellaceae; genus JAGXQV01. The sequence continues at coordinate 21,681 of CAZDIJ010000030.1, read as the reverse complement.
TGAAGTAGTTCGCCGTGCTGGTCGCGGCAGGCGCCGTCTGATTGTGCGTAAAACCTGCATCCAATCGGGAGGCCGACAGCAGCACGTCCACCGACCGGTGGGCATCGAGCTGGTAGCTGGTGTTCGAGATGACGGCGTTCATGGTGGTGTCGCCGATGCGGTGGTTCACCTTGTCCGTGGACGCGATGTAGTCGCCGTCATCGCCCACGTTCACCTGGTTCAGGTACGGCCCCTTTTGCGACTGGTGCTGCAGGTCCAGCCGGCTGATCAGGTCAGGGTTGCCCTTGGGCGCCCAGAGCAGCTTGGCCTTGATGTCGTTGCGCGCCACCTTGTCCGGATCCGACGAATAGTCCACCCCGGCGTTGGCGTTGTTGTCCACGTAGTCGATGAAGTGATCCCCGCGCGTGACGTCGGCGCTCAGCCGGTAGGCCAGACTATCGGACAGGGGTCCCGAGACCACCCCGGCGGCCTGGTTGAGCAGCTTGCCATTGGCCTGCTGCATGCCCAGGCGGACAGCCCCCCCCTGCTTGAAGCTGGGATCCTTGGTCTTGAGCACAATGGCCCCACCCACGGCCGAGCGTCCCTGCATGGTCGATTGCGGGCCGCGCAGCACCTCCACCTGCTCCACGTCCCACACGCCGTTGCTCAGCAGGTTGCCGCCGGTCCACACCTGGCTGACGCCGTCGATGATGGTGGCCGTGCGGGCGCGCGTGGCGCCTTTCCAGGCCAGGGAAGAGAAACCCGGCCCCGCACCGTTGCTGCCGCGGATGTTGGCCACGCCACCGAACTCGCCAATGGTCACATTGGGCACTTCGGAGACCAGATCCAGCACCGTCCTTTTGTCTTTTGCCGCGACCTCTTCGGCCGTGAACACCGTGACGGCGGTCACCGAATCCTGCTCGCTGCGCCCCATTTTTTCGCCGATCACCTGCACGGCGGGCATCAGCTTGGGCGCCTCCTGCGCCCGCACTGGCAGGGCAAGCATGCCGATCGCCAGCGCGAGGGGAAATGCAGCACCGTTACCGGGCTGCAAGCTATTCTTGAACATATCCATCTCCTGATTGGTAATTCGGATAAAATACAGAACAAATGAGAATGATTTGCATTAGGGTTTTTAAGGCGCTAGTATGCCGGAAACCGACACCCGTTTTTTTTGCTTTCCCACTTTGTTTTTTTGCAAATCAGACAATCTTGAACAGAACCGCCAGCCATTACCGGCTAAACCACGAGCCACCCATCATGCCCAGCGACCTGTCGCGCCATGGCGGGCCGCACTTTCGTCTGCTCCACCCTCAAGTACCCGCCTCGCACCCCATCATGAAAGGACGCTTTCACGTTCAGGAACTGCGGCCGGGACTGGTTATTCAGTGCACCGACATCACGCACCTGTACGATGCGACGACGGAAGCCCTCATCAAGCCCAGCATCAAGGTCATCCTGAAACTGGAAGGCTCCGCGCGGGTCCGGCTGGGAGGGATATGGCTGGACCTCGACAGCGGCGAGGGGCGCTCCGCCGTGCCCAAGGGCGTCATTGCGCCCTTGCTGACCAGTACGCCATTCGAGCGGCGCTGCACGGCAAAATCGCACGAAAGGATGGTGGTCATCAGCATTGCCCGGCACTGGCTTCGAGGCGCACCGGCAACCATTCCCGCCCTCCAGGAACATTTGCTGGTCAGCCCTTGGCAACCGTCGCTTCGCGCCATCGCGATCACGGAACAACTACTTAGGCCACCCCCGAATCTGGGAACGCTCTACGAGCTTTATCAGGAAGGCTGGGCATTGGAATTGATTGCCGAAGCCTTCGCCGGGCTTCTCGGCGACATTGGAACAGGCCACCGGCTGAGACCCGCCGAACATCAGCGAGTCAACCGCCTGCGCGAATTACTCGACAGGGAAAACACCGCCGGCCTGACCCTGGAATCCATCGGCCAGCTCATGTGTTGCAACCCCAATACGCTGCAACGCCACTTCCGCCTGTCTTTTGGGCAGAGCATATCCGAATACCTGCGTGAATCACGCCTGCACCGCGCCGCCCAGGCTCTGGAACGAGACGGGGTAACCGTCGCCCAGGCTTCGGAAATCGCCGGTTACAGCAACCAGGCCAACTTTTGCACGGCCTTCAAAAAATACTTTAACGTGCTGCCCAAACATTTCCGAACCACACTGTAAAAGCTTCGGGCGGCATTCCCTGCGCCCCGCATACCATTACATGCCTCTAAACTATTCTCAGTAAACGCCCCCTCCCTTGCACGCATGGCGCGCGGGGGAGGGTTGGGGAGGGGGCGTTTGCCCGCATGGCAGCCTCTGTTTGCCCCATCCCGGCCTTCCCCCGCGAGCAGGGGAAGGAGCGATAGCTGAGAATAGTTTAGAGGCATATACCATTAATCCTAAAAAACGCAGTTCAACCACGGGGAACACGGGGAGATGATAGGATTGCGGCAAGGCATGAAGAATATGCCGCTCACCCGGCGGGTGAACGGCCAATCTCTTTCAACCAGTTGTCTCCCCGCTTTTTCCCCGTGTACCCCGTGGTTCAAATGAAGAATCCAGGTTAATCCAACTGGCCTCCCTCTTTGCAAAAGAGAGGAATGCCTGAATTTACCCTAATGGATTTTTTAGGTTAAAGGCTTTACTTTTTAAATGAGAATGCTTATCATTTGATGAAATTGAAAAACGATTTCAGCCAGCGCCGAAGACCTCGGGTCGAAGGTAGCCAGCCACCCGGTTGACTCTTTTACCCAGGAGGTTTTCCCATGCAGCCCGAAATGATTTGCGTCAACGACAAATTCTTCGTCCGCAAGGAGCGCAAGCATTCTTTCCACGAACGGCTCCAGCTTTTTACCGGACTGATGAACATCCAGCGCGGACTGGTCGGCCTGCGCGTGATCCCGCCGGCCAGGGGCAACACGCCCTACGTGGTGGAAAGCACCTGGCTGTCGCGCGCCCATTTCCAGAACTGGATTGCCTCGCCGGCCTTCGTCCTTTCCATCGGCGCGCTATCCGGCAGTGCCGACGCGCCCATCGTGCGCAGCAAGCAGACCCAGTTGTTGCCCGCCGGCGAGTTCCCGCTGCGGCTCGCCGCTTGAGGAGCGCCGCGATGAACGCCATCCTCAAGGAAGAATTCGGCGCGCTCGAATACGCGCACCATCAGTTCCGCCCACTGCCGGGGTGTTTCGAGCCGCACCCGCACGAACTGCTGTCCCTGCTCCTGGAGCGCCGGTTCGGGGTCGAGTACCAGCCGGTGGTGGATACCGTATCGGGGGAAACCATGGGCTATGAGGCGTTGGCGCGCTTTTACCGGACGAACGGGGAAGCGCTGCCGCCCAACCGGGTGTTCGAGATGCTCCACGAAAATCCCCTGCTGCTGTTCCACACCGAGCTGGAAGCGAAAAAGCTCCAGATCCTGCAAGCGCCGAAAACCGAACTGCTGTTCCTCAACCTCGACCCGGACAGCTTCCACGCCGGCGCCACGCATGGCGCCAACATTTTCACCGAGCTGTTCCGCAGCCACCGCTGCCCCGGCCGGGAAATCATGATCGAGGTCATCGAGAATCTGCACATCCGCGACGTGGTGCGTACCCGTTCCATGATTTCCGATTTCAAGGGAGCGGACATCAAGGTGGCCACGGACGATCTCGGCGTCGCCAACGGGCTGGTATCGTTCGGCAGCTTTTGCGATTCGACCTTCATCAAATTCGACCGCGCCTGGCTCGCCAACCGCGGCAACCGCAAGCTCGCGGTGCTTGAATGGTTCCACGGCATGGCGAAGGCGGCGGGAGCGCGCACCGTGCTGGAGGGCGTGGAAACCCTGGGCGACCTGGCGCTGGCGCACGACATCGGCTTCGACTGCGTGCAGGGCTATTATTTCCGCGACCGCTTCATCACCGAAACCTGGTAGGAGAAAAACCACATGAAAACAATCCTATGGCTATGCAAGGGCAGCGGCTGGCAGGCCGCGTTTTTCCTCGCGCTGTTCGCGCTCGGCACCGCGCTGCCCTACCTCGCGCGCATTCCGGCCTGACGGCGGCGCACCAGGAGCAAAAAACATGAATCACGATGAAAAAACCGCGCCGCCCGCCCCTCTCCGGCACGGCGGCACGCTGCCCAAGCGCATCGACATCCGCGAACTGCTTGGCGGCAGCCGCGAGTTGCGCATCCTGCACGATGGCCAGGAATACCGCTTGACCCTGACCAGCAAGGGCAAGCTGATCCTGACCAAGTGAGGGAAAACCATGTGCATAACGAAACCTGAAAAACCGGGCGGACTCGAAAACTCGCTGGGCAGCCTCTTCCCGCTGCGCGACGCCGCGCCGCCGGCGGCGCGCGAAGCGCCGCGGCGGCGCAAGCTGTGGGAAATCGCCCACAAGTACCATTGCCCCATCGTGGGCACCTGCCTGACCGTGGAGGAACTGCGCAAGCTGGCGCGCCGCGCCGGCCTGGAAGGCTGGGACAGCGAATCCGACTACGCGCTGCACAGCACCGCCGTCGGCCTGGCGCGCGAACGCAACGCGCTTTCCGAACCGATGCAAAAAATGCTGGAGCGCAAATTCGAGGCTGCCGTGAAGCGCTTCGCCCGCGCCAAAACCGCCGACGAATTGCTGTCGTCGTGGCGCGAGGCGCTGGCGCGTGGCGAGGCGGCGGGTGCGTTCTGGGCGGCGATGTCGCACGGCCAGGCCAGCGAGCAGGCTGCCCACCGGATATACGAAGACATCCACATGCTCTCCCACCAGGTGGGCGCGGCCAGTCACGCCGACCTCGGCGAACTGGCGCGGCGGCGGCGGACGGAAACGGAACTGACGCTCAGGCTCGAACGCCAGCAGGAACGGCACGCCGCGCAACTGGCGGAAAAAGAGGAAGACCTGCGCAGCATGAGCCTCCGCCTCGATAGCGCACTGGAAAACGAGCGCCGCCGGCGCGCGGCCGCCGCGCCGCCGGGCGAAAGCGGCGACGCCGCCCGGCAGCGCATCGCCGAGCTGGAGCGACGCCTGAAAGAAGAAACGCAACGCGCCGCCCAGGCGGAAAAACGCTGTGGAGAATTGGACGCCCAGGCCGCCGAATTGCGCCGCCAGGCAGAGGAACTGCAAGGCGAATGGGAGGCCGCCGAGGAGGCGCTGACCCGCGCGCTGACGCCGCCCGCCTGCCGCGATTGCGCGGAAAGCCGCGAAGGACGCTGCGCCAGCGGCGATTTCTCGGGGCGCTGCATCCTCTGCGTGGGCGGCCGCACCGGACTGGCCGATCATTACCGCACCCTGGTCGAGCGCAGCAACGGCCGCTTCGTCCATCACGATGGCGGCCTGGAGGACAACCCCAAGCGCCTGCAAACCCTGCTGACCTCGGCGGATGCGGTGATCTGCCCCGCCGACAACGTCAGCCATGGCGCCTATTACGTGCTCAAGCGCCTGTGCAAGCAATATGGCAAACCCTGCGTGCTGCTCAAGCGCTCCGGCCTTTCCACCTTCGCGCGCGGACTGGCGGAATTGGCGGAAAGCCGAAGCTGAGCTTTCCCGCCAGAGTTCGATTTTTTCATAAAACCAGGTTAACCACGGAGAGCACGGGGAATAAAAACAGAATTTGACAGGCTGCAATGGAATGGCTATTCATCCAGCGATTAGCCCCTCTAAATTCCACGACTACCTTTATTTTCCCCTTATTCCCCCGTGCCTCCGTGGTTTGACTATTTTTTCAACCAGCCAGCCCTGGGTCGCAAGCGTCCCTGCCAGCCAAATAACATGCATCCAAGGAGCATTTATGACCCCGTTCGACAAGACCGCGCTGGCACTCGGCTGCGCCCTGATTCCCCTTTCATCATCGGCCTCGGAGACCATGGCGCAACTCGAAGCCGTGACCGTGACCGCCAAGGGCTATGCCTCGAATAGCCTGGAGACGCCCCATGCGCTGACGGTCATCGGCGCGGACGAGATCGCCGCATCCGGCGCGGCCAACCCCGGCGCGTTGCTGCGCGGCCAGGCCGGCCTGGCCGTTTCCTCCGACGGCGCCTGGGGCGAAAACCCGGTGATCCGCGGCCTGAAAAAGGAGCACATCGTGGTGATGGTGGATGGCGTGCGCGTCAATTCCGCCCAGCCGCAGGGCGCCATCGCTTCGCTGGCCGACGCCGGGCTGCTGGAGCGCGCCGAAGTGGTGAAGGGTCCGGCTTCGGTGCTTTACGGCAGCGGCGCGATGGGCGGGGTGGTCAACTTCATCACCCCCCAGCCGCGCTTCGCGGACAAGGCCGAGGCGCGCGGCAGCCTTTCCGCCGGCCTGCAAAGCGTCAACGACGGCAAGGAAGCGAATGCCAACCTGGCGCTTTCCGGCCCCGCCCATGCCCTCAACCTCGGCCTCGCCACCCGCGATTACGGGGATTACGATGCCCCCGGCGGCAAGGTGGAGCACACCGGCTTCCGCCGCCAAAGCGCCAACCTAAATTACGCCTTCAAGCCCGACGAGCGCAATACCCTGCGCCTCAACCTGCAACAGCAGCGCGACGACGACGTGTGGTATCCCGGCTCGGCCAAATACGCCAACGCCCGTCTCGGCACCAACACCATCCATTCCCCCGAACAGAACCGCAGCCTCGCCAACGCCTCCTGGGAAGCCAAGCTGGGCGGGGCGGCCGCGCCGGTGGTGACGGCCAACGTCTACCGCCAGGAAGTCGAGCGCCGCATCAACGCCTACAGCAGCGTGCTGCAACGCGACACGGTGCGCAATACCGTCACCTTCGCCACCGACGGCGGCGGCGCGAAAATCCAGCTCACCCCGGCGCAAAACCACCTGCTGCTGGCGGGCATCGACGGCTGGGTGATGAAGGGCGACCCGGAGCGCTATTCCGACACCAACGCCCCGCTGTTCAACAACAACGTGCGCACCGACCCCTTCGACCAGGCGGAAATCCGTTCCACCGGAGTGTTCGTGCAAGATGAAATCTTCCTCGACCGGTGGAAGGCCACCCTTGGCGCGCGCTACGACCGCGTCTCCGGCACGGCCAAGCAGATGGGCATGGGCGCGGCGGCCAAGACCAGCGGCCTGGATCACGACGACAACGCGCTGTCCTGGTCGCTCGGCGCAATCTACAACGCCTCGCCCTTCTTCAACCCCTATTTCAACGTCGCGCGCGCCTTCCGCGCCGCCGACATGCGCGAACGCTTCGAGGATTCGGCGCGCGGCGACGGCTACTACACCCTCGGCAATCCCCAACTCAAGCCGGAAATCAGCACCACCGCCGAAATCGGCGTGAAAGGCCGGCTCGCCGCCAATCGCTACGGCGTCGCCCTGTACCGCACCGAAATCCGCGACTACATCGCCGGGCGCATCACCGGCACGGTCAACGCCGCCACCGGTCTGCCGGTGAAGCAGACCGAAAACCTCGCCAAGGCGGTCATCAGCGGACTGGAAGGCGAATTCGAGCACCGCATCGCCGGAGGCGACTATTACGCCCGCGCCGCCCTCACCCTCCAGCGCGGCGAAAACCAATCGGACGGCGAAGCGCTCTACCAGATGCCGCCGCACGAACTCGCGCTCGGCCTGGCATGGCGTCCGCAATCGCCGTGGAGCGCCTGGTCGCGCCTGCGCGCGGCGGCGCGGCAGGACCGCATCGCGGCGAAATTCAGCAACGGCACGGAAAACGCCACGGCCGGCTTCGCCACCCTCGACCTTGGCGGCGCTTATCAAATCGGCAAGAATGCCGTGGTGCGCCTGGCCGTCAACAATCTGCTCGATCGCGGCTATCATGAACACCTGACCGAAGGCGTCTCCGGCCAGGAAATCCAGATGCCGGGCAGGAATATCACCCTCAACCTGAAAGGAAGTTTCTGAACATGCTCAGTTTCAAGAACCGCAAATTCGCCTGGTGTCCGCTCCTCGCCTTCGCGCTGGGAGCGGCGCTGATCGCCGTGCTGGCGTTCTTCGGCGTCATCGGCCGGGGCGCCGCGCCGGACGCCGCTTCCAGCGACCAGCGCATCCGCCTGCCGCTCACCCCTGCCGAACGCGACATCGTCCTCGGCGAAATGCGCGGCCTGCTCACCAGCAGCCAGACCATCCTCGCCGCCGCCCTCGACGGCGACCTGGTGCGCGCCGCCCAAGCCGCGCGCGCCGCCGGGATGGGCGAAGTCGAGCACATCCCGGCGGAAATCCGCGGCCCGCTGATCGGCAAGCTGCCGCTGGAATTCAAGCAGTTGGGCTTCTCCGTCCACCGCGACTTCGACCAGATCGCCCTCGACGCCGAAAGCCTGGGCGACCGCGACCACACCCTCAAACAGCTCGCCCAGCTCATGCAGAAATGCGTGGCCTGCCATGCCAGCTACGCGATCGGGACGGATGGGGAGAAAGCGGGCGGGAAATGACCCCATAAGCTATTCGGCCACGGATGAACACAGATTGACACGGATAATCAACGGCCTGCAAAGCGCATGCCCTACACTCGCCGGGTGATCGGTAAATCTTCGCCAGCCTGATGGCTTATCTGCATCAAGCCGTGTTTATCTGTGGCTAACTGAGTTTTTAGGATAAATGGTTCTATCCGCGCCCATCCGTGAATAGAAAACCATCGGGCGCCGCCTGCGCCGCCGACAATTCGCCTTTCTCCAACTGCCGCACCAGGTGGGCGGCGTGGGCGGCGCGCTGGTCGTGGGTGACCATCACGATGGTCTTGCCCATTTCGCGGTTGAGGCGGTCGAGCAGCGCCAGCACTTCCTCGGCGGAAACCTTGTCGAGGTCGCCGGTGGGTTCGTCGGCGACGATCAGGGTGGGGTCGGTGACGATGGCGCGAGCGATGGCGACGCGCTGCTGCTGTCCGCCGGAAAGCTCGGCGGGGGTGTGGGCGAGGCGGTCGGACAGCCCCACCATCTCCAGCGCAAATTCCGCCCGCTCGCGCCGTTCGCGGCGCGACAGCGGGGTGAGCAGCAGCGGCAGTTCGACATTTTCCAGGGCGTCGAGCACCGGCATCAAATTGTAGAACTGGAAGATGAAACCGATATTTTCCGAGCGCCAGGCGGCCAGTTCACCTTCGCCCAGGGCGCCGATCTCGATCCCGCCCACCGTCAGCGAGCCGGCGCTGGGGCGGTCGATGCCGGCGATGAGGTTCAAGAGGGTGCTCTTGCCTGAGCCGGACGGCCCCATCAGGGCGAGAAACTCGCCGGAAGCGATGTCGAAGCTGATGCCGGAGAGCACCGGAATCACCTGCCCGCCGCGCCGGTAGGATTTGGCGATGTTGCGCAGGCTGACGAGGGGGGTAGCGTTCATGATGCGGTGCCTGAGCAACCACCCTCTCCCCAACCCCTCTCCCATGATTGGGCGAGGGGCTTTTCTCCCCTCGCCCGCGGGCGGGAGAGGTGCCGGGGGAGAGGGTGATTTTCCGTGCCGCTCACGGCTTGCCCGCCACGGCAACCTTGCCGCCCGACTCCAGCTTATCGGCAGGCTTCAGCACCACCTTGTCGCCGGGCTTCACCTCGCCCTGGATCGCCTGCACGTCGCCGAGATTTTCCCCGCCCTGCACCGGCACGGCCTCCGCCTTGTCCTTCTCGATGCGGAACAGCACCGTCTTGCCACCGCGCGTCGCCAGCGCCGCCGGATTCACCGCCAGGCGCGGCTGGCGCTCGTTCGCTTGCAGCGGACGTTCGAGGAAGGCCACCTTGGCACTCATTTCCGGGAGGATGCGCGGGTCGCTCTCGATGAAGCGCACCTTGGCGATCACCGTAGCCTTGGCGCGGTCCACCGTCGGCACCAGGCGCGCCACCTCGCCGGAAAAACGGCTGCCGGGCAGGGCATCGAGCTGGATTTCGCAGGGCTGGCCAGGCTTGACCTTGAACAGGCTGGATTCGGAAACGTCGGCCTCGACCTCCAGGGTGTTCATGTCGGCCATGGTCACCACCGCCCCCTTGGAGTCGGCGGCGGCGGCGAAGGGGGTGATGACGTCGCCGACGTTGGCCTGCTTGGTCAGCACCACGCCATCGAAGGGCGCGCGGATCAGGGTGGCGTCGAGCGCCACTTCGGCCTCGCGCAGCGCCGCCTGATTGACCGCGATGGCGGCCTTTTGCGCGCTCACCGCGGCGCGCGCCTTGAGCAGGCGCGCCTCGGCGCCATCCGCCGCCGACTGGCTGACGAAGCGCTTGGCCGCCAGTTCGAGGGCGCGCCGGTATTCGACTTCGGCGTTGGCCAACTCGGCCTGCGCCTGCTCCAGAGCGGCGCGCGCCAGTTGGACGTTGGCCGCCGCACGGTCGCGCGCGGCGCTCACGTCGCGGTTTTCCAGGCGCGCCACCACCTCGCCCGCCTTCACCGCGCTGCCTTCGCGCACCCCCAGCCATTCCACCCGCCCGGTCGCCTTGGAGGCCACCGCCGCCTTGCGTTGCGCCACCACGTAGCCGGTGGCGTTGAGCAGGGTGAGCGTTTGCGAGGGATAAGCCAGCACCACGCTCGCCGTTTCCACCGCCATGGGGCGATTGCCGCCCGCGACCAGCGCAGCCGCGCCGCCCAGCGCCGCCACCAGCGCCACGGCATAGCGCCAGCGGCGACGGCGCCCGACGGACGATGGACGGCGTTCGATGCTCAGCCTGGATAAATCGGTTTGAGACACGATGGACCTCGATTAAAATCAGTGTTGAGTTTTGAGTGCTTAATGTTCAGTTGTGGAATGCGCTTTGCGCATGATACATAGCGCCGGGCTTTGCGCGGCGACGACAACTATTGATGCGGCCAGATTATGTTTGAACTTTTTTGCCTGCCAAACACCCCAGTGACGGCACTTCTCACTTCAAACCTCACCTGGCCGGATCAATAAACACTTAACACTAACAACACTGCTGTCCGGTGATTTGAGTTTGAACGTATAGTAACTCATTGAATAATGTTTATTAAATGGCCTATTTTTCTGTAACCGATTTCAACTTACGCCAAACTTCTGACTTTTGTCAGGAGGATGCGTATGCACACAGGGAAACTGGTGTTCGCTCAGTTGATGGGGCACCTGCCATTGCACACGTTCCGTCAGTGCGTTGCCAAATATCCAAGTCGATATCCCACACTCAAATTTTCGCATCTCGATCAGTTTCTCTGCCTAGCCTTTGCGCAATTGACTTACCGCGAAAGCCTGCGCGATATCGAAACCTGTCTGCGCGCTCACCAGGCGAAGCTCTATCATCTGGGCATCCGAGGCAACATTGCCAAGAGCACACTCGCCGATGCCAACGAATCTCGCGACTGGCGTATCTATCAGGATTTTGCGATGAGCTTGATCCAGACGACCAGAAAGCTCTACAGCAACGACAGCTTTGCGGTAGAGTTGGAACAGACGGTCTACGCACTCGACACCACGACTATCGACCTGTGCTTGAGCGTCTTCCCATGGGCACGCTTTCGCTCAACCAAGGCCGCCGTAAAAATGCATACGCTGCTCGACCTGCGCGGCAACATTCCGCCCTTCATCCACATCAGCGATGGCAAGATGCACGAGGTCAACGTGCTCGATATCCTGACACCCGAAGCGGGCAGCTTTTACATCATGGATCGGGGCTTCACCGATTTCGCTCGCTGGTTCGCCCTGGATCAAGCCCAGGCGTTCTTTGTCATCCGGGGCAAATCCAACCTGTCATTTCGCCGCGTCTACTCTCACGCCGTGGACACGTCCACTGGGCTGCGCTGCGATCAGACCATTGCATTGACCTCTGCCAAGGCCAGCAAGTCTTACCCGCAGCACCTGCGACGCATCAAGTTCTACGATGCCGAACACGACAAATATCTGGTCTTCCTGACCAACAACTTCGATTTGCATGCACTGACCATTGCGCAACTTTATCGTTGCCGATGGCAGGTCGAACTGTTTTTCAAATGGATCAAACAGCATCTTCGTATCAAGCGGTTCTACGGCACCACCGAGAACGCCGTAAAGACGCAAATATGGATTGCCATCTCCGTTTACGTCTTGGTAGCCATCGTGAAAAAACGGCTCAATACCGACGCTTCGCTCTACACAATTCTACAAATTCTGAGCCTGACTCTTTTCGAGAAAATACCACTCGATCAACTACTTAAAAATACGGGGTTACAAATGAGCATGCCTGAAAATGATATCCAACTGAATTTATTCAACTAAATCTCCGGCCACTAATGCACTAACAACCAAATTTAATCTTACAGCGGAAACCTATCCCATGCGACCCAGCCAGCGACAACCCGGCCAACTGCGCGCCGTCACCATCACCCGCGACTACACCAAGCACGCCGAAGGCTCGGTGCTGATCGAATTCGGCGACACCAAGGTGATCTGCACCGCCAGCGTCGAGGAAAAAGTGCCGCCCTTCCTGCGCGGCAAGGGACAGGGCTGGACCACCGCCGAATACGGCATGCTGCCCCGCTCCACCGGCAGCCGCATGGACCGCGAGGCGGCTAGGGGCAAGCAAAGCGGCCGCACCCAGGAAATCCAGCGGCTGATCGGGCGCAGCATGCGCGCCGTGGTCGATCTGAAAGCGCTCGGCGAACGCACCATCCACCTCGACTGCGACGTGATCCAAGCCGACGGCGGCACCCGCACCGCCAGCATCACCGGCGCCTTCGTCGCGCTGCACGACGCGGTATCCCACCTGCTGGAGAAAAAGCTCCTCGCCGCCTCGCCGATCCGCGACTTCGTCGCCGCCATCTCGGTCGGCGTCTACCAGGGCGTGCCGGTGCTCGACCTGGATTACCACGAGGATTCCGACTGCGACACCGACATGAACGTCGTCATGACCGGCAGCGGCGGCTTCGTCGAGGTTCAGGGCACCGCCGAGGGCGAGCCGTTTTCGCGCACGGAAATGGAAGCGATGCTTGATTTGGCGCAAAGCGGCATTGCGCAGTTGGTGACGAAGCAGAAGGCGGTATTGGGCGTGGCCTGAAGGCGGGCGCCGCTCAAGCCAGAAAAAGCAGTTCAGCCACGGATTGACACGGACAATCACGGATTATCAATACCCTGCAAAGCGCACGCCTTACACCCGCCGGGTGATCGGTAAATCTTCGCCAGACCGATGTCTTATCAGTGTCAATCCGCGTTTATCTGTGTCTAACTGAGTTTTTGGGCTAAATAGAATCAAACCGAAACACCAAATCTGGAGCCAAGCCATGACAGAATCGAATCCCACCGAACAACGGCATTTCTCGCGCGTCCCGTTTCTCGCCGACGCGCGCGCGCAGAGCGGCGCAGAAACGTGCCCCTGCCTGCTGTTGGACATCGCCCTCAAAGGCGCGCTTTTCGAAGTCGCGCGCCCCGAGAATTTCCCCCCGGAAACCCCGTGCCGCCTGATCCTCCCACTGGGCGGCCAGGGCGGCCCGCAAATCGTCATGGAGGGCGAAATCGCCCACCGCGAAGGCAACCGCATCGGCATGCAGTGCCGCCATATCGACATCGACAGCATGGCCAACCTGCGCCGGCTGGTGGAACTCAACCTGGGCAGCGACGATTTCCTGGAGCGGGAATTGCATGAATTGCTGAAACCGGCTTCCTGAGGCGGACGGTTCCCGCAAGCCGGGAGAGCGGCGTCACCCCGGCTTGCGCAACAAATCCACCCGCAGCGGATTCCTGAAATCCGCCCCCTGCGCCGTCATGCGTCCCATGAATTTCTCCCGCACCGCCCGGTAAAGTTCCGGGGAAAGCTCGTGGCGGGTGTGCGTCGCTTTCAGCATGCGCGTCTCGAATTGCTCGAAGCTGTCGTAGTGGCCGGGAGTATTGAAGAACCTCTGGCACACCAGTTCAAACATGCCGCTTTGCACCGCCTGTTCGACGGCGGCGAAAGCCGCCTCGCGCCAGATTTTTTCGTCGTGGAACATCCGCAGGATGTCGTTGAAATCCCCCGCGTAGACCGGTTCTGAAAGATAGGCCAGCCCGCCCGGCTTGAGGACGCGGCGGATTTCCTTCATGGCTTGCGGCATCAACTCGACCGGGACGTGGTGCAGCGACTTGAACATCAGGACGATGTCGACGCTGGCTTCCTCCGCGGGGATAGCCTCGGCGCCGCCCTTGCAGAAACGCACGTTGGCCGGCAAACCGGCCAGCGCCAGATTCTTGGCGTGCTGGATGTCATCCACCTCCATGGCGGTGATCGCCGCCACGGCGCAGCTCCTGGCGATCGCCAGGGTCTTGTCGGCGCCGCCGCAGCCCAATTCCAAGACATTGGCGCCCTTGAGCGGCAACAGGCTTTGATAGATTTCGCTCTCGTCGCAGAGCAGGTCGGCGTGGGGATCGGAAATTCTCATCATGCCTCCGGCTCCACCCCGGCCGATGCCCGCCCCTTCCCTTGCGCACCCAGCGCGCGGAGGGATGGGATGGGGGCGGCGACCAAACGGAGCGCCCTCATTCGCGGAACGCCCGCAGATAATGGCGCTCGAAGGCGCGCTTGGCCCAATGGAAGAGCTTCATGGAAGGCAGCAGCACGGCACGCTTGGGATCGCGGTAGACCATGATCCCGGCGTCCAGGGTATCTACGATGCAGATCAGTTCGGGGCGCGGCTTGGCGGCGGGCGGGTGGCCTTGCAGGGCGAGATGAAGGTTTTGCGCCGCCGCCTTGGCTTGCAGCTCGGCCATGTGCGCCTGCTTGGGCAGCCATTCCGGGCCGGGGAAACTGCCGGCGTCGCCGGCGACGAACACCTGTTCGGCGCCCGGCACGCGGCAAAATTCATCGCCCTGGATGAAGCCGCCGGGTGACAGCGGCAGGCCGGAATTTTCCGCCCAGTCCGGGCCGGCGAGGCCGGGCATGAACAGGATCAGATCGGCGTTGACGTGGCCACCCTCGGTATCCACGCCCTTTTCGGAGAAGCCCAGCGGCTTGTGGCCGAGGTGGGTGTCGATGCGGCGCCGCGCCATCTCGGCGAGCAGCCCGGTGACCGCCTTCTCGCCCAGTCTTTTGCCCGGCTCGGCGGCGGCATTGAAAAATACCAGTTCGAAATTCTCACGCCGCCGCTGGCGGCGCAGCAGGGTATCCACCCCGAACAGCAGCTCGAACATCGGTCCGCCGCGCATCGCGGAAGGTTCTTTGGGATTGCCGCCGAAGCCGAAGGCGATGCGCCCTTTTTCCATTTTTTCGATGCGGCCGCGGATCGCCTCGGCGGATGCCACGCCCTCGCACAGCGTCAGCGCATGCTCGATGCCCGGCAGCTTCTTGAGGAAGCGCCCGCCAGTGGCGATCAGCAGCGCATCGTTCTTCAGTTCGCCCTGGTCGGTGAGTGCCGTGCGGCCATTGTCAGCCAGCCCGACGACGCGGGCGGGGAGGAAATCCAGGCGGTGATGGTCGAGGAAGGGCTGCAACGGCAGCACCAAGTCGCCGCCCCGGCGCACCCGCGAAGGAATCCAGATCAGGCTGGGCAGGTAGACGAATTCGGCGCTGGGCGCCACCAGCGTGATGGCGGCTTGCGGCAAGCGGCGCCGCAGTTCGCGCGCGGCGGTGAGCGCGGCGAAGCCGGCGCCGAGGATGAGGACGTTGGGTGTCATGGTCGTGTTCGGGACATTGAGTGGGGACACGCCAGGAATATTAACACAACATAATATACCGCGCCCCACCCCGGAATTCGCAGCCATCTACTTATCCGGGAACGAAAATTGCCGGGGAAGCGTTGCCAAACAGGCGGGTTATAGGGGGCTACCCCCTATAATTTTGATCGACCCTATTGATCCCAACAATGCCGACATTTCGTTGGGCTTCGTACCTCAGCCCAAGCTACCGTGCAGGGGCGCTTTCCTATTTGAAAAATAGCTTCCACGGTGCAGCGAAAAGCATAACCCACACAATCATCGCAGCCGAAATAGCCAGATCCATTCGCCATTCGGCCGGCAGTCCCGGGAAGAAGAACCCAAGGCCGAACCAGACGGCTGCGCCAACCAGCAGCTGCATTGCCACTAGCGCGAAGAGTATCAGTAGAGCGAATGTCAGTTTCTTGAGCGATGAGAATGCATTGGTATGCCCGTCCGCATCGCCGTCACTTTGCATCACGCGGTGGGCCGTGTACCACAAAACAAGGAAACCAGCGCCAAGCATGATAATCAAATAAATCGACATGCTCACCCTTTCAACAGCCAATATGCAACCGACCCGGCAAAGCTGACGACAAGCGTTACCACGCCGATGGCAAACGCCTTCCCCCATCCGAGGGGTTTGTCCATAAGCCTGGCCGCCAGTTTTGCGGCCAGTGCAGCGCCGACGACGACGGCCGGCGGCAACCCATACACCATCAGTAGAAACTCATCCCACACGTCCATCACTTCAAGCCCATTGTCATCAAGAGATGCCTACCGAGGCAGACCACGCTTTTAGTTGTATTTCTGGCAGACCAAGATACAAAAAACCATGGTCTGACTCAAGCGATTTCAGTGTTATTCGCTTGGTTGATACAGCCTGTGTTCGGCCAACGGCAACAGAATGATGGCAAGGCAGGCCGCCAAGGCGAGGGGGCGCTCTACGGCGCCGCCCCCACCAAACGTCAATACAATCAATGGCGGAGAGAAAAGGCAAGCCGGGATGCGGGCGACAATTTCGCTGCGCCGAAGCTTCCTGGTGCTGGACAGCGATGTGTAATAGAGCATGATGCAAAGCACGGTTGACGCCACGCCCCATCCAACAAGGGCGTGTCCCTGCAACAACAACCAGAACGCCAAAATCAACCCGGCGATCGGCATCAGACCCATCATCATCCAGTCATTGAAACGTTCCCGCTTCATCGAGACACCTCCATTGCGTTGATACTCACAAAATCAAAAGGAGACGCAGGATATTCATAACCAGTCATTACAACTGGTTACTTTATAATACCTCCGTCCCCTTTTGCTTGCCACAAAATCAGGTCAGCCGGTTCGCCCCAAATACTTCACATACGCTACGAAACTGGCGACAAACGCAACAACACCGATACCAACCGCCTTCCACCACCCAAGACGCTTATCCAACAGCCGGGCCACAAATTTTGCGATCAACGCCACACCGAGAACAATGGCCGGCGGCAGGCCGTACACGACAAATAGAACCCCACCCGTCCATTGCTTCGCGCCCCCGTCGAAAACCGTGGTCTATACATGTCGGTTTAGAATTGTTCTATATACCTATGAATAATTTTCAGGCGCCCTCACCCCAACCCCTCTCCTTTATGCCCTTTAGGGTGCGCCTGCGGGCGAGGGGCTTTTCTCCCTTCTCCCGCAGGCGGGAGAAGGGACGGGGATGAGGGAGCATGGGATGCAAGGCAACATCCTGAATATTGTTCATAGGCATGTTGTTTTAAGGGTACTACCCCCTTTGTTCTGTCCGACAGAAAACCTATGGTCTGCCCCCGATTATTCAGCGCAACAACACCGCATGTTAAGAGATCAGCCCCCTATAAATTTGCCAGCCATATCCCCGGCATCGAGCGCTCCCCGGCCTACCAACAGGAATACCGCGCGGCGCAGACCCAGCAGCGGATCGACCAGGTCAACGCGCGCTACGCCGACCAGCTACCCGCCGCTGACGTCGGCCTTTATTACGGCAAGTCGGGTATCCAGGTGCTGAAAATCAGCAGCCCGTCTAGAACGGCGCAACAAGGAAACGTCAGGCCGCTTCCCGCACCTCTTCCCGATAACCGGCCATGAAGCCGTCTTCGTCCACGCGAAAGACCACCTCGGGATGCCGGCATTTGTTATTTGCGATCATCTCGCGCTGATATTCGGGCAGGCAATCCTCGCAATAGTCGTTGCGCCTGCGCGTGCCTACCCTCTTGGCCATTTGCTGCCATGCCAGATATTGTTGTTGCGTAAAACACTTGGAAAAATTATTCATAACCAGTCCAACCCGTTTTCGATAAGAGCTATCTTGGGATCAAACCCGTCATTTCAAGTTCCATGACGGGTGAACAATCCCAGATAATTCATTAGGACGCGAGATGATGGCGAGGCGGTTTTTGGGAGCGGATTTTCGCAGCCGCGTAGGGGCAAAAGCACCGCCTAGAGGTCGAGCGGGAAAGCCCGGTTCCCCTGCCTCAAATCGGCAGAAAAACCGCCGTCGCCATGCTTTGGATGGCGCGCACGATGCCGCGGTTTGTCTTTTCTGCGACGATCCGCGCCAGCATGTCCTGGTGGGCGATGAGCTTGCCGAATTCGCGCTCGAAACTGAGGTTCTTCACCGCGCCCTCGGTCTCGTTGCTGAGCAGGTAAAGCTCGCCGCGCGGGTTGCGGGCGCTGGAAAGCTTCCAGGCGGCGATCTCGTAATTGCGCGCGCAGTTGTAGAGTTTTTGCGGCGCCAGTTCGTCGAAAACGAAGAATTCGCTCTTGTCGTTGTAGGCGGCCTGGGTCATGGTCGCCAGGCCGACGATGTAGGCCAGCACGCGGTCGCCCTGATAATCCTCGCGGAAGGCGAGGTGGATGGCGTCCGCGCCCTTCAGGTAATTCAGTTCCTTGAAGCGCCAGTCGTGGGACGTGTCGAATACCAGATAAACCACCTCGTCGCTGCTCGGCTGGCCGGTCTTGCGCCATTCGCGGGGATTGCGGCGGTAGAGTTTTTCCATCAGGGTGCGCAGATGGACGAAGGTATGCTGGAAATGCGCTTCCGCCACCATGTCGATGTCGGTCTTGGCCAGCGAGGAAACGCTGAAGCCGGAGGCGATGCGGGTGCCGTCCTTTTTGCGCGCCGGGGCGCCGCAGGAACCCAGCGCCAGCGCCAGCAGCACGACCAACCCGGCGCGCATGCGGGCGCCGGAACGGCCGGGCTTATCCGCTTCCCGCCCGTTCAATGCCGCGTGCTTCCCACCGATGGCGCCGCCCCGGCGGCGAATAATTGGGCAACGTCGATTTCGTCGAAAACGTAATGGCGGTTGCAAAATTCGCATTGCACGTCGATCTTGCCGTGCTCGTCCAGCGCCGCCCGCACCTCGTCGCGTCCGAGCATGCGCAGCATGGCGGCGACCCGCTGCGGGGAACAGGAACAACGGAAAACCACCGTCACCGGGTCGAATACCCGGACGTCCTCCTCGTGGTAAAGGCGATGGATGATCTCCCCAGCGGACAGGCTAAGCAGTTCCTCGGCGGACAACGTGCCGCCCAGGTGCACGGCGCGGTTCCAGGCATCGTGGTCGCCCTCCTGCACGCCGGGCAGTTTCTGCAGGAGCATGCCGGCCGCGCTTTCCCCATCCGCCGCCAGGTACAAGCGGGTTTGCAATTGTTCCGAACGCGCCATGTAGTGCTCCAGGACGGCAGCCACGCTCTCGCCTTCCACTGCGACGATGCCCTGGTAGGGCTTCCGTCCTTCGCCGGGATCGAGGGTGATGACGAAACGTCCATCGCCGACCAGTTGCGGCAACGAGGCGGCAGCGCCCAGCTCCCCCTCCCATTTCGCCACCGCGCGCATTTCCAGGCCGGCGCTGCATTCCACCACCATCAGGGTGACCGGACCGCTGCCGCGGATTTGCATGGTCATCGAACCGGCGAACTTGAGAGTGGCGGAAAGCAGCGCCGCCGCCGCCATCATTTCGCCCAGCATGCGGCGCACGCCGGCCGGGTAGTCGTGGCGCGCCAGCACGGTGCGCCAGGAATCATCGAGTTGGACGATCTCGCCGCGCACGGCGGTGTGCTCGAAAAGAAAGCGTTGCAAGGCGTCACGCGGCGGCATGTTTTTTCTTCAATTTGACGGTGTAGAGAGTAACCGGCAAGGAGGAATTGACATCGAATTCGGCGCCGGCGCCGACCCCGACGCGGGCAATCTCCTCGGCGCTCAAGTCCTGTCCATAGACAGCCTGCATCGCCCCGAGGGCGTATTCGCGCCCCGAGCCGATAGCCCAGAAGCGGGTGTACTCGAACACCTCGCGCATCGAGTAGATGCCGAAAACCCCGCTGGAATTGGCGATCAGCGCGGTGATCTGGCTCGATTCGTAGGGATCGTCCTCTTCCTCCTTGGGGTTGAGGAAGCATTCCTCTTTCAACACCGGGTGCATGCGGCGGAAACTCTCGAAGATGTCGCCGCGATTGTGCAGCTTCATCTTGGTGTTGCGGGCGATGAGGTTTTCCAGCACCAGATTGTGGGCGGCGCTGCCGGACAGCCCGATAAAGGAATCGCCGCACGCCATGATCTTGTCGGGCGCCGCGTCGTAGCCCGACGACAGGCGCATATCGCCGAAAGTGGTGAGGCTGTCGGCGGCGATCGCCGCCACGCCGTGTTTTTTCACGACGACAATGGTCGTCATAGATGGCTCTCCAAGGTAAAATGAAAGTCTACCATCACTTCCCCCGAAGCCACCCGCATGGATCAGGCAAAAATCAACCGCTGCGTCGAAACACTCTGCCAAAAAGGCTGTAGCGAGGTGACACGCATCATCGGCATGCTGGAACGCGGCGAGGCGCTGCCGGAAACCACCGAGTTGGATGCGGCGGAACGCGCCGAAGTCCTGCGGGAATTGAAGGCGATCATGGCGGTTTACGACCGGCCCTGCGATATTTGACCAGGGATTTCACCGATACTCGCTTTGCTCCCCCATACCAGCGGAGAGGACACACCTTCGCGATATAGCAAGCGCCACCATTCGTTTCCTGCAAAAAATAATAATTAAATATCAACACCATACACTCCAATTCGCAGCAATCAAATACTGTTCAAAATGAAGTGCAATTTCCATTGAGAGGAGTTGTTTATCTTGATATGCTTTTGGCATGCATCTAAGACGCCCCCGGAACATCGGGAACAAGCGGTGACATAAACCGCAAGGCGATAAAGCAAGACAACCAAATAATAAATATGCCTCTAAACTATTCTCAGCTATCGCACCTTCCCCTGCTCGCGGGGGAAGACCGGGATGGGGGCAAACAGCGGCGGCCATGCGGGCAAACACCCCAACCCAACCCTCCCCCGCGCGCCATGCGCGCAAGGGAGGGGGCGTTTGCTGAGAATAGTTTAGAGGCATGATAAGAAATCCCGAATGGCCGATGGAGAGAAAAATGATGTTTCTGGTTGCCCAGCCTTGCATGATTGAGGAGCGGGGCGGCCAACTTTCACGTGCCGCCAGCTCATCCGTAAACCGGAAGAATTCCATGGCGAACTGAGCGCACCCGCCAACATGACGGCCCGCATGCAACCCCCATCGCCTACCCCGCTGGACGGCTCCGAACTGCTTTGGGCGTTGGGCAGCTTCTGCGCCATCCACCGCATCCCGTTCGACGCCGAGCTGGCCCTCAAACGCTTTCCCCCGCCTTACACTCATGAAACTCTGATCCACGCCGCACGCGCCCTGGGCTTCAAAATCCGTGCCGGCCATTGCCGCCCGGAGGAAATCGGCCGACAGCCGCTGCCCTGCCTCGTGCTCGTCCATGCAGAAGGCGAGGAGGGCGGCGAATCACCGGAAACTACCCGTCCCGCCACCACCCTGGCCATCGTGACCGAAGCCACCGCCGAGCGCGTCGTGCTCTTCGCCACAGGCAGCAACACCCCGCAAATCCTCAGCCCCGCCGAATTCGCCGCGCGCCACACGGGCAATTATTACCTCCTCAAGCCCACCGCCAAGGCCGCTAAAGACCCCGACGCCGCCGCCTGCGGCCAGCGCGTATTCGGCTTCAACTGGTTCGTCCCCGAACTGCTCAAGCACCGCCCCGTCTGGCGCGACGTGTTGCTCGCCTCCCTGGCCATCCAGTTGCTGGCGCTCGCCACGCCGCTCTTCACCCAGGTGATCATCCACTAGTGTCCGGTTAAAAATCGAACAGAATCATTTGGTTGCTTTGCATTGGCG
>CAZDIJ010000029.1:0-37760 GCA_964505475.1 uncultured Sulfuricella sp. | reverse complement strand
CATGTTCTTGCCGAGCGGATGGTTGATGCCGGTCTTGCCGCCGACCGAGGAATCGACCTGCGCCAGCAGGGTGGTGGGAACCTGGATGAACGGCACCCCGCGCAGATAGGTAGCGGCGGCGAATCCGGCAAGGTCGCCGATCACCCCGCCGCCCAGGGCGATCAGAGTGGTCTTGCGCTCGCAGCGGTGGGTCAGGAGCGCATCGTAAATCCGGTTGAGGGTCTCGCCGTTCTTGTAGGCTTCGCCGTCCGGCAGGACCACCGGGACGGTCTTCACTCCTCCGCCTTCCAGGGCGTTGCGCAAGCTATCCAGATAAAGCGGCGCAACAGTGGTGTTGGTGACGATGGCGGCCTGTTTTTGCGCCAGGTGCGGCAGCACCAGATCGGCGCGGGAAAGCAGTTGCTCGCCGATGAGGATGGGGTAGGAGCGGTCTCCCAGGTCTACGTTTAGCGTTTGCATTGCAGTTGTCTGATTTTTTCTTCCAGTTGGTGCGCCAGGGCATGGGCGCTTTGTTCGCCGGTGTCGATGACGATGTCGGCGATTTCATGATACAGGGGGTCGCGCTGCACGAACAGTTCGGAGAGCCTTGCCTGGGGATCGGCGGTTTGCAGCAGGGGGCGGTGCTTGTCGTGGCGGGTGCGCTGCCACAAGTCGCGCACCTTGGCGTGTAAATAGACCACGGTGCCGTTGCGCCGCAAATTTTCGCGGTTTTGCGGATTCAGCACCGCTCCGCCGCCGGTAGCCAGCACGATGTCCGGCATGGCGGTCAACTCGGCGATCATCGCGGCCTCGCGCGCCCGGAAGCCGGCTTCGCCTTCCAATTCAAAAATCAACGGGATATCGACGCCGGTGCGTTTCTCGATCTCATGATCGGAATCGACGAAGGTCTTGTGCAGGTGTTTCGCCAGCAGCTTGCCGACGGTGGTTTTTCCCGCCCCCATCAGCCCCACCAAAAAAATATTGCCCGCCATGTTCGACATGACGGGCATTTTAGCGGAAAACGGGCGTTTGCCGAATCGGAATTAATGCATGCTCAGATTTTCGTTGAGTATCTTGGGGGTGATGAAAATCAGCAACTCTTTCTTGTCGTTCTTTTTCGAGGTCGTCTTGAACAGGTTGCCCACCACCGGAATATCGCCGAGCAGCGGCACCTTTTCCACGTCGTTGCGGGTCTCCTGCTCGAAAATGCCGCCCAGCACCGCGGTTTCACCATTGTTCAACAGCACTTGGGTCTTGATCTTGCGGGCATCGACCAGGAAGTTTTCCCAGCCGCTGAACGACAGTTTTTCACCCAGGGTATCCTTGTTGACTTCCACGTCGAGCACCACCGTGTCGTTGTTGAGGATTTGCGGGTTGACCAGCAGACAGATGCCGACTTGGCGGTAGCTGAAGGAGGCCAGCGAGGTGCCGGTGGCGGGCGTGATGGTCGGGATTTCCACCGCCTGGACGATGAACGCCGGGCGCTGGTTGGAAGTCATCACGCGCGGGTTGGCAACCACCTTGCCGCGGTTGTCGGATTCCATCGCCGACAGCTCGAGGTTAATCAGATTGCCGGAACCGATGTTCATCAAGGTCAGCGCCAGGGCGCCGGAAGGATTGGCGATCGGCAGGTTGACGTTGGCGTTGCCGGAATTCGGGTTCCGCGCCGAACCGGTGCCCACCGCCATCGAGCTGTTGGTGGTGATCTCGGTGGTGCCGCTGCTGTTGCTGATGTTGATGCCCCCGCCGACGGCGGATGGGCGCCATACGTCGCGGGCGACCGCCATCGCTTGCGAGTTGATATAGTTCTGGGAAATGCCCGCCGAATAGTCGCCGGCACGGCCATAGGCCTGCACTCCGAGGCGCACGCCCAATTGCTTGCTGAAACGGTCGTCCACCAGCACGATGCGCGATTCGATCACCACCTGTTTGGCCGGAACGTCGATGACGCTCAGCACCTTGCGGATTTCCTGGTGCTTGCTCGGAACGTCGTTGACGATCAGCACGTTCTTCTTCAATTCGTAGGTGGCGCTGCCGCGCTTGGAAAGTATCTGCGGCGCGCCCGCCCCCCCGCCGCCGGCCTGGGCGGCGGCGTTGGCGGATGAAGTGATGCCCTGGCCTTCGTCGAAGCGGGCTTGGCATTTGACCTTTTCTTCCCGGTCGGCGGCGGTGCCGACCACCCCGGTCAGGATATTCTTCATGTGATCGGCGCGCAGGTAGTTGAGTTGATAATACTCGGTCTGTAGGGGTTCGAGGTCGGCAATCTGGTTACGCGCTTCCAGTTCGAGCTTTTCCTTCAAGGCCAACTCGTCGCGCGGCGCCACCCAGATCACGTTGCCGTTCTTGCGCTTGTCCAGTCCGCGCGCATTGAGGATGATGTCCAGCGCCTGATCCCACGGCACGTCTTTGAGGCGCAAGGTCAGATTGCCGGTGACCGAATCGCTGGTGACGATGTTCAGGCCGGTGAAATCCATGATGATCTGGAGCACCGCCCGGACTTCCACGTTCTGGAAATTCAGCGACAGCTTTTCGCCGGCATAGCCGGGCTTGCCGCTTTGCACCAGCTTGTTGGGATCCTCGGCCACCGACTTGACGTCGATGATGAACTGGCGGTCCGCCTGATACGCCGAATATTCCCACAGCCCCTTGGGTTCGATACTCATGCGGGTATTGTTGCCCTGCACCAGGGTCTCCACGGTCTGCACCGGCGTGGCGAAATCCACCACATCGAGGCGGCGCTCCAGCGCTCGCGGCACCGTGGTATTGAGGAAATCGACTACCAGGGTCTTGCCCTGGGTGCGGATGTCGATCTCGGTATTGGTATCGTCGAGATCGACGACTATCCGCCCCTCGCCGTTACTGCCGCGCCGGAAGTCGATGGCTTTCAGGCTATGCCGCTGGGGAGCGTCCGCCCGCGTTTCGGCAAAGCGTTGGGTAAAGCTGGTGATGCCGCTGGGGGTAGCGGTGTTCTGCACGGTCACCAGCAGATACTTGCCATCCAGGCGGGTCTCGTAGGCGGCGGGGCGCGCCAGGTTGAGCACGATGCGGGTACGGTTGCCGACCTGGACGACATTCAGGTTGCGCAAGGCATTTTCTCCGACCTCATAACTGTTTTTGCCCAAGGCGTTGCCCGTATCGGGGAAATCCAGGGCGATGCGCGGCGGGTTATTGATGGTGAACCCCGCCGGAACGGCTTTCAGCGGCTGTTTCAGGCCGAGCTTGAGCACGATCTTGCCATTCTCCAGAGTCGTATGCTCCAGGGTTTCGATGCTGTTCTGGGTAACGGAAACCGGCGCCGCCAGTTCCACCGATTGGGCGGGCACGCCGGCCAGGGCGAGAAACATCGCGCAGGCCAGATGGAAACGGATGGAGTTCAAGGGATTGGTTATCTTCATAGCAGCCTCTGCTTACCTTTGGGCGTCCGGGGAGGGCTTCTGTTCCGCCTCGTCCCCCACCAGCGCCATACTGGATTGTCTTTCCGTCCAATTGCCGGAACTGTCCTGGACGATCTCCGTCAACCTGATTTCGGCATCGCTGATGCTGCGGATAACGATGTCGGTAATGATGCCGTAATTCTGCCCCAGATAGTTGCCTATCTTGACCTGGTGCAAATCGCGCTCCGGGGTGGCGACCAGCGCGTAATTCATCTTTTCCTTTTGCAGGAAGCCGACCATTTTCAGGTTCTCCAGGGGGAACATCTCCAACGGCTCCTTGCGCCGCGTCTGGTCGGGTTGCAGACCGCCTTCGTTACCCTTGCCCGGATCCAGCTTGCGCGGCCTGAACGGGTCGGAAAGATCGAAGGCGTTGTAGGAAAAAGGCTCGTAGGGTTTGACTTCCGGCAACGTCTCGACCTTGCCGCGCAGGCCTTGGCCGGAGTTTTCCACGAACTCGCGGATGTCGTCCATGTCGCCGCCGCCGCAGGCCGCCAGCGCCAAGCACAGGAGGGACGCCAGGAGCGCTCTCATTTTTTGGCTCCCTTGGCCTTGTCGGCTTTTTCCTTGGCGGCCTTGCGCTGCATGGCCACCTCGTCGTCATCCAGATAACGGTAGGTTTTGGCGACGGCATCCATGGCCAGGGCGCCGTCCTTGCCCACCACCACGCCGACATCGTTCAGCGTCACGATGCGCGGCAACAGCGAAACGTCGCTGGCGAACGCGCCGAGGTCATGGTAGCGGCCGGTGACGCGGATGGCGATCGGCAGTTCGGCGTAAAATTCGAAAAAATTTTCCTTGGGTTCCGGCTTGAACAGTTCGAATTCCAGGCCGCGCCCCAGTCCGGCCTGGTTGATGTCGGTGAGCAGGGCGTCCATTTCGGATTTGTTGGGCAGTTGCTTGAGCAGGGCGCCGAAGGCCTGCTCCAGGTCTTTCAGTTGCTGGCGGTAGGTCTCCAGGTTGATCGCCTGGCGCTTCTTGTCCATGAAGGTGGTTTTCAGGGTTTCCTCTTTCTGGCGCACCTCGCCGAGCTGCGCCATCTGGTCGCTCCAGTCGAACCAGTAGCCGCCGAGCAGCAACAGAATAAAAAGCCCCGCCAGCACCACCACTTTCGGGGCTGTCGGCCAGTTTCCGACATTCTTGGGGTCGAGCCGCTTCCACTCTTCCAGATCGAACTTGAAGTCGAGTTTGAGATTGGGGCTTTTCACGGGTTCTTGTCCTTGGGTTTCGCCCCGCCTTTTTTATCCCGGTCGTCCTCGGGCGCTTGCAACGGCGTCAGCTTGGCGTTGAGCGAGAACGCGATAAGACGGTTATTATCGACGGTGGCCGCCTTGGTCTCGATCAGTTCGGGCGACTCCATCCACCGGGAAGTCTCCAGATTGCGGATGAACGTCGCCACGCGAGCGTTGGATTGCGCATACCCCTGGATATTGACCTGGGCGCCGCTCTGTTTGAAGGATTTCAGGTACAGGCCATCCGGCAACAGACGCACCATCTGGTCGAGCAGATAGACCGATTGCGAGCGGTTGCTCTGCAATGTTTCGACCACTTTCTTGCGCGCCAGCATGGCCTGGATCTGCTCTTTGAGCTTGCGGATTTCATCAATCTGCTTGTCGAGCTTGGCGACCTCGCCTTCCAGGTAGCTGTTGCGCGCCCCCTGGCCGTCGATTTTGCCGCCGATAATACCGTGCACCAGAACGATAATCAGCACCGCCAGCACCGAAATGGAGCCGGCCAGAAAGACGAATTGCCGTTGCCGCGCCGCCCGCTTCAGTTCCCGATGGGGCAGGAGGTTGATGCGTATCAGGTCGGCGGACAAGCCCCCCCCCAACGGCACCGAACTCTGGGGCTGGCTGCCGGCTTTCTTGTCCGCCGCCGGATTCTTGCCGAAATTTCCGCGGATCATGATGGGTCGAACCTCCGCAACGCCAAGCCACAGGCGATCAGCAAGGATGGCGCATCCGCTTCGAGCTGATGCGATTTGACGCTGCCGCTGCGCGCCATGCCGAGAAAGGGGTTGGCGATGCGCGTGTCGATCTGGGTGCGCGCGCCGACCACCCGATCCAGCCCCGCGATGCCGGCGCAGCCGCCGGCCAGCAGAATATGGTCAACCCGGTTGTATTGGGTCGAGGAAAAGAAAAATTGCATGGCGCGCGCCACTTCCAGCGCCATGGTTTCCATGAAGGGTTGCAGCACGTCGGTGGCGTAATTTTCCGGCAGATCGCCGCCGCGCTTGGCGATTTCCGCTTCTTCGGCGGACAGGCTGTAACGGCGCTGGATTTCCTGGGTCAACTGGTTGCCGCCGAAGGTCTGTTCGCGCATGTAGACCGACTGGCCGTTGAGGAGCACGTTGATATGCATCATGGTGGAGCCAATATCGACGATGGCCACCGCCCGGTCGCGGCCAGCGTTGGGCAACTGCCTGACGATCAGGTCGGCGGCGGTCTGCGTGGCGTACGTCTCGACATCCATCACCAGCGCCTTGAGTCCCGCCGCCTCCACTGCGGCGACGCGGTCTTCGACCTTTTCCTTGCGCGAGGCGGCGATCAGCAATTCGACCTCGTCGCCGTCGCCGGGTGCCGGCCCGAGAATTTGAAAATCCAGGTTGACTTCGTCGAGGGAAAACGGGATATATTGGTTAGCCTCGGTTTCCACCTGCAACTCCAATTCTTCCTCGCGCAGCCCCGCCGGCACCACGATCTTCTTGGTGATGACCGCCGCCGCCGGAAGCGCCACGGCGGCATTCCTGTACCGGGTTCCCATGCGCTTCCAGGCGCGCCGGACGCAGTCGCTGACCGCGTCGAGATTGGCGATGTTGCCGTCCGCCACGGCATCGCGCGGCAACGGCTCGATCGCATAATGCTCGATACGATACTGGTTCTTTCCCGCCTCGCCGATCTCGACCATCTTGACCGAGGACGAACTGATGTCCACCCCGATCAAAGGAGGCGTTTTCGCCTGCAAGAAATCCAGTTGCAAATCGAATGGCAAGACAAAACCCCTTTCACTTCGCGCCGCTTACGCACAATACAGACAATCTACATTAAATGCTAGCAACAAGTATTTACCCTGTAAAGCATTTTTTTGCAATTTCTCATTGCTTCGGGTAGCGCCTATAATGCGGGGGTTTTTAAAAAATTAACGGTCTATCCTGAAATGTCGAAAAAATGGTGGCTGTATCCCCTGCTGGCGTTCGTTGCCGCCGGCGGATTATTCGCCGCCCTGGTCGCCTTGGCGGCGATCCTTGCCTATCCCAATCTTCCCTCGCTGGAAATTCTCACCGATTATCGCCCCAAGATTCCCTTGCGGGTATACACGGCGGACGGCGCCCTGATCGGTGAATTCGGCGAGGAGCGCCGCGCCCTGGTCAAGATCGAGGCGGTGCCCAAGCCCATGCGCCAGGCCATCCTCGCCGCCGAGGACGACCGCTTTTACCAGCACGGCGGCGTCGATTATTTCGGCGTGGCGCGGGCGGCCTTGGCCAACCTGACTTCGGGCGGCGCGCGCGAAGGCGCCAGCACCATCACCATGCAGGTTGCGCGCAATTTTTTCCTCTCCAGGGAAAAAACCCTGACCCGCAAATTCAGCGAGGTGTTGCTCGCCTTCAAGATCGAGCATTTCCTCAGCAAGGACCAGATTCTCGAACTGTACATCAACCAGATTTATCTCGGCCAGCGCGCCTACGGCTTTGCCGCCGCCGCCCAGGTCTATTTCGGCAAGCCCCTGGAAAAACTCCATGTCGCCGAATTCGCCATGCTCGCCGGACTGCCCAAGGCGCCATCGCGCTACAACCCGGTGGCCAACCCAAAGCGCGCCAAACTGCGGCAACAGTACGTTCTGCGGCGCATGCACGACTTGCGCCACATCAGCGACGCGGAATATCAGGAAGCCCTCAAGTTTCCTCTCGCGGTGCGCCATGAAACGCAATTTACCGAGGTCCGGGCCGATTATGTGGCCGAGATGGTGCGCCAAGCGATGTTCGAGCAGTATCACGAGGCGATCTACAGCAGCGGCCTCAAGGTCTACACCACGCTACGCAAGGCCGACCAGGACGCCGCCAACCAAGCGCTGCGCCTGGGCGTGCTGGACTATGACCGTCGCCACGGCTACCGCGGCCCGGAAGGCTACACCGACATCCCCGGAAACCCCGCCAATCTCGAGGAACTGCTGGAAGACGCCCTATCCGAGGTGGACGAAAGCAACGGCCTGCTGCCCGCCGTCGCGCTAGAAGCCAGCGCCAAGGAAATCAAGGCTTACGTCAAGGGCGGGGAAACCATCCAGATCAACGGCGACGGCCTCAAATTCGCCGCCCGCACTTTCGGCGACAAGGCCGATCCCAAGCAGCGGCCACGCCGCGGCTCGCTGATCCGGGTGCGGAAGGACGACAAGGGCAACTGGCAAATCGCCCAACTGCCGCAGGTGGAATCCGCGCTGGTCGCCATGGCGCCGGAGGATGGCGCCATCCGCGCACTGGTGGGCGGTTTCGATTTCAACCGCAACAAATACAACCATGTCGTCCAGGCTTGGCGCCAGCCGGGTTCCAGCTTCAAGCCGTTCATCTATTCCGCAGCGCTGGAAAAGGGCTTTACCGCCGCCACTCTCATCAACGACGCTCCTATCGTGCTCGACCCCTTCGATACCGGCGGACAGGTGTGGGAACCGAAAAACTTCGACGGCGAATTCGCCGGCCCGGTGCGCCTGCGCACCGCGCTCACCAAATCGAAGAACCTGGTTTCGATCCGCATCCTGCAAGCCATCACGCCGCAATATGCCCAGGATTACATCACCCGCTTCGGTTTCAGCGCCGAGCGCCATCCTCCTTATCTGACCATGGCGCTCGGCGCCGGCTCGGTGACGCCGATGCAAATGGCCACCGCCTACTCGGTGTTCGCCAGCGGCGGCTACCGCCCCAAGCCTTATTTCATCGAAAAAATCGTCGATTCGCGCGGGGCGCTGGTGACGCAAGCCAAACCGATACGCGCCGGCGAGGCGGGCAGCGAGCGGGTCATCGACGCCCGCAACGCCTTCATCATGACCAGCCTGATGCAGGACGTGGTACGCTTCGGCACCGCCACCCGCGCCCTGCAACTGAAACGCACCGACCTGGGCGGCAAGACCGGCACCACCAACGACCAGATCGACGCCTGGTTTGCCGGCTTCAACTCCGGTCTGGTGGCGATAGCATGGATCGGTTTCGACCAGCCGCGCACGCTCGGCGGCACCGAAACCGGCGCTCATGCCGCCTTGCCGATCTGGATGAACTATATGGGGAAAGCGCTGAAGGATGTGCCGGAATCCATCCTGCCGATGCCGGAGGGCATTACGGTGGCCAAGGTCGATCCGCACAGCGGTGCGCGCTCGGAAGGGGGCATTCCCGAATTCTTTTATCAGGAAAACCTGCCTGGAGACCGGGACGACAGCGGAAAATTCCAGGACGATGTAAAGGATCAGCTTTTTTGACGCAATTCGAGCGCAACGCCAAGCATCACCATATGCGCCAGCGCCTGGCGCAACTCGCCGCCCGCCTGATCGCCGAGGACGGCTTCCTCGACTTTTCCGCCGCCAAGCGCAAGGCGGCGCGTCAACTGGGGGCGCCGGATACGCAGAACCTCCCCGCCAACAGCGAGGTCGAACGGGAATTGCGCGCTTACCAGGAACTTTTCCAGAAAGGCGAGCAGGCCGAGCGCTTGCAGGTTCTGCGCGCCGAGGCGCTGGAAACGATGCGGCAACTGCACGACTTCAACCCCCATCTCACCGGTTCGGTGCTGACCGGCACCGCCACGCGCCACTCCAACATCAACCTGCATCTGTTCGCCGACAGCCTGAAGGATG
The DNA here is from genome assembly GCA_964505475.1 of uncultured Sulfuricella sp. Classification (GTDB taxonomy): domain Bacteria; phylum Pseudomonadota; class Gammaproteobacteria; order Burkholderiales; family Sulfuricellaceae; genus JAGXQV01. The sequence continues at coordinate 28,518 of CAZDIJ010000029.1, read as the reverse complement.
TCGAACTGTTTCTGCTCAACCGGAACATTCCTTACGAGACCGTGGAACAACGCTTTCAATTCGGCGACGAAAGCCGTCCGGTACCGACGCTGGTGCTGGAAGGAAACCATGCCGCCATCGAGCTGGCGGTGTTTTCGGTGGACGACCTGCGGCAGGCGCCACGCAGCGCGATAAACGGAAAATCAATGGCGCGCGCCCGTCCCCAGCAAGTGGAAACATTGCTTGTCTCCCCCTAAACACATATACTTTCGCGGGCAACCCATTCAATTGTCATACACTCGGCAGGCATTTCGTAGACCCCCGCTAAACTGAAAGATGGCGAATCCCGATCAAGCGCAACAGCGCGCCACAATGGAAATCAACGCGGACGACGCAAGCAAGTATCTCGTCGAGTCGCAAAAGGAAATCGCCTATATTTTGCGCGCCCTCATGCAGAAGGGCGAAAGGGTCACCGCCCATTTCAATGCCGGCGAAGACCTCATCCTGACCTCGATACTCGATGTGGACATGGATGCCGACTATGTCATCCTCGATGCCGGCGCCAGCGAAGCGCTCAACCGCAAGATACTCGAAGCGCGGAAAATTATTTTCATCACCTCACAGGACAAGGTGCGGATTCAATTCAGCGCCAGCCGAATCGAAAAGATCCCCTACGAAGGGCGTCCGGCGTTCAAAATCAGCCTACCGGAATCGCTCATCAAACTCCAGCGGCGCGAATACTACCGGCTCACCACGCCCATCAGCAAACCGCTGGTCTGCACCTTTCCCCTGGAGGACGGCAAAAAGGAAGAACTGCATGCGGTCGATCTCAGCATCGGCGGGATCGGCGTGCTGAATCCGTTGCCCGGCTTCCAGCTCGAAGTCGGCAACGTCTACCAGGGTTGCCACTTCGTGCTGCCGGAAATCGGCACCATCGTCACCGCCCTGCAAATCCGCAACGCCTTCGAGATCACCCTCAAGAACGGCACTCACACCCGCCGCGCCGGCTGCATGTTCGTCAACCTGCCCGGCACCATGCAGTCGATGATCCAGCGCTACATCATCAAGCTGGAGCGGGAGCGGCGCGCGCTCCAGATCGACCGGGAATAAACATCGCCCGACCGCAAGGACGGCACGGGATAATTTTCCCATGCGCTCCACGGTTCAAGATTTTTAAAAATCGGAAGAGCGCGGCGAACGGAAAAACCATTCCGTTGCTCAGGCTTCCTTGAGCCAGCGCGCGGCGTCGCGGGCAAAATAGGTCAGAATTCCGTCGGCGCCGGCACGCTTGAACGACAGCAGCGATTCCAGCACGCAGGCTTTTTCGTTGAGCCAGCCGTTGGCCGCCGCCGCCTTCAGCATGGCGTATTCGCCGCTGACCTGGTAGACGAAGGTCGGCGCCTTGTATTCATCCTTGATGCGCCGCACGATGTCGAGATAGGGCATGCCCGGCTTGACCATCACCATGTCGGCGCCCTCCTGCAAATCCAGCCCCACTTCCCACAAGGCTTCGTCGCTGTTGGCGGGATCCATCTGATAAGTGTACTTGTTGCCCGCCCCAAGGTTGGCCGCCGACCCCACGGCATCGCGGAACGGCCCGTAGAAACTCGATGCGTACTTGGCGGAATAGGCCAGGATGCGCGTATGGATATGGCCGCCGCCGTCCAGCGCCGCCCGCACCGCGCCGATGCGCCCATCCATCATGTCCGAGGGCGCCACCACATCCGCCCCGGCGGCGGCATGGGTGAGCGCCTGCTTCGCCAGCACCGCCACGGTCTCGTCGTTCAGCACGTAGCCGGATGCGTCGATCAATCCGTCCTGGCCGTGGCTGGTATAAGGATCGAGGGCGATGTCGGTAATGACCCCCAATTCGGGAAAACGCGCTTTCAGGGCGCGCACCACCCGCGGCGCCAGGCCGTCAAGATTGTAAGCCTCGGCGGCATCCAGGCTCTTCAGGGAGGCATCGACCACCGGAAACAGCGCCAAGGCGGGTATGCCCAAAGCCAGGCATTCTTCCGCCTGGCGCAGCAAATTGTCCAGGCTGACCCGCGCGACGCCGGGCATGGAAGCGACCGGCTCCTCGCGTTTCTCTCCATCCAGCACGAACACCGGGTAAATGAGGTCGGCGGCGGCAAGCGCCGACTCGCGCATCAGGCGCCGCGAGAATTCATCGCGCCGCATCCGGCGCATGCGTTTGGAAGAGAAGTTTCCGAGAGGAATCATGATGGATTTTCCATGGGTAGATTGATGGACGAATTATACCCCAGGCAATGAGATGCGGCGGCCGCGCCCCGCCGGCAAAATTAATTTGAACTTTCCCCGGCGGGCAAACTCTCAGATTGCAGACGATACCCTTTCGTCTCCCGCTTCTCCTCCCTGAGCGGGTGCCTTAATCCCTCTTTATTAAGGCGTTCTTCACCCCCGGCCTCCCCTTGGCCGGGGGTTTTTTATTTCTCCTCGGCGAGGATGCCGGACAGCAGGGCGCCGATGGCGGTTTCCGCCTCTTCCAGCCCCTGCCGTTTCAAGCTGGAAAACAATTGCGCCGTACACTGGGGGAAGTCTTTTAATTCGGCCCGCACCGCCCACAAAGTGGTCGTGGCCTGCTGCCGGCTCAGCTTATCCGCCTTGGTGAGCAGGATATGCACCGGCTTGCCGGTGGCGCCGAACCATTCCAGCATCTGCCAATCCAGCTTGGTCAGCGGATGGCGCGCATCCATGATTAACACCAGCCCGGCCAGCGCGGCGCGAGTCATCAAATAGGCGCTCAGGATTTTCTGCCAGTGCAGGCGGATTTTCTCCGGCACGTCGGCATAACCATAGCCGGGCAAATCCACCAGATAGCGCTCGTCGCCCAGTTCGAAAAAATTGATGAGCTGGGTGCGCCCCGGGGTTTTGCTGACGTAGGCGAGCCGGTTGCGGTTCGCCAGGGTGTTGATGGCGCTCGACTTGCCGGCGTTGGAACGGCCGGCGAAAGCGATTTCCATTCCGCCATGCGACGGCAAGTCGCTTAACGCATTGGCGGAAGTCAAAAACTTGGCGTGCTGGAACAAAGACATGAACATTTCCCAATAGAATCTAGCATCATAAGATAATTTTGATATAGAATGCTACGCTATTTTTGTGTTCACCGAATTCAGGCAAGGAGCAGAAGTATGAAACAAGCCATCGCGATGGCAGCGGCAGCAAGCTTGCTGGCCGCCTCGGGAGTGTACGCCAACGAAACTGCGGCCCCGGCCGCCGCCAAAGCCGATCCGGCGAAAGCGCAGCAAATCGTCAACACCATATGCGTGGGCTGCCACGGCGCCGACGGCAACAGCCCGCTGCCCGCCAACCCGCGCCTGTCCGGCCAGCATGCCGCCTATCTCACCAAGCAGTTGCAGAATTTCAAATCCGGCGAACGCGCCAACCCGATCATGATGGGCATGGCCGCCGGCCTGTCGCCCGAAGACATGAAAAACCTCGGCGCCTATTTCAGCGACCAGAAACCCGTTCCCACCGCCGCCAAGGATAAGGAACTGGCGGCCAAGGGCGAAAAAATCTACCGCGGCGGCATCATGTCCGCCAGCATTCCCGCCTGCGCCGGCTGTCACGGCCAGAACGGCGCCGGCATCCCCGCCCAGTACCCGCGCCTGGCCGGACAATATGGCGAATACATCGAAGCCCAGTTGAAAATCTTCCGCACCGCCGAGCGCGCCAACGACCCCAACAAAATGATGCAGGGTGTCGCCGCGCGCATGTCCGACGCCGAGATCAAGGCCGTATCCGAATATATCAGCGGCTTGAATTGACCACCGGGGCAATGCCCCGACGATTAACCAAGGGTGGCCGCAAGTCACCCTTTTTTTGACGCTAATGGAACCCTCCACCCAACAACGCCACCGCTCGGCCTCGACCGCCCTTTACGAGCTGTTGAGTTCGATGCGCTTCGCCATCAGCCTGCTGACCGTCCTCGCCATCGCTTCCGTGATCGGCACGGTATTGCAGCAGAATCAGTCCTATTCCAGTTACATCATCGAATTCGGCCAGTTCTGGTTCGATATTTTCCGCTTGCTGGGGCTGTTCGATGTCTACCATGCGTGGTGGTTCCTGCTGATCCTGGTCTTCCTGGTGGTTTCCACCAGTTTCTGCGTCTATCGCCAAGCGCCCTCGATGCTGCGCGAGCTGAAATCCTTCCGCGAGCACGCCAGTGAATCCTCATTGCGCGCTTTCGCCCACCAGGCCGAATTGCCCGCCCCATCCGGCGCGGCGGAGAAACTGGGACGCTATCTGAGCGGCCAGGGCTACCGTTTCAAGAGCGTGGCGCACGGCAGCGGCGCCCTGATCGCCGCCAAGGCCGGCAGCTATAACCGGCTCGGTTATATTCTCACCCACACGGCCATCGTCGTCATTTGCATCGGCGGCTTGATCGACGGCAACGTGCCGCTGAAAATCCAGGAAGCGCTGGGCTGGAAGAAAATCGAAAAGCGCGACATCCCGCAAAGCGAAATTCCCGCCATCAGCCGCCTGTCGCCCGCCAACCTGTCCTTCCGCGGCAGCATTTCGATCCCGGAGAATGGCAATGCCGACGTGGTGTTCCTCAACGTCGCCGACGGCTACCTGGTGCAGGAACTGCCGTTCCTCATCACTCTCAGGAAATTCCGCGTCGAGCACTATCCCAGCGGGCAGCCCAAATCCTTTGAAAGCGACCTGCTCATCACCGACCCGCAAACCGGAAAAACCTTCGAACATACCATCGCCGTCAACCACCCGCTGATCTTCAAGGGCATCGCCATCTACCAGGCGAGCTTCGGCGACGGCGGGTCAAAACTGGCTTTCAGCGGCTACAACCTGTATTCCCCCTCTGCCAAGCCGTTCCCCTTCGACGGCGTGGTCAACCAGACCGCGCGCATGTCCAATGGCGCGCTTTCCTACCGGGTCGAATTCGGCGACTTCAAGAAATTCAACGTCCAGGACTTCTCCGACGAAGAAGAGGACGAAACGCCGGGCAAGCCCCCCCCCAGCTTCATGGAAAGCCTCAACAAAAAACTAGAGGCCGGCGCGTCGAGCACCTCGAAAAAGAATCTGCGCAACGTCGGCCCCAGCTATCAGTACAAGCTGCGCGACGAGCAGGGGCAGGCGCACGAATACCACAACTACATGCAGCCAATGCAGATCGAAGGACGCAGCTATTATCTCAGCGGCATGCGCGCCAGCCCCGCCGAGCCGTTCCGCTATGTGCGCTTTCCCGCCGACGAGAACGGCGCGCTGGATGGCTACATGCGTCTGCGCGCCACGCTGTTCGACAAGAGCGCGCACCCGGAAATCGTGCGCCGCTTCACCGCCAACGTCATGCAGGGCAACGTCGATCCGCAATTGCGCGCCAAGCTCGGCGACAGCGCCACAAAGATCCTCGAACTGTTCGCCAGCCGCGGCTTCGACGCCGTCGGCAAATTCATCGAGGACAACGTACCCGAGGCCGAGCGCGACAAGGCCGCCGAAACCTACATCAAGGTGCTGGAGCATACCCTGCTCGAAACCTACCAACTGTCGCGCGAACGCGCCGCCCTGAAACCCGCCGAGGTCAACGGAGACACCCTGCAATTCGTGCGTGACGCCCTGAATGCCTTCAACGACAGCTTCTTTTACGGCGCCCCGATCTACCTGCGTCTCGACGGCTTCGAGGAAGTCACCGCCACCGGCTTGCAACTGACGCGCTCGCCGGGCAAGAACATCGTCTATGCCGGCTCCTTCCTCCTGACGCTGGGCATGTTCGTAATGTTCTACGTGCGGGAACGCCGCATCTGGTTGCTGGTCAAACCGGACGCCGGCAACATCCTGTTCGCCATGTCGAGCAACCGCAAGACCATCGACTTTGAAAGGGAATTCGCGCGGCACAAGCAGAATTTGGCCGAGTTGCTGTCAACCTGAACATAATTGAACCACCCCGTGCGCCCCGTGGTTAACCGATTTTTCTAGGATCAAAAAATGGCCTTGGAAACACCCGCAACGCAAAACTATTACGAACGTCCGCCCCTGCTGAAAACCCTGTCGTGGTTCGACTGGCTGTTCGCCCTGTTGACCGCCGCCGGCAGCCTCTACGCCTTCGTTCTCTACGCCGACTACATGGATGGCTACGAAAAAGGCATTCTGATCCTGACCGCCGTCTCGCTGGTCGCCCTGGGCTGGTACTGGAAGCCGATGCGCCCGTTCCTGCTGGCGATCGCCGCGCTGTCCCTGTTCGGCGTCAGCCAATACCACGGCGAACTGGCGCGCGCCGACAAGGCCTTCTTCCTCAAATACCTGTTCTCCAGCCAATCCGCCATCATGTGGATGAGCGCCCTGTTCGTGATTGCCACTGCCGGCTATTGGTTCGGCATGGTGGCGCGCTCAGCGTTCGCCAGCCGGGTATCCGCCGCGATCACCTGGAGCGCCGCGACGATGGGCACCATCGGCTTGATGGTGCGCTGGTACGAGTCCTACCTGATTAGCCCGGATATCGGCCACATCCCGCTCAGCAACCTGTACGAAGTATTCATCCTGTTTGCCATCCTCACCGCCCTGCTCTACCTGTATTACGAGGAACACTACCAGAACCGCCAGATGGGCGCCTTCGTCCTGCCGGTAATCAGCGCGGCGGTGGGCTTCATCCTGTGGTACACCTTCGACCGCGGCGCCCATCACATCCAGCCGCTGGTGCCGGCGCTGCAATCCTACTGGATGAAAATCCACGTTCCGACCAATTTCATCGGCTATGGCGCCTTCGCTCTGGCGGCAATGGTCGGCGTGGCTTACCTGCTGCGCAACAAAAGCTGGCTGGCGGGGCGGCTGCCGGATACCGAGGTGCTCGACGACGTGATGCACAAGGCCATCGCCATCGGTTTCGCCTTTTTCACCATCGCCACCATCCTCGGCGCCATGTGGGCGGCGGAAGCATGGGGCGGCTACTGGTCGTGGGACCCCAAGGAAACCTGGGCGCTGATCGTCTGGCTGAACTATGCCGCCTGGCTGCACATCCGCCTGGTAAAAGGCCTGCGCGGCCCGATGCTGGCCTGGTGGGCGGTGATCGGCCTGCTGGTGACGGCTTTCGCCTTCCTCGGCGTCAACATGTTCCTGACCGGCCTGCATTCCTACGGCACGCTATAGAAATTCATGCCTATGAACAACAATTCAGGATGTTGCCTTGCATCCCATGCTCCCTCATCCCCGTCCCTTCTCCTTTATGCCCTTTAGGGTGCGCCTGAAAATTATTCATAGGCATATAGAAATTTTACCAACTGGCATTTTGGCCTGAAGTTGATTTTTATCAGCGTATCGTTTTTCGATTACATGTAGAATTTTTACTTAATTCAAGGTAATCGAGGAGCAAGAAGTGAAATACATTACCGCCACAGCGATCATCGCAGGCGGCCTGATGGCGAATGCCGCCCTGGCCGCGCCCCCCAAGGGCGACATGGGAAAAGCCAAGCAGATCGTGGCGCAGGTATGCATCGCCTGCCACGGCATGGACGGCAACGGCACCGAGCCGACCAACCCGGAATTTCCCAAGCTCGCCGGCAAGCAGCCGGAATATCTCCTCAAGCAACTCAAGGACTTCAAGTCCGGCAAACGCAAGAGCGATGTCATGTCCGGGCTGGTCGCCGGCCTTTCCTCCGACGACATGGCTAATTTGGCGGTGTATTTCGCCGCCCAGAAAAGCAAGCCGGGTACGGTGAAAAACCCGGAACTGGTGGAAGCCGGCAAGAAATTCTACGACGAAGGCAGTCCCGAAAACGGCGTACCGGCCTGCTACGGCTGCCATCTACCGAACGCCAGCGGCACCGAGAAATACCCGCATCTCGCCGGCCAACACGCCGCCTACACCTACCAGCAGCTGAAGCGCTTCGCCAGCGGCGAGCGCGAAAACGATCGCGGCCTGGTGATGCAATCGCTGGCCATGCGCATGTCGGAACAGGAAATGAAAGCGGTTTCCGAATATATTATGGGCATGAAATAAAAGGACATCCCCGATGAAAAAGCACGCACTCTCCCTGACCTTCCTCCTGCTGCCGCTTTCCGTCCTGGCCGCCCCACCGCAACAGCCGGTGGCGGAAGGCATCGAATCGCCGAACTACGTGTGGAACGCCGACAGCGGCGAGAAAAAGGAAATCCTCAAGCTCAAGGGCAACGCCGAGCGCGGCAAGGAAGCCTACCAGGGCTGCCAGGGCTGCCACAAACCCAGCGGCGCGGGCATTCCCGACGGCACCTATCCCCAGTTGGCCGGCCAGCACGCCAGCGTGATCGTCAAGCAGATGGCCGACACCCGCGAGGGACGCCGCGACAACCCGAAAATGTTCCCCTTCGCCGGCAAGCACGTGGTGACGCCGCAGGAAATCGCCGACATCGCGGTATATCTGCAAAATATGAAGATTCCCCGCGACAACGGCAAGGGTCCGGGCGCCGCCCTGACGCGCGCCAAGGACCTGTATGTCAAGGATTGCCAGTCGTGCCACGGCGAAAACGGCGAGGGCGACGCCGCCAAATTCTACCCGGTGCTGGCCGGCCAGCACTTCAAATACCTGGCGCGCGAAGTCCGCGACATCCGCGACGGCAAGCGCCGCAACGCCAATCCCAAGATGGTGAAGGTGGTCAAGGACTACTCGAATGCCGATGCGGAAGCCGTGGCCGACTACATGTCGCGTCTGCTTATGCCGGAGCGCGCCGCGGAAAAATAAGCGACACGGACGAAAAGAAGTAAAACGGGGGAGCCGCGGCTCCCCCGTTTATTTTCCGCCACCACGCAGCACCGCCATCTGTTCCCGCAACGGTGCGGTCACCGGTTCCAGCTTGCGCCGCATCAGGGTTCCCTCGGCGGTGGTGCGCGACAGAATGGGGCGGGCGATTTCGGCATCCATGTGCGCCAGCATCAGCATGGCATGCAGTTCGGCGCGCAACGCCGGCGCGATGGCCAGGACAGCGCCGGCCGCCGGCGCTTGATCGAGCAGGAGTTCGACTGCCGCAGGCAGGGTTTCGAGTTTCCCGAAAGAATCCGCATCCAGACGCAGCGCGGAAAAATAAGCCGCCACCGCATTGAATGCGGCCACCGCCACATCCTGGTCGGCGGGGCGCGCCACCACCTCCTCGGCGGTACGCAGGAAGGCTTGGCCGCTGCCCGACAGAACGCGCAGCAAGGTTGCCGCGTAGGGGTTGCCGCCTGCCGCCAGTTTCCCGACCGCCGCGGCAACGGCTTCCCGGTCGGCGCGCGGCAGCGGCGGGGCGGGCAGATCGTCCGGCAGGCGCTGGAGGAACGGCACGTAATAGGCATTGTTGCGGCTCGCCTTGTTCCACAGGCGCAGGCGGGCGGCTTCGTCGATCAGGCCGGGATGGAGCACGATGCGCACGGTGTCCATCTGCACGTGTGGGCTGCTCTCGAAGGGCAAGTGTTCGATGAGGAATTCCGCCAGCACCTTGCCGATCTCGCTGTTCGCCACGCACTCGCGCTCCAGCATGCGCCGCGCATTGTCGGCCGCCGGCATCGCCCACCATGCCAGCCGCGCCAGTTCGGCGGTGATCTTGGGCGAATAGGCCACCGACACCACCGCCTCGGGTTCGCCGAGCAGCAGCAGCTTGTCGAGGTTGTCGCCCATCGGCTGGCCGGAGCGCGTCCAGTTGCGTAAATAGATCGGGAACCCGCCGGGTGAGCCGAGAGCGTGGCCGGAGAGCAGTTCGCGCACCAGGCGCAGATACGACTCCTTGCGCCCGTCGGGATGCAGGGGAATGCTCGCTTCACCGCGCGGAGTCAGGGCATGCAGCACCAGGCTCTGTTCGTCGATGCGGATCGCCTGCACCCCGCTGGCGAGCAGGACGTTGAGGCGCAGGCTGTCTTCAGGAGATAGTTCCATGATCTCGCGATCTTTAATATTGTAGGAGCGGCCTCCTACCCTTCAATTCAATTGTATGCGTTGCCCCCACGGCGCCTGGGCCTTGCCCTTGACCAGCCACAGCACCGGGTAGTCCGGCTCGGCGGCGGGGAAATCGCCCTCGGCGTCGGTGAAATACAGCAACAAATCGGGGCGGCTTCCTTGCCGTTCCACCCAGTCGAACACCGGCACGAAGCTGGTGCCGCCGCCGCCGGCGAACTGGCGCGGCGCGACCAGCGCCTCCCAGGGTTCAAACAGCCATGGGCCGTCGCCGCTCAAAGCGGTGTCACAGGCGACAAGGTGGACGCGGGCGCGCAACTGGCTTTTCAATGCATCGACTTCCGCCAAGAATTCGCCGATGTCGGCATCCGACACCGAACCGCTGGTATCCAGCGCCACGATCACTTCCAGTTGGGCGCTGCGCAGGCTGGGGAAAATCATCGCCCCCTCGCGCCGCGAAGGACGCTGGTAGGTGTAGTCGTCGCGCGCGCTGAGGCTCATGTAGCGCGCCAGCAGGGTACGCCACGGCAGCTTGGGTTGCAGCAGGTGATCGACCAGGCGCGCCATGGTGCCCGACAGCTTGCCCGCCGCCTGCGCCGATTGCGCCGCCGACGCGAGGTATTGCTGCCAGCGGCTCGCCAGTTCGTCGCGCTCCTGCGGAGTAAGCGGCGCAGGTTTTTCTCCCTGGCTCTCCCGCCCGGTTTCCGTGCCGCCGCCCCGGCCGCTTTCGCTACGCTCCACACTTTCTCCGCCGCTGCCGGCGGACTGCTCCATCTCGTCGTTGTTCCCGCTGCCTCCGCCTTCATCGCCGTCGTAGAGGTGCTTGTCGAGCAACTGGTCGGTATCGTTGTCTTGCAGCGCCGGGTAGATTTCCTCGGCGCTCATGCCCTCGAAAACGTCAAGAACCAGCGCGCCGGGCGGCGGCTTCAGTCCGTCCTTGACCAGCAGCGGGTTGATGGCGAAATCGCAGGCGAGGTCCCAGCGGTGCTTGACCCGGTGCTGGCGCCGCGCGAAGTGCGACAGCGCGCAGTGCAGCGCCTCGTGGGCGAGCATGAACTGGGTCTGCTCCAGGCTCAGGCTGTCGATGTAATCGGCGTTGTAATAGAAATGCCGGGCATCGGTGGCGACCGTCGGACACCACTCGGGATTCGCCGCCTTCATCGGCAGGCGCATCACCAGCGCGCCGAGGAACGGCTTGTCGAGGATCAGGCGGGTGCGCGCGGCGGCGAGCTTGGTTTCGAGGTCGGTAGTCATGAAATCAGGAAGCGTCAGCCTGTGGGGTGGGGGCCGGGCGGGAGCGGCGGCGCAAGCGCCACCGTCCGAATACGGCCAATGCCACGGCAATCAGGTAAGGCGGTACGAACATTCGCAATCCCAACATCAGCCCAGTGGACCAAGACACCTCGGGTGCCGGGGGAAATGTAACAAATACGAGCACGATGGTCACGGTAACGATCAGGCCGTCTATCACGACATAACGCAGCTTGCCGGCGATTGCGGAAAACCCGCCCAGGATCAGGGCAACGAACGAAACCAGCAACGCGACGGGATCGACCAGGCAGACGGGAACGGCGAATAACGCCAAGCCGACCGAAAACCTGCCCAGCCAGGCGAGGATGGAATCTTCGATTCCGCTATTACATCTCATACAGCATCAAATCCGCCACCGCGTTCGCCCACTTGCCGAACTGCGGCACGCCGAAGAGTTCCTGGCCGATGGCGCGGTGCATGTCGGACACCAGCATGATGCCCATTTCGCGCAACGGCAGCTTGGCGGCATAGTCGAGGATGTTGCCGTACACCGCTTTCGCATCGACGCTGCCCTTGGCGCGCACGGCGCGGCCCACCAGCGCCGAGGCGACGGCGTATTGCAGGTCGATTTCCTGGGGAGCGGCGACTTCTTCGCCGCGCACGATGGCGTCGAGGTCGGGCATGCGCTCCAGGTTGGCGACGAAGGCATGCAGCTCGATGCCGGCGGCGGAGCCGACGCAGGCTTTCAAGGTATCGAGCAGGAGCGATCCTTCCTCGCCGAATTTGCGCAGGGCGCGGTGGGCGAATTCCCACGAGCGCGGGCTGGGGAAAGCCACCGGGTTGGCCGCCGGGTCGAAATCGAACAGCAGTTCGGGGCGGAAGCGCAAAAAGGCGATCAGGCGCTCGTCGATGCCAGTTTGGTAAGCCCAGGCCACCCAGTCGTCGAGATGGGTTTCCACCTCGAAATGGGAAAAGCGGTTGGCCAGCGGCGCCGGCATGGTATAGGTCACGCCCCGGTCGCCCTGGCGGTTGCCGGCGGCGAAGATCGCCCAGCCCTCGGGCACCCGGTAATCGCCGAGGCGGCGGTCGAGGATCAACTGGTAGGCGGCGGCGGAAACGCTGGGTGGCGCGGCGTTGATCTCGTCGAGAAAAAGAATGCCCTGCGGCGGATCGCCGGCATGCGGCAGCATCGACGGCGGCGCCCACTCGACGCGCCCTTCCACCCGGTAGGGGATGCCGCGCAAGTCGGAAGGCTCCATCTGCGAGAGACGGATATCGACCACCGGCACACCGTGGCGGGCGGCGACCTGCGCCACCATCTGCGACTTGCCGACGCCGGGCGGCCCCCACAGCATCACCGGAGTATGGTGGCCGGCGGCGACGCTCTGAAATTCGCGGTCGAGGATGGTAATCAGGTGGGAAGGGCGCATTGCGGCTCCGAAGCTATTAACAAAAACTCGCGTAGCGAGACCTCGCCCCCCTCTCCCGTCTCGCCGTGGTCGCTGCGAAGCAGCGGGAACCCGGTGGGGACACTCCTTGCGGGTGCAGGGAGAGGGCAGGGGTGAGGGAAGCGGCCACGCTTGTTAGACTTATTCAAGATACCGATTATAGCGGCGTGGGAATCCCTTGAATAGTTGAGCGTGCAACTAAGGAATGTGTTTGCGGCGAATTGGGTAAAATAGCGGTTTCATCACCGCCCCATCATGCGCCTGATCCTCGCCCCCATGGAAGGCCTCGCCGACGCCGCGATGCGCGACATCCTGACGCGCATCGGCGGCATCGACCTGTGCGTCGCCGAGTTCGTGCGGGTCGCCGACCATCTGGTGCCGGCCAAGAAATTCCTGCGCACCGTGCCGGAGCTGGGCAACGGCGGGCGCACGCCCAACGGGACGCCGGTGCGGGTGCAGTTGCTCGGCCACGACGCGGCCTGCCTCGCCGACAACGCGGCCAAGGCGGCGCAACTCGGCGCGCCGGGCATAGACCTCAATTTCGGCTGCCCCGCGCCCACCGTCAACCGCCACGGCGCCGGTGCGATTCTGCTGAACCAGCCGGAAAAACTGCATGCCATCGTCGCGGCGGTGCGCCGCGCCGTGCCGGGGGAGATTCCGGTCAGCGCCAAAATGCGCCTGGGCGTGGCCGACACCGAACGCACCCTGGATTGCGCCCGCGCCATCGAAGCCGGCGGCGCGGCGGAACTCGCCGTCCATGCCCGCACCCGCGCCGAATACTTCCGTCCGCCGGCGCGCTGGGAGTGGATCGCCCGTATCCGTGAGGCGGTGAGCCTGCGCGTCATCGCCAACGGAGATGTGTGGCTGCCGCAGGACTGGCAACGGATCAGGGAAGTGAGCGGCTGTGAAGACGTGATGCTGGGGCGCGGCCTGATCTGCCGCCCCGACCTGGCGCGGCGCATCCGCGCCGGGGAAGACGCGCCACCCATGCCGTGGCGGGAACTGCTGCCCTGGCTGATCGAGCATTTCCGCCAGGCACGCGCCGCCATGGATCCGCGCCACGCGCCGGGACGCCTCAAGCAATGGTTGGGAATGCTGCGCGCCGCCTACCCGGAAGCCGCAGCCTTGCACAGGGAACTGCGCCTGCTGCATGACCCGCAACAGGCGGCGCAGCGATTGGAAAGGGCAACGAAGGAATGTGAAGGGTGAAACTTGCCCCCTCCCTTGCGCGCGCAGCGCGCGGGGGAGGGTTGGGGAGGGGGCAGGGGAAGGAGCTGCCCCCTAAAGCCCGAACTTCGGCAACAACTCCACCACCGCTTGGGGAGACAGGCCACCCTGCGCCGCCATGCGGCTTATCAATTTTTCCCGCGCCACCTGCAATGCCGTCTTGTACGCGGCTTCCGCGGCGCGCAGTTGCTGGGCGTCGCCCGCAGGCAGCTTTCTTTTCAGCAGCGCTTCGACGCGCGGCAGCAGCATCCCGCCTTGCTGCGCCAGCACCAGGATTTGCTGGGGCGGCAACCCGGTGAGGCGGGTCGCCTCATTCACCAGCAATTCGTCTCGGTCGCGCAGCAGATCGGAATAGGCTTTTATCGCCTTGGTGATCTGGTAGCGCTGTTCCAGGGGCAAGGGCTTGCCCGACTTGGCTTCGATCTGGTCGAACAGCGCCGTGTTCGCCAGGGCGGGCGTGCCGGCGCCGAGCAACAGGAGCCAGCCCAGCCAGCGGGCGAGGCGTGCGCTCACTTGATGCGCGCGAACACCCGCCGGGCGGCGGCCAGGGTGGCCTCGATGTCGGCATCGCTGTGCGCCGCCGAGACGAAACCGGCCTCGAAGGCCGATGGGGCGAGGTACACGCCCTCTTCCAGCATGCCGTGGAAGAAGCGGTTGAAGGCCTCCTTGTCGCATTCCATCACCTCGGCGTAGCTGGCCGGCGGCGCGGAACGGAAATACAGGCCGAACATGCCGCCCACCGCCTGCGCGGAGAAGGTGAAACCGGCTTCGCGGGCGGCGGCCGTCAGCCCTTCGGTGAGCTTGAGGGTCTGGGTTGCAAGATGTTCGTAAAAGCCCGGCTGCTGCACCAGTTCCAGGGTCTTGAGGCCGGCGGCGACCGCCACCGGGTTGCCCGACAGGGTGCCGGCCTGGTATACCGGGCCGAGCGGCGCGAGCCGCTGCATGATGTCCTGGCGTCCGCCGAAGGCGCCGACCGGCATGCCGCCGCCGATCACCTTGCCTAGCGTGGTCAGGTCGGGGGTGATGCCAAACATCCCTTGCGCCGACTTGAGGCCGACGCGGAAGCCGGTCATCACTTCGTCGAAGATCAGCACCGAACCGTACATCTTGGTCAGGTCGCGTAGGGTGTAGAGAAAGTCTTCACTGGGCTTGACCAGGTTCATGTTGCCCGCCACCGGCTCGACGATCACCGCGGCGATCTCCTTGCCGATTTCGGCAAAGGTGTTTTCCAGTTGTTCCACATTGTTGTAGTCGAGGACGATGGTGTGGGCGGCGACTTCCTCGGGCACCCCGGCGGAACTGGGATGGCCGAAAGTCAGCGCGCCGGAGCCGGCCTTCACCAGCAGGAAGTCGGCGTGGCCGTGGTAGCAGCCCTCGAATTTGATGATCTTGGTGCGCCCGGTGAAGCCGCGCGCCAGGCGGATGGCGCTCATGGTGGCCTCGGTGCCGGAGCTGACCAGGCGCACCTGCTCCATGCTCGGCACCAGCTTGCACAGCAGTTCGGCTATCTCCAGCTCCAGCGCGGTCGGCGCGCCGAAGCTCAAGCCGTTGGCGGCGGTTTGAGTCACCGCGTCGAGCACCTGCGGATGAGCATGGCCGAGGATCGCCGGCCCCCACGAACCGACGTAGTCGATGTACTGCTTGTCGTCCTCGTCCCACAGGTAGGCCCCCTGGCCGCGCTTGAAAAACAGCGGCGTGCCGCCCACCGAGCGGAAGGCGCGCACCGGCGAATTGACGCCGCCGGGAATATGGGTTTGCGATTGATCGAACAATTGCTGGTTGCGTGAGGTCATGATGGTCTCAATGGATGGTTGGTCTTGGGATGGCTGATTGATTGAACAATTCGGCAAAACCGGCCGCCGCCGCGCGGATGTCCGGCGCCTCGAACACGGCGCTGATTACCGCCAGCGCATCGGCCCCCGCTTCGAGCAGCGCCGCGCCGTTGGCGGCGGTAATGCCGCCGATGGCGACCAGCGGAATATCCAGTTCGCGCTTGGCCTGCCGCAACAGGTCGAGCGGCGCGCCGACCGCGCCGGGCTTGGTCGGCGAGGCGAAGAAGCTGCCGAAGGCGGCGTAATCCGCACCGCCTTCCTGGGCGGCATGCGCCAAAGCCAGATCATTATAGCAAGAGACGCCGATGATCTTGTCGCGCCCCAGCACCAGCCTCGCTTCGCGCAAGGACAGGTCGTCGCGCCCGAGATGGACGCCGTCGGCATCGGCGAGATCGGCCAGGCGCAGGTCGTCGTTGACGATCAGCGGCACGGCGAAATGGCGGCACAATGCCAGCAGCTCACTGGCCTGCTCGAAGCGTAGCGCCACGTCGCCGCTCTTGTCGCGGTATTGCACCAGCCGCGCGCCGCCTTCCAGCGCCAGCCGCACGCGGTCGAGCAGCATGCCGGTGTCGGCGCACTGCGGCGTGATGGCATAGAGGCCGCTAACGGCGTCACGCGCCATGAGAACAACCTTCCATTCCCCCCTTTGCAAAAGGGGGGGTAGGGGGGATTTTTACTGTGCTGGAATATTCGCCTCTGCTGAAATCACCCCCCGCCCCCCTTTTGCAAAGGGGGGCGCAAGAAGCGGGTTTCCGTGAAGCCGCTCCGCGTCGGAGCCAGCCGGCACTACTCATCCTTTTCCTCCGCGACCTCGCGCGCCCAGAACAGGCGATCCGGGACGAACTGCCCCATGCCGGGGCGGTAGCCGGCGTTCAGCGCCTGCCAGGTGAATTCCTGCGCCTCCTTGACCGCCTCGGCGACATCCAGGCCGTGGGCGATGGTGGCGGCGATCGCCGAAGCCAGGGTGCAGCCGGAGCCGTGGTAGCTGCCGGACAGGCGCTCCCAGGTGTCGCTGCGCACCACGCCTTCCTTGTCGTAGAGGGTATTCTCGACCTTGGGGGTGTTTTCGTGGGTGCCGGTGACCAGCACGTATTCGCAGCCCAGCCCGACCAGGTATTCGGCGCATTGTTCCAGCGTCGGCTCGTCTTCCTCCTCGCGGGAGTGCAAGGCCAGGCGCATCGCCTCGACGCTGTTGGGCGTCATCAGGGTGGTTTGCGGCACCAGCATTTCCAGCATCGCCGACAGCATGTCCTCGTCGGCCAGATCGTCGCCGCGCCCGGAAGCCAGCACCGGATCGAGGATCAGGGGGATGTCGGGATAGTCGGCCACCACTTCGGCGATCGCCGCGGTGGCTTCCACGCTGCCGATCAGGCCGATCTTGAAGGCCGCCACCGGCATGTCCTCCAGCACGGCGCGCGCCTGGTCGACGATCCAGTCGGCCTCGATCGGCAGCAGGTCTTCCACGCCCAGGGTGTCCTGCACGGTGATGGCGGTGACCACCGACAACGGGTGGCATCCCATGCTCGACAGGGTGAGTATGTCCGCCTGCAAGCCGGCGCCGCCGGTGGGATCGCTGGCGGAAAAAACGAGAACGACGGGAGGGGCTTCGGCCATGAGGAATTACCAGAAATAAATGAGGACGATCATACCAAACACGATGCGGTACCAGGCGAAGGCATTGAAGTTATGGTGCGCCACGTAACGCAGCAAGCCCTTCACCGCCCAGAAGGCGCTGACGAAGGCCATCACGAATCCCGCCGCGAACACGTCGAGATCGGCCAGCGACAGCAAATCCCGGCTCTTGTAGACATCATAGAAGGTCGCGGCGAACATGGTCGGGATCGCCAGGAAAAAGGAAAACTCGGTAGCCGCCTGGCGGCTCAAGCCGAACACCATCCCGCCGATGATGGTCGCGCCGGAGCGCGAGGTGCCGGGGAACATAGCCACCGCCTGGGCGAAACCGACCTTCAGCGCATCCTTCCAGTCCATCTGGTCGATGTCGGTGACGCGCGGCCGGTGATCCATCCGCTCCACCCAGAAAATAATCAGCCCGCCGACGATCAGCGCGATGGCGACGGTGAAGGGATTGAACAGATAGGTCTTGATGATATTGTGAAACGCCAGCCCGAGCACCGCCGCCGGCATGAAGGCGACCGCCAGGTTGAAGACGAAGCGGTTCGCCGCCGCATCGCGCCCCAGCCCACGCGCCACGCCGAACAGGCGCTCGCGGAACTCCCAGCATACCGCCAGGATTGCCCCCAACTGGATGACAATCTCGAACACCTTGCCCTTGTCGTCGTTGAAATCGAGCAGATCGCCCACCACGATCAGGTGGCCGGTGCTGGAAACCGGCAGGAATTCGGTCAGCCCCTCGACCAGGCCGAGAATCAGGGCTTTGAAAAGAAGAAGGAAATCCACGATGGAATGGCGGGCGGGAGTCTGGGAAAAGGTGTTATTTTACCAGCAACGGACGAGCCGCGCAGGGACGATGAACCCAAGAAATGCAGTTCAACCACGGGGAACACGGGGAAATGATGGAATTGCAGCGAGGCATGAAGAAAATGCCACTCACCCGGCGGGTATGAACGGTCAATCTCTTTCAACCGGATGTTTCCCCGTGCTCCCCGTGGTTGAAATAAGGAATTTAGGATAAATGCAAAATCAGCGCGGCGACCTCGGCGTGGCGGAAACAATCCACCACATGGTCATTCACCATCCCCGCCGACTGCATCAGGGCATAGCAGATGGTGGGGCCGACGAACTTGAAGCCGAGCTTCGACAAATCCTTGCTCATCGCCGTGGAAGCCGGGGTAGAGGCAGGAATGTCGGCCAGGCTGCGCCAGGCGTTCCGCACCGGACTGCCGCCCACGTGGCGCCACAGATAGGCGGCGAAGCTGCCGCCGCGCTCGCGCAAATCCAGGTAGGCGCGGGCGTTGCCTATCGCCGCCGCGACCTTGGCGCGGTTGCGGATGATGCGGGGATCGGCGAGCAGCGCGGCGACCTTGGCCTCGTCGTAACGCGCGATCCTTTCCGCGTCGAAACCGTCGAATGCCGCCCGATAGCCCTCGCGCCGCCTCAACACGGTAATCCACGACAGCCCCGCCTGCGCGCCTTCCAGCAGGAGCAATTCGAACAGTCGGGCGTCGTCGAACAGCGGCACGCCCCATTCTTCATCGTGGTAGGCGACGTAGAGCGGGTCGCTGCCCGCCCAGGCGCAACGGCTGGTCATGCCCGATCCGCCATTTCGTCCAGCAGCTTGATGAAGTTGCGCTTGGCGCGGAAACGCTGGCGCAAATCGGCAAGATAGGCGGCGAATTCCGCTTGCCCCAGCAGCGGGCGCATGCACCGTAAATTTTCCGCGGCGCGGCCATAGGCGGAATTGCCGGGGTTGTTGCCCATCGAGAACTCCACCACCCGCCGGTAAAAACCCGCAGCGGCGCCCGGATCGAGCTTTTCCGCCTTGCCGGCCAGCCGCTCCAGCAGGTCCGGCGCACAGCCCTGATCGGCGGCGAGTTCGACCGCTTCCGCCACCCGATTTTCGCCGAGCAATATCCCGATGCGCAGCGTGGCATTGGCTTTGCCCCCTTTGGCCGACGCCTGTTCCCGGACATGAAGGGCTTGCAGGGCGCGCTCACACCAGCTTTCGCGCCGGTTGCCGGCGGCTTCGAGCAGGGTTTGGTAGGCATGCTCCGAAGGCTGTTCCTCGAAATTGCGCCACAGCAAGGCCAGCGCTTCGTCGTCCATGCCCGCTGCGCGCAATTCCCGCGCCGCCAGTTCACGCATCATCCAGTCGCGGGGAAAAGCCTTCATGCCGCGCTCGGCGGCGGCCAGCGCCTCGCGTTGGCGTCCCGCCTGACGGTAGGTTTCAACCAGCCCGACGTAATCGTGGGGCTTGCTCAGATCGCTGCCGCGCAAGGCGATGAGCAACTCGTGATCGCCAACTTGCTGCGCCCATTTTTCCAGCAGGCGGCGCACTTGCCAGCGCCGGCCATAGTGGCCTTCCCCCGCCTTGAGTGGCGGCAGGCTTTCCCACTCCTTGTGCAGCAGCGCGCCGAAAGCCGCCAGGCCATCGTCGCCGAGCGGCTCGAGATAATGGGTGAACTCAAAAAACCCCCAATCATCCTCGGCCGCCAATGCGTGCAGGCGCTTGGCAAGCTCCTTGGGCGGCGGGGGATCCATTGCGCAAGCCTGGCGGTGCAATTCGGCAAGGTCGTGGAAGCGGCTGCCGATGGCGCCGGCGGAATCGTCGGAATTCTCGTAGATGCGGAACAGCTTGGCGGCCGCCGCCTCGCACAGCGTCGCGCACAGCGCCGCATCGCGCGCCAGGGTCTGGCGCAACAGGCTGACCAGCCCGTCCAGTTCGCGCCCGTAGGCAATGCTGTCGCGGTAATCGAGGAAGCGCCGCACGTTGAGGAAGGCGCGCACCGCCTTGCCGAGCGCCGCCGGGTCGTCGCGCGAACCTTCCACCTTGGCGAGCAGGGTCAGTTCACGGCGGATGCCGTCGTATTCGTGGGCGTACTTCCCCAGCAATTGCGCCAGCCGCTCGACCGGCTGCGCCTTGAGGAAGGCCGCCAAGTCGGGTGGCGCATCCTTGCGCGCCCTGGGTTTGACCGGCGCATCGCCGCGCCATGCCAGGGCTGCCGCCACCGCGTGCTTGCAAAAACCCTCGACCGGACAATCGCAAGCGGCCCTCAATTCTCCGTCTTGCAAAAGCAGTTCCACGGCATAGTCGGCGGAACCCGCGACCCCGGCGCGCAAATGGCTGTCGTCGCTCTCGCGCACCGTCACCCGGCCTTCGTCGAAATAGCGCTTGCCGCGCTGGAAAGCGCCTGGGCCGGCAAGGCGGGTAAGATTATCGTCGGACAGTGCGGGTAGCATGGGCCATCCCAATTACAAACTGAGATTTTTGGTCGATTCCTCACCGAACTGGCTGACCACCCGTACCGCGATTTTTTTTCCTTGCCTGTAGGGGATGGGATGCGAGCGGAAGCCATAGAGGCGGTCGAAAGCTTCGTCGTCGATCTCGATTTTGAGGGTGTTCTGCACCTTGCGTTTGGTGGACGTTTTGGCCAGGTCGGAAAGCCCTTTTTTCCACTTGTCGAATTCGTCCTTGTCGCCGCCGCAGAAAAAAACCTGGCGCACCATGAAATTGGCGCCGTCGTAGTCGTCGTCCACCATCCAGTAGGCGATGTCGGCCACCGAACGGGCTTTAACCTCGTCCTTGATCGGGTTGTAGATGTCCAGGCCGCGGATTTCCACGACAACACTCTCCCCTCCCCCGCTTGCGGGGGAGGGGCCGGGGGAGAGGGCAATATCCGGCTCGCCGATGGTGACGAAGGTGGCGGCTTTCTTGTCCTTTTTGGTCAGGCCGGTTTGCAGCAGGTCGTCGTGCATGCGCACCTTGGTCACCTCGAAAGAGCCGGCCTTCTGGTTCTGGCTGGAATTCTCCACGTCGGACTCGAAAGCGAAGCCCAGGATCAGCAGCCAGTTGGCATCGCCGCGCCAGCGGCAGGCTTTGACCGCCTCGTTGACCGCCTGCTTGCTTACCGGGGCGAACTGCGGACCGAGGTGGATGTAGGCTTTCTGCTCGCCGGCGGCGGTATCGTAATAGCCCTCGGCGTGCAGGCTGGTGTCGGGCAGCGGGTCGATACGGGTGAACACCGCCATTTCGTTCTTTGCGCCGTTTTTCACCCCGGCGGATTTCAAGTGCTCAAACACCCGGCTCTGGAACTGCTCCATGCGCTTGGCGTCCAGGCTGGCTTCTTCGATGTCCTCGGGCGCCAGCGGCTCGTAGCTTTGCAGGGTTTCCACGGTGAACGGGCCGGCCACGCGCAGTTTCTTTTTGTTGATCGCGGGCTGGTCGTAGAGGGTCACCTCCTCGGGCGGCTCGTCGTTGGCCAGCGAACCGAGGGTGATGCGCTGCACGGTCTTGTAGTCGAAGCCGTGGCGCACGTCCCACTGCTCGCGCGGCAGCCCTTGTTTTTCGTCCTGCAAGGTGTACCACGGATAGCTGGCGGTCATCAAACGGGTCTTGGCGATATTGAGCGCCACTCGCGAGGTGTCGGTGGTGATCCAGCGCCGCCCCCATTGCTCGGCGACGTGGGCGGTGGTGCCGGAACCGCAGGTCGGGTCGAGTACCAAGTCGCCGGGATCGGTGGTCATGAGCATACAGCGCTCGATTACCCGCTGAGTTGTTTGTACAACGTACCGTTTATTCTGTTCTGCCGTTCCCATTGTGTCTGTCCACAAGTTACTTAATGGCGTTACGGGGAAGTCGTCAAAATAGAGTTTGTAATTTATATAAGACTTAGTTGCAAAGATTCGTCCTTTTTCCACCAACTTATTCATACCTACGACATTCGTTTTCCATCCGCCGACGCTTGGCCGATATTTTTTTCCGCGGAATTCAAATTCAAATGTTGTCGATGCACTCCCTGTTTGAGATACAAGTGGCCCGCCAAGAAAAACTCGGCAGCCTGATGGCAATAGCTTGGGTTCAAGTTGTTCATCTCGTGTTATTGGGCGTACCGCCCCATCAGGCGTTTCAACTTGGGTATACCGAGCGCCTGTTCCAGACGACAAAACTTTAGGTTGATACAAAGACCTATATTTAATTTCTTCCTTGTTTTTCGCATACCAAATCAAATAATCACTGATGTTGTCTATTAGTGCCTCGCCCATTCCACCGGTTTTCTTGGTCGTAATCAGTGACACAAAATTCCCGCTCCCAAGCACCTCATCCATCAAACAGCGCACCAGGTGGACGTTTTCGTCGGATATCTGCACGAAGCACGAGCCGGATTCGGTCAGCAGTTCCTTCGCCACCAGCAGGCGGTCGCGCAGGTAGGTGAGGTAGGAGTGGATACCCAGTTCCCAGGTATCGCGGAAGGCCTTGATGACCTCGGGTTCGCCGCTCAGGCTGGCGTCGTCGCCGTCCTTGACGTTGCGGTCGCCGAGTTTGATCTGCCAGTTGGAGTTGTACTTGATGCCGTAGGGCGGGTCGATGTAGATCATCTGCACCTGGCCGGCCATGCCTTCGCGTTCCAGCAGGCTGGTCATGGTCATCAGGCTGTCGCCCTGGATCAGGCGGTTGGCCCAGCGGTCGGCGTGCTTGTAGTAGCTCTGCGGTTTGTCGAGTTCGTCCACGTCGTGGTAGTTGGCGAACAGTTCATCGACGAACATATCGTCCTGGTGGGCAGCTTCGCGCTTGAGGTTATAGAGCCGCTGGATGAGCTTTTCCGGGCCGATGTGCTCGACGCGGTAGAGGGAGCGGATGTCCACTTCGAGGTCGCGCTGGGCGTCGTCCTCGCCGTATTTGTCCAGCCAGTAGAGTTCCGGGTCCTGGCCGCGGGTGGTGACGGGGTTGAGCGGGTAGGCGGCTTCGGTCTTTTTCGCCTCGGGGGTGTCCTGCTCGAAGCCGGCTTCTTCCTTGGAGGGGATGCGGGCGCGTTTGGCGTTCTTGTGCTTGAGGCTGTCGATTTTCTTGTCGGTCATGGCGGGTTCCCGATCACTTCTTCTGGGTAATGTCGGCGGTGAAGCCGATGGGGCGCTTCGGTGGGTTGGACGGGGCCATCAGTTGGCGGATGGCGTCGAACACGGCCTTGAAATTGGCGTCGTATTTTTGTTCCAGGGAATCCAGGCAGGCGGCGAGTTCCTTGTGTTCGGACAGCACCTGCCGGAGCCGGACGAAGGCGCGCATGATCTCGATGTTGACCTGTACGGCGCGTTCGCTGCGCAGGACGCTGGAAAGCATGGCCACGCCCTGTTCGGTGAAGGCGTAGGGCAGTTTGCGGATGCCGCCCCAACTTGAAATCACAGATTGTGATTTCAAGTTGGCCCATTCCTCTCCGCTCACCTGGAACATGAAATCAGCCGGAAAGCGCGCCAGGTTGCGCTTGACGGCCACCCGGTGTTCGACGCCGTAGAGTCCGGCCAGGTGATTGCCCAGCAGCACCTTGTGGCCGCGGATGACGAGAATTTCTTGGGCAATGGTCTCTGTCGAAACGGGATGGGCGGGCAAGGTGTCAGTCATGGCAGATTCCTCAGGAGGTCCAGTCTTCCAGCGCCAAGCCGGCGACCCGCTCGAACTCGCGGGTGTTGTTGGTGACCAGGGAGGCCTCTTGGGCGCGGGCGTGAGCGGCGATCCACAGGTCGTTGGGGCCGATGGGCTTCCCCGCCTTTTCCAGTTCGCCGCGGATGGCGCCGTAGTGGTCGCCGACGGCATCGTCTATGCCCAGGACGGGGATGATTTCCCGCACGCGCTTGAGGATGGCGAAGGATTTGTCCCGCTGTTGCGATTTTTCGGCACCCAGCACCAGTTCGCCCCAAGTGACTACGGACATGGCGGCCTCGCCCGTTGCGAGGCTGTCGATGCGCTCGGGGATGCCCGGCTTTCGCTTCTTGTAGGCGATGCAGATGTTGGTGTCGAGCAGGTAGCGCGGGTTATTCACTCGAATGGTTCCCTTTGTTCAAAGTTGGGCAAGTCTTCCCGCCCCTCGATGTAGAAATCGTCCGGCAGGCTGGCGAGCAGGCGCAGGGCCTCGCCTACGGTATCGGGTGCTGCGTCGATTTCCTCGACGATGTGCCGGATGGCTTTTTCCAGGGCCGGTTTGATGTTTTCGATGTCGGTGATTTCCTCGAAATACCAGGGTGCCAGGCCCAGCTTTTTGCGGGCGTTGTTCACCGCCGGCAGCCAGCGTTCGCGCACGTACCAGCGTTTGAGCTCCTTGTCCTTGTTGAAGCCGGTGATTTCCAGCAGCAGGTTGGCGCAACGCAGTTTCGGGGTGCGGATGCGCACCAGGTAGTCGGGCAGGTAGTCATGCTCCTTGCCGTTGGCGACGTAGGGGATGCCGAAGCCGAGGAAAGCATTTTTGACGTAACTTTCCACTTGGGGAAGTTTATCCAGGGTCTTGGCGGCGATTTGCTCCCAGGTGTCGGTATCGGCCACCACCAGATTGACGTGGCTCTTTTTGGTGGGGTAGGTCTTCTTGGCGGTGTGACCGAAAACGTTGGCGGTGGAACCTTCCGGGTTGTAGTGGTTGAGTATAGGCAGTACCCGGTCACGTTCCGCTACGTGGGCGATGATGCCGCGATTGATGCTCTCCACCACGGCCTGGAGGGGTTCGTATTTGACCAGGCGCTTGTACAGCGGATCGGTTTCACCTATCAGTTCCAGTTTTTCCTGGTACCAACTGGCAATGATGGCCTTGGCGCGGGAAAACAGGCGCATGTCGGCGCGGGAAGCTTCGTCGCCGTGGACGCGGCGCAGGTATTCCTTGGTCAGGGTGTAGATGACTTCCTGGTCGCGGATGTCTTCCAGCTTGAGGCGCAGTTGCTGGGTGTCGCCGGAAAAAGCGCTGCCGAGGACCGATTCAACGGGGATTTTGGTGGTGTCTAGGCGGTAGGCGGGTACCCCGCTGAAATCCGCTTGCAGGTCAGCCATGTCGGTTTCCAGGCGGTAGCCGACGATGTTGGGGAAGCGGATTTCCAGTTCCGCCCGCTCGGGCAGCGCGCGCAGGGTGGCGTATTGGGGCGGTTCGACATAGCCACCTTCGCCGCCCTTGAACAGCTTGAAGGGGATGCCGATGATGTGGGCGTATTCCGGCGGGAAGCGGCCGGTTTTGGGGTCGATGAAATAGCTGCGGCGGCGCAAGGCGCGTCCGGCGACCTGTTCGCACAGGAGTTGGGAGCCGAAGG
The DNA here is from genome assembly GCA_964505475.1 of uncultured Sulfuricella sp. Lineage (GTDB taxonomy): Bacteria > Pseudomonadota > Gammaproteobacteria > Burkholderiales > Sulfuricellaceae > JAGXQV01. The sequence goes on along the minus strand of CAZDIJ010000029.1, from coordinate 3,210 downwards.
CGCGCAGACCCATGACGTGGGTGACGGTGTTGGCGTCCCAGCCTTCGGTGAGCATGGAGACGGAGACCACGCAACGCACGTGGGCGCCCAGGGTGTCCAGCTTGCCGACGGTATTGACCACTTCGCGCAGGAGTTCGGCGTCGGTGATGGCTTCCAACGAGCGGTCGGGGTGGCGCAGGCGGTATTCGCGCTTGTAGCGCTCGATTTCCGGGGCAAAAACTTTTTTGAAGCCTTCGTCGATCTGGCCGGAGTGCTCCAGTGCGTCGCTGTCGATCAGCAGGGTGGGCGGCTTGCTCTTGGCTTGTCCGGTGTGCTCGTCGAAATTGGAAAACAGGGGCAGCAGCCCCGCGACGGCTCGACTGGCGCCGTTTTCGTCGGCGGTTTCATAGCCGGCGATGGCCTTGAACACTTCGCGGGAGACCGTGGTGTTGCTGCATACGACGATGAACACCGGCGGGGAGGTGAATAGGTCGGCGCGCTGTTCCCCCTTCTTGCGCAAGCCGCGTTCGTATTCTTCGTAGTGGGCGTAAAACTGGTCGAGCGCGGTACGCACCAGGGCGGGCAGTTGCGGGGGCGGCTCGGCAGCTTGAGCGTCGTCCTTGGTTTCCTTGCGCTTGGTGCGTTGCCCTTTTTTGGGAAGATCGTCGCGGCAGTGTTCGTAGAGGTTGCGCAGGCGGGGTTCGTCGATGGCCTGGCTGCTGTCGTCGACCGGCAAGTAGGGGATTTTCACCAGTCCGGCTTCGATCGCTTCGATCAGGCCGAAGTCGGACACGGTCCAGGGAAAAAGAGAGTAGGCCGGATAACCGGAGCCGGATAGATAGTAGGGCGTGGCGGACAGATCGTACACGGCGCGCACCTGGTAGCGCCGGGTGCAGGCGCGCAGGCCGGAAAACCATACGGCGGCGCGTTCGTTCTCGGTTTCCGAGTTGTCCAGTTCGGTATCCTTGCCCTTGGCGTGGGGAAGGTAGCAATGGTGGGCTTCGTCGTTGAGAATCAGGAGCCGCCGGCCCGCCTTGAATTGGCCCAGCACGCGCCGCAACACTTGGTTTTCGTCTTCACGGACTTCGACCTTGCGCCCGTCCTCGCCCAGCTTGCCGTCGAACGGCGAGCGTTTGTTGCCGGAAAGCAGGCGGGGCAGGAATTCGTGGTAATTGGTGATGATCAGGCGATAGGGCAGTTCGGCCAACACACCTTGATAGGCGGGGGGAACAAGGTAGCGTTGCCGGTAATAATCGCGCGCCTCATGGGGATTGTCGGTGTCGGCGTCGGGGAAAAGGACGTTCAGCCGGTCGCGGATGGTAATGCCCGGCGTAACGACCAGAAAGTAATCCGTGTAGCGGGTGTCGTTGCGGTATTCGCGGCGGTTGAGGTAGTGGTACAGGATCAGGCAGGCCATGACCACGGTTTTGCCGGTGCCGGTGGCCATCTTGAAAGCGATGCGCGGCAGCCGGTCGGCGGGATCGTTTCCCACCGTCGCCTGGGCGGATTGCAGGCAGGAAAGCAGATGGGTGCCGGTATTGGATTTCTCGGCGACTTCGTTCAGCCATATGGCCGCTTCCACTGCTTCTTGCTGGGCATAAAACAGTTTTTGATGGGGTGCCCGTTCCGGGTTGGCAAACCACCAAGCGAGCAGGTCGCGGCTTACCCGGCTGGTGATGCCCCGGTAGCCCTCTTCCCGCCAGCGGCGCAACTCGTCGCGCAGGCGGTTGATGAGGTGTTCCTCATATTTGCCGACGAAGTCGTTCAGGTCGTAGAGGCTGCCCTGGGTTTGCTGGCCGAGCGGGACTTGGGGGACATCAGGCGTATAAACCCGCCGCCCCTTGCGGACATCCTGATAGTTCAGGTTGCCCTGGGCATCGGTGGCATAGTGCTGTTCCGGTTCCTCGTAAGGGCTATTGAGGATGGGGCTGACGGATTTTATTTTGGTCATTTTCGCAAGTTGGGGTGCAACAGGCTAACGCCTCACTGGAGCCACTATGCCACGGTACGAAATAATAGCCTGAACAGTACATCGGGGTCACCATACCGCACAAGGCGCATGGCTGCGGATTTTTTCGTCTCGTGTGACCAGCAGCCCGTCCACTGCCAGCATTTCGGCGACGATCAGGTGCGGCTGGCGTTTTCGCCCCATTCCCAGGCTTTCTCGTCAGGCAGGGTCGCTGCGTCGCCCGTGATAAGAGAACGCTTTTTCAGACGCGCCAGCTTGTCTCTACCTTGCTCCGGCACCTGCAACAGGCGCTTGATCGCGTTAAACAGGTTTTGCCGCAGGGTGGGGGAGGTCATTTTTTTCATAACGGTTGAATTGTGCATTTCTAACGAACAACTGCATGAATCAAGCCCGGCGGTAAACCTGCGCCCCGCTCTCGACGAATTCCACCGATTTTTCCTGCATGCCCTTTTCCAGCGCTTCGGCTTCGCTGACCCCCTGGGTGGCGGCGTAGTCGCGCACGTCCTGGGAGATTTTCATCGAGCAGAATTTCGGGCCGCACATCGAGCAGAAGTGCGCCACCTTGCCGGAATCCTTGGGCATGGTTTCGTCGTGGAATTCGCGCGCCTTGTCAGGGTCGAGGCCGATGTTGAACTGGTCTTCCCAGCGGAACTCGAAGCGTGCCTTGGACATGGCGTTGTCGCGGATCTGCGCGCCGGGGTGGCCCTTGGCGAGGTCGGCGGCGTGGGCGGCGATCTTGTAGGTGATGATGCCCTCGCGCACGTCCTGCTTGTCGGGCAGGCCGAGGTGCTCCTTGGGCGTGACGTAGCACAGCATGGCGCAGCCGTACCAGCCTATCATCGCCGCGCCGATGCCGGAGGTGATGTGGTCGTAGCCGGGGGCGATGTCGGTGACCAAGGGGCCGAGGGTGTAGAACGGCGCTTCGTCGCAGTGTTTCAACTGCATGTCCATGTTCTCTTTAATCATGTGCATGGGTACGTGGCCGGGGCCTTCGATCATCACTTGCACGTCGTGTTGCCAGGCGATCTTGGTGAGTTCGCCGAGGGTGATGAGTTCGGCGAACTGGGCTTCGTCGTTGGCGTCATATAAGGAACCCGGACGCAGGCCGTCGCCCAGCGAGAAAGCGACGTCGTAGGCCTTCATGATTTCGCAGGTTTCCTCGAAATGGGTGTAGAGGAAGTTTTCCTGGTGATGCGCCAGGCACCATTTGGCGAGGATCGAGCCGCCGCGCGAGACGATGCCGGTCATGCGCTTGGCGGTCA
>CAZDIJ010000028.1:0-38442 GCA_964505475.1 uncultured Sulfuricella sp. | reverse complement strand
TTTACAGCAGGCTACCATCTTAAATCGCTGTCTGGAAATTGGGGTCCACTATAGTGCGCGGGGATGAAGCGATGCCTCGACTTCATCAATGATGAGAAGTGAGTTGTTGGGCACCTCCTGCAATGCTCGCATGAGGTCTAGCGATGTGTCCTCACCAGCTCCTTGATGAAATTGTGATATTTCGCCGAATTCTCGATGAAGCAATCCGACTGTGCGCTTTGCATTTACATCGGGTGCTGCGAATCGTGCGTTTTTGTATTCCCGTCCCAGTATGTATGAAAGATGGTCGCGGAATTCATTGGACAGTGCTTCTGTAGATATCTCCCCTGCAGCGAGACGGGCAACCCGCGCATACCCAGCAGTCGCATCTAATGGTAGGGTTCGAGCTACATCAAACCAATAGACGCCTCGATTGTAGCGTTTCTCTGGAAAGCTCCAACGCTTAGTAGGTTTACGGATTTTGAAACTCTGTGTTTGATCACCAAGCTTGATTTGATATCCAAGTTCAATTCCTGTAAGTGTGTCCCAATGAGTATCCAGGAAGAAATCGGAGGGAAAGTAGCCGACATCTTCGCCTTTGTCGTAGGCTGCGGCAGCGACCTTTAAGACGGTACTTTTGCCAGCCCCGTTTTCGCCCACAATTGCGACGACGGGGAATTTAAATTGCACCACCTGCCCACGCCAACCACGGAGGCCGGCAATATCTATACGCTCCAAGAATTGCGGCCATTGACCTCCTTGGAACTGGTCTCGTATCCTTGTAATCTCGCCGACGTCCATCATAACTTCCTAAAATATTTATATCGAATAGTAGCGCAAGGCGCCCAAGTTCCGCTTGATGTTTTTTACAATGTTGACGACTCATCGTAGGGAGCAAAATTATGTGGCCACACTGAATGACTGTTCCGGGGGCGGTTGCTACCATTCACAATTGCGAAGTAGTCGGTTGAAGCGCCGATTTACGACTGCCCTCAATTGGATAAACAGAATCACACCATCCCCCTCTCCGCAAACGACACCACCCCATTCCCCGCCACCACGAAATGATCCAGCACCCGCACATCAACCAATCCCAAAGCGCTTTTTAGCGCCTGGGTGAGCAACTGGTCGGCATTGCTCGGTTCGGCGACGCCGGAGGGGTGGTTGTGGGCGAAGATCAGGGCGGCGGCGTTGTGGTGCAGGGCGCGCTTGACCACTTCCCTGGGGTAGACGCTGGTCTGGCTGAGGGTGCCGCGGAATAGCTCCTCGCTGGCGATGATGCGGTTTTGCGCGTCGAGGAACAGGCCGAGGAAAACTTCGTGGGGCAGCGTGCCGAGGTGCAGGCACAGGTAGTCGCGCACGGCTTTGGGCGAGGAAAGGGCGTCGCGGGCGGCGATTTCTTCTTTCAGGGCGCGCCGCGCCATTTCCACGACGGCTTGCAGTTGGGCGTATTTCGCCGCGCCCATGCCGGGGATGGCGCAAAATTCTTTCTCGCCCGAAGCGAAGAGGGCGTTGAGGCTGCCGAAGCGCTGGATGAGTTCGCGCGCCAGATCGACTGCGCTTTTGCCGGGGATGCCGGTGCGCAGGAAGATTGCCAGCAGTTCGGCGTCGGACAGCGCTGCCGCGCCCTGTTTGAGCAAACGTTCGCGGGGACGCTCGTCGGCGGGCCAGTCGGTAATCGCCATGCCCATTCCTTTGCAGTGATTATGGAAAACCTCGCGCAGCGAGCCTATTTTCCCCTCGCCCTCCGGGTGAGGGAAACGGTCGCGGCGAACCGTTGTTTCATTATTCTAGACGGCGCTTCGCCGCGACCGTTAGAATGATGTCATTATGGCCGAAAAGAATTCCAAGCGCATATTGCTCGGTGTCACCGGCGGCATCGCCGCCTACAAGGCGGCCGAACTCGTCCGCCTGCTGCGCCAGCGCGATGTTGCGGTGCAGGTGGCGATGACCGAGGCCGCCTGCCGTTTCGTCGCGCCCGCGACTTTCCAGGCGCTGTCCGGCAATGAGGTGTACACCGATCTGTGGGACGAACGCGCCGCCGGCGGGATGGCGCACATCGCCCTGACGCGCGGCTTCGATGCCGCGCTGATCGCCCCGGCGAGCGCCGATTTTCTCGCCAAGCTGGCGCATGGGCTGGCCGACGACCTGCTTTCCACGCTGTGCCTGGCGCGCGCTTGCCCCTTGCTGGCGGCGCCGGCGATGAACCGAGAGATGTGGGAGAACTCCGCCACCCGGCGCAATGTGGCGCAACTGATTGGCGACGGCGTGATTCTGCTCGGTCCCGCCAGCGGCGAGCAGGCCTGCGGCGAGACCGGCATGGGGCGGATGCTGGAGCCTGCCGAACTGGCCGCCGCGCTGGAGGCGCTGTGGCAGCCCAAGGTGTTGCAGGGAAAAAAAGTTCTGATTACCGCCGGGCCGACATTCGAGGCCATCGACCCGGTGCGCGGCATCACCAACGCCAGTTCCGGCAAGATGGGCTATGCCGTGGCGCAAGCCGCGCTCGACGCCGGAGCGGAAGTGGCGCTGGTGTCCGGTCCGGTTTGCCTCGCGCCTCCGGCGGCGGCGCGCACGATCAAGGTGACTTCGGCGCGGGAGATGTTCGATGCGGTGCAGGACGAAGCGGCGGCATGCGATATTTTCATCGCCGTGGCGGCGGTGGCCGATTACCGGGTGGCCAACCCGAGCGCGCAGAAGATCAAGAAGGACGGCAATACACTGCCCCTCGAACTGACACAAAACCCGGATATCCTGGCCAGCGTGGCGAGTCTGCCTGCCGCGCCTTTCTGCGTGGGCTTCGCGGCGGAAAGCGAAAACCTCTACGAGAACGCCGAGGCCAAGCGCAAGCGCAAGAAGCTGCCGCTGCTCGCCGCCAACCTGGCGCAGGACGCCATCGGCAGCGATGAAAACGAGCTGGTGCTGTTCGACGGCCTGGGCGCGCATCCCTTGCCGCGTGCGCCGAAAATCGAGGTGGCGCGGCTATTGATCGGGCACATCGCAAACCTGTATTCGAGAGGATGCTAAGCGGTGCCGCTGCTTTATTAAGCATATGGGGTTGCTCACCCTGTTCTATGCCAACGAGCATGAACCGATCCATGTGCATGCCAAATGCCGGGGACGTGAAAGCAAGGCGGAGATTATTCTGCTGGATGGCAAGCTGGTCGAAATTCGCTATGGCAATTCTGCCGGCAAGGCGCCGCTGACGGAGGTCGAGGTGCGATATTTCCGCGAGTTGGTAGACTGCCATGCGATGGATATTGTGCAAAAATGGGTGGATATCTTCGTGTTCCACAAGAATATCGCGCCCACCATCATTCCACGGAGGCTGAAATGAACCAGCAAATACTGGCAATCACAGCGGCGGAACATCTGGATAGCTATCGTATCAAGCTGCAATTTAACGATATGCCTCTGAACTATTCTCAGCAAACGCCCCCTCCCTTGCGCACATGGCGCGCGGGGGAGGGTTGGGGTGGGGGCGTTTGCCCGCATGGCCGCCGCTGTTTGCCCCCATCCCGGCCTTCCCCCGCAAGCAGGGGAAGGAGCGATAGCTGAGAATAGTTTAGAGGCATATTTAACGATGGCAAGGAACAAATCGTCGATTTTTTTCCATTTCTCGGACATTCGGCGCATCCGGCAATACGTGCCTATCTGGAGCCGAAATGTTTTACCGGGTTCCGCATCGAATATGGCGACCTGGTATGGGGGGCTACGATTTGTGCTTCCCGATTATGGAGTTGTACCGGAACAGCATTAGCCACAGTGAGATCGAACAAGAAGCTGCATGAATATCACCAAGGATAAACCATGAAGAAAATCGACATCAAACTCCTCGACGAACGCCTCAAGCAGCACCCCCCCTGCTATGCCACGCCGGGCGCCGCCGGACTCGATCTGCGCGCCTGCATCGAGCACGTGCTGACCATCCATCCCGGCCAGACCGAGTTGATTCCCACCGGTATTGCGATACATCTGGACGATCCCAAGCTGGCGGCGATGATCCTGCCGCGCTCCGGGCTGGGGCACAAGCATGGCATCGTGCTCGGCAACCTGGTGGGGCTGATCGACTCGGATTACCAGGGGCAGATTTTCGTCTCCTGCTGGAACCGCAGCCAGACTTCCTTCATCCTCAATCCGATGGAGCGCATTGCGCAACTGGTGGTGGTGCCGGTGGTGCAGGTGGGCTTCAACGTGGTCGATGAGTTCGTCGAGAGCGAGCGCGGCCACGGCGGTTTCGGCAGTACCGGCAAACATTGACACGGTGGCTTGCAACGGTAGAATAACCCGATGATCCTAAAGTGCAAATCCATGCTGTTGGTGTGGGCGCTGGCGTTCCTGCAATGCCTCGCTCCGCTGCTGCATGCCCATGCCGGCGGCTTGCACGTTTCCGGCGGCGCGCACATCCATTTTGAAGGACTGAAGGTCGGTGCCTTGCATGCGGGGCACGAAATTCATGCCGACCATGCGGAGATGCCTTCGGTCGGAACGCCCGCGGAATTCCGCCGCGACCGGTTTTTCTCCGGTGACGATCTGGCCGTCGTCACCGTCGCGCTTCCTCTTCCCGCCATGCCGCCGGCGGTATTTTTGCCGGCGCTTTCCTCCCGTTATTTCCCCGTTTTCGACAAGCCCTCGCCCCCGGCGCAGGCTCCCCCCGTCAACGCCTGATTCCCTATAGCCGTAGCGTGCGTTCCGTCGTTCAGCGGCGGGGCGAGTGTCGATTACCCGGTGCCGCATCGCGGCAAAGGAGCAGGGGTTCATGGAAAAATTCCATTGGGTTTTATTGGGCGGGCTGTTGCTGGCCGCGCCGTCGTTCGCCGCCGAGGAAGTGCGGATTTCAGCCAGGCAGATTCAGGCCATGGGGGTGGAGGTGGCCGCGCCGAAAGGCGTCGATGACGCCGCCGGCAATTCCCTGCCGGGACAAGTGGTGGTGCCCAACAATCAATTGCATATCGTCGCCGCGCCGGTCGGCGGGCTGGTCGAAACCCTGGCGGCGGCCGCCAGCCAGCCGGTGAGGAAAGGCCAACTGCTGGCGCGTTTGCAAAGTCCGGCGCTGGCCGACATCCAGCGCGGTTTCCTCCAGGCGGCGGCGCAGATGCAACTGGCCGCCGATACCCTGGCGCGCGACGAAAAGCTGTTCAGGGAAGGCATCGTCGCGGAAAGCCGCTACCGGGCGGCGCAGGGGCATCACGCCGAAAGCGCCGCCCAGCTTGCCGAGCGCCGCCAGGCGCTGAAACTGGCCGGCTTGGGGGAGGCGGCGCTGGAGCGGTTGCAAAAAAACGCCGCCTTGAGCGGCACGGTGGACATTCTGGCGCCCGCCGACGGGGTGATCCTGGAGCAAATGGCGCTGGCCGGCCAGCGGGTCGAGGCGGCGGCGCCGCTTTACAAGCTGGCCAGGCTCAAGCCGCTGTGGGTCGAACTCCAAGTGCCGCTCGATCTCGCGGCGGCCATGAGTGGCGGGGAAAGCGTGAAAATTCCGGCTTTCCAGGCGGGCGGAAAAGTCATCGCGGTGGGGCGCAGCGTCGCCGAAGGCAGCCAGACCGTGATGGTGCGCGCCGAAGTGACCCAGGGCGCCGAGCGCCTGCGTCCCGGCCAGTTCGTCGAGGCCGAGGTGATTTCCGCCTCCGCCGGCAAGCAGTGGCGGGTGCCTTCCACCGCGCTGCTGCGCGACGGCAACCGGACTTCCCTGTTCGTGCAGAGCACCAACGGCTTCCGTCTCCAGCCGGTCAAGGTGCTGGCGGAGACCGCCGGCGGCCTACTGGTCGGCGGCCTGAACGGCGGCGAGCGCATTGCCGTGCGTGGGGTAGCGGCATTGAAGGGGACTTGGCAAGGCATCGGCCAGGGTGACGAATAATGATCGCCCGCCTTGTCGAATTTTCCCTGACCCAGCGGCTGGTCACGCTGCTGCTCACCCTGCTGCTGGTCGGCGGCGGAGTGCTGGCCTTCCAGCAATTGCCCATCGACGCCTTTCCCGATGTTTCCTCGACTCAGGTCAAGGTGATCCTCAAAGCTCCCGGCATGACCCCCGAGGAGGTCGAGGCGCGCATCACCGCGCCGGTCGAGGTGGAATTGCTGGGCATCCCCAACAAGAAGATCGTGCGCTCCCTGTCCAAATACGCCTTGACCGACATCACTCTGGATTTCGAGGAAGGCACCGACATCTACTGGGCGCGCAATCAGGTGGCGGAGCGCCTTTCCGGGGTGATGGCGGACTTGCCGGAAGGAGTGAGCGGCGGTCTGGCGCCGATCACCACGCCGCTCGGCGAAATGCTGATGTTTACCATCGAGGGCGGCGATTTGAGTCTGATGGAGCGGCGCAGTCTGCTCGACTGGGTGATCCGCCCGCAATTGCGCACCCTGCCCGGCGTCGCCGACGTCAATGTCCTGGGTGGCCTGGTGCGCAGCTTCGAGGTGATGCCCAACAATACCGCGCTCAACGCCCGCGGCATTTCGCTGGAGCAGTTGCAGCAAGCCCTGGAGCGCAACAACCGTAACGACGGCGCCGGGCGCATCAAGGACGGTGAGGAGGTGCTGGTGGTGCGTGTCGAGGGCAACGTCAAGACCCTGGATGATTTGCGCGCGATTGTCATATCTGCCGGCCGTGACGGCAAGCTGGTGCGGGTCGGCGATGTCGCAGAGGTGCGCCTCGGCCACCTCTCCCGCTATGGCGCGGTGACCAAGGACGGCCAGGGCGAGGCGGTGCAAGGCCTGGTGCTGGGGCTGCGCGGCGCCAACGCGCGGCAGGTGGTGGAAGGGGTCAAGCAGCGCCTGGCGCAAATCGCCCCCAGCTTGCCTCCGGGGGTGAAGACCGAAATCTTCTACGACCGCGGCGACCTGGTCGAGCGCGCCGTGGGCACGGTGGCGAAAGCCTTGCTGGAAGCCATCGTGCTGGTGGTGATCCTGCTGGTGCTGTTCCTCGGCAACCTGCGCGCCGCGCTGGTGGTGGCGCTGACCTTGCCGCTGGCGGCCTTGATAACCTTTATCCTGATGCGCCAGTTCGGCCTTTCCGCCAACCTGATGAGCCTCGGCGGGCTGGCCATCGCCATCGGCATGCTGGTGGACGCGGCGGTGGTGGTGGTGGAAAACACCGTCTCGCATCTCGCTCACGACCGCGGCGCCGCCAACCTGCCGCGCCTGCACGTGGTCTACCGCTCGGTGCGCGAAGTGGTGACGCCGGTGACTTCCGGGGTGGTGATTATCATCGTGGTGTTCCTGCCGCTGCTCACCTTGCAGGGGCTGGAGGGCAAGCTGTTCATCCCGGTGGCGCTGACCATCGTGTTCGCCCTGGCCGCATCGCTGCTGCTGTCGCTGACCGTCATCCCGGTGCTGGCGTCCTACTTGCTCAAGTCGGGCGGCCACCAGGATCCCTGGCTGGTGCGCAAGCTGCTGGCGCTCTACGAGCCGGTGCTGCGTTTCGCCCTGGCGCGCCCTAAGATCGTCGCCATCGTCGCCGCCGCGGCGCTGGCGGCGACGGCGGCGGTGTACCCGCTGATCGGCAAGACTTTCATGCCGACCATGGACGAGGGCGATATATTGATCGGCGTGGAAAAGCTGCCGTCGATCAACCTCAAACAGAGCACCGACCTCGACCTCAAGCTGCACCAGGCGATCCTGGCGCGCGTGCCGGAGGTGAAGGGCATCGTCGCGCGCGCCGGATCGGACGAACTGGGGCTGGATCCGATGGGCTTCAACCAGACCGACACCTTCCTGGTGCTGAAGCCGCGCGACGAGTGGCGCAATTCCGACAAGCAATGGCTCACCGACCGGCTGCGCGAGGTGCTCCAGGACTTTCCCGGCCTCGCCTACAGTTTCACCCAGCCCATCGAAATGCGCGTTTCGGAAATGATTATCGGCGTGCGCGGCGACGTGGCGGTGAAAATCTACGGCCCCGATCTGGATACGCTCAACCAGTTGGTGGAAAAAACCGAGGCGGCCCTGAAAACGGTGCCGGGCGCCGAGGATGTTTACCGGGTGCAGAACGAAGGGTTGCAATATCTCAAGGTGGAAATCGACCGCCTTGCCGCCGGGCGCATGGGACTCGATGTCGATGGCGTCGAAAACATGCTGCGCGCCCAACTGGAGGGGCAGATCGTCGGCACCGTGCTGGAAGGGGCGCGGCGTACCCCGGTGCTGCTGCGCGGGGCGGACGACCTGCGTGGGGCGCCCAGTCTCTTCGCCGATCTGCGCCTCACTTTGCCTTCAGGCCAGAGCGTGCCGCTCGCCGCCATCGCCCGCCTGAAAAGGGTGGACGGGCCGGTCAAGATCGACCGCGAGAATGCCCAGCGCTACGTGGTAGTGCAGGCCAACGTGCGCGGCCGCGATCTGGTCGGCTTCGTCGAGGAGGCCAAGCGGGCGGTGGCGCAGGCGGCGCCATTGCCGGCGGGCTATTCGGTCGCCTGGTGCGGCCAGTTCGAGAACCAGCAGCGCGCCGCGGCGCGCCTCGCCATCGTGGTGCCGGTGGCGCTCGGGCTGATCTTCCTGCTGCTGTTCTCCACTTTCGGCTCGGTGCGCCAGGCGGTGCTGGTGTTCGCCAACATCCCCTTCGCCATGATCGGCGGGGTGCTGGCGCTGGCGGTTTCCGGCGAATACCTGTCGGTGCCGGCCTCGGTGGGCTTCATCGCGCTGCTCGGCATCGCCGTGCTCAACGGCGTGGTGATGCTGAGCTATTTCAACCAGTTGCTGGCGCAGGGGCTGAGTCTCGCGGAAGTGGTGATGGAAGGCTCCAAGCGCCGCCTGCGGCCGGTGATGATGACCGCCAGCATCACCGCTTTCGGCCTGATCCCGCTGCTGTTCGCCAGCGGTCCCGGCTCGGAAATCCAGAAGCCGCTGGCCATCGTGGTGATCGGCGGCCTGTTGACCTCGACGCTGCTGACGCTGGTGATCCTGCCGCTGATGTACGCGCGCTTTTGCGTGAAAGGGAAAGGGTAACAATGAATTCGTTAAATGTCTTTGAACCACGGTGGCGCAGAGAAATAGCGGATTATTACACCGACAGGCGGGATTTTGCCTGCGAACGATTTCCAGGCGCCCTCACCCCCACCCCTCTCCCTGCACCCGCAAGGAGTATCCCCGCCGGGTGCCCGCCGCTGCGCGTCGACCACGGCGAGACGGGCGAGGGACTTTTCTCCCTTCTCCCGCAGGCGGGAGAAGGGGCGGGGATGAGGGAATGCGGGATTCGATGTGGTATCCAGAATGCTGCATATGGGGGTATTTCACTATGTCTCTGCTCTGTGGTGAGGAATTTAAAATGAAAGCGGCCAATTGCTGTTTGACCATTGTGTTTCCGGCGGCGCTGGAGGAACACATCATCGACCACCTGCTCGAACATCCCGAGCTGGCGAGCGGTTTCACCACGGTCAACGTGGAAGGCCACGGCCAAGGCTCGGTATACCGCAGCATCGCCGAACAGGTGCGCGGCCGGGCGCGCCGCGTCAAGATGGAAATCGTCATGGAACGCGAGGATGCGCAAGGCCTGGTGGCGCATCTCAAGGAATCCATGCCGAGCCGGGAAGTCGCCTACTGGATCGCGCCGATCCACGAATTCGGGAGGTTCGCATGAAAAAACTCATTCCATTTTTCCTCGCGGCGCTGCTGGTCAAGGCAGGCTGGGCCGGCGATGCAGCGAACTATCCCGACCTGCCGCCGTCGCTGCAAGTGCGGGCGGCCTTGCAGGAACACCCCAACGTACTGGCCGCGCGCGCCGGCATCCAGGCCGGCGAGGCGGCGCGCGAGCGGCGTCGCGCCGGCGTGCATGAAACCAGCCTCCGCCTGGGTGCGCAGCAGCGTAGCGATCCCACCCAGCGCTTCAACGAATGGGATGTCGGACTGGAGCGCGCCTTGCGCCTGCCGGGCAAGGCGGAAATGGATCGCAAACTGGGGGAAGGAGAACTGATCCGTTTCCAGGCGGCCTATGGCGACGCCCTGCATGAGACCGGACGAAGCCTGCTCAAAAGCTGGTTTTCCTGGGGCAGAGAAAACGCCATGGCCAGCCAGTGGCGGGAACAGGTGGCGGCCTTGAGGGAGCAACTGGCCATCGCCGACAAGCGCGTGAAAGCCGGCGATGCCCCCAGGCTCGAAGCCGGGCTGGCCGAAGCGGCGTTGGCCAGCGCGGAAAGCGCCTTGCATCAGGCCATGCTGAAAGAACGGGTGGCGGCTAACGAACTGCTGCAAGGCTACGCCGGCATTTCCCTGCCGGAGAGGCTGCCGGTGTTGCCGCCGGTGGCGTTGGAACAGGGGTTGGAATACTGGCGCGAGGAAATCCTCAAACACAGCCACGAACTCGCGGTGGCGCGCAACGAGGCGAAGCAGGCGCGCATGCAGGGCGAGCGCGCCGATGCCGAGCGTACTCCCGATCCGGCGCTGGGACTGCGCGCCGCTTCGGAGCGGGGCGGCAGCGAAAAAGTGGTCGGCGTCAGCATTTCGTTTCCATTTGCCGGCGCGGCGCGCTCGGCGCATGCCGCCGAAACCCTGGCGCAGGCCAAGGCGGCGGCGCAGCGCGAGGCGGCGGTGCTACGCAAAATCCGCCTGGAAGCGGCCAATGCCTTTGCCGCCGCCCAGGCCGCCTACCGAGGCTGGGAAAGCGCCGCGCTGGCGGCGGATAAGATGCGCGCCAACGCCGAGCTGATGGCGCGCGCCTATGCACTGGGCGAGATGTCCCTGTCGGAAGTGCTGCTGGCGCGCCGCCAAGCCCTGGAAGCCACGCTGGCGGCCACCCTGGCGCGACTGGAGGCGGCGGAAAGCCGCTACCGCCTGCTGCTGGACGCCCACCGGCTGTGGCCGCTGGGTGACCACGAGCATGAAGAATAGTAGCGGTGCTTAAACGGTATAACCTGATATTTCAGGCAGCCGAATTGACGATGCCGCCGGAAGCCAACTCAGGAGCGCCGCTGTTGGCTCGATAACTGGCGATGCCGCGCTGAGCGTCGGCGGCGAGCTTTTCCTGGGAAAGTTCCTGTTCCGCCTGTAGCTTCATTTGCGTGGCACGGGCTGCAACGGCGCGGTCCTGGGCAGAGGGATCGACGGGGGCGAGGGCGGCGGCCTGGATATTTCTGGCCTTGTCGATGGTTTCCTCGGGCGTGCGGCCGGGCGAAGCGTCGATCGAAACTTCCCCGCCGACGGCGTATTGCTGGCCGTCCGGCCCTCGCCGGTAGCTGAAAGTGGCGCCGCTTACCGCCAACCCGCCCGCCGCCGCGAGATGCGCCCGCTCGTGGGCGCGCACGGCGCGGTCGATTTTCTTCAGCTCGTCGATCTGCTTTTTTTCTTGCGATGCCTTGGCTGGGTCTTGCCGGGCGAGCTGGGCTTCCGGGGTGTTTTTCCTTTCGCCGTCAATCTCCTGGGCGCCGCCGTTTTCCGGCGCGCCACTCTCCTTCTGCGCCCGCGGTTTGCTCGGGGCAGGGAAATTGCTTGAATAGGGTAAAACGGCAAGGGATGAAACGATCATAGTGAAAATATAGTTATTTGTGGCGGAAAATCAATCTTCTAGCGTTTTGTGGCGGTGGACTCATCTATGCGGGTTCAATGTAAAACAGGCATAAATCTGATGAAGGTGATTGATGGATGTCCATATGTTCATCTAGACATCTGCGTACCCAATTTGGTTGCATTATGCGATCGTCATCTATACTCCTATTGAAAGTAGTGTTTTGCGTAAAACAAATTTCAGGGGGCTATCATGAGAAATCGAATCTTTTTGCTGGCTGGTGCCGCAATTCTAGCGTGGAATACCAGTGCGTCCGGGGCGGCAACCAATCTGTTGGATTTGTCGCAGTGGCAGACCTACGGAACAGCTTCTTTACAAGGTGGGACGCTGACCATCGGCGATAACATCGGTTACGATACCGCCGACAGCGACCACGATGGCAATCCGTACGAGGTTTGGTACGCGCCGAATCAGGGGCAGGATTACGACGAGGCCGTGACGCGGAACGAATTCACCGCGCCCTTGACGCTCACCTGGACTGGCTGCTTCCCGGTGACGCAGTACGGCTACAACAACATCGTGCTCGGCAAGGCCAATCCCAACTTCACCGGCGCCGCCAAGTCCCAACAATACATGATTATGCAAGAACTCGGTTTTACCGCCCGCTGGGACTACGGGAGTGCCTTGAACACCTTCATCAACCCCAATGGCAGCGGCTACTATGAGGTGAAGAAGGTAACGTCGGCGACGGCGTCGAACAGCGCTTATTGCGGCGATTATAAAATTGTTTGGGCAAACAATGTCGTACAGTTTTATTACAACGGTGCCAAGGTCAACGAACGGAATTATCCCTATACCGGGCCGATCAAGCTGGTGGTTCGTTCCTTTGAATTGCCGCATACGATTACGGCGATGACGATCGACACCGGTACCGCAACGCCGCAAAAACCCGCGACTAGCCAAGGCTTTGGCATGATTCAAGGCGCCAACGTGAGTGGCTCCATAACGGATGCAAGCGGCAAGGTTACGCCGATTAGCTCGAGCAACTCGGGTCAGGCTGGTGACGTTACCTTTGCCTACGATGCGGCCGGTAATCTGATCGCCCATGTTTCCGGCACGGTCGCGTCCGCCGGCCTGTCTTTCGGTTATGAGGTGGATTACGATGTTGCTACGCAGAATCTCACCGGGACGTATGCCGATAACAAGGATAAGGTGCCGCATGCCATCACCTTCGCCAATAAGGGCGGTTTGACTTGGCAGGGTCATGTGCAGGGGGCGGGGTATGGTTCGGATGGTAAATCTCTTGCCTATGACATTACGTTCGATTTCACCCTGCCGCAGGAAGCCATCTCCATGGGCGCCACGTTTCCGCCCAATGGCCGCTTCAATGTCGATCTTGGGCGTACCGAGGCAATCAGCATCCCGCTGAGTATTCCCACGCTGGGGATAAATCGGACTTATTCGACCAGCGTAATCACGGAAGGGCGGTTGGTTGCGTCTCTCGTGCCTGGCACGAGCGGGTTTACGCTGACAGGTACCGTTGAAGGGGGAGTTCGCATGGACCCGCCGATCGTGATTTCCGGCGAGTACACGGTATCCTCGCCGGTTACTTTGCCTCCTGGCGTCACCATTCCCCCAGTGGCCTATACGATCAATATTGATGCTACAGGACGTTTTTCGGGGGTGTTGACGGGAAATACCACGCAGAACAATTTGAAATTTGTTGGCAACTGGTCATCGGTATCCAGCAATGGGGCGACTGGCGGCGGCGATCTTTCAATGAGCATTCCCCTGACCGCGACGGGGCAACTACCGCAAACGGCCCAACTTCTGATGACCGGGGCGATCAATGCGCCTGTCGGCGCAACGGGGTTGCCGGCGGGAAGCGGTATACCGACATCGGTATCGCAACCAATTTCGAATCAAGTAACGATCCCGCTCGCATTTAAGTGAGCATCCCCGGCTTTGCCGGGGGGGGCTGTCCGTTATGGGAGTGAAGTAATGGATTGGGGCATGTCGCGGCGGATCGGCGGCAAGTCCAGCGTGGAAAGCTCCAATCTGCTCGGAATGAATCATGCTGGCCGGCCAAATCAGGCCGCGCCACGATCTGCAAATCGACTCTTGAGAATCTGTTTTATAAATTCCCCAGCACCAGTTACTTCCCCCTAGCAGGGGGAAGGTTAGGATGGGGGGGCGAAGGTGGAAATGCCGACATGTCTTGGTTATTCCACCGCTATTCCCCCATTCCGGCCTTTTCCCCGCATACCCGACAGCCTAACGGCTTGGGCACAAGAGCGAGGGAAGGAGAAAAAAGGGGGATGAATTCACCTGACTACCACTTCACCACGTGGACGTTCGCCAGCGTCCGTCCGAGGAAGCGTTCGCCGATGGTCTGGAAGCGCAGCGGCACGTCGGTGACGTAATACTGGTAGTCGGGGGTGGTGCGTTGCGGGTTGGCGAGGCGCATTTCGGCGAGCAGCGCGGCGGTGCGTTCGGCCATCGCTTCGGCGGAATCGACCAGGCGCACGCCGGGGCCGGCGACATCCTGTAGCAGCGGCTTGAGCAGCGGGTAATGGGTGCAGCCCAGCACCAGGGTGTCGATGTCCTGCGCCAGCACCGGTTTCAAATATTCCTGGGCGGTGAGGCGGGTGACCGGGTGATCCAGCCAGCCTTCCTCCACCAACGGCACGAACAGCGGACAGGCTTGCGAATAGATGCGCACCTCCGGCTCGTACTGGTGGATGGCGCGGGCATAGGCGTTGCTGTTGATGGTGGTGGGGGTGCCGATGACGCCCACCTGTTTTTTTCCAGAAGCGGCGAGCGCACCCAGCGCCCCGGCGTCGATCACGTCCAGCACCGGCACCGGCGAGAGATCCTTGACCACCTGCGAGGCCACCGCCGCCATGGTGTTGCAGGCGACGATCAGCAGCTTGACCTCCTTGGCCAGGAGGAATTCGGCGATCTGGGTCGTGTAGCGGGAAATGGTCTCGACCGACTTGACGCCGTAGGGGACGCGCGCGGTATCGCCGAAATAGACGATGTTCTCGAACGGCAGGCGCTCCATCAGGGCGCGCACCACCGTCAGTCCTCCGACGCCGGAATCGAATACCCCGATGGGGTTGGCTGGGTCGAGATGCATGTGGCTTCCTGGACAAAGAGGCGGCCATTTTGCGGAGTTCGCCGCTTACGGTCAAGCCGGCGGCGTTTTGCCGCCCCCTGTTTTTCACGTAAAATACCGCTTATCTGATATGAGTCAGGGTCAACGGTTTCGGTAGGAGTCTGAGCGAGTGATCAAACGTTTCAAAAAATTGCCGGTAGCAGCCGGAATTGTTCTGTTGGCGGTTTCCTTCATCGGCGAGGCGGCGGTCAAGCCCGCCAAAAAGGCCAAAAGCGCGGCGCCGGCGGCAAGCGCTCCGTCCGCCTCCGCGGCGGGAGCGGCGGAGGCGGACGAATCGCCGCTGCCGGCGGGCGTCAAGGCCGATCTTGATACCGGCCAGCAGATCAACGGGGTCTGCGCGGCCTGCCATGGCCCGTTGGGGCAGGGCGGCAAGAAGGGCGAATATCCGCGCATCGCCGGCATGTCGTTCGAGTACCTGAAGGATCAACTGCTCAAGTTCAAGGCGCGCAAGCGCATCAACCTGCCAATGTTTCCTTACACGCTGGAGCGCGAACTGTCCGACGAGGATGTGGTGCACATCGCCGCTTATGTCTCGCAGCTCAAGCTGGAAACCAAGCTGCCGGTGTTTAAGGAGGACGAGGATGCGCTGGTGCGCCTGCTGGCGATGGACAAGGTATTCAACGTGCCTCGCGCCGAAGGCGATGTCGAGGCTGGCGCCAAGGTGTACAAGACCGAATGCGCTTCCTGCCACGGCGCGCAGGGGCAGGGCAAGCGCGCCATGCCGATGCTCGCCGGGCAATATACCCAATATTTGAAGCGCCAGGTTGGTTTGTTCGTCAAGGGCGAGCGGATCCACGACGAAGACCTCAAGGATCGGACGCAGGACGTGCTGAACCTGCTCAAGCCCGAGGAAATCCAGAATATTCTCGCCTACCTCTCGACCCTGGACGATTGACGCCGAGCGGCTATAATATTAGCGTATGCTAATTTATCGAGGCGGTCATGACTGGCGAAGATAGGCGAGCGCTTGCCGAACAGGCTTATGACAAGGCGCTGCAATACGAACTCGATTACGGTTGCTGTCCGCAGTGCGTGCTGGCGACGATCCAGGAAACGGTCGGGGTGGTGGACGATGCCACGATCAAGGCCAGCCACGGCCTTTCCGGCGGCGGCGGCCTGCTCGGCCAGGGTACCTGCGGCGCCTTGACCGGCGGGCTGGTGGCGTTGAGCGCCAAATTCGGCCGCGACCGCGACAAGTTGGACAAGGGGCGCTTCATCAACAACTTCAAGAAGGGCAGGGAACTCGTCGAGCGCTTCCGCGCCGAATTCGGCGGCGTGACCTGCGAGGAACTCCAGCGGAAATTCACCGGACACACCTACGATATGTGGAAAGCCGAGGAATACCAGGCGTTCGACGCCGCGCGCGGTAAGCAATGCGCCCATGCCACCGGTACGGTGACGAGGTGGGTGGTGGAGATGCTTTAGCCTAAATTCCGCACCACAGAGACACAGAGGCACAGAGAAGATCGAGAAACGATGGATTGCCAAAATTCAGGCAATCACCGGTTGGGTGAGCCGGTGAAGTAAACCGGCTTTTTTTATGGCTATGAATAATTTTCAGGCACCCTCACCCCAACCCCTCTCCTTTATGCCCTTTAGGGTGCGCCTGCGGGCGAGGGGCTTTTCTCCCTTCTCCCGCAGGCGGGAGAAGGGACGGGGATGAGGGAGCATGGGATGCAAGGCAACATCCTGAATATTGTTCATAGGCATGTTTGAAAAAGAGTTCCACCTGCCAGCGGCAGCGGTACAGTTCGGCGATGGTCAGTGCGGGAAGATCGAAATTGTTGGTAAGGAAGACGAGCAACTTGTCGTGCTTGGCATCGTAGAACTTCACTTGGCGCAATTGGATGGGGTAACCCTGACTGGGCTTTGTTCCTGTCAGGATGATGGTCTGATCACAACGCAGGCCGGTTGTTTTGTCGATGGGCAGCGAATAGACCCGCCGATATTGAAGATTGGATTTGGCGCGGGTGACAAAAAAGGCTTGCGCCAAGTGCAGGGCATACAGCCTGACGAAGTCGATATAGCCCCGATCCACGATGTAGAAGCTGCCCGCTTTGAAGACGATCTGATCGAGGATGTTCACATCGTGGAGCTTGCCATCGGAGATATGGATGAAGGTCGGGATATTGCCCCGCAGGTCGAGCAGTGTGTGGAGCTTGACCGCGCCCTTGTGTTTGCGAAATCGCGCCCAAGGAAAGAGCGCCAAGCACAGGTCGATAGTGGTTGAGTCGAGTGCATAGACTGTATGTGTCAATTCCAGTCCGAAGCTGTCCTCGGCATAGAGCTTGCGCGCTGTCTGGATCAGATGGAGGGCAAAGTCCTGATAGATGCGCCAATCGCGGTTCTCGTTGGCATCTGCCAACGTGCTTCGTGCAATGCCGCCACGAATGCCCAGATGGTAGAGCTTGGCGGAATGCGCGCGCAGACAGGTCTCGATGTCGCGCAGGCTTTCCCGGTAGGTCAGTTGTGCAAAGGCCATGCACAGGAATTGATCGAGGTGCGAGAAGGTGAGCGTCGGATAACGACCGGGGTATTAGGCCACGCAACGCCGGAACGTGTGCAGAGGCAGGTGATCCATCAGTTGTGCGAATACCAGCTTCCCCGTATACATTAGCCCCCCCCGGAAAAATCCGGCAGTTTCTAACATATTGAAGTCGGTGACACACATGAAGATCATTTGTTCTCTATTTATCAGTAGATTAAATCATGCAACCCCGAAAATCTCCGGACAGCAGTGATGCGCCAATTCATTCATAACCTGCATATTTCCACGCGCGGCCGCGGCATGCACGACTTCACCGACCTTGTCAGGCTGTGGGTGGACAAGAGCGGCATCAAGGAAGGATTGCTGACCATTTTCGTCCAGCACACCTCGGCGGGGTTGATGATTCAGGAAAATGCCGACCCGGCGGTGCAGCACGATCTGGAGCGTTTCTTCGCGCGCCTGGTGCCGGACGGCTCGCCGTTGTTCGAGCATGCCAACGAGGGCGCGGACGACATGCCGGCGCACGTGCGCGCGGCGCTCACCCCGACCTCGCTGGGCATTCCGGTGCGCAACGGCGCACCGGAACTCGGCGCCTGGCAAGGCATCTACCTGTACGAATACAAGCTGCGGCCCGGCCAGCGCACCGTGCTGCTGCATCTGATCGGCGAATAATTGATGATTTCCCCTTTTTCGATTTCCACTCTGCCGCGCATCGTCTTCGGCGCGGGCAGCTTCAACCTGGTTCCCGGCCTGCTGCAAGACTTCGGCAAACGGGCGCTGATCGTCACCGGCGGCCGTTCCCTGCGCGCCACCCTGCATTGGCAGGGGTTGCTCGACGCTATGAAGGGGCGGGGGATTTCCTGGGAGGATATGGTGGTGCAGGATGAACCTTCGCCGCAATTGGTCGATCGGGCGGTGCGCATGTACCGCCATGCCGGCATCGAAATGGTGCTGGGCATCGGCGGCGGCAGCGTGCTCGACGCCGCCAAGGCCATCGCCGGGTTGTTGCCGCATGGCAATTCGGTGATGGAGCACCTCGAAGGGGTGGGGCAGGAACATCCCTATCGGGGGCCGGCGCTGCCCTTCATCGCCGTCCCCACCACCGCCGGCACCGGCTCGGAGGCCACCAAGAACGCGGTGCTGAGCATGCACGGCCCGGACGGCTTCAAGAAATCCTTCCGCCATGACCTGCTGATGGCGCGCTACGCCGTGGTCGATCCCGATCTGCTGGCAGGCTGTCCGCCCGCCCTGATCGCCGCCAACGGCATGGATGCGCTTACCCAGTTGCTCGAATCCTATGTCTCGACCAAGGCCAATCCGTTCACCGACGCGCTCGCCCTGGACGGTCTCGCCTATGTGCGCGACGGCCTGCTGGACTGGCATGAAGGCAATGACCGCGCCGCCGACGGGCGCGCCGGGATGGCCTATGCCGCCTTGCTCTCCGGCATCACCCTGGCGCAGGTCGGCCTGGGCGTGGTGCACGGCCTCGCCGCGCCGCTCGGCGCCTTCTTCCCGATTCCCCACGGCGTCGCTTGCGGCGCCACCGTAGCGGCGTCCACCGACATCAACATCCGCGCCCTGGAACAGCGTCAGCCCGACAGCCCGGCGCTGGCGAAGTATGCCCGCGTCGGCCGCCTGCTGCGCGGCAAGACCCACATGGACGATGCCGGGGCGCGGGCGTTCCTGGTGCACACCCTCCGGGAATGGACGGTGCGCCTCGCCATTCCCGGCCTCGCCGCCCACGGCGTGCGCGAATCCGACTTTCCCGCCCTGATCGCCCGCTGCCGCGGCAACAGCATGAAAACCAACCCGTTGATCCTGGACGACGGGGAAGTGGGGGAAATACTGGTGCGCTGCCTGTAAGCCGAGAGGCTGACTATGGCGCTTCCCGCGGCGCTTCCAGCGTCTTCCACAGGCATTTTCCCTTGCTCGCCTTGTCGATGTCCTCGATTTGCAGACCGTGCGCCGCCAGTTCGTCCGCGCTGGCGGCGAGGACGACCAGATCGCGCGGCACGCTGCGCTGCTCCGCGCCGTTGCCGTGGCTGGGCGGAGGCTCGTCCAGTTCGATTATCAGGCTTTCCTGGCCGCGCGTCATGGCGAGATAGACTTCGGCCAGCAGTTCGGCGTCGAGCAGGGCGCCGTGCAGGGTGCGCCCGGAGTTGTCGATCTGGTAGCGCTTGCACAGGGCATCGAGGTTGTTGCGCTGGCCGGGGTGGAGTTCCTTGGCCTTTTTCAGGGTGTCGGTGACGGCGCAGCGCGCGTCGATGCGCTCCATGCCGAGCAGCCCCAGTTCGTTGTTGAGGAAGCCGAGGTCGAACGGGGCGTTGTGGATGATTAGCTCGGCATCCGCGACGTAGGCCAGGAAGTCATCGGCAACGTCGCGGAATAGCGGCTTATCCTGGAGGAATTCCAGACTGATGCCGTGTACCTGCTGGGCGCCGGCGTCGATTTCGCGCTGCGGATTGAGATAGCGGTGGAAGCGGTTGCCGGTGAGGCGGCGGTTGACCATTTCCACTCCCGCCAGCTCGATGATGCGGTGGCCGAGTTTGGGGTCGAGGCCGGTGGTTTCGGTATCCAGGATGATTTGCCGCATGCTTGCCTCTTAATTGATCTGTTCTATGCCACGGTTCGCCAGCCGGTCGGCGCGCTCGTTGCCTTCGTGGCCGGCGTGGCCTTTCACCCACAGCCACTCGATATGGTGTCCGGCGGCCAGTTCGTCGAGGCGTTTCCACAGGTCGTCGTTCTTCACCGGCTGCTTGGCGGCGGTGCGCCAGCCGTGCTTTTTCCAGCCGTGGATCCATTCGCTGATGCCTTTCTGCACGTACTGCGAATCGGTGTGCAGGCGCACGTGGCACTCGCGCGTCAGCGCTTCCAGGGCGCGGATCACGGCGGTCAGTTCCATGCGGTTGTTGGTGGTGCCCGGTTCGCCGCCGCACAGTTCCTTTTCGTTGCCGCCGTAGCGCAACAGCGCGCCCCAGCCGCCGGGGCCGGGGTTGCCCTTGCAGGCGCCGTCGGTGAAGATTTCCACGATGGGGGTCATGGTTCGTTCCGGTTGATGAGCTTTTGCGCCACTGGCTTGAGCGCCTTTTTCGCGGTGCGCAATTCGTTCCAGCTTGGGGTAATCAGGCGCATTCCTTGCACCCGCTTGCGGGCGCGCAGGAAATAGACGCCGCCGGCCAGCGCCCACCAGCGGTCGCCGGCGGCTTCCATGAAGCGGAAGCGATGCAGCCAGGTTTCTCGCTGGATCGGCGGAGCATAGCAGCACATGCGTCCGGCTACGACTTCGAAGCCGAGCAGCGCCAGCCAGTCCTTAATGCGCGGCAGCGGGATGAACTTGCGCCGGCCCGGCACGGCGCCGCGCCAGCCCGGCAGGCGGCGCGCGATTCCCCACAGACTGAAGGGGTTGAAGCCGCTGAGGATGAGTTGTCCTTCCGGCATCAGCACCCGTTC
This sequence comes from uncultured Sulfuricella sp., assembly GCA_964505475.1. GTDB lineage: Bacteria > Pseudomonadota > Gammaproteobacteria > Burkholderiales > Sulfuricellaceae > JAGXQV01. The sequence continues at coordinate 17,931 of CAZDIJ010000028.1, read as the reverse complement.
CACCTCGCGCAATATCTGGTGCGGCTGTTCGCTGAATTCGAGCGCGTGCGGCAGCAGCACCAGGTCGATGCTCTGCCCGGCGATGGGGAGCGCGCCCGGATCGGCGCGCAGGTCGAGCCAGTCCTCGCGTCCGGCGCGCAGCCGTTGCGGCATGCGGTTGTTGCGCAGCAGATCGTGTTCCGGCAAACCCAGTTGCATGGCGTTGTAGCCGAAAATATCCGCCACTTCCCGGTCGAAATACGCCTGCTCGCTCTGGAGCAGGTAGCGGCCGAGGGGGGTGGCGAGCCATTCGTTAAGATCGGGCATTGACTTTTTCCGCGATAGATTCAAAGATTGGCGACCATGCTTACCGTCATTCCCATTCCGGCTTTCGAGGATAATTACATCTGGCTGCTGCACAACGGTCGGGAGGCCGTCGCGGTCGATGCCGGCGACGCCGAACCGCTGCTGGATTACCTGGCTATCCACGAATTGCGCCTGCTCGCGGTGCTGGATACCCACCACCACGGCGACCATACCGGCGGCAACGCCGATCTGTTGCGGCAATTCCCCGATTTGACGATTTACGGCGGCCGGCGCATCGCCACGGTCAACCGGCCGGTCGAAGCGGGGGCGCGTCTGGAGTTTCCCGAACTGCCGTTAAGCCTGGACGTGCTGGGCGTGCCGGGACACACCTCCGATCACCTTGCTTATTATGGCGCAAATTGCCTATTTTGTGGCGACGCCCTGTTCTCCTGCGGCTGCGGCAAACTGTTCGAGGGGACGCCGCCCCAGGCGTTCGCTTCCCTGGAGCGAATGGCCGCCTTGCCGGATGCGACGATGGTTTATCCGGGGCACGAATATACCCTGGAAAACATTCGCTTCGCCAAACTGGCCGAACCTCACAACGCGGATTTGCTCGAACGCGAAACCCGCGACCGGGAAACGCGCAATCACGGCAGGCCGACCCTGCCCGCCCCATTATCCCTGGAAAAGCGCACCAATCCTTTCCTGCGCTGCCGCGAAGCGGCGCTGATCGAGGCCGCCAGCCGTTTCGCCGGGCGCCGGCTGGAGGATCCGGTCGAGGTGTTCGCCGCCTTGCGGGAATGGAGAAACGCTTACTAATCAAAGGATTGTTTGTGCATTTTCGGACGAAAACAGCCGAAAAGCGCTTGACGCCTTTTGCCGATGGCGGGTAACATCCCGAAAATTTTCCAAGAACGGCCAAAAAAAATTATGCGCGTTTTCCATGCTGTTTCCTTGGCGGTGTCCCTGCTCTTGCCGTTTCCGGCGGCGCTGGCGGCCGAGAATCTGGATCCCGGCGCTTTATTGGCAGTCAAGCAGGTCTATGCCGAGGCCATGGTCGATCAAGGCCTAGTTCCCACGCTGCAACTTTCCCCCATCATTTCCGAATTCCTCGCCGGCGCCGATAGCGCCGAGGTTTCCCCGGCGCAGCCGCCCGGCGACTTGTGGGAGCGCATCCGCATGGGCTTCGCCCTGGGCGAAATGGATACGCCCCTGGTGCAGGAGCACGAGAACTGGTACGCCAGCCGCCCCGACTACGTGCGGCGCATGGTGGAACGCAGCCAGCTTTACCTTTTCCATATCGTCGAGGAAGTGGAAAAACGCGGCATGCCGACCGAGATCGCGCTGCTGCCGATGATCGAGAGCGCCTTCAATCCGAAGGCCTATTCGCGCGCCCACGCATCCGGCATCTGGCAGTTCATTCCCTCCACCGGCAAGAATTTCGGCCTCCAGCAGAACTGGTGGTACGACGGCCGCCGCGACATCATGGCGGCAACCGATGCGGCGCTGGATTACCTGCAAAAACTTCACGACATGTTCGGCAGTTGGGAACTGGCGCTGTCGGCTTACAACTGGGGCGAAGGCAACGTCATGCGCGCCATCGGCCGCAACGGCGCCAAGGGGCTGCCCACCGATATCCTGAGCCTGCGCATGCCGCCGGAAACGCGCAATTATCTGCCCAAGCTGCTGGCGATCAAGCACATCGTCGCCAATCCCGAGGCTTACGGCCTGGCGCTGGCGCCGATTCCCAACCAGCCGTATTTCACCAAGGTCGCCACCAGCAAGCATATCGACCTGGCCTTGGCGGCGCGCCTGGCGGAAATGCCGATGGCGGAATTCACCTCGCTCAACCCCGCCCACAACCGGCCGGTCATCAACAGCAAGGATGCCGATTACCTGCTGCTGCCGGTGGACAAGGTGGAAACCTTTGTCAACAACCTGGAAAGCTACGACAAGCCGCTGGTTTCATGGGGTTCCTATACCCTGGGGCGGGGCGAGAAACTGGACAAGGTGGCGCACAAGTTCAGCCTGAGCGTGTCGCGCCTCAAGGAAATCAACGGTATTTCCGGCAATCGCCGGCTGGCCGGCGGCACCTTGCTGGTTCCCCTGGGTCGGCAAGCCGCTTCCGGCGATGCGCTGGCCGGCGATTTCACCGTGCGCGACGAACCCGAAGCCGCCGCCGGCGGCAAGCCGCTGGTGCATGCGGTGAAGAAGGGCGACACGCTGCTCGGCATCGCCCGGCGCTATGCGGTGGCGCCCGAGCAGATCAAGGCGCTCAACCATCTCAAGAGCAATCGCGTCGCCGTGGGGCAAAAGCTGGTGCTGAGCAAGGCGGCGCCGGCGAGGAAGTCGGCGGCGGCCAAGCCCTCCGCCCCGTCCGCCAAACGCGCTGCCGCCGCCAAATCCACCCGGATCGCCGTGACCAAGCCGCGCAGCACCCAATACACGGTGCGCCGCGGCGATACCCTGAGCAGCATCGCCAAGCGCTACAACGTGGCGGCCAACGACATCCAGCGCTGGAACAATATTTCCGCCAAGCGCCCGCTCAATCCCGGCCTTAAAGTCACCCTCTTCATCCCGCCCGGCTAAAGCCGCCGGAGCCGCATGCTCCACCTTTTCCAGTCCAACCGTATCGAAACGCTGGCGGAGCTGCTGGCAGGAGTGCTCGCCGTTCCGCCTCGCTCCCCCTTCCAGCCCGAAACCGTGATGGTGCAAAGCCAGGGCATGGAGCGCTGGCTGGAACTGTATCTGGCGCGCCGCCTGACGGTGTGCGCCAACGTCGAATTCCCCCTGCCGGCCTCGTTCGCCTGGCAATTGATGCGTTCGTTGCTGGGCGATTTGCCACGGCGTTCCGCGTTTTCTCCCGAGATACTGGCATGGCGCGTCATGGATTGGCTGGAACGCCCCGAGCGGGTGGCGGATTTTCCCCGCTTGCAATCCTATCTCGCCGGCGGCGGCGATTACCGGCGCTACGAATTGGCTTGCCGCGTCGCCGAGGTTTTAGACCAGTACCTGGTTTACCGTCCCGACTGGATCGCGCGCTGGGAAGGCGGCGGCGGGTGCGGCCTCGGCGCGGACGAGGGCTGGCAGGCGGCGCTGTGGCGCGATCTGGCGCGGGAAGCGGGCGGTAGGCACTGGGCGCATTGGATGGGAGAGTTGCTGCGGCGCCTGGACGGCGGCGCCCCGAAGAACCTGCCGGAGCGCATCGCACTGTTCGGCATTTCCAGCCTGTCGCCGTTGTTTCTGGAGTTGATCGGCAAACTGGCGCGCCATGCCGAAGTGTATGTGTTCGCCCTCAATCCCAGCCGGGAATACTGGGAATTGATCCGCGACGGGAAAGAGCAGGCACGGCTGGCCGTTGCGGCGGAAGCCGACGATCTGTTCCTGGAAACGGGCAATCCCTTGCTGGCTTCGCTGGGCAAGCAGGGGCGGGATTTTTTCGGCGCGCTGGCTGCCTTCCCCGAACTGGAAGATGTTTTCGCCGGCGGCGGCGAAAATGTCGGGACATCCCTGCTGCATCGCTTGCAGGACGATATTCTGAATCTGGCCGACCCCGAGGCGGCGGATTTCGCCGCGCATGAAATCGCCGCCGGCGACCGCTCACTGCAAATTCACAGTTGCCACGGTGCGATGCGTGAAGTCGAGGTGCTGCACGACCAGTTGCTGCGCCTTTTCGCCGCCGATCCCGGCCTGTCGCCGAGCGAGGTGGCGGTGCTGTGTCCCGATGTTTCCGCCTATGCGCCTTACGTCGATGCCGTGTTCGCCCCCGGCGCCGGCAAACCCTTCATTCCCCACGGCATCGCCGGGCAAGGCGGCGGCGGGCTGGCCGCCGCCTTCCTGGCGCTGCTCGATTTGCCTTCATCGCGTTTCAACGCCGACTGGGTGCTGGGATTGCTGGAACAGCCGGCCTTGCTGCGCCGCTTCGGCCTGGAAGAAGGCGATCTGCCGGCGATCCACCGCTGGGTGCGCGAAACCGGCATCCGCTGGGGGCGCGATGCCGCCCACAAGGCCGAACTGGGCTTGCCGGCCACGCCGCGCCACACCTGGCGCGATGGGCTGGCGCGGCTGCTGCTCGGCTATGCCTTGCCGCCGGAAGCCGCCGGAGATGAGTTGCCCTTGTATGGTGGCACCTTGCCCTACGGCGACATCGAGGGCGGCCAGGCGCAGGTCGCCGGATGCTTCGCCGAATTCGCCGAGACCCTTTTTGAATTCGCCGGGACGCTCAAGGGAGAACGGCCGCTGGGGCGCTGGGTGGAAGCCCTGAATGCCCTGGCCGAGCGCCTGTTCGCCCCGGATGGCGAGGAGGAAATTCATCTTCGCCAGGTGCGCGACAAACTGGCGCTGTTGCGCGAGCTGGGCGAGGCGGCGCGCTTCGCCCAGCCGGTCGCCTTGACGGTGGTGAAAAGCTGGCTGGCCGGGCAATTGGAGCAGGAGGCCGGCAGCGCCGGCCTGTTCGGCGGCGGAGTGACGTTCGCCGCCATGGCGCCGATGCGCGGCCTGCCGTACAAGGTGATCTGCCTGCTCGGGCTGAACGATGGAGTGTTTCCGCGTCGCCGGATTCCCGCCGGATTCGACCTGATCGCCACCCATCCCCGTCCCGGCGACCGTTCGCGGCGCCTCGACGACCGCTACCTGTTTCTCGAAATACTGCTGTCGGCGCGGGAGGTTCTGTATCTCAGCTATGCCGGCCAGGACATCCGCGACAACGGCGACTTGCCGCCGTCGGTGCTGGTGTCGGAACTGCTCGACGCGGTGGCGGCCAGTTGCGGCGCGGAGACCGCGCGGAACATCGTTACCCGGCATTTCCTGCAACCCTTCAACCAGGCGTATTTTCGCAATGCGGCGGCATATCCCGCCTATTCCCGTTCCTGGTTGGCCGCCAGCCGCGAACTCGGCGGCGGGGAAACCTTGCCGCCGCTGTTCGACGCGCCGCTGCCGGAGCCGGAAGAGGAATGGCATGCCGTCGAGTTCGAGCGGCTGGCGGCCTTCTTCAACAATCCGGCGCGTTATCTGCTGCAACAGCGCCTGAATATCCGCCTGGAGGAAGGCGACGCCGATTTCGCGGTGCGCGAGCCTTTCGGACTGGATTACCTGACCCGCCTGGAAGTGCGCGGCCAGATACTGGACAATCTCCGCGCCGGCAGGCCGCGCGAGCACGCGCTGCGGCTTGCCGAGGCGCGCGGCTGGCTGCCTCACGGTGATTACGGCTCCCTCCTGCTGGCTCACGAGGAAACCGTGGCGGAGCGGCTGGCGGCGATGCTGCCGGCGCGACGGACGTTTGCGCCCCAGCCTCTGAACTTCACCGCCCAGGGCATGCGCCTGAGCGGCTGGCTGGCCAATATCGGCGACGACGGGCTGGCCGAGCACACCCTCGACGAAATCAAACCGCGCCCGCTGTTCACGCTGTGGCTGCGCCACCTGGCGTTGTGCCTGCTCAAGCCGCCGGGCGCCGCGCTGCACAGCCGGCTGACCGGCATCGACCGCAGCGTGCGGTTCGGCGCCGTGGCGCACCCCGAGGAGGAGATGGCCAAGCTGCTGGATTATTACCGGCAAGGCTTGCGCTTGCCCCTGCCGTTCTTCGTCAAGAGCGCTTATGCCTACGCAGCCAAGGTTCACGCCGGCAAGGGCGAGGAGGAAGCCCTCAAGGCGGCGCGCCTCGTCTGGGATGAGCCAGAGTTGCGCAACGGCAATTTTCATGGCGAATCCGAAAACCGCTATTACCGTATGGCGTACCGCGGCCACGATCCGCTCGACCGGCGTTTCCAGGAAGTGGCGGCGGACTTGCTGCTGCCCCTGTTGCAGGCCGTCGCGCCGGAGGAGGAAGCATGACGGCGCCGCGTTTTGAAGTTTTCGACGTTTATCGCGCCGCCCTCGACCGCCCGACCCTGATCGAAGCCAGCGCCGGCACCGGCAAGACCTGGGCGGTCGGCGGGCTGTATCTGCGCCTGGTGGTGGAAAGCGGGCTGGCGGTGGAGAACATCCTGGTGGTGACCTACACCAAGGCCGCGACGGCGGAATTGAGCGGGCGCATCCGCGCCCGGCTGGCCGGGATGCTGGCGGAGTTGAGGGGACGCGGCGGCGATGACGAGTTTTGCCGGACTTACCGGGAGCGAATTTTCGACCCGGAACTGGCGGCTCGGCGCCTGACCCATGCCCTGCGCTGCTTCGACGATGCGGCGATCTTCACCATTCATGCCTTCTGCCAGCGCGTGCTGACGGAGAGCGCCTTCGAGTCGGGAATGGAGTTTGCCACCGAGCTGCTGCCCGACGAGCGCGACATCCTGCGTGAAATCATCGACGATTACTGGCGCCGCGAAATTCAGCCCGCCGGCGGGCTGTGGGTGGGTTTCCTGGCGGGCGAGCGGCAGACGCCCGACGCCTGGCTAATGGAAATCGCGCCCCATATCGGCAAGCAGTCCTTCCTGGCGCTGTCCCCCCTGGCGGACGCCGGCGGCGCGGCGGCGCAGGAAGCCCGTTTCGCGGCGGACTACGAGGCGGCGCGCCGCTTGTGGCTCACCCGGCGCGGCGAGATCACCGCGTTGCTGCTCGAGCATCCCGGCCTGAAGGCGAACATCTATAACAAGGCCAAGCTGGGGGAGTGGTTCGCGGGCTTCGACGGCTATTTCGCCGACGCGGCGGCAGGGCTGGCGGTGCCGGAAAAACTCGCCAAGCTGACGCCCGAGGCGTTGCTGGCCGGCACCAAGAAAGACCATGCGCCGCCGGAGCACCCGTTCTTCTCCGCATGCGCTGCGCTGGCGGATTCCGCCGACGGCTTGCAAGCGCTGTTCCGGCACAAGCTGGCGGCGCTGAAAGCCGATCTGTTGCGTTATTGCGAGGCGGAACTGCCGGCGCGCAAGCAGGCGCGCCAACTGGTTTCCTACCACGACTTGCTCAACCGTCTTCACGATGCGTTGCATGCGGCGCACGGCGAGCACCTGGCGCAGACCATCCGCGCCCGCTACCCGGCGGCGCTGATCGACGAATTCCAGGATACCGACCCGGTGCAGTACGGGATATTCCGCCGCCTCTACCGCGGCCAGGAGCTGCCGGTATTCTTCGTCGGCGACCCCAAGCAGGCGATCTACGGCTTTCGCGGCGCCGATGTCCACACCTATCTCCAGTCCTACGGCGATACCCGCTCGCACACTACCCAGAACACCAACCAGCGTTCGGCGCCGCCCTTGGTCGGGACGCTCAACGCCTTGTTCGGCGGCCATGCGCGCCCATTCCTCCTGGAGCATATCGGCTACCGCCCGGTCGAGGCGACGCAGCGCCCGCTCGGCGAATTGCAGGTAGACGGCGACGACGGCCTGGCCTTCCGCTTCCATCTGTTCGAACAGCCGGGCGGCGGGGATAAACCGCTGGCCAAGGATCAGGCCAACCGCCTGGCGGCGCGGGATTGCGCCACGGAAATCGTGCGCCTGCTCAATCTCGCGGCACAGGGCAAGGCGCGCCTGACGAAAAACGGCGCAACCCGGCCGCTGGGCGGCGGCGACATCGCCGTGCTGGTGCCGGCGCACCGCCAGGGACGGCTGGTGCAGGAGGAGTTGACCCGGCGCGGCGTGACCAGCGTGCGTTACGGCCAGGAGAACGTCTTCGCTTCGCGCGAGGCGGCGGAACTGGAGTGCGTGCTGCTGGCCGTCGCCGAGCCGGGGCGCGAGTCACTGGTCAGGGCGGCGCTGGCGGCCGGGCTGGGCGGCGCGGCGGCCAGCGGGATTTATGCGCTGGGCGAGGACGAGCGCGCGGCGGAGCAGGTGGCCGATGCCTTCAGCCGCTATCACGAATTGTGGCGCGATCACGGTTTCATGCGTTTCTTCCGTTCCTGGCTGGAGGAGCAGGGCGTGGCGCAATGCCTGTTGCGCTGCCAGGATGGCGAGCGGCGTTTGACCAACCTGCTGCATCTGGCGGAATTGCTCCAGGTCGAGAGCCACGCCAGGCAGGGCATGGACGCGCTGCTCGGCTGGCTGTCGCGCGCCATCCGCAGCCCCCGTTCCGACGACGAAGGCGCCTTGCTGCGCCTGGAGAGCGATGCCGAGCGCGTTCGCATCGTCACCATCCATGCCAGCAAGGGGCTGGAATATCCGGTGGTGTTCTGCCCCTTCCTGTGGGACGGCAGGCTGTGGCAGAAGAACGAATCCGCCGTGGTTTTTCACGACCCGGCGCAGGAAAACCGTCCCACCCTCGACCTCGGTTCGGCGGAATTCGGCATGCACAAGTCGCTGGCCTCCGAAGAACGCCTGGCGGAAAAACTGCGCCTGCTCTACGTCGCCCTGACCCGCGCCCAGTACCGTTGCGTGGTTGCCTGGGGACATGTCCGGGAGATGGAATCCTCGGCGCTGGCCTGGCTGCTCCACGATACGGGAAAGGCGCCGGAGCCGCTGGCGGCGCTGGCGGAACAATTCGCCGGGATGAGCGCGGCGGCGATCGCGCAGGCGGTGCGGGACTTCGCCGCCCGCGCCGGCGCCTGCGTCGCGGTCGAAGCCTGCCGTGGCGACGACAAACACTACGCGCCTGTCGGGGAGATTCGACAGACGCTGGCGGCGCTGCCCTTCGCCCGCACGCTTTTTCCGGGCTGGCGCATGGCCAGCTTTTCCGCGCTCAGCGCCGGACGCCACAGCGAAGCGCCGGATTACGACGCCACGCCAGCGGCGGCGGAAGCCGCCCCGCAAGCGGACATCTTCGCTTTTCCGCGCGGCGCGCAGCCCGGCACCTGCCTGCACGCCATATTCGAGGGCTGGGACTTCACCCGCCGCGACCCGGCCGCCTTGCAGGCCTGGGTGGCGGAACAGCTCAAGGGTCATTTCATCGAGGAAAAATGGGCGCCGGTGGTGGCGCGCAGCGTGCAGGCCGCTTTGGACGCGCCGCTCGACGCAAGCGGCATCCGTCTTGCCGAGGTTGCCCCGGCGCGGCGCTTGGTCGAACTGGGGTTCGTCTTCCCCATCGCCGGCCTGGACCTGGAACGCCTGCGCCGCCTGTTCGCCGACCCGGCGCTGGGCGTCGCGCCGGAGTACGCTGCCGCGCTGGAAAATCTCGATTTCCACCGTGCCGAGGGCTACATGATGGGATTCATCGACCTGGTGTTCGAGGCGCAAGGCCGCTACTACCTCGCCGATTACAAATCCAACTGGCTGGGCGGTGAAGCGGACTGCTATGCGCCGCCCCTGCTCCGCCAGGCGATGGCCGGCAACCACTATTACCTGCAATACCTGATCTACTGCGTGGCGCTGCACCGCTACCTGCGCGCCAGGCTGGCGGACTACGACTACCGGCGGCATTTCGGCGGGGTGTTCTACCTGTTCTTGCGCGGCATCGACCCCGCAATCGGGGGAGATAACGGCATCTACCGCAATCGCCCGGATGTCCGTTTGATCGAGGCGCTCGACCGGCTGATGGGAGGGAAGGCATGATCTCGGCGCCGCCCCGCCTGTCGCCGCTCAGCCGGCAGTTCGCCGCAGCCTTGCAACGCCTTGATCCGGCGGCGCCGCCAAGCGTGATGCATGCCGCTTGGCTGGTCTGCGAGGCCGTGGCCGAGGGCGATGTCTGCGCCGGTCTGGCGGATTGCGCCGGCCAGCGCCGCTGGCACGATGCCCAGCAGCCGGGCGTAATCCTGCCACCGCTGGCGGAGTGGGAGGCGCAGTTGCGCGCCAGCCGGCTGGTGGGGGTGCCGGGCGGCTATGCGCCGCTGATTCTGGATGAATGCCATCGCCTTTATTTGGCGCGCTATTGGCGCTATGAGCGGATGCTTGCCGCCGATTTGCTCGCCCGCGCCGCCATGCCGTGCGGCGACGTGGAATTGCCGCGCCTGCGAGCCGACCTCGATATTTTGTTCGGTGCTGCCGGCGAAGAGCCGGACTGGCAAAGGGCGGCCGCGGAAAAGGCGGTGCTGCGGCGTCTGTGCGTGATTTCCGGCGGGCCGGGCACCGGCAAGACTTCCACCGTGGTGCGCATCCTGGCGGCCTTGCAACTGCAATATCAGGGCAAGCTGACGATCCGCCTGGCGGCGCCCACCGGCAAGGCGGCGGCGCGCATGCGGGAAGCGGTGCGCGCCGCCAAGAGCCGGCTCGGGGTGGCGCCGGAGATTCTGGAGGCGATTCCCGAGCAGGCCGCGACCTTGCACCGGCTGTTGGGTTCGCGTCCCGATTCCGCCATGTTCCGTCATGGCCGCGACAACCCGCTGCCGCTCGACGTGCTGGTGGTGGACGAGGCCTCGATGATCGACCTGGCGTTGATGGCCAAGCTGGCCGAGGCGTTGCCGCCGGACGCGCGCCTGATTTTGCTGGGGGACAAGGATCAGCTTGCCTCGGTGGAAGCCGGGGCGGTATTCGGCGATATTTGCGCGGGGGCGGGGGAAGGCGGTAACGGGTTTGCTTCGGCCATCGCCCTGCTCCACAAGAGCTACCGTTTCGGCGCGGACAGCGGCATCGGCAAGCTGGCGCAGGCGATCCGCCTGGGTGATGGCGCTCGGGCCTTGGCCGCCCTGGACGGCGGGGGAGGCGATGAAATCGTCTGGCAGCAGGGAGGGTTGCGGGAAAATGCCGCCGCCTTGGGGCTGCATCTGCGCGATGGATACCGGGAATACCTCGCCGCGCTGCGCGGCGAGGCGTTGCCACCGCTATTGTTCGATCTGTTCGGGCGCTTTCGCGTCCTCTGCGCGCACCGGGAGGGCGCTTCGGGCGTCGCCGGGCTGAACCAGTTGCTGGAAGACGATCTGCGCCGCGCCGGCGAGATTCCCAGGCGAGGCGTTTGGTATCATGGACGCCCGGTGATGGTGACGCGGAACGACTACAACCTGTCTCTGTTCAACGGCGATGTCGGGATCGCCATGGCCGTCGGCGGGGAGCTGCGGGTGGTTTTCCAGGGCGCCGACGGCAAGCTGCGCGATTACGCGCCGGGGCGTCTGCCGCCGCACGAAACCGTATATGCCATGACGGTGCACAAGAGCCAAGGCTCCGAGTTCGACGAGGTGATGCTGGTGCTGCCCGACGAAGCGACGCCGGTGATCGACCGGGCGCTGCTCTACACGGCGGTGACGCGCGCCCGGCGGCGCATCGGGCTGTGGAGCGCGAGGACGGTTCTGGAACAGGCGGTCGGACGAGCCGTGGCGCGTTCGTCGGGTCTGAAGGAGCGGCTGTGGGGAGGGTAGCGTGAAGCCTGTCGCCCATTTTCGTGATGCCCGGCCTTATGGTATCCTTAAAACTTTGTCTTTTCGCGAAAGTGGCGGAATTGGTAGACGCACTGGATTTAGGTTCCAGCGCCGCAAGGTGTGGGGGTTCGAGTCCCCCCTTTCGCACCATTAATCAGTAACTTGAGGGATAGGAAATGCAAACGGAAAACGGAAGCGCGCTGGAAAAACAACTGGACTTTTCGGTGCCGATGGCGCAGTTCGAGGCGGAGGTCGAGAAGCGCATCCAGCGCTTGGCGCGCAAGGTGAAAATGGACGGTTTCCGTCCCGGCAAGGTACCCCTGAAAGTGGTGGCGCAGCAGTATGGCCACGAAGTCCGTCAGGAAGTGCTGGGCGAATCGGTGCAGCAGCGCTTCAACGATGCGGTCAGGGAGCAGAATCTGAAAGTCGCCGGTTATCCGCGGGTCGATGCCAAGCCGGCGGCGGACGGCGCCGAGGAACTGCTGTTCAGCGCGGTGTTCGAGGTCTACCCTGAAATCGTGGTCGGCGATATCGCCGCCGCGAGCGTCGAGCGTCCCGATGTCACCGTCAGCGACGCCGACATCGACAAGACCATCGACATCCTGCGCAAGCAGCGCGTTGCCTATTCCCCGGCAGAGCGCGCCGCGGCGGCGGGCGACCAGGTCGACATCGACTATCGCGGCACCATCGGCGGCGAGGAATTCAAGGGCGGCCATGCCAAGGGCTATACTCTGGTGGTCGGCGAAGGTCGTGCGCTGAAGGATTTCGAGGATGGCATCATCGGCATGAATAAGGGCGAGAGCAAGACCTTCGACGTGGCCTTCCCCGCGGATTATCATGCCGCCGAACTGGCCGGCAAGACCGCCAGCTTCGAGGTGACTCTGAATGGCGTATCCGAACCGGTGCTGCCGGCGGCCGACGCCGATTTCGCCAAGAGCCTGGGAGTCGAGGACGGCGATCTCGCCAAGATGCGCGCCGAAATCAAGGATAACGTCGAGCGCGAGGTAAAGCGCCGCATTCGCGCGCAAACCAAGGAAAAAGCCTTGCAGGCGCTGCTTGAGGCGACATCCTTTGAATTGCCGAAGGCGCTGATCGAGATGGAAATCGAGCGTTTGCAGCGTTTCGCCGCCGAAGACATGGAGCGCAGGGGCATCAGCGCGGGCAACATGGCCTTGCCGCCTTCCATGTTCGAAGACCAGGCCAAGCAGCGCGTGCGCCTCGGCCTGGTGCTGGCCGAGGTGGTCGGCGCCAACAAATTGCAGCCCAACCCGGAAACGGTGCGCAAACTGGTGGATGAATTCGCCGAAAGCTATGAAAGCCCGGAAGAGGTGGTGGCGTGGTATTACGCTTCGCCGGAACGCCTGTCCGAAGTCGAGTCGATGGCATTGGAAGAGGCCGTGGTAAACTGGGTGCTGGATCGCGTCAAGGTCATCGACAAGGCGATCAGCTTCGACGAACTGATGGGGAACCTCTAAAAAGATGAGCGACAATCGAGTCTGGGAACCGCAAAACCTCGGGTTGATCCCGATGGTGGTGGAGCAAAGCGGGCGCGGTGAACGCGCTTATGATATTTATTCGCGCCTCCTCAAGGATCGCGTGATTTTCCTGGTGGGGCCGGTCAACGACGCCAGCGCCAACCTGGTGGTGGCGCAGTTGCTGTTCCTCGAATCGGAAAACCCGGACAAGGATATTTTCCTCTACATCAATTCGCCCGGAGGTTCGGTGACGGCGGGGATGGCGATTTACGACACCATGCAGTTCATCAAGCCGGACGTGAGCACGCTGTGCATCGGCCAGGCGGCGAGCATGGGTTCCTTCCTGCTGGCGGCGGGCACGCCCGGCAAGCGTGTTTGCCTGCCTAATTCCCGTGTTATGATTCATCAGCCGATGGGCGGTTTTCAGGGGCAGGCGTCGGATATCGAAATCCATGCCAAGGAAATCCTCTACCTGCGCCAGCGCCTCAACCAGATGTTGGCCAAGCATACCGGGCAGCCGATCAAGACCATCGAGAAGGATACCGACCGCGATAATTTCATGAGCGCGGAAGAGGCCGTCAAATACGGCCTGGTGGACAAAGTGCTCGATAGCCGCAGCGAAGCGGCGGCGTAATATAAACTGGCGGGTAACAGACTTTAGGAAAAATAATGGCAGATAAATCAGGTTCGGATAAGTTGCTTTACTGCTCATTTTGCGGCAAGAGCCAACATGAGGTGCGCAAGCTGATCGCCGGTCCGTCGGTGTTCATTTGCGACGAATGCGTGAACCTGTGCAACGACATCATCCGCGATGAAACGCGGGGCGACGAAACCAAGCCGTCTACTTCCGACCTGCCGGTGCCGCAGGAAATCTGCCAGATACTCGACGAATACGTGATTGGCCAGCCGCTCGCCAAGAAGGCGCTGTCGGTGGCGGTTTACAATCATTACAAGCGCTTGCGCAATGCCGGCAAGGACAGCGACGGCGTCGAGCTGTCGAAGAGCAATATCCTGCTGATCGGGCCGACCGGCTCCGGCAAGACCTTGCTGGCGCAGACCTTGGCGCGCCTGCTCAACGTGCCTTTCGTCATCGCCGACGCCACTACCCTGACCGAGGCCGGCTACGTCGGCGAGGATGTCGAGAACATCATCCAGAAACTGCTGCAGAAGTGCGATTACGACATCGAGAAGGCGCAGCACGGCATCGTGTACATCGACGAGATCGACAAGATTTCGCGCAAATCCGACAATCCCTCGATCACCCGCGACGTGTCGGGCGAAGGCGTGCAACAGGCGCTGCTCAAGCTGATCGAGGGCACCGTGGCTTCGGTGCCGCCGCAAGGGGGGCGCAAGCATCCCAACCAGGATTTCGTGCAGGTGGATACCACCAATATCCTGTTTGTCTGCGGCGGCGCTTTCAGCGGGTTGGAGAAACTGATCCGTAACCGCTCCGAGAAGGGTGGCATCGGCTTCGCCGCCGAGGTCAAGAGCAAGGACGACCGCAAGGCCATCGGCGAGGTGCTGCGTGATGTCGAGCCGGAGGACTTAATCAAGTTCGGCCTGATTCCCGAGTTCGTGGGGCGCATGCCGGTGGTGGCGACGCTGGAGGATCTCGATGAAAACGCCCTGGTGCGCATTCTCACCGAACCGAAGAACGCTTTGACCAAACAATATCAAAAGCTGTTCGCCATGGAGGGCGCGGAACTCGAATTCCGCGAGCAGGCGCTCTCGGCGATCGCCAAGAAAGCCCTGGCGCGCAAGACCGGCGCGCGCGGCCTGCGCTCGATTTTGGAGCACACCTTGCTGGATACCATGTTCGATTTGCCCTCGCTGTCCGACGTGAGCAAGGTGGTGGTCGACGATGGCGTTATCAACGGCGAGAGCAAGCCGCTCCTGATTTACTCCGATTCGGGAAGGCTGGCCGGTTCCGCCTGATTCGCGTCGCCTCTTGAATTGCGGCGGATTGCCCCAATTCACTCAGGAAGCCCGTTTTGAAATTGCAGCGGTGATTGTTGCGGTTTCAGGTTATTTTCGGGGCTTCACGAACAAGTTAGTTTAAAGGTGACTTTCATGACCACGCATCCAGATTTTTCCGGTGAGCCACTGACATTGCCGTTGTTGCCGTTGCGCGACGTGGTCGTGTTCCCGCACATGGTGATTCCCCTCTTCGTCGGCCGTCCGAAATCCATCAAGGCGCTCGAAACCGCCATGGAAGCTGGCAAGCACATCATGCTGGCGGCGCAGAAATCGGCGGCCAACGACGATCCCGCGCCGGATGACCTGTACCGGGTGGGGTGCGTGGCCAGCATCCTGCAAATGCTGAAATTGCCGGACGGCACGGTAAAAGTGCTGGTCGAAGGCAACCAGCGCGCGGTGATCGACCGCTTCGAGGATCAGCGCACCCATTTCATCGCAGGGGTTACCCCCAGCCCGCTGCCGGACGGCGCCGAGGATCATGAGGTCGAGGCATTGCGGCGCGGACTGTTCACTCAGTTCGACCAGTACGTCAAGCTCAACAAGAAAATTCCCCCTGAAATTCTCACTTCGCTGGCCAGCATCGACGATGCCGGCCGCTTGGCGGATACCATCGCCGCGCATTTGCCGCTGAAGATCGAACAGAAGCAGGAAATCCTCGAAATGCTGCCGGTGCGTAGCCGCCTGGAGCACATGCTCGGCATCCTCGACGGCGAAATCGACATCCTCCAGGTGGAAAAGCGCATTCGCGGCCGCGTCAAGCGCCAGATGGAAAAGAGCCAGCGCGAGTACTATCTCAACGAGCAGGTCAAGGCGATCCAGAAGGAATTAGGCGACATGGAAGAGGGTGCCGACCTGGATGAGCTGGAGAAGAAGATCAAGGCCGCGCAGATGCCCAAGGAGGCGCTCGCCAAAGCCGAGTCCGAATTGAAAAAACTCAAGCTGATGTCGCCGATGTCGGCGGAAGCCACGGTGGTGCGCAATTACATTGATATTTTGGTGGGGCTGCCCTGGAAGAAGAAAACCAAGATCAGCAAGGATCTCAAGGTCGCCGAGGGCGTTCTGGAAGCCGATCATTACGGCCTGGAGAAGGTCAAGGAGCGTATCGTCGAGTATTTGGCGGTGCAGCAGCGCGTGGACAAGCTCAAGGCGCCGATCCTGTGCCTAGTCGGGCCGCCCGGCGTCGGCAAGACATCCCTGGGGCAGTCCATCGCCCGCGCCACCAACCGCAAGTTCGTGCGCATGGCGCTCGGCGGCGTGCGCGACGAGGCAGAAGTTCGCGGCCACCGCCGCACCTACATCGGTTCCATGCCGGGCAAGATATTGCAGAGCATGACCAAGGTCGGCGTGCGCAATCCGCTGTTCCTGCTCGACGAGGTCGACAAGATGGGGATGGATTTTCGCGGCGACCCATCCTCGGCGCTGCTCGAAGTGCTCGATCCCGAGCAGAACCACACTTTCGTCGATCATTATGTCGAGGTCGAATACGATCTTTCCGACGTGATGTTCGTGGCGACCTCCAACACCATGAACATTCCCGCGCCGCTGCTGGATCGCATGGAGGTAATCCGCCTGTCTGGCTACACAGAGGACGAGAAAATCGCCATCGCCATGCGTTACCTATTGCCAAAGCAAATGAGCGTGCATGGCCTCAAGAGCAGCGAAATCGCGGTGGGCGAGAGCGTGGTGCGCGACATCGTGCGCTACTACACCCGCGAGGCCGGGGTGCGCAGCCTGGAGCGGGAAATCGCCAAGATCTGCCGCAAGGTGGTCAAGGCGCTGCTGCTGAAAAGCAGCAAGGGCAAGATCACGGTAACGTCCCGCAGCCTCGACAAGTACCTCGGGGTGCGCCGCTACAGCTACGGCATGGCGGAAAAGGCCAATCAGGTCGGCCAGGTGACCGGTCTGGCGTGGACCGAGGTGGGCGGCGAACTGCTGACCATCGAGAGCGTGGTGGTGCCGGGCAAGGGCAAGATGATTACCACCGGCAAACTCGGCGAAGTGATGCAGGAGTCGATACAGGCGGCGCTCAGCGTGGTGCGCTCGCGCGCCAGGGCATTGGGTATCGCCGGCGATTTCTACGAGAAGAAGGATATTCACATTCACTTGCCCGAAGGAGCGACGCCCAAGGACGGTCCCAGCGCCGGCGTGGCGATCAGCACGGCGCTGGTGTCGGTGTTGACCGGAATACCGGTACGCGCCGACGTGGCGATGACTGGAGAAATCACCCTGCGCGGCGAAGTGCTGCCGATCGGCGGTCTGAAGGAAAAATTACTGGCGGCGCATCGCGGCGGTATCAAACTGGTGCTGATTCCCCAGGAAAACGTCAAGGATTTGGTGGAAATTCCCGGCAATATAAAAAATCACCTTGATATTCATCCTGTTAAATGGATAGACGAGGTGTTGGCGCTGGCCTTGGAGCGCAAGCCGGAAGCCTTGCCGGAAAGCGATGGGCTGCCTGTGCCGGGCGCCGAGAAAAAGCTCGAAGAAGTCGTTTCCACCAAGCACTGAGAAGTCCCGAAGTGGTCGCTATCGCTTGACAGCGGGATTTGCGGCTTGATATAAAGCGGGTGCAGGGCATCGCTGTTTATTTATTACTGTTGAAAGGGGACCACACGTGAACAAATCTGAGTTGATTGATCAAATCGCCAAGTCCGCCGAGCTTTCCAAGGCCGCTGCGGGGCGCGCGCTGGATGCTGCGGTTGGTGCCGTCAAGTCCGCTCTGAAAAAGGGTGACATGGTAACTTTGGTTGGTTTTGGAACTTTTTATGTCGGCAAGCGTGCCGCGCGCAACGGGCGTAACCCTCGCACCGGCGCAACCATCAAGATCAAGGCGGCGAAGGTGCCGAAATTTAGGGCTGGCAAAGCCCTCAAGGATGCGCTAAACTAGCGAATTCAGGGTGCTTAGCTCAGCTGGTAGAGCGTCGCCCTTACAAGGCGAATGTCAGCGGTTCGATCCCGTTAGCACCCACCAGCTAACCTAGCGGGATAGCAGTTTTCAGGAGTGGTAGTTCAGTCGGTTAGAATACCGGCCTGTCACGCCGGGGGTCGCGG
>CAZDIJ010000027.1:0-38624 GCA_964505475.1 uncultured Sulfuricella sp. | reverse complement strand
AAATCGCCGAAGTGGTGTCGCGCGCCACCGGCATCCCGGTTTCCAAGATGATGGAGGGGGAGCGCGACAAGCTCTTGAAAATGGAAGACCAGCTGCACCAGCGCGTGATCGGCCAGGACGAGGCGGTGCGCTTGGTGGCCGACGCCATCCGCCGTTCGCGCGCCGGGCTGTCCGATCCCAACAAGCCTTACGGCTCCTTCCTCTTCCTCGGCCCGACGGGCGTGGGCAAGACCGAACTGTGCAAGACGCTGGCCGGCTTCCTGTTCGACAGCGAGGAGCACCTGATCCGCATCGACATGAGCGAATTCATGGAGAAACATTCGGTGTCGCGCCTCATCGGCGCGCCGCCCGGCTACGTCGGCTACGAGGAAGGCGGCTACCTGACCGAGGCGGTGCGGCGCAAGCCCTACAGTGTGATCCTCCTCGACGAAGTGGAAAAAGCCCACCCGGATGTGTTCAACGTCCTCCTGCAAGTGCTCGACGACGGCCGCATGACCGACGGGCAGGGGCGCACCGTGGATTTCAAGAACACCGTGATCGTGATGACCTCCAACCTCGGCAGCCAGATGATCCAGCAGATGGCCGGAGATGATTACCAGGTCGTCAAGCTGGCGGTGATGGGCGAGGTGAAAACCTACTTCCGGCCGGAATTCATCAATCGCATCGACGAGGTGGTGGTATTCCACGCCCTGGGCGAGGAGCACATCAAGTCCATCGCCCGCATCCAGTTGCAATACCTCAGCAAGCGCCTGGCGCAGATGGAGATGCGGCTGGAAGTGAGCGACGCGGCCTTGAGCGAGCTGGCCAGCGCCGGCTTCGACCCGGTGTTCGGCGCCAGGCCGCTGAAACGCGCCATTCAGGCCAGCCTGGAAAACGCCCTGGCGAAGGAAATCCTGGCCGGACATTTTGCCGCCAAGGATACGATCCGGGTGGATTGCCGCGACGGGACGTTTACCTTCGCCAAGGCTTAGGAAAAGCAGCGGCTCGATCAAGAAGAAACGGGGTGCGGTTTCGCACCCCGTTCTTTGTGCAATCCATGCGCCATGGTGGCATGAGTCGGAGTTTGTCTATAACATAGGACGATATGCCTACCGGGCGCATCGCGGTTCCCTTGGATCGTTGCCGCGGCCTGCAACAGCCGATTTAGGAAAATGAAAACGGAACAGAACTCGACGGACGGCGGTTTTAGCCTTTTCGATCAGGAGGAGCAGGTGCTGCAAAGCGCCGCTTCGATGATCGGCAAGCTGGAGGACGTTGCCGGCGGCGTGCGCGAGCTGGCCGACGCCTACCGCCAGAGCTACCGCGAGCAGAGCCGCCTGTTGCGCATCAGCGACCGTCTCCAGCTCGATTTGCACCAAGCCAACCAGACACTGGCCTCGCAGGCTGAAGACCTGAAACGGCTCAATCATGCGCTGAGGACGGAAATCGGCTTGCGCGAGGCGCTGGCCGAACAATTGCAGTGGTTGAACGAAAATCTCGAACAGCAAGTGAGGGAACAGGTGGCGAAAAGCCGCGAGCAGGAATGCCTGCTGGTTCAGCAGTCGCGCCACGCGGCGCTCGGCGAGATGATCGGCAATATCGCCCACCAGTGGCGCCAGCCGTTGTTTTCCTTGAGTCTGATTATGCAGACCATCGAACACGAGCACCGCTCAAGGATGCTCGACGACGCCATCCTGAAGGAGCACGTCGCCAGCGCCGGGCGGGTGATCGAGCAAATGAACGGAACCGTTGACGATTTCCTGGATTTCTTCAAGCCGCACAAGACCCCGGAAGCGTTCAGCCTGATGGAAGCCGTCGATAGCGCATTGAATCTGGTCCAGAAGAGCATGGGCTTCAAGATACGGGTGCTCCGGGAAGAAGGCGGCGAGGTGCGGGTCGGAGGATACGCCAACGAGCTTTCTCAGGTGCTGATAAATATCCTGAGCAACGCCAGGGATGTCCTGGCGGAGAGGGAAATCGACGGCGGGGAGGTCGTGATCGGTTTCGGCGGCGACGGCGCCTTCGCCTGGATCGACATCCGCGACAATGCCGGCGGCATTCCCGAAGAGAACCTCGACAAGATTTTCACGCCCTATTTCACCACCAAGGAAAAGGGCACCGGCATCGGGCTTTACATGTCCCAGGTCATCATGAAAAACATGGGCGGCGCGATCGCGGTGCGCAACCTGGAGCATGGGGCGGAATTCAGGCTGATGTTGCCGCGGTCGGTTTAGCGCCTGCTGAAATAGGTTCTTTCTTAAGGTAAACTTTCCGCGAGCCAGGCCGCCGGAACCGGCGCCGCCGCGGTGCGGAAAAATGCAATTGGACCAGGAGTTTCCCTATGCTAGTGCAGGAGTACTACGGTTTCCACCAGGAACTCAACCGGAAAGGGATCATTTTCTCCTTTACCGGCTATGTCTCCGAAGGCATTCTTTTCGCTCTTGGCGAGGCGCTGAAACAAAAAATGGTGCTGGACGAAACCGATGCCAACGTCACCAAGAAAGTCTTCTCGGTATTCGTGGAGCAGGTGCAGAACATCATCCGCTATTCCGCCAACCGGGTGGAAGGCGAAGTCGGCAAGAAAGTCGAGCTAAGCTCGGGAATGATCGCCGTGGGCAGGGAAAGCCAGCGTTTTTTCGTGGTGTGCGGCAATGTCGTGCGCCGCGATGACATGGAGATGCTGCGCGAGCGTCTGCAAATGCTCGCCACCATGGACAAGGATGCGCTAAAGGCTTATTACAAGGAAAAACTCAAGGAGCCACCGGAGGAGCAAAGCAAGGGCGCCAGCATCGGCCTGATCGAAATCGCGCGCCGCGCCAGCGTGCCGATCGAATTCGATTTCATGGACGTGGACCCGGAGCATGCTTTCTTTTGTCTCAAGGCCTATATCTGAACCACTATGGATAACATTCTGATTGAAGGAACCGAACGCACTCCCTACGTGGAGTGCGATTTTTCCGCGCGCCGCCTGTCGATGAAGGGGGAATCGTACCCCGAGGATGCGGCGGCGTTTTTTGGGCCGATATTGCATGCGGTGCGGGAATTTCTCGGCGGGGAAGGCCGTCTTCCCGTGGCGCTCGACCTCGAAATGAGCTATTTCAACAGCAGCAGCGCCAAGGCGCTGATGAACCTGTTCCTGATGCTGGAAAAGGCCGCTCAGCAGGGGATGCCGGTTGCCATCAACTGGTGGTACCACGAGGGCGACGATACCATTCTCGAATCGGGAGAAGATTTCGCCGAGGATTTCGAGAAAGCGGTATTCAAGCTTTGCCCCATGGACGATTAGCAGCCACTCATGGTGAAACGCATGGATGGGATGACGGCGTACCGCCCCCCTTGTTCAAGGGGGGCTTCGTTCATGTTGATTGACCGTTAGCCGCCGGGCGATGACGAGCCAGCCGGAGCGTCCCGACAGCGAATTCTCGCTTTTCGACGAGGAAGAGCGGGTCATGCGCCGGGCGGCGGCGATGATAGCCAATCTGGAAGACGTCGGCGGCAGCCTGCGCGCGCTGGCCGATGCCTACCGGCAGGGCTACAGCGAACAGCGGCGGATGGTGCGCATCAGCGATCGCTTGCAGCTCGATTTGCACGAAGCCAACCAGGCGCTCGAAGCGGAAATCAAGCTGCGCGAGGGACTGGAGGCGGAGTTGCGGTTGATCGCCACCGTGGATATGCTGACCGGCCTGTATACCCGCCGCCATATCCTGGAAACGGGCGAGCTGGAAGAAAAACGCTGGCGCCGCCATGGCGGGCGCCTCAGCCTGGTCTTGGCCGACATCGACCACTTCAAATTGGTGAACGATACTTACGGCCATGCGGTTGGCGACGAGGTCTTGAAAGGATTCGCGGAAATTTGCCGCGGCGCTTTCCGCCAAACCGATTTTATCGGGCGTTTCGGCGGCGAGGAATTTCTGGTGGTGCTGCCCGGAACCGGTTTGGACGACGCTTGCGCCATTGCCGAGCGCCTTCGCTTCCAGACGGAGAATGGAAAGGTTTCCGTGCCGAGCGCCAAGATTAAAATAACCGTGAGCATCGGCGTCAGCGAGATGAGTGGCGGCGACGCCTCGCTGGAGCAGGCCATTTCCCGTGCCGACGAGGCGCTTTACCGCGCCAAGGCTCGCGGCCGTAACCGAATCGAGCGCGCCAGCGCGGAGGGAGGATAAATGAACGGAATAATATCCATCAGGGGGCGGGCAGTCGCCATGCTTGCCGGTTTGCTTGCCGCGTTTGCGGGGGCAGCCGTCGCCGCGGACAGGATTTATACCGTCGGGGTCGAGAATCTCGACTATTACCCGGTCTATGCGGTCAAGGACGGGCATTACAGCGGATATGCACGCGAAGTGCTGGACGCCTTCGCCAAGGAGCGCGGCTACCGCTTCGAATACAAGCCGTTTCCGGTGAACCGGCTGTTCGCCACTTTTTTTCAGGGGCAGGTCGATTTCAAGTTTCCCGACAATCCCTATTGGCAAAGCGACTTGCGCACCGGAAAAAACGTCGTCTATAGCGGCTCGGTGGTCACTTACGTCGATGGCGCGCTGGTTCGACCGGAGTTGAAGGACGCCACGCCGGATAAAATCAAAACTCTCGGAACGGTGGCCGGCTTCACCCCCTGGGCCTGGCTGGAGCGGATCAAGAGCAAGCAGGTAACGCTGCGGGAAAACACCAGTTTCACCGCGCTGGCGCAGCAGGTTGCCGCGAAGCGCGTGGATGCGGCCTACGCCAGCGTGGCGGTGCTCAACTATCAGCTCGACAACGTCCTGAAAATGCCCGGCGCCCTGGTGTTCAACAGCAAATTGCCGCATAGCCGGGACAGCTATTTCCTTTCCACGCTGAAATACCCGGAAGTGATTGCCGAATTCGACGCCTGGCAAAAAAACCACCAGGATTTCATCCATGCCCTGAAAAAGAAACACGGCGTGGAAAAAGGCGTTGCCGAGTAACGGCGGCTTCCCATGGCGAATGGCGAATGGCAAGGTGAAGCGCCGCTCCGGGTAAGCCGGCTTACCCATGGGCTGACCTTTAAACAGGCCACGGCTACCCTGGGGGTCGTGGTGCTGCTCGGTCTGTTCGGCTACGTGGTGGAACTGCTGGTCGAGTGGCGCGACATGCGCGAGGAAGTGCGCGCCCAGGTGCAGCAGACTTTTTCCCTGGTCAGGGGAGCGGCTTCCGAAGCCGCCTACCAGTTGCATCCCGAGTTGTCGCGCCAGGTGGTTGCCGGTCTGTTCGGCTACGACGCGCTGGAGCGTGCCGTGCTCAAGGACAATTTCGGCCGCGTCCTGGCGGAAAAGACCCAGGAGCGCCCCGTCAGCGGAGCCGGCATCGACCTGTCGCAGCGGTTTTTCCAGGACGTGGCGAGCTTTTCCCTGCCGCTGAACTACGCCATTTCCGGGAAAACCCAGGACAACGTGGGACAACTCGACATCGCGCTGTCTCCCCGCGTCGTGGCGAAGAAATTCATCGAGCGGGTGGCCTTCAACGGCATCATGTCGCTGATCCGCGACATCGCGATCAGCACCCTGGTGGTGTCGATCTTCTACTTCATGATTACCCTGCCGTTGCTGCGCCTGAGCCGCGCCATCGCCCAGGTCGATCCCGACAACCCGGGGCAATGGCCGGTTCCCGATCTGAAAAAACATGCCAACGACGAACTCGGCTTGCTGCTGGGCACCGTGGACAAGCTGCTGAGGGCTTTCCAGCGGGGGCTGAACCAGCGCAACGAGGCGCAGCGGGAATTGCTGCTGCTGACTCAGCAGTTGGAAAAGCGCGTCGAAGAACGCACCCACGATCTCGAAGAGGCCATGGCCGCATTGGCGGAAGAAAAATCCGAGGCAGAGCGCGCCTTTGCCCAGCTCGACCGCACCCACGGCGAGCTGGAGAAAGCCAACCGCATGGTGCTGGAAAGCATCCAGTACGCCCGGCGCATCCAGAGCGCCATGCTGCCCGACAAGCAGGCGCTCGGCGATGCGGTGCGGGACATCTACGTGTGGTGGGAGCCGCTGCACGTCGTCGGCGGGGACTACTTCTGGCTGGAGCGCTTCGGCTCCAAGAGCCTGCTGGTCGTCGCCGACTGCACCGGCCACGGCGTGCCGGGCGCCTTCATCACCCTGGTGGTCGCCTCGGCGCTGGATCGCATCCTCCACGAGCAAAAACAGCTCGATCCGGCGGCGATACTCGGCGAACTCGACGAAATGGTGCGCGCCCGCCTGCGCCAGGATCGTCCCGAGTCGGAATCCGACGACGGCCTGGACGCGGCGGTGTGTCTATGGGATTCCGCGGCGCGCACCGTGACCTTCGCCGGCGCCGGGCTGCCCCTGATTTATGCCGAGGACGGCAACATCCACGAAATTCGCGGCAGCCGGGCGAGCCTGGCCTACAGCTCCGTCCGGCGGGCGCGCAAATTCTCCAGCCAGGCGGTCGAGGTCAAGCCCGGCATGACCTTTTACATGCTTACCGACGGCGTTTCCGACCACATGGGCGGCAAGCCCAAGCGCCTGCTCGGGCGCAAGCGGCTGGGGACGATCATTCTCGCCAACCAGGGCAAATCCATGGCGGAACAGGTGCGGGCGATCCAGCAGGCGCTCGACGAATACCGCGGCCAGGAGCCGCGGCGGGACGACACCACGCTGCTGGGGTTTCGCCCGTTGTGAGTTTCCGGCAATCCAACTTGAAAGAGGGGAATATGAGAAGAATTCGAGACCTGGCCGTGGGCGTCATCCTCGCGGCGGGCTGCGCGGGGGCGCTGGCGGCCGACTGGAGCGTCAACGAGGTGCAGTACCAGCGCGGCAACCTGGTGGCGCCCGGCTTCGCCGGCGGCGGCAGCGCGGCGACCGACATCGTTACCGTGCAGCACGCCAGCGGCTGGGGCATCGGCGACCTGTTCTTCTTCGTCGATTTCCTCGACGACAAGCGCCGCGACGGTTTCAACGACAACGACTACTATGGTGAGTTGTACGCCAATTTCAGCCTGGGGAAAATCACCGGCAAGCCGTTCGGCCTCGGCGCGGTCAAGGACATCGGGCTGCTGGCGGGTATCAACAAGGGCGGCGACGCCAAGGTGCTCAAGT
Organism: uncultured Sulfuricella sp.; assembly: GCA_964505475.1. GTDB lineage: Bacteria > Pseudomonadota > Gammaproteobacteria > Burkholderiales > Sulfuricellaceae > JAGXQV01. The sequence continues at coordinate 31,581 of CAZDIJ010000027.1, read as the reverse complement.
ACCTGCCGGGCGTGCGGCTATCCTGGGATGCGCCGGGCTTCGCTTTCCTCAACAGCGATTTCACCGCCTACCTCGACCATAGCGAGGGGACGGCGCACGGCGGCGCGCCGGCGGAAAACGACAGCTACATGATCGACGTGAACTGGGCTTATCCCTTCAGCATCGGCCAGCAGGCCTTCAGCATCGAAGGCCACGTCGAGTACATCGGCAAGCGCACCAACGAATTCGGCGGAGAGGTCGGCGCATGGATCTTGGCGCAGCCCCAGTTCCGCTGGGACATGGGCAAGGCGCTGTACGGCAAGCCCAACCAGTTGTTCGTCGGTGTCGAATACCAGTACTGGCGCAACAAGCTGGGCGACAGGAATACCACGGAAAGCCGCCCGCAGTTCCTCGCGGTGTGGCGGTTTTAACCTGGAAAAAGCAATTCAGCCACGGATTGACACGGATAATCACGGATTATCCATGGCCTGCAAAGCGCATGCCTTCCTGATGTCTTAATCAGCGTCAATCCGCGTTTATCCGCGGCTAACTGCGATTTTTTAGGCCAGGGACTCGCGAAGCGAGCACACGTCGCCCCCGCGTTCTGGGGGAGGGTGAGTGCAAGGTCACGTAGTTAAGCCTGCCACAGCGGCGGCTCGTCCATCAGTGCGATCTGTTCGCGTAGTTCCAGGATGCGATCCTGCCAGTAGCGTTGAGTGTTGAACCAAGGAAAGGCGGCGGTGAAGGCAGGGTCGTTCCAGCGCCGCGCCAGCCAGGCGGAATAATGAATCAGGCGCAGGGTGCGCAGCGCTTCGACGAGATGCAGTTCGCGTGGGTCGAATTCATGGAAATCCTCGTATCCGGCCAGCACGTCGGCCAATTGCCGCACCATGTCGCCGCGTTCGCCCGACAGCAGCATCCATAAATCCTGCACCGCCGGCCCCATGCGGCTGTCGTCGAAATCGACGAAATGCGGGCCGTCGCCGCTCCACAATACGTTGCCGGGATGGCAATCGCCGTGCAGGCGCAGCACCGGCACCGCGCCGGCGCGCTCGTAACAACGCCGTATTCCGGTCAAGGCCAGTTCCACCGTGCTTTGGTAGGATGCAGCCAGGTCGGGAGGGATGAAATCGTGCGCCAACAGGTAATCGCGCGGCTCCTCGCCGAAAGTTTCGATGTTCAGCGCGGGACGTTCGCGGTAGGGGTGCAGCGCGCCGACGGCGTGGATGCGTCCGATGAAGCGCCCCATCCATTCCAGCGTGCCGCGCTGGTCGAGTTCCGGGGCGCGGCCGCCGCGCTTGGCGAAGACGGCGAAACGGAAGCCCCGGTATTCGTGCAGCGTTTTGCCGCCGGCCAGCGGCAGGGCGGGAACCACCGGGATTTCGCGTTCCGCCAGTTCGCGGGTGAAATCGTGCTCTTCGAGGATGGCGGCAGCGCTCCAGCGTTCCGGCCGGTAAAACTTAGCTACCAGCGGCGCGCCTTCCTCCATGCCGACCTGATAGACGCGGTTTTCATAGCTGTTGAGGGCGAGCAGCCGTCCGTCGCCGTGCAGGCCGACGCTGTCGAGGGCATCCAGGATAAAATCCGGGACGAGCGCCGCGAAGGGAGGAGGCGTTGAGTTATCCATGGGCGGTATTGTACAGGGCTTGTCCGCCTTGCGGATTCTGCGCCTGTCTAGGTTCTGTTTTCAAATGGTTATCGTGAACTATTTGAAAACAGAACCTGGCGAATCGAGGAGATTGGCATGTTCAGATTGTTTTGCGCGGCGTTATCTTTATTTGCGGCTTCAAGCCAGGCCGCCCCTCCCAGGCTGGGCGACGCGGCGGCGATTCCCCATGCCGGCGAGGCGGCGCGCGAGCATTATGCCGGCGCCTTCCTGCAATCCGATTCGCATCGCGCCTTCGCCATCGCGCCGGGCGGGGCGTGGGGTTGGGCGGCGGAAAAGCCCAGCGCCGAGGCCGCCACCGCCGCCGCGCTGGAGGCATGCCAGAAACACAGCGAGGCGCGGTGCGTACCCTACGCGCTGGATGACCGGGTGGTGTTCGACGGGAAAGCCTGGACGGGGCTGTGGGGACCCTACAAGAGCAAGAGCGAGGCGGCCCGCGCCGAGGTGGGCAGGAAGCGCGGCATGCGCTTTCCCAACCTCGCTTTCGTCTCCAGCCAGGGCAAGGCGATGAAACTGGCCGATTTACGCGGCAAGGTGGCGGTGGTGCATTTTTGGGGGTCGTGGTGCAATCCCTGCAAGCGCGAATTACCGGATTTGCAGAAGCTGGCGGCGCAGTTCAGGGGGGCGGCGGAGATCGCCTTCGTGCTGCTGCCGGTGCGCGAGAGCGTTACCGAGGCGCGTGGCTGGCTGGTTGCGCAAAAACTCGATTTGCCGTTGTTCGATTCGGGAGTGAAAGGCAGCGAGGATGAATTCCTGAAATTGGCCGACGGCGGGAAAATCCGCGACCGCGACATCGCCAGGGTGTTTCCTACCACCTACGTACTCGACCGGCACGGCGTGGTGGTGTTTTCCCACATCGGGCCGGTCGAGGGTTGGGTGCAATACGCACCGTTCCTGCGCGATGTGGCGGAGCGCTCGGGGAAATGACGGGCGATTTCAGCAGCAGCTTGCCTGATACAGCCGCAGTGAAGGGCGGGCAAGAATCGCGGCGTTGACCAGCGCCCTGACCTGGGCGCTCAATTTGCTGCCGGAAAGGGATTCCAGCATCCGTGCCTCGTTGGCCATGCTTTTGAGGTCGGCGTCGTCGCACTCGACGACGACGTGGTTGTGGTGGGATTCGATGACCTTGCAATGGGAAACCTCGTGGTGCACCAATACGAAATCGGTAGGCAGCGACAGGGTGTGGGTACGCATTTTTCTATCTCCAATGGACGGCATGGAGGATTTAACGCGCAGCGCCTGCCGCCGGATGACAAAAAAAGAAAATGATTCCAAACTCTTCACCACGGAGACACAGAGGCACAGAGAAAATCGAAAAAAATATATGTCTATGAATAATTTTCAGGCGCCCTCACCCCAACCCCTCTCCTTTATGCCCTTTAGGGTGCGCCTGCGGGCGAGGGGCTTTTCTCCCTTCTCCCGCAGGCGGGAGAAGGGACGGGGATGAGGGAGCATGGGATGCAAGGCAACATCCTGAATATTGTTCATAGGCATGAAAAAATAAGGGATTGCCCATGTTCAGGCAGGCGCTTCCCGGGTGAGTCAACGGCGCGTATTCTCCGCGCAACAAAAAGGCCGGGCGATTGCCCGGCCGGAACGGTTGCCGCCGAAGCGGAAATTTATCCCAAAAACTCAGTTAGCCACAGACAAACACGGATTGACACGGATAAGACATCGGTCTGGCAAAGATTTACCGATCATCCGGCGGCTGTAAAGCGTGCATTTTTGCAGGCCATTGAACCCAGATTATCCGTGTCGATCCGTGGCTGAACTGTTTTTTCTAAGTTTATTCGACTTCCTCCCAGCCGGTAATCATCGCCTTGATGTGCGAGGTCGGGGTATGGCCGGCGGTGGTCAGGTAGACGTGGGCGATCAGGAAAACCAACATCATGAAGGCGCCGGCGGTATGGAAGAACGCCACCCACTCCAGCGACAGATACTTGTCCAGCCCCCAGGCGCTCCACTCGCCGTAAAATAGGTAGAACCAGCCCGAGAACCACAGCAGCGGCCCGATGAGCAGCATCACGCCGAGATAGGCGAGGCGTTGCAGCGGGTTGTGCTTGCGCAGGGTGGTGGCTCGGAAGGGGTGCGGGGCGTGGGTGAAGATGCCGAGCACGTAGTATTTCATCATGGCATCGACTTTTTGCATGGTCGGAATGTACTGCTTCCATTCGCCGGTGGTGAAGTGCCAGAAAATGGCGAATACCCACAGGCCGATCAGCGTCCAGGCGGCGATGGTGTGCAGGTTTACCGCCTCGCCGAAGCCGAAGAGGTGGTAGGCGCCGTGGACTTCGAAACCGGTCAGCATCATGAAGATGATTAGCGATGCCTGCGACCAGTGCCAGAAACGCTCGAAGCGTTTGAAAACGTAGATTTTTTCAGACATGATCCTATCCTTTCCGGGTGCTGAGGTAGATGCGCAGGCCGCCGTGGAACAACACGCCGAGCAGGGTGAGCAGGGCGATGCTCCAGCCGGCGTAATCGAGCAGCTTGTTGCCGTCGCGCGCCGGCATGTAGACGCCCTTGACATCTTTCAGGCGACCGTTGCCGCTGTGGCACTGGGCGCAGGTCAGCGCATCGTTCTTGGGCGCGACCATGTGGGCGATCGGCCACGACATTTCGGTTTCGACGAAGCCGAACTTGCCGCTGTAAGGCAGGCCGACGACCTGCATGCCGGCGCTCAGCGACTTGTTCCAGTCGTAGGTGTTCCACAACGCATTGTCGTCCTTGCCGAAGGTGTGCGGCACGATCAGGCTGTTGTTGACGGTGTCGTAGGGCTGTTTGCCGCGATGTACCTTGAACGGCCAGATGCGTGAGTTGGGATCGTCCGGCTCGCCGGCGATCTTGTTGATCGAGACCGTCTTGCTCGGGTCGATCTTGTCGCCGACCAGGGTGTACTGGATGTTGCCGTTGAACCAGGCATATTCCGGTATCACATTGGTTTCCCAGACGAAATCGCCTTTCTTCGAGGTGTAGGCGATCCGCCCCGCGCTATCCTTGGTTTCGATCGGCTTGCCGTCCGCGCCCATCCGGGTGGCGGTGGACCAGTCCCAGCGCATCTTGGTGGCCGGGCCGCCGCGCGCGAATTCGGGGATGTGGCAGGTCTGGCAGGCGATCTTGCTGGTGTGCTCGTTCAGTTTGGCCACTTTCGCCGGGTGCGGTTTTTGTCCATGGCAAGCCTGACAGGTGGCAGGGTTGGTTTCATCCTTCATGCCGCGGATATGCGCCGGCTCCTTGTCGGCGGCGGTGGGCGCGTAGCGGCTGCCGGCGACTTCGTGCGCGTCGCTGACGTGGCACTTGGCGCAGGAGAAATTCAGCCCCTTGGCGTCCATGTGGACATCCAGGTATTTGCTCGGATTTTTCAACGAACTGTCGAGATCGCCGTGCTTCACCCCATCGCCGCCGCCGCCGTAGAAGTGGCAGGCGCCGCAGGTGTTGCGGCTGGTCTTGCCGACGCTTTGCGCCACCTTGGCGAGGTCGGGCGGCATGGCGAACCGGCCGGAATGAGGCGGAAACTCCTTCTTCTCGTAAACCGGATGCCCCGAGTCGCCCGGCAGTTTTTTGTAGGAACCGGTGGTTTCGTGGCAAACCAGGCAATCGACGTTTTCCTGCGAGGCGAAGTCGAACTGCTTGTCTTTCCAGCCGTAGCCGATATGGCAGGAGGTACAGCCGGTGAAGTTGGAGTTGATGTTGATGCAGAAATTGTTGGCGACGTTCTTTTTGCCCAGCGTCTGTCCGGTGGTTTTATTCACCACCTCCCATTTCCAGTGCTTGGAGCCGTGGATTTGCTTGGCCGCCTCGGTGTGGCAGGCGAGGCAGGCCTTGGTGACTTCCGGGCCGGACTTGAATGCCTGCTGAAGCTCCTTGAATTTCGAGTGATCCGCCGTGGTGTTGCTTTTCGGCTTGGGCGCCGCTGCCGGCGCTGTTTGCGCCGGGGCGGCGGACGTCGCGGCGCCGGGCTGCGTCGCTGGCGTGGCGGCGGGCGGCGCGTTGGCGGAAACCGCTGCCGAAGTCAGCGCGCCGCCGAGCAGTAACGCCCAAAGCATTTTGCGTTGTTTGGTGAACATGGTGACCCCCAATTTTATTTGGCCTGGTTGTCAGGCATCGTGTCGCGTTTTTTGCGGGGGCGGCGCGCCTTGCCCCCTTTTGGTTCGGAACCCGTTTCAGCAGCCGCCGGGAGCGCCTGCTTCGCCCGTCCCGCCGCCACCGCCGCCAGGCGTTCCCTTTATCATCGGGGGCGCCGGTTTGCTTGGGTCGAAAGTGACGAACTTGGCCTGATCCGCGGCAACGTGTCCCATGATGTCGCCGACCAGCGGGCCGAACATCTTGCCCATCAACCCGGCGTTCATCATGCCGATGTAGACCTTGCCGTCGTTTTTCTTGTAGACGGAAATTTTGCACGGCATCAGGATGGAGAGGAAGCGGATATTGTCTTCCTTGAGAATGGGGGCGGAATACTTGGTGCTGCAAGCCTCGATCATCATCACCGGAAGAACGTTGCCGCCGTCGTTCTGCACTGCCTTGGCGGGATTGCGCAGGCCGGACAGCGCCCAGCCGTTGCCGGTGTTCTGTACGTTCTGCTGGATGCGCGCCACGGTTTCTTCCATGCCGAACTGGCTTTCCCGTTCGGTAAACATCAAGCCGCCCATCATGTTCCACGCCAGTATGCCGATGAAAGCCATTCCGACTACGAAACCGCCTACGAACTTTATCATTTTTGCCTCCGTTTTATTGGGTTGGTTTGTCGAGCCTGAACTCAGCCATTATCGAAGCCGTTGCATCCCTGGCCGAATGCCGTTTCTTGAAACAGGGGTTGGGGCGTAAAAGAGTCTCAACCGGAAATGCCTAAATCCAGATTTTGCCGATTGCGGCATTATCCTTGCCGTTATTAATATCAATATATCCTAATATTCTGCAATGTCAATGTGGCGGGCGTGCTCACCTATTATCCTGAAATTTCGCTTGATCGGGCGATGGGTTTAACCCAGATTATTCATTAGGCGGCTCTTCAAGCCTGCGCGAGCGCTGGCGGACAGTTTGCGGTCATTTCCGCCGCTTGTGAGGTAGGTTGTCAATAATGGACACCAACGGATTCATGCTGCCAATTTTTTTCGTAGAGCTGGCGTTCAAACGCTGCGGGGGACAGATAGCCCAAGCGAGCCTGCTTGCGCTGTCGTCTGTAAAATATCTCGATATATTCGGTGATGGCCTGGATAGCCTCGGCGCGGGTCTTGAAACGCCGGTGATGCACCAGTTCATTTTTGAGTAACCCCCAAAAGCTTTCCATCGGAGCGTTGTCGTAGCAATTTCCCCGGCGCGACATTGACGCCACCATGCCGAACTGATCGAGCCGTTTCCGGTATTCATGGGCGCAGTATTGGCTGCCTCGGTCAGAATGGTGGATCAGTCCACGGGGTGGGCGCTTCGCAGCAACGCCACGAAACAGGGATTGGCTTACCAGGTTCTTGGTCATGCGCTCGCCCATCGACAGTGGCTATTTCAGCGAGCAGAACGTCGCCATCTGTGAAGCCGCCAAGATCACCCCGCTGATCGCGGTCGGCCGCGAGGCGCATCATCCGGGATGGCGGAAACGCTTTACCGAGCCCGAGCCGCTGACTGCTGATGCAACGCCGGTGGAGAAGATGAAGCACACGCTCAAGACGAAGGCGGGGCGTGCGCTCTATGCGCTACGCAAGCAGACGGTGGAACCCGTATTCGGCATCATCAAGTCGGTGATGGGATTCCAGCAGTTTCTGCTGCGCGGCCTGGAGAATGCGCAGAACGAATGGACGCTGGTGTGCCTCGCGTGGAATTTGAAACGCATGGCCGTATTGCGCCCGCAGTAGCAGAAAACGGAGGAATTCGTGCGCCTATCGCCAAATATCACCAGTTTCAAACCGTTTTGCTCAGGTTTTAGCGATGTTGTCGGTTCAAGTCCGACAGGCTGCTATTGATCCGGCCAGGTGAAGTTTGAAGTGAGAAGTGCCGTCACTGGGGTGTTTGGCAGGCAAAAAAGTTCAAACATAATCTGGCCGCATCAATAGGATTATTTGGAATCCATCACCCATACCCCGTTCCAATCCTCGGGCGGGGGAGCTTCCATAAAGTGCCGGCACCGCTCGATATAGAGCTTCGCCGGTTTGTCCGCCGGCTGGCAGGCCAGCACTTCCTCGAATTCCCGGATCGCATCCTTCCAGCGTTTTTGCCGGTAGAGCGTCACGCCGTTGCGGAAGCTCGACAACGCCTCGATGATGGCGGGGAAGGTTTCCTCACCGTGGTAGTCGAGGATTTCGTGTATCGCCACCGGGCGGGTCTTGCCCTTGACCACCACCAGGTCGATTTCGCGGCTGCGGTAAGTGCCTTTCAGCTTCTTGTAGGTGGATTCGCTGACCAGGATGCGGGTGCCGTACTGCTTGCAGGCCGATTCCAGGCGCGAGGCGAGGTTGACGCCGTCGCCGATGATGGTGAAGTCCATGCGTTTTTTCGAGCCTATGTTGCCGGAGACTACCGTATCGGTGTTGAGTCCCACGCCGATGTCCAGCGGCGGCTTGCCTTCCTCTCCGCGTTGTTTGTTCCAGGCGAACAGTTCGCGGATCATGGCGATGGCGGCGCGCACCGCGCGGTCGGCGTCGTCGCCGTGGCCGACCGGGATGCCGAAGGCGGCCATGATGGCGTCGCCGATGAATTTGTCGAGCATCCCTTCTTCTTTCTGGATGCAATCGACCATCAGCGTGAAATAGTCGTTGAGCAGCGCCACCGTGGCCTGCGCACCGAGTTGTTCGGTGAGCGTGGTGAAGCCGCGCACGTCGGAAAACATCACGGTGCATTCGACGTTCTGCCCGCCGAGGATTTCCGCGCCGCTCGCCACCAGGCGGTCGGCGATGCCGGGGTCCATGTAGCGCGACATGGTGGACTTGAGGCGTTTTTCGCTGCTGATGTCCTCGATCACCAGCATCGAGCCGATGCGTTTCTTGTCGGCGTTGAGCAAGGGTTGCACGGTGAGGTTGACCGAAAGGCTTTCCCCGGCCACCTCCAGACCCGCGTCCATGGTGACTTCGGTTTTTTGGCTGGCGGCGACGGTCTTGAGCTTATCCAATACCCAAGCGTTGGCGCCAGTGAAAAAATCGCGCGCCGGACGGTTCAACAGTTGCGCTTCGCTGGCCTTGAAGAGATGCAGGCCGGCGGTGTTGCAGGTGGCGATGCGCTCGCCTTCGTCGAGGGTAATCAGCCCGTTGGACATGCTTTCCAGCATCGCCTCGTTGTAGTTTTTCATGGCCTGCACGTCGGCGAACAGTTTGGCGTTTTCCAGGGCGATCGACACCTGGGCGGTGAAGGCGCGCAGGCGCGCCTCGTCCTCGCCGGTGAACGGCCCGCCGCGCTTGTTGAGCACTTGCGTGACGCCGATGACCTTGCCGGCCTTGTTGATTACCGGCACGCACAGGATGGAGCGGGTGAAAAAACCGGTTTTCTTGTCGAACGCCGGGTTGAAGCGCAGGTCGGCGTAGGCGTAGGGGATGTTGATGGTCTTGCCCGAGGTGAACACCGCTCCGGCGATGCCCAGGTGGTTGGGCAGGCGGATTTGCATCGCTTCCAGTCCCTGGCCGACTTCCGACCACAATTCATGGGTTTTTTCGTCGTTGAGGAAGAGGGTGGAACGCTCGGCGTTGAGCATCCGGGTGGCCTCGCCCATCACTTTCTGGAGCAGCGAGCCGAGCTGGATGTCGGCGGTGGCTTCCGACACCACGTTGACGAATTCCATTTCCTGGCGCCGCGCGCGGTTCATGCGTTCGATGAACTGGGCGCTTTGCAACGCCAGCGTGCCTTGGGCGGTCATCGCCTCGAACAGCGCCAGGTCGGTCTTGGTGAAATGGCCGGTCTTTTTGTTCAGTGTCTGGGCGACGCCGATGATCTCGCCCTTGGCGGTGCGCAGCGGGATGCACAGAATATTGCGGGTGACGAAGCCGGTTTGTTCGTCCACGCTGCGGTTGAAGCGCGGGTCGGCGTAAGCGTCGGGGATAATCAGGCTTTCACCGGTGGTGAAGGCGTAGCCGGCGATGCCGCTGGTGTTGAGGATGCGGATCTCGCGCTGGATGGCGCCCTGCGCCACGCGCGAATACAGTTCGCCGGTATCGGCATCGTTGAGGAACAGCGAGCCGCGCTCGGCGCCGAGTTCGGCGGTGGTTATTTCGACCAGGGTGTGGAGGATGGCGTCGAGCGAATCCTGCGCTGCGATGCGCCGGGAAATTTCGAGCAGCAGCGCCGTTTCGCGGTAGCGCCGCTTGAGCGCCGCCAGGCCGGCGGGTTCCTTGACGCTGCTGGCCTTGCCGGTCATTTCGCCGCACTCCCGTTGTCCGCCGGGGATTCCATACGCTCGCGCATTTCCCGGATGGTGGCGCGCAATTGCGCGATTTCCCCGCTCGCCGCCTGGCGTTCGTCCTGTGCCGCTTTTTCCGTTTCAATCCGGCATAGCTCCAGTTGTTCGCGCAAGGCGCCGATGGTCGCCTTCAATTGCAGGATTTCATCCTGGGCATAGGCCGCCGCTTTCTGGACGGCGGCGCCACGCTCGATGTGCGACAGTTCCAGGGTATCGCGCAAGGCGGCGGCGGTGGACTTGAGTTGAGCGATTTCCTGGCTGGCGGCGGCAATGGCGGATTGCACGGCATGGTCTTGTTCCATCGCCTTCAGCTCCAGTTCGCTGCGCAACGCCTGCACGATGCCTTGCAGATCGCGGATTTCCGCCTGGGCGGAGGCAAGTTCGCCATTGCTGGGGGCGAGAGGAAGCGCGCGGGTCATGGGGCGGTCTCGGGAGCCATAAAGTGTTGGCGGCTAGCAGGATTATGGGGCAAAATTAAAAACTATTAATATTACTTTAACAAAAGTGGCCGGACGCTCGATTTTAGCGCTATCTGCCGTGCATTGCAGGAGTTTGTCATGATAGTAAAAAGCCGTTCCTTGACGGCCAATTTGGGTTTGCTGGCGCTGCTGATTGGTTTGCCATATATGTTCCTGTGGGGCTATCTGCTCTACAGCGGGCGAATCGACATGACCATCATGGGCTGGGTGGCCGTGCTGCTGCTGTTCGATGCGGTGCTGCTGGGGATGTTCTTCGTCGGCCTGGTCAAGCCGCTGCGGGTGGCGGGGGAGGCGCTGCACCAGTTTGCCTCTGGCGATTTCACGGTGCAGGCGAAAAATCCCTACCAGGGCGAATTCAAGAGAATGCTCGACGACCTCAACCAGGCTTTCGTCTCGATCCAGAAAATGATGAGCGGAATCCTCGACAACACCGTCAACATCGCCGGGGCGAATTTCGAGACGGTGGCGGCGACCGCCAAGGTGGTGTTCAACGTCGAGAAGGAAGAGGCGCATATCCGCGACATCGCGGCGGCGAGCGGCGACATCGCCGCGAATATTTCGGGAATCGCGGAGAATGTGGCGCAGGCCAAGGAAGCGACCGAGTCGGCGAGCGGCGAGGTGGGGAGAGGGAACGGGATTATCCGCGAAACCCTCGGCAACATGGAGCGGATCGCCGAATCGGTGGGCAATGCGGCGGATACCGTGCAGCAGTTGGGCGAATCATCGCGTGAGATCGGGGCGATTTCACAGGTTATCAGCGACATCGCCGAACAGACCAACCTGCTGGCGCTCAACGCCGCCATCGAGGCGGCGCGCGCCGGCGAACAGGGGCGCGGTTTCGCGGTGGTGGCGGACGAAGTGCGCAAGCTGGCCGAACGCACCTCCCAGGCCACCCAGCAGATCGCCGCGATGATCCATTCCATCCAGTCAGGCACCGACGCGGTGGCGCAAACCATGCAGGCCGGGGTGGAGACGGCGCAGGCCGGGAAGGACTCGGCGGCGCGCGCCGGCGAATCCTTCGCCGCCATCAAGAACGGTATCGAACGGTTGTCCTGCTTGATCGTGGAAATCGCCGCCACGGTCGAGGGGCAGCGCACCGCTACCGGCGACATCGCCAAGAGCGTGGAAGCCATCGCCGATTTCACCGCGCGCAATACCCAGCAGGCCTACCATGCCATCGAAGTGATCGAGCGCACCAACAGCGTGATCGGCTTGCAGTTGAAAATCATGGACCAGTTCAATATCCCCGGGAAGCTGCTGCTGGTGGCGAAATCCGACCACGTGTTGTGGAAGAAGCGTCTCAACGAGATGCTGCTGGGCAGCACCGAGATTCGCCCGGAAGAAATGGCCGATCACCACCATTGCCGGCTGGGCAAATGGTATTACGGGGAAGGCATGGCGAAGTTCTCCGGCAATGCCGACTTCAAGGCGATCGAGACGCCGCACGCCAAGGTGCACGAGGTGGCGCGCAAGGTGGCGGAGCTTTACCGCGACGGCAAGAAGATCGAAGCCCAGGAAATGGTGGACAATCTCGATCCGCACACCGGCATCGTGCTGGAGAACCTCGACAAGCTTCGCGCCGGCCTGTCATAGCCCGGCTGTGCGATCTGGCGCGGTTGCGCGATTTGGCGCGCCGCGTCCGGCGAGGCGCCTTTGTTTCCTTTGAATTATCTTTTGGCATCCCATTTGCTACTATGGGAGTATTAGCATATGTTGAAACTCTCAAATAAGACTTTGCTGGCAACGGCGCTGCTGCTGGCGGTACTGCTGGCCGGCGTGGCGGCGGAAAAACTGATGCCGTCCGCCGATCAGCCGGTGTCGCTCACCTTGCCGCTGGATAAAAGCTGCGATTTGCAAAAGAGCGCCTGCTCGAGCGATTTGCCCGGCGGTGGAAAACTGACGCTTTCCATCATGCCGCGCCCCATCCCGGTGTTGCGTCCGCTCAAGCTGGAAGTGACGGTGGAAGGTGCCAGGGCGGAAACGGTGGAGGTGGATTTCGCCGGCGTGGACATGAAGATGGGCTACAACCGCCCGGCGTTGCAGGAGAGCGGCGCAGGGCGCTTCGCCGGCGAGGCCACGCTGCCGATCTGCTCGGTCAGCAGCATGGCATGGCGCGCCACCGTGCTGGCGCGGCTAGGCGGCAAGCTGGTCGCGGCGCCGTTCGAATTTGTGACATCGAGGAATTGAGTGGTGATGAAAAAAGGGATATTGGTCGGCGCTATCGTGGTATTCGCTTCACTGCTGGTATGGGTGGCGGTTTTTTGGCAGCCCGCCGGGATGCAGGGGGGCAAGCCGGGGATCGCCGGGCTGGCGGAAGCTCCCAAGGGTGGCGACTTTACCCTGCGTTCGGCGCAAGGCGCGCTGTCCTTGCACGACTTGCGCGGCAAGGTGGTGCTGCTGTATTTCGGCTATACCCTGTGCCCGGACATCTGCCCGACCTCCCTGGCGTTTACCGCGCAAGGATTGTCGCAACTGGAGGCGCCGGAGCTGGAAAACGTGCGGATGTTGTTCATCACCGTCGATCCCGAACGCGACACCCTGGAGCGGCTGAAGGAATACACGGCTTTCTTTCACTCCAGCATCATCGGCCTGACCGGCAGCACGGAAGAAATCGCCCGGATCGCCCGCCTTTACGGCGCGAGCTACGCCAAACAGCAGGTGGAGTCGGCGGCGGGCTACGTCGTCGATCATTCCGCCGATACCTATGTGATCGGCGCGGACGGCAAACTCTTCGCGGCCTTGCCTCATGCCACGCCGCCCGGCAAGGTGGCGGAGAAAGTGCGCGCCGCACTGTCGGTAAATAAGTAGCAACCACGGGGAGCACGGGGAAAAACAAAATTTAGGATTGGCTGTATTCCCCCGTATTCCCCGTGGTTAAACATTTTATTTTTCATTTCAAGGAGAAAAGCATGAAATTCCGTCACGCCATTATCGCTGTTGCCCTGTCCACCGCATTCGCCGCTCCCGTTTTCGCCGGCACCGCCGCCGACGGCATGACGGTGGTCGATCCCTATGTGCGCCTGGTGCCGCCCGGCCAGCCCGCCACCGGCGCGTTTTTCGTGCTGAAAAACAGCGACGACAAGGATCATAAGGTAGTCAAGGCGGAGAGTGGGGCGGCCAAGGTGACCGAAATGCACAACCATATCAGCGAAGGCGGCATGATGAAAATGCGCCCGGTCAAGGAGATCGAGGTCAAGGCCAAGGGTGAGGCGGTGCTCAAGCCCGGCAGTCTGCACGTGATGCTGATCGACCTCAAGCAGACGTTGAAGGAAGGCGACAGCGTGGCGATCAAGCTGACTTTCGAGGATAACAGCACCAAGGAAATCAGTGCGCCGGTACGCAAGATCCAGGTAGAAATGCCGATGGGCAAGATGGCGCCGATGGGCAAGCCGGGCGAGATGCATCACCACTGAGCAATGAGGTAAGGCAAGGACACAAGGGCGGCTTCGACCGCCCTTGTGTATTTACAGGGTGCGCGAGAAGCGCGGCTTGGCGTCCGCCGCCTGTTTGAGATAGGCGTCGAAGGGCATGGCGATGTTGCGCAGGAATATCCGGCCGATGTCGGTGACGGTGATTTTGCCGGGGGTAAGCATCACCAGGCCGTCCGCCGCCATGTCGGCGAGTTCGGGCAGCGCATCGGCGAAATGCCGGTCGAAGTCGATGTTCCACTGCGCGCCGAAGGCCGCCTTGTCGAGTTCCAGGTCGCACATGACGCGGGTGATCGCATCGCGCCGCAGCCGGTCCTCGGCGGTGACGCGCAGCCCGCGTTCGACCGGCAGCTTGCCCGCTTCCACCAGCCGGTAGTAATCCGGCAATTTTTTCACGTTCTGCACGAACACATCCTCGGTCTGGCTGATCGAGGAGGCGCCGAAAGCAATGATGTCGCAATTCTTGTGGGTGGTGTAGCCCTGGAAATTGCGATACAGGGTCTTGGCCTGGCGCGCCTTGACCAGTTCGTCGTCGGGGCGGGCGTAGTGATCCATGCCGATGTAGACATAGCCGGCGGCATCAAGCCTGTCCATAATCAATTGTTGCAGATCGAGGCGCTGCGCCAGATTGGGCAGCGCGGTTTCGTCGATCAGGGTCTGGTGTTTTTTCATCCACGGCACGTGGGCGTAGTTGAATACCGCGAGGCGGTCTGGGGCGAGCGCGGCGATCTTGTCGAGGGTGACGCGGAAGCTGTCCACCGTCTGGTGCGGCAGGCCGACCATCAAATCCATGTTGATGCTGGCGAAGCCTTCCTCGCGCATCCAGCCGTACACTTCGCGGATCAGGCTTTCCGGCTGGACGCGGTTGACTGCCTTCTGCACCCGGTCGTCCAGGTCCTGCACGCCCAGGCTGACGCGGTTGAAGCCGCTGCCCTTGAGCGCCCGCACGTGCTCGCGGCTCAACTCGCGCGGATCGACCTCGCAACTGATTTCGGCGTCGGCGGCGATGGGAAATTTTCCGGCGATGTGGCCATAGAGGCGGCGGATGTCGTCGGGCTTGAGATAAGTCGGCGTGCCGCCGCCCCAATGGAATTGCCGCGCGGTGCGCGCCGGGCTGGTCAGGGCGGCGACGCGGTCGATTTCGCGGAACAGATGGTCGAGATATTGGGTGGCCTTGTCGTATTTCCGGGTCGCCACCATGTTGCAGCCACAGTAGTAGCACAGCGTATCGCAAAAGGGGATGTGCACGTAGAGCGACAGGTCGCGCCCCAAATCCTGGGTTTGCCGCAATTCATCCAACCACTCGGCTTCGCCGAAGCTTTCGCTGAAATAGGGAGCGGTCGGATAAGAGGTATAGCGCGGACCGGCTTTGCTGTATTTTTCGAGTAATGCTGTGGCAAGCTGCATGGTTTTTCCGTCGAATTTTCGAATTGACGACATTATAGCGCTTCGCAGCCGGTCAGGCTTCCCGCGATATTTCCGCGGGCAGGGTTGCCGCTCCCGGCGGCTAAAGCCAAGCATCAGAGAACCAACTGACACGAAGTTGCAGCAAAATTTTGACTTGACTCAAGCCTGCGCCGTTTTGAACCCAGATTATCCATTAGGGCGCGAGATGATGGCGAGACGGTTTGTGAGGCAGTTTCGTCGCTTGCGAGGCGTTCATGGCTATTCCATGGACGACGAACAAGCGGCGGAAATGACCGCAAACTGTCCGCCAGCGCTCGCGCAGGCTCGAAGAGCCGCCTAATGGATAATCTGGGTTGAAGGGAGGTGCCGAGGATGGAACGCCGTGGCGAATCGGATGCCGGCGCTTGCAGGTTCGCGCGAACCCGGACAAGGTCTAACGTCTGGCGGCGATTCCCGGTTATACTTTCCGTAACTGGTTTTCGCTTTGGATTAATGATTCATGAGCACGCTTCCCAAGGAAATTTTCAAGGCCTACGATATTCGCGGCATTGTCGATAAGTCGCTGACGCCCGAGGTGGTCGAGGCGATCGGCCACGCCATCGGCTCCGAGGCGGTGGCGCGCCGCCAAAGCGCCATCGTCATCGGGCGCGACGGGCGGCTGTCCGGCCCGGCGCTGGCGGCGGCGCTGGCAAGGGGGATACGGAAAAGCGGCATCGACGTGATCGACCTCGGCCTGGTGGCGACGCCGATGACCTATTTCGCCGCCTATCAGTTGGGTACGCATTCCGCAGTGATGGTTACCGGCAGCCATAATCCGCCCGACTACAACGGCCTGAAGATGGTGCTGGGCGGCGAGACCCTGTCCGGAGAGGCGATCCAGGCGCTGCGCGGGCGCGTCGAAAGCGGCGATCTCGTGCAAGGCAGCGGCGCTTACAGCACCCATGACATCGCCACTGAATACATCGCCCGCATCGCCGCCGACGTGAAATTGGCGCGCCCCCTGAAAATCGCCGTCGATTGCGGCAACGGCGTACCCGGCGCGTTTGCCGGCAAGCTCTTCCGCGCCCTGGGCTGCCAGGTCGAGGAGTTGTTTTGCGAGGTGGACGGCAATTTTCCCAATCATCATCCCGATCCTTCCGTGCCGGAGAACCTCGACGATCTGATCGCCGCGCTGCGCAAGGGTGATGCCGAGATCGGTCTGGCTTTCGACGGCGACGGCGACCGGCTGGGCGTGGTGACCAAGGGCGGTCGCATCATCTTCCCCGACCGTCAGTTGCTGCTGTTCGCCCGCGACGTGCTGAGCCGCAATCCCGGCGCGCAGGTGATCTTTGATGTGAAATCGACGCGCAACCTCGATCCGTGGATCAGGAAATACGGCGGCACGCCGGTGTTGTGCCGTACCGGGCATTCCTTCATCAAAGCGAAAATGAAGGAAACCGGGGCGTTGCTAGCCGGCGAGATGAGCGGCCACGTATTCTTCAAGGAGCGCTGGTACGGTTTCGACGATGGCCTCTATGCCGGGGCGCGCCTGCTGGAAATCCTCAGCCGCGAGCCGGATGTCGGCGCCGCCCTCGACGCTCTGCCGGATACCGTGAATACCCCGGAATTGCAGATCAAGTTGAACGAAGGCGAAAACTACGCGCTGATCGACGCGATGCAAAAAAACGCCCGCTTCCCGGGCGCGCGCGACATCGTCACGGTGGACGGCCTGCGCGTCGAATATGCCGACGGCTTTGGGCTGGCGCGTCCCTCCAACACCACTCCGGTGATCGTGCTGCGCTTCGAGGCGGACGACGAGGCGGCGCTGAAGCGGATTCAGGATGACTTCCGCCAGGTTTTCCGCGCCATTGCGCCGGAAGCGGTGCTGCCGTTCTAAAAAGGGGTGCCGATGAGCCTTATCCCGATCGACCAGGGCGAGTTTGAAATCGGCAAGCCGTTGCCGTGGGCGGTGTATGATCCGCAGCGCAACCGCTTGGCGGCGGAGGGCGATGTCATCCAGAACAAGGAGCAGCTGCTGCTGTTGCTCGACAGCCATCCCTGCCGCGAGTTGACCTGGGCATCCGGGGAAAACGCGGATAGCCGCGAGGAGTTGTCGGCCGAACAAATCACCAAAACGGCCAAGGATAACGGCAGCCAGCAGAATGCCTATCCTTTCGAGGAAATGAAGCTGAAAGTCGGCGACCGCTTGCAAATCCAGCCGCCGGCGCAACTTTCCAGCGAGCGCTTCATCGTCAGGTTGATCGGCTATGTGAATAACGTCAGCCTGTTGGTGACCGCGCCGATGACCACCAGCGGTTTGCGCCTGCAATTGATCGAAGGGGAAAAACTGGTGGTGCGGGTGTTCTCCAGCCAAAATGCCTTCGGCTTCGCCAGCACCATTGAAAAGGTGTGCAAGCTGCCTTTCGACTACCTGCACCTTTCCTTCCCCGCCGAAGTGCAGGGCATGGTGATCCGCAAGGCGCCGCGCGTTAGAACCAAGATCATCGCCGCGGTGGTGACCTGCACCCAGGGAAGCGACAGCGTTTCCGCGATCATCTCCAATCTCAGCGCCAGCGGCGCATTGCTGGACGCACGGCGCAATCTGGGCGAAAAGGGCGACATCATCAAAATGTCGTTCCGCGTCAATCTGCACAAGATCGACGCCTATTTGACGGTAACCGCCGCCGTGCGTGCGGTGTTCACCGATGAGGCGCTGGATAACGGCGGCGCAGCGCTGATTCATCACGGCCTCGAATTCGTCGATTTGCAGCCCAACGACAGCGTGATTCTGCAAAGCATGATCTATCAGCAGATGATCGAACATCCTCATACCCTGGCCTGAACCTGCCCTCACTTCGATGCTCTACTCCCTTGCCCGCTCGCTGCTGTTCCGCCTCGATCCCGAAGTTGCCCACAACCTGACCTTGTCCGGGTTGAATATGTTGCGCCAGGCCGGATTGCTCGGGTTGTTGGGTTCCGTCCCGGTGGCCGGACAGCGGCGGGTGATGGGCTTGAATTTTCCCAACCCGGTCGGGCTGGCCGCCGGGCTGGACAAGGACGGCGCCTGCATCGACGCTCTCGCCGCGCTGGGCTTCGGCTTCATCGAGATCGGCACGGTCACGCCGCGCCCCCAGCCGGGCAACCCCAGGCCGCGCCTGTTCCGTCTGCCTCGGGCGAACGCCGTCATCAACCGCATGGGCTTCAACAATCTCGGCGTCGACAATCTGGTGGAGAACGTGCGCCGCGCGAAATACCGCGGCATCCTCGGCATCAACATCGGCAAGAATTTCGACACGCCCATCGAAAATGCGGTGGACGATTACCTGACGGGGTTGCGCAAGGTCTACGAATACGCGGGCTACGTGACGGTCAACATCTCCTCGCCCAATACCAAGAATTTGCGCCAGTTGCAGCAATCCGACGAATTGGACGGCCTGCTCGGGCGGCTCAAGGAGGAACAAGGCGCGCTCGCCCAGCGTCACGGCAAGACCGTGCCGCTGCTGCTGAAAATCGCTCCCGATCTGGAAACCGGGCAGATCATCGCCATCGCCGATTTGCTCTTGAAGCACGAAATCGACGGCGTCATCGCCACCAACACCACCCTTGCGCGCCATGGCGTGGAGGGGCTGCCGCACGGGGACGAGGCGGGCGGCCTCTCCGGCGCGCCGGTGCGCGTCAAGTCCACCGCGGTGGTCAAACAGCTCAGCCTGGCGCTGGAAGGGAAAATTCCCATCGTCGGCGTGGGCGGCATCATGAATGCGCTGGATGCCCAGGAAAAGTTGGCGGCTGGGGCGGATTTGCTACAAATCTACACCGGTTTGATCTATCGCGGGCCGGGGCTGGTGCGTGAAATTTGCCGGGAATTGCGGTAACTGTGGAAAGCATATGGTTTTTTTCTTGGTGTCGAGGCATGGCACGTTTATCGCTTAACCTTCAATCGACACGGACGGGTGTCGCAATGTCAACATGCTGATCGGTGTACCCAGGGAAATAAAGGATCAGGAATATCGGGTTGGCGTGACGCCGGCCGGCGCACGCGCGTTGGTCGCCGGCGGGCATGATGTCCTGGTGGAAAGCGGCGCCGGCCGGCGCATCGGCTACGATGACCGGCAATATGCCGAGGCCGGGGCGCGAATCGCCGCCTCGGCTGTCGAAGTGTACGGCTGCCCGCTGATCGTCAAGGTCAAGGAGCCGCAGGAAGCAGAGTTGCCGCTGCTTCGCGAAGGCCAGGTGCTGTTTACCTACTTCCATCTGGCGGCGGCGCCGGAATTGACGGCGCGGCTGCTGGAACGACGGATCGTGGCGGTCGCCTATGAAACGGTGAGCGATGCCCAGGGCGGGCTGCCGCTTCTCACGCCGATGTCGGAAATGGCCGGGCGCATCGCCGTCCAGGCCGGCGCGGCGGCATTGCAGTTGGCCAACGGCGGCAGCGGCGTGCTGCTCGGCGGGGTGCCGGGGGTGGCTCCGGCGCGGGTGGTGGTGGTCGGGGCGGGCACGGTGGGGACGCAGGCGGCACGGATGGCGCTGGGTGCGGGCGCCGACGTGACGATCCTGGACATCGGCCTGAACCGCTTGCGCTACCTCGACGATGTGTTCGGTCCGCGCCTCAAGACGCGCTACTCCGAGGCGCAGGCGATCGAGGAGCTGGCGAGCGGGGCGGATCTGCTGATCGGTTCGGTGCTGATCCCCGGCAAACGCGCGCCCAAGCTGATTACCCGGCGGATGCTGCGCTCCATGCGTCCCGGCTCGGTGCTGGTGGACGTGGCGATCGACCAGGGCGGCTGTGCCGAAACCTCGCGCCCGACCACCCACACCGAGCCGACTTACGTGGAGGAAGGGGTGGTGCACTACTGCGTCACCAACATGCCGGCGGCGTGCGCGCGCACCTCGACCCAGGCGTTGACCAACGCGACCTTGCCTTATGCGCTGCGGCTGGCGAATTTGGGGTGGCGCGAGGCGCTGGGCGGCGATGCCGGTCTGCGCGACGGATTGAATTTGTGCCTGGGGCGGGTCACTCATCCGCGCGTGGCCGAGGATTTGGGATATGCCTATGAGGCGCCGGATTGTTTGTTAAAGGGGTAAGAGTTCGGTAAGGTTATGAGTTTATTATGAAGGGTGTGCTATCTATCTTATAGATGGGCTATAAGATGGCCTTGTCAAGGCCGGTTTTAGGCACGATAATTCCACATTGGGTTTATTTGCGATTTCGCTTCGGCGATAGATAAATGGAAAATTTCCTCCTGATTTTTGTCGGCACCGTGTTGGTGAACAACATCGTGCTGGCCAAGATGCTCGGTCTGTGTCCTTTCATGGGCGTGTCCAAGAAACTCGACGCGGCGGTGGGCATGGGCATGGCCACCTCTTTCGTGCTGACCTTGGCCGCCGGGCTGAGTTATCTGGTCAACACCCATCTGCTGGTGCCCAACGATCTCGCCTATCTGCGCACGCTTTCCTTCATCGTGGTGATCGCTTCCATCGTGCAGTTCACCGAGATGTTCATCCGCAAGTCCAGCCCCGAGCTGTACCAGTCGCTGGGCATCTACCTGCCGCTGATTACCACCAATTGCGCGGTGCTCGGCGTTCCTCTGCTCAATGTGCAGGAAAATCACTTGTTCGTCGAGTCGCTGCTCTATGGTCTGGGCGGCGCGGTCGGTTTCGCGCTGGTGTTGACGCTGTTCGCCGCGATGCGCGAGCGCATGGATGGCGCCGCCGTTCCCGAGCCGTTCAAGGGGGCGCCGATCGCCATGGTGACCGCCGGCCTGCTGAGCCTGGCGTTCATGGGCTTCTCAGGTTTGATCAAATAGCTTCTCGGGACTGAATAAACGCTATGCTCGCAGCAATTCTCATCATGGCCGGCTTGGCCATCGTCCTCGGCGCCATCCTGGGGTTCGCCTCGCTCAAGTTCAAGGTCGAGGGCAATCCGCTGGTCGGCAAGGTCGGCGCCATTCTGCCCAACACCCAGTGCGGGCAATGCGGTTATGCGGGTTGCGCGCCCTATGCCGAGGCCGTCGCCGCGGGCGAGGCGCCGATCAATCTATGCATACCCGGCGGCAATCCTGTCGCGCAGGGCATCGCCGACCTGCTCGGCGTGGAATTTCAGCCGGTGGGCGGTTCCGACGAAAACTCGCATGGCCCGAAGCCCAGGCAGGTCGCCTTTATCGACGAAAGCAACTGCATCGGCTGCACCGCCTGCCTGAAACCTTGCCCGCAGGATGCCATCCTCGGTTCGAACAAGCTGATGCATACCATCCTTACCGAATATTGCACCGGCTGCGAACTGTGCGTGGCGGCATGCCCGGTGGATTGCATTGAGATGATTCCGGTGGGTGAGGATATTTCCTCCTGGAAATGGAAGTACCCTGTTTATCAGATGAAGAAAGCCGCATAGGTCACCCGTGAGAACCCTGTATACATTTCACGGCGGCATCCATCCGCCGCAACACAAGGAAGAATCCAACGGCTTGCCGATTGTCCGTGCGCCGCTGCCCCAGCGCCTGATCGTGCCGCTGCGCCAGCATATCGGCGAAGCGGCCAAGCCACTGGTGCAAGTTGGCGACAAAGTGCTCAAGGGGCAGATGATCGGCGCCGCGAGCGCCATGATTTCGGCCGCGATCCATGCGCCGACCTCGGGCACGGTGGTGGCGCTGGAAGAACATATCGTTCCCCATCCTTCCGGTCTGCCCGATCTGTGCGTCAGCATCGCGGCCGACGGCGAAGACCGCTGGATCGAGCGCCAGCCCGTCGATTACCACAATATGTATCCCGCCGCCGTGCGCGAGCACTTGCGCGACGCCGGCGTGGTGGGGCTGGGTGGCGCGGTGTTCCCGACTTACGTCAAGCTCAGTCCGGGACAGCAGCGGAAAATCGACACCCTGGTCATCAATGGCGCGGAATGTGAGCCGTGGATCACCTCCGACGACTTGACCATGCGCGAGCGCGCTCCCGAAATTGTCGAAGGCATCAAGATCATGGCGTATCTGATGCAGCCGGGAGAAGTCCTGATTGGCATCGAAGACAACAAGCCGGAAGCCATCGAGGCGATGCGCAAGGCTTGCGCCGGGACATCCTTCGAAGTCGTGCCGGTGCCTACCCTGTACCCCGGCGGCGGCGAAAAACAGTTGATTAAGGTGCTCACCGGCAAGGAAGTACCCTCCGGCCAGCGTCCCATCAGCGTCGGCGTCACCTGCTCGAACAGTGGGACCGCCTATACCGTGCATCGCGCCGTCAATCACGGCGAGCCAGTGATTTCGCGGGTGGTTACGGTGACTGGCGGCGTGAAGCGGCCGCAGAATTTTGAAGTGCTGATCGGCACTCCGATCCGCGAAATCCTCGCCCTCGCTGGGGGCGCCAATGCGGATGTCGAACGCTACATCCTGGGCGGGCCGATGATGGGTTTCAGCCTGCCGTCGCTTGACGCGCCCATGGTGAAATCCATCAACTGCGTGATCGCCGTCTCGCCAGCGCTATTCCCACCGTCGCCGCCGGCCATGCCGTGTATCCGCTGCGGCCAATGCGCGCAGTCCTGCCCGGCCGACTTGCAGCCGTTCGAGCTGTACTGGTTCTCGCAAAGCAAGAATTTCGACAAGGCGCGCGAATATAACCTGTTCGACTGTATCGAATGCGGCTGCTGTACTTACGTGTGTCCCAGCTCGATCCCGCTGGTTTCCTACTTCCGCTTCGCCAAGAGCGAAATCTGGGAGCGCGACCGCGAAGGGAGGTTTGCCGACATCGCCAAGCAGCGCTATGAGTTCAAGCAGGCGCGCGGCGAGCGTGAAAAGCAGGAACGCGCCGCCATGTTGGCGAAGAAACAGGCTGCCGCCAAGGCAGCGGCGGCGGCGGACCCCGCCGCCGAGGAAAAGAAGGCCGCCATCCAGGCCGCAGTGGAGCGCGCCAAGGCTCAGCAGGAAGCGGCGGCCGCCGAATCGACATCCCACGAGCCGGAAAAATCATGACTTCACCCCACGTCAAACTCCAAAGCCGGGGCGTCAGCGGCATCATGCTGCGGGTGCTGGCGGCCTTGTTGCCCGCCATCGTCGCCTATTATTATTTCTACGGCCCGGCGATCCTGGTCAGCCTGGCGCTTGCCAGCGCCACCGCGCTGTCCGCCGAAGCGGCCATGCTGAAACTGCGCGGCTATCCGGTCGGACGGTTTCTGGGCGACGGCAGCGCGCTGCTGACCGGCTGGCTGCTGGCCTTGTCGATTCCCCCGATGGCGCCGTGGTGGCTGATCGTGGTCGGCACGCTGTTCGCCATCGTGTTCGCCAAGCATCTTTACGGCGGCCTCGGCCAGAACCTGTTCAACCCGGCGATGGTCGGTTTCGCGGTGCTGATGGTTTCCTTTCCCTCGCACATGACCCACTGGCTCGCTCCCTTGCCCATCGCCCACGAAACCCTGAGCTTCGGCCAGCAACTCGGCTTCTTTTTCGGCGAAGTCCTGCCGTCCGGGACGCCGCTCGACGCGGTCACTATGGCGACCCCCCTGGATACCCTGAAAACCCAGATTTCGCTGGGGCGCACGGTAAGCGACATCCGCGAGCACACTCCGATTTTCGGCGCGTTGAGCGGCCAGGGCACGCAGGTGCTGGCGGTGCTTTACCTGCTCGGCGGACTTTTCCTGCTGCAACAGCGCATCATCACCTGGCATATCCCGGTTTCTTTCCTGGTTGTGCTGGCGGCGACCGCCGCGCTGTTCCAGGGCGTCGATGCGGCGCGCTATGCCTCGCCGCTGTTTCACCTGTTCAGCGGCGGCGCGATGATCGGCGCTTTCTTCATCGCCACCGACTACGTCACCGGCCCCACCACGCCGACCGGCAAGCTGATCTTCGGCGCCGGCGTCGGCTTGCTCGAATACGTCATTCGCGTATTTGGCGGCTATCCCGACGGCGTCGCCTTTTCCGTGCTTATCATGAACGCGACTGTGCCGCTGATCGACGCCTACACCCAGCCCAAGGTATTCGGCCAAAAGGCCAAATAATATAAATCATGGAAACCGTACTGCGCCATTCGACCAAATCCGCCATCCTGCTGATGATTTTCGCCGTCGCCGGGACGGCGCTGCTGGCCGCGACCTATTTCGCCACCCGTGACATCATCGCGGAAAGCGAGCGTCAGGCGAAACTGGCGCTGATCGGCCAGATATTGCCGAAAAGCCTCTACGACAACGATATTCTCAAGGAGGTGCGCGAGCTGCCGCCCGCCGCCGAACTCGGCAACAAGGACGCCACCCCGCTGTTCGTCGCCACCCTGGGCGGCAAGCCTTCCGCAGCGGTGTTCGAGGCGGTGGCGCCGGATGGTTACGCCGGCAAGATCAAGCTGCTGGTGGCGGTCAAGGCCGACGGCGAACTGTCCGGGGTGCGCGTCGTCGATCATCATGAAACGCCGGGGCTGGGCGATTACATCGTGATCGCCAAGGACAAGTGGATTACCCAATTCGACGGGGTGTCGCTGGCCAAATACACGGCGCAGGAATGGAAGGTGAAGAAGGATGGCGGCAAATTCGAATACCGCACCGGCGCCACCGTTACGCCGCGCGCCATCGTCAAGGCGGTGCACAAGTCGTTGCAGTACGTGGAGGGCAACCGTACCCGGTTCTTTGCCGAGGCGGGCGGGAAGGAGGAAGCAAAATGAGCGACGTGAACTACAAGGAAATCATCTGGAACGGCATCTGGAAGAACAACGCCGGGATCGTCGCGCTGCTCGGATTGTGCCCCCTGCTGGCGGTGAGTTCCACCGTGGTCAACGGCGTCGGCCTCGGCCTGGCCACCGCGCTGGTGATGGCTTTCAGCAACGGTGCGGTTTCCCTGGTGCGCAGCTACGTTCCCAACGAAATCCGCATCCCGGTATTCATCCTGATTATCGCGACGCTGGTGACGATTATCGAACTCACCATGCATGCCTATATGCAGGGCTTGTACCTGGTGCTGGGCATTTTCGTGCCGCTCATCGTGGTCAACTGTACCGTGCTCGGGCGCGCCGAGGCCTTCGCCTCCAAGAATGCCCTGGCGCCTTCGGTCGTCGATGGCTTCATGGCGGGATTCGGGCTGATGCTGACATTGGCCGTGCTCGGCGGGATACGCGAAGTCTTCGGCAACGGCACGTTGTTCAGCGGCATCGAACTGGCGCTCGGTGAATCCGCCAAGGCGTTGGTGATTACCGTGATTCCCGATTACCACGGTTTCCTTCTCGCCATCCTGCCGCCGGGCGCTTTTATCGGCCTGGGCTGCATGATCGCCGCCAAGAACTGGCTGGACGCCCGCCAAAAAGGCAGGCGCCAGAGCGCGCCGGCGGCCGCCACGGCCACTGCCACGGCGTGAGGCATTCATGAAGTTATCCTTCCTGCGCTACGCCGGCGTGGCGTTGCTGGCGTTGTCGAGCGGCGCCGCCTGGGCGGCGGACGCCCCGGCGATTGCCGGCATTCCCGTCGAATTCATCCTGTTTGCGCTGACGCTGCTCGGCGTCGCGCTGTTCCACCACCATACCTTCAACGTGGCGCTTGCCGGCGTTATTGCTGTCGCGTCGTACAAGCTGGTTTTCACCGGATTCAAGACCGGCGGCGGAACCATGGGGTTGATCGGCCATCTCGGCCACGAATGGGTCACGCTGGCCAATCTGTTGTGCCTGCTGCTGGGGTTCACCATCCTGGCGCGCCATTTCGAGAAAAGCCACGTGCCGGTGATCCTGCCGCGCTTCCTGCCCGGCGATTGGCGCGGTGCTTTCGGCGTGCTGGCGATGGTCTGGGTGATTTCTAGCTTTCTCGACAACATCGCCGCCGCGCTGATCGGCGGCGCCATGGCGCACCAGTTGTTCAAGGCCAGGGTGCATATCGGCTATCTCGCCGCCATCGTCGCGGCCTCGAATGCCGGCGGCGCATTTTCCGTCGTCGGCGATACGACCACGACCATGATGTGGATCGCCGGGGTCAAGCCGACATCGGTGTTAGAAGCCATCCTGGCATCGGCCGTGGCGCTGGCGGTTTCCGGCTACGTGGCCGCCAAGCAGCAGCACGCCTACTCGCCGATCATCAAACACACGCACGCCCACACGCACATCGACTGGGGGCGCATCGCCATCGTGGCGCTGATCCTGGCCTTCGCCATGACGACCAATATCGTCGTGAATTCCTACTACACGTCGATCAGCGATAGCTTCCCTTTTATCGGCGTTGCCGTATGGGCGGCGATTTTCATCACCATCCCGGTGCGGCGCCACGACTGGGAAGCCGTGGGCGAATCGCTGAAGGGCACGCTGTTCTTGCTGTTTCTCGTCACCTCCGCCTCGATGATGCCGGTGGAAAACCTTCCCGCCGCCTCGTGGCAAACCGCTTTCGGCTTGGGCTTCATCTCGGCGGTATTTGACAACATCCCGCTTACGGCGCTGGCGATCCGGCAGGACGGCTACGATTGGGGCATCCTGGCCTTCGCCGTCGGCTTCGGCGGCTCCATGCTCTGGTTCGGCTCATCCGCCGGCGTGGCCTTGTCGAACATGTACCCGGAAGCACGATCCGCCGGTCTCTGGCTGCGCCATGGCTGGCATGTGGTCGTCGCTTATGTCTTGGCCTTTCTGGTGATGGTCGCGCTGCTCGGCTGGCATCCCGAACCGCTGAACAAGGAAAACGCCGCGCCAGCCGCCGCGCAGCATACCGTCCATTAATTCCGAATGGAATTGCCCGCCTGCGGGCGGCAGGTTAAGATTCCGGCATGAACGCCGAAAAACGCCGCGCCATTTTCCAGCGCCTGCAAGCCGCCAATCCCGAACCGACCACCGAACTGCACTACCGTACCTCCTTTGAACTGCTGGTGGCGGTGGTGCTGTCGGCGCAGGCCACCGACAAAAGCGTCAATCTCGCCACCGCCAAGCTGTTTCCCGTCGCCAATACGCCCCAGGCGCTGCTTGAACTGGGACAGGAAGGGCTGGAGGGCTACGTCAAGTCGATCGGCCTGTACAAGAGCAAGGCCAAGCACCTCATCGAAACCTGCCGGTTGCTGCTGGAACGCCACGGCGGCGCGGTGCCGCAACAGCGCGCGGCATTGGAAGCGCTGCCCGGCGTCGGGCGCAAGACCGCCAACGTCATCCTCAACACCGCCTTCGGCGAGGAAACCATCGCCGTCGATACCCACATCTTCCGCGTCGCCAACCGCATCGGACTGGCGCCCGGCAAGACCGTGACGGAGGTGGAGAACAAACTGCTCAAGGCGGTCGAAAAGCCCTTCCTCCGCCATGCCCACCACTGGCTGATCCTGCACGGGCGCTACGTGTGCAAGGCGCGCAAGCCGGATTGTCCGGTGTGCATCATCCGCGACCTGTGCGAATACAAGGACAAGACTAATGTTTAGCCCCAGCCGCGACCAGGCGCGCCGCTTCCTCTTCGATGCCTGGAAGAAGCACAAGGAAGGCGCGCCGCTCACCGACCTGGAAAGGATGGCGCTGGCGGTGATACTGCTCCATCCCGAGTACCACCCTCAACTCGACGATCCCGACAAGTGCCTGGAGCGCGACTACCTGCCGGAAAACGGCGAAACCAACCCGTTCCTCCATCTCTCCCTGCACCTGTCGATCCGCGAACAACTGTCCGTCGACCAGCCGCGCGGCATCGCCGCGCGCTACAAGAAACTCCTGGAAAAGACAGGCGACGAGCACGCCGCCGAGCACACCCTGCTCGAATGCCTCGGCGAAATGCTCTGGCAGTCCCAGCGCAGCCGCAGCCAACCTGATCCGGCGGTGTACTTCGCCTGCATCGACCGCACGGCGGGAGAATCCCAGCCGTGATCGGCCTGCTCCAGCGCGTCAGCCACGCCGACGTGGCGGTCGATGGCGCAACCGTCGGCGCCATAGCGCGCGGCCTGCTGGTGTTGGTCGGCGTGGAAAAGGGCGACGACCAAGCCGCCGCCGCGCGCCTCCTGGAACGCCTGCTGGGCTACCGCGTTTTCCCCGACCAGGAAGGCAAGATGAATCTCAGTCTGCGCGATGTCGGCGGCGGTCTGCTATTGGTTCCTCAATTTACCCTGGCGGCGGATACCCATAAAGGCACGCGCCCCAGCTTTTCCTCGGCCGCCCCGCCGGAAATCGGCAGGGCGCTATTCGGCCATTTCGTCGAGTTGGCGCGTGCGCGGCACTCCCAGGTTGCCACCGGTATTTTTGGCGCTGATATGAAAGTGTCACTCACCAACGATGGGCCGGTGACGTTCTGGTTGCAGGTCGCGCCGGGATAAGCGCGCATGAGTTGTTCGGTGGGCAGGAGGGCGGTTTTTGCCGCTCAGGCGCTAGCAGCCTGTCGGACTTAAAGGAAATCGGCTGCAAATCCGCCTGGCCGGTCCATATTTTGCCGCTTTTTTGGTCAATAGAATAACTATTGACCTGCAAAACCAGCAAAATCTGTCCTCGCCCAGCCGAATTTTCGCTACGATTCTTCAAGTCCGACAGGCTGCTAGGGATCAAAAAAGTGAAATCCCTATCGGGTATGATGGTGGTATCGTTTGGCTAGGGAGAATCGCGCATGAAATTCAGTTTGATGAAACTCTACGACAAAGTGCTTTGCGCCGCGTTCAGCATCATGCTCTTGTTCATCGCCCTCGGCATCGTGGTCGGCGTGGCGCGGCTGTTCCTCAATCTGGGCGACTTGTTGTTGAATACCGACATCACCGGCCAATACGTGCGCATCATCTCCGAGGTGCTGACCTTGTTCATCCTGATTGAGCTGTCGCGCTCGCTCGCCGATTATTTCAGCGAGCACCGCCTGCGCATGACCTTCATCGTGGACGCCGCCATCGTCTTCGTGTTGCGGGAAATCATGATTAAGCTGTTCGAGCACAAGATCGGTTCCGCCGAAATCTATGCGCTCAGCGCACTGCTGTTCGTCATGGGCTGCCTGCGCATCGGCTCGGTGCTGGTCTTTCAGCGTGAGAAGCGGATGTTCGAAATCGCAGGAAAAGCCAAGTCCGCGGAAGACGCCTAGCCCGGACGGGTGAATGCCCGCCGCCCGTGGGTTCAGGCGCCGCCCGCGCCCTCCCGCCCCAGCCGAACCAGCGCATATTCCATGCTGTCCGCCAGGGCGCGCCAGCTTGCCTCGATGATGTTGGGGCTGGCGCCGACCGTGGTCCACGACTCGCTGCCGCTCTGGAAGTCGATCAGCACCCGGGTGGCGGCGGCGGTGCCGCTGGCGCTGTCGAGGATGCGCACCTTGTAGTCGGTGAGGCGCACGGTGCGCAGGATCGGGTAGGAATCCGCCAGGGATTCACGCAGCGCGGTGGCGAGGGCGTTGACCGGTCCGTTGCCTTCGGCGGCGGTGAATTTCGTTGCCTCATCGACCTTCACCTTCACCGTGGCTTCAGACAGCAGGCCGCGCCCGTGGCGGCGCTCGGTGATGACGAAATAATCCACCAGCTCGAAGGGGCGCTCATAACCGGGGCGCAGGCGGTGCAGCATGAGTTCCATGCTCGCCTCGGCGGCCTCGAAGGTGAAACCTTCGTGTTCCAGGTGCTTGATTTGATTGAGTACGTGCTGGGCTTCCTCGCGGTCGAGGCCGATGCCCATCGCCTGTGCCTGGAACTGGATGTTGCCGCGCCCGGCCAGTTCCGAAATCACCGAGCGCATCTCGTTGCCGACCAGCGCTGGGTCGATGTGTTGGTAGGTGTCGCCGGCCTTGAGAATGGCCGCGACGTGGATGCCGCCCTTGTGGGCGAAGGCGCTGTGGCCGGTGTAGGGGGCGTGCTCGTCATGGGCGAGGTTAACCACCTCGGCGACGAAGCGCGACAGGGCGGTGAGGTCGTGCAAGCGTTCCGCCGGGACTATCGGTAAATTCATTTTCAGTTGCAGGCCGGGGAGGATGGCGATCAGGTCGGCGTTGCCTACCCGCTCGCCGTAGCCGTTGATGGTTCCCTGCACCTGGCGGCAGCCGCCGCGCACCGCCGCCAGAGAATTGGCGACCGCGCAGCCGCTGTCGTTGTGGCAGTGGATGCCGAATTTGCCCGGCACCTGCGCCGCGATCTCGCGGGCGATTTCCTCCACCTGCCAGGGCAATTTGCCGCCGTTGGTCTCGCACAGCACCAGCCAGTCCGCGCCGGCGTCGGCGGCGGCTTTCAGCACCGCCAGGGAATAGTCGCGGTTGGCGAGGAAGCCGTCGAAGAAATGCTCGGCATCGAACACCACCTCGCGTCCCTGCGCCTTGATGTAGGCCACGCTCTCGCGGATCATCGCCAAGTTTTCTTCCAGGCTGGCGTTGAGCACTTCGGTGACGTGGTAGTCCCAACTCTTGCCTACCAGCGTTACTACGGGCGTCTGTGCGGCGAGCAGCGCCGTCAGGTTGGTGTCTTGCTCGCAAGTGGCGTCTTTGTGGCGGGTGCTGCCAAATGCCGCAAGCTTGGCGCCACCCAGGCTCATTTTGGCGGCGCGGGTGAAAAATTCCGCATCCTTGGGATTCGATCCCGGCCAGCCGCCTTCGATGTAATGGATGCCGAAATCCGCCAGCCGCCGGGCGATGACGATCTTGTCGTCCACCGAAAGGGAAATATCCTCGCGTTGCGTGCCGTCGCGCAGCGTGGTGTCGTAGAGGAAGACCTGGTGCATGGCCTGCGCAGTCTTATAAAAGATATAGGAATGGTATTCTATTCCTAATCCTGCCGATGCCGCAATTTTGCTGGGAGGAATGGAAAGCCTGGGGAATTATTTATGAATATGTATGAATTGTATGACAGGAAATCAAGTGAGTCGGACCACATTGATTTTTCGGGTGGCATACACACGTTAAAGTGTCATTGATTGGGTGGGGGCAAAGTTCGCCCACTCTACTGAGATTTTGTGATGCAGGAGTGTAGTGCGTCTTACGCAGATTTGAATATTTGCGATACATATGCATAGGACCTTGCAATATTGTCTAGCGTAGGCATCAATTGATGAATAGTGATTCCGTGGTCAAATAAAATCTTCAATACGTTGTCGGCTTCTGTTGAAGGAAGGCAATATTTTTTCAAGGCACCATTAAGTTCTTTTGTTTTTTCAACAATATCTTCAACAGAAGGCCAGTTGTCATTTTCAAGGAAATAAGCATTGGCTCTCGGTATATGGGTAAAAACACCCTGCTGAAGGCGCAAGAAGTTATTCCTATGCCGAGGAGCATTAACCTTAATTAGCTCATCTGATTTGGAAAAATAAAATGTATTAAAGCAACTAACAGCAATATCATCTGATTGCTCCCTCTTTGCTTCAGGAACTATGCTGGAAGTATAGTGGACCCCAATTTCCAGACAGCGATTTAAGATGGTAGCCTGCTGTAAA
>CAZDIJ010000026.1:0-39896 GCA_964505475.1 uncultured Sulfuricella sp. | reverse complement strand
TCCTGAGATCGCCCAGCGCCGAGACCCGGATGTCGCCGCCGCTGACGGCGGCGAGCTTCAACACCTGTTGGCCGGTGAAAGTGGCGAGGGGGGTGGCGGGGTCGCCCAGGGTGGCGGAAACCGTCTCGCGGGCGCTTTCGATCTTCACGTCGCGGGCAGAGGCGAGCAGCACCGGGCCGGAACCGCCGGAGATCGTCCCGCTGCTGACCAGGTCGCCGGCGGTGGTGGCGACGCCGACGCCTGAGGTGGCGGCGAGGCTGCCGCTGTTGCTGAAGCTGCCGCTCGTGGCGGAGACCTGCTCGCCTTCGATGGCGCCCTGGTTGTCGATCTGCTCGGCGGCGGCGAGCTGAACGCTGTTGCCGAGGATGCCGCCCCGGTTGTCGAGGTCGTGGCTCTTGAGGGCGGCGACGTAGACTACCGGGACGAGCGCTTGCTGTTTGCCCTGGGGGGTGTCGATCTCGCGGCTTTCGAGCCACACGATGTCCTGGGTGAGCGCCTGCATCTGCGCGGCGCTCAACGCAATGCCGGGGGCAAGGCCATAGGCTTGGGCGTAGGCGGCGCCGTTGGCCACCAGGGCGGCGAACTGCGCCTGGCTGTCGGCATAGTTGCCCAGGTTGGTGCGGCCGGTGAGGTTGAGTATCTGCTCCTGCACCAGGCGCTGTTCGTAGAGGCTGTCGCCGAGGCGCTTGAGGGTCTTGCCGGTGAGATCGTAGAGGTCGTCGCTGTCGGCGCTGCCGGCGTTGCTGGAAAGGCCGCCGTTGGCCTGGATCAGGAAGCCGGGGCCGGGGGTGGCGTCGATGCGGAACAGGCCGCCGGTGGGCAGACTGTAGCTGCCGCCGAGGGGGTCGCCCACCAGGATGCGCGCGGGATGGCCGGCGCTGTCCTGGAGGCGCGCCGGAGCGTTGACCTTGTAGCTGGTGGTCAGGCCGGAAAGGGGGTCGGTGACGGTGAGGGTGGCGGTCGCCGCGCCGGGGGCGGCGCCGCTGGCCGTGACGGCGCCGCCAGGAGCGGCGGCGTTGACGGCTGAGGGTGCGCTGCCTGAACTGCTGGCGGTGCTTGCCAGCCCGCTGCCGCTGGGACCGCTGCCCGCACCCGCGCCGTTCGTCCGACCGGCGGCCAGGCCGGTGGCTGTGCTGGGGGGGGTGGCATTCTGGGCGGAAACGCTGCCGACATCGGTGGAGGTAGTGCCGAAAGTCGTTCCCGGCGCGGTTCCGTCGATGTTGGTGCTGTCGCCGCCGGTGGCGGCGATGGTTATGCCGCTGCCGTTCAGGCCGGTGGCGCTCTGATTGCCGGAAGCGGCATTGGCCGCGCCGCTGCCCGAAGCGCTGCCGCCGGCGGCGCTGGCGCTGGCCAGGCTGCCCATGGCGGTGGTGGTGCCGGGGGCGACGCTGGCGTTGTAGATGTTCCGCGCGGAGATGCTGTTGAGGCTGCCGCTGATGCGGCCGCCGACGCGGCCGGACGAGGCAAGGGTTTCATTGACCACCAGGCGCGGCACCCAGCCGCTGGCGCAATAACCTAGCCAACCCGGATAGGCGCCCTTGATGTCGCTGCATCCCCAGTAGGTGATGGTGCTGCGGGTCTTGTTATAGGTATCGACGCCCAGGTTGGTGACGCTGCCGCCCACGTAGCCGGCGAGGGCTGCGCCGGCAAGGATGTCGCCATATTCGTTCCAGACGTTGCCGGCGACGTTGTAGCTGAGGTTGCCACCGGCGGCGATGACGGAGGTGCGGGCGCCTGGGGTGGCGCTGCGGCTGATGTTCTGATAGGCGATGCTGCCCGCCCGGTCATAGCTTTGAGTACCGGCTGGGCCGTTGATGAAGTAGAAGCCCCCCAATGCGGCATAGTCGCCAGTGAAAGGGCCGGGATTGTAGTATGTGGCGGTGGTGCTTTCGCCATCGACATAGTATTCGACGGTTTTGCTGAAGGAGAACCATTGGTTGAGATATTCGGCTCCTGAACCACCTCCACCGTCCCTAATCATATAGTTGGTGAGGCCGTAGTAGCCACCCGAACTTTCCTGCACCGTGGGCGCGTCGGCACGGTTGGTAATGCCGCCGCTGCCAATGTTCAGGTTCATGTTGCCGACGGATTCGATGCGGGAATATTCGTTGAGCAATCCCGGCGCGTTGATCGCCAGGCTGCCGCCGCTGTAGATGCTGGCTCCGCCGGTGTTGTATAGGCCGTTGCCGCCGGCGCTGAGTGTGGCGCTGCCAGTGGCTCCGATGAGGGCGCCGGAACCGGTGTTGTACATGGCGCCGCCGCTGCTGACGTTGACCGTGCCGCCGGTCATCTGGCTGGCGTTGGTCAGTGTGGACTGGGCATTGACCGCGAGGGTCTGGCTGGCGCTGACGGTGCCGGTGTTGGCGAAGGTGCCGCCCGCGATCAGGGTAAGGTTGTTTCCGCTCAGGGTGCCGGTGTTGCTGATGTTGCCGGCTTCCACGCGGAAATTCTGCTTGCTGAGGGTGGCGTTGTTCTGGAAATTGCCGCCGAGCTTGAGGGTGAACAGGCCGGCGGTGGTGGACATGGGCAGACCGTAGCCGTCGTACACCAGCCCGCCGCTGAGTGTCAGAGTGGTGTCGCCGTTGGAGGCGAGGGTGCCGAAGTCGCCGCCGGCCAGGCTGCCGGGGCGGAAATCGAGAAAGTAGCCTGCCTGCACCCTGCCGCCGTGATTGGAAAAAGCGGCGGGGGCGATGACGACGGTGTTGTCCGAACCCAGCGTGCCGCCGTCGTTGACGACGCTACCCTGAGCAATGGTCAGGCTGTTGGCGCCCCAGATCGTGCCGTTGCCGTTGTCCAGGCTGGAATAGCTGCCGCTCACTTGGCTGCCGCGCATCGAGCCGTTGCGGTTGACGACGCTGGCGGCGTTGAAGGTGAGCAGGCCGTTGGCGGCGATGCTGCCGCCCGAGTTGTCGAGGGTGCCGGCGCTGAACCGGGTTTCCCCGCCACCGGCGTTTTTTATGGTGCCGCTGCGGTTGGTGATGGCGCTGCCTTGCAGGGTGAGGCTGCCGTTGGCGGCAATGGTGCCGCCGTCGTTGTCGATGTTGCCGGCGGCGCCGAGGGTGGCGTTGCCGGATGAGACGATCTGGCCCCGGTTGGTCAGGCTGCCGCCGTTGACGGTGACGCCGAGCTGGCTGCCGGCATAGAGTTCGCCGCTGTTGACGAGGTTGCCGTTGGCGGTGAGCGCCAGGGTGCTGGCGGACTGGATGTGGCCGCCGCCGTTGTCGAGGCTGGAGGTGGTGATGGCGAGGGCGCCGTTGCCGTCGTTGACGATCTTGCCGCTGCTGTTGAGGATGCTGCCGACGTTGAGGGTGGCGCCGTGGCTTGCCCCGGTTTCGCCGCCGGCATTGTCGAGCTGGTTGGCGTTGAGGTTGAGGGTGCCGCCGTAGAGTCTGCCGCCGTTGTTGGCGATGGTATTGGCGTTGAGTGTGAGATTGCCGGCGGCGCTCAAGGTGCCGCCGCTGTTTGCCACATGGCTGGCGCTGGAGGAAAAGCTGCCGGCGCTGGCAATGGTGCCGCCGGTATTGTCCAGGGTGGCGCCGGAAGTGGCGATGCTCAGGCTGCCCGTTCCGCCGTGGCTGATCTTGCCGCCGCTGTTGTAAAGCTGGCTGGCGGAAAGGGCGGCATTCGTCCCGTCCAGGTTGATGCGGCCGTTTTGGGTGTTGTCGAGGATGCCGCTGACGCTGACGCCGGCGTTGCCGCTGCCGGTGGATACCAGATCCCCTCCACGGTTATCGACGGATACGGCTGTCAGAGTGAGGGCGCTGCCGCCCAGGAGGCCGGCGCGGTTGTCGATGGCTTGCACTGCGATGCGGGTGGCGCCGTTGCCGAGCACGGTGCCGCCGCCGTTGTTCAGGGTGGCGGCGTCCAGGCTCAGGGCGCCGATGGCCTGGATGGCGCCGGTGCTATTGTCCAAGGCGGCGGTGCTGAGTTGCACGGCGCCGTTGCCGCCGATGATGCCGCCCT
This sequence comes from uncultured Sulfuricella sp., assembly GCA_964505475.1. Classification (GTDB taxonomy): domain Bacteria; phylum Pseudomonadota; class Gammaproteobacteria; order Burkholderiales; family Sulfuricellaceae; genus JAGXQV01. The sequence continues at coordinate 35,933 of CAZDIJ010000026.1, read as the reverse complement.
GATTGAGCAGGTTGCCAAGCGCAGTAATGGTGACGACGCCATCGGCGCTCGTGCCGACGATGCGCCCCGCGCTGTTATCCACGTTGGCGGCGGACAAGTCGAGGTTACCGCCCGCTTCGAGAGCGCCACCGGTGTTGTCGAAGTACTGGCTCAGCGCCAGCGCAATGTCGCCGCCGGAAATCAGTTTGCCCTGACGGTTGTCCACGCCGGCCAGGGTGGCGCCGAAGTCGAAGCCCCGCTCCGCCTGGAGAGTGCCGCCTGCGTTGGCCACCTGGGTGGCGTGGGCCATGAGCTGGCCGCGCGTGCCGGCGAAGCCGCCCGAGTTGTCGAAGGTGGCGGCGCTTTGCGCGAGGGTGAGGGTGCCGCCGCCGGCATGTTCGATACGCCCGCCGGCATTGGCGATGCCGTCGGCTTGCAGGCGTAGATTGGCGCCGTTGGCGGCGATCCGCCCGCCACGGTTGTCGAGGATGCCGGCAGTTTGCAGGATGAGGTCGGCGGTGCCGGTGGATAGGAGCGTTCCTCCGCGATTGCTGAAAGCGGCTGTTGCAAGGACGACGCTGTCACCGGATAGGCTGCCGCCGTCATTGTCGATGCCGGCGGCGGCAATGGCGAGAGAGCGTCCGGCGGCAAGCGCGCCTTGCTGCCGGTTGACGAGTTCCTGAGACAGCGCCAGACCGAGATTGCCAGCGCTTTTGAGACTGCCGCCGCTGTTGTCGAAGGCTGCGGCTGACAAAGTAAGGTCGCCGTTGCCGCCGATCAGGCCGGCGCGGTTGTCGGCGGCGCCCGCCACTTGCAGATTGGCCATGCCATTGCCGAGCGCAAGGATGCTGCCGCCCCGGTTGTCGAGCTGAGGCACGGCAAGGGATAAGGCGCCTCCGGCCTGGATCAGCCCCGCCGAATTGTCGATGGCGGCGCTGGCGGAGAGGGTCAGACCGGCGCCGGAAATGACTTGGCCGGCATGGTTTCCCAGGTTTTGCAGGGCGCTGGCGAACAGAAGTCCGCCGTTGCCTTGCAGGATGCCGCCGGTGTTGTCTACCCGTGCAGCCTCCAAGCCGAGGAAGCCCGCGCCGATGATGGCTCCGCCGCCGTTGCGTAGCGTGCCGCCGCCTTGCGTCACTTGCAGGGCGCCGCTGCCTGCGTGTTCGATCCGTCCGCCTTCGTTGACCAGGGATTCGCCGTTCAAAGTGAAATTGGCGGCGTTGGCGGCAATAGTGCCAAGAGTGTTGTCCAGGCTGGCGACATTTAAGGAAAAATCGCTATTTCCCGACTGGAGAATGACGCCGTTGCGGTTAGTCAAGTCTGAAACGGAGAAAACCAGCGCCCGGGCGTCGATGGCGCCACCGTTGTTTTGTAGGTTGGCGGCGCTCACGGCAGCGGTTTTGCCGGCGAGAAGCCGGCCCGCCGCCGTAGCGCTCAGGTCGTTGCTCAGGGTGCGGACAGCGGCGGCGCTGGTGTTGTTCATGGCCTGTATCGTGCCGCCGCCGTTAAGCAGGTCACGTCCCGCGGCGGCCAGGGTATCGCCGTTGCTGCCCAATAGGCCGTCAATGTTGACCAGGTCGCCGGTGGTGCCGAGGCTGAGAGTGGCGCCGTTGCCCAAGGCAAGGATTTTTCCGGTGCTATTGTCGAGGCTGCCGGATCGTATTGATACGGAGCCGCCCCCTTCGATGCGTCCTCCCCGGTTGTCGGCCGCGGCGCTGGCCGTCAGCGACAGATGGGTTACGGCGGAAAGCACGCCGTTGCTGTTGTCGATTTGCGTTGCGGCAAGAGCGAGATTGCCGCCGCCCGCGATGGCGCCGGCGGCGTTGCGTAGCGCCCCATCTGCGTGGGTGATGGTGAGGGTGCCACTGCCGGCGTGCTCGATGCGGCCCGCTGCATTGTCGAGACTGCCAGCCAGCAGGGTAGCATTCAGGCCGTTGGCGGCGATATGCCCGGTTTCGTTGTCCAGGGCTTGGGTGATGGTGATGGTAAAGTCCTGGGCGCCGGTTTGGGTGATCGCCCCCAGACGGTTGGTCAGCGAATCGGCGGCTACCCTCATTTCGCCGGCACTCACGATGCCGCCCACGTTGTCTATGTCAAGCGCGGCAAGGTCAAGGCCGCCATTGGCCAGAATCAGCCCAGAGCGGTTGTCGGCTTGCCCCATCGCGGTGATGGCGAGGTCTTGCAGGGACTGGATCGTGCCACCGGCATTCCTGATGCCGCCAGCCTGGAATTGAAGATTTCCGTTGGCCGATATGCCGCCGCTCTGGTTGCCCGCCAGTCCCGCGATCTGGATTTGCGCTACGCCGGCGCCGGTGGACAGCAGGCTGCCGCCGCCGTTGTCGAGGATGCCGGCTGAAACGAACAGACTCTGGCCTTCGGCTTGGCCGTTCCTGTTATCGAAAAAGCCACCCGCAGCGGTAGCCAAGGACTGCGCCGCCAGGATTCCGCCGGCATTGTTCAAATCGCCGCCGGTCGTGATTTGCAAGCGGCCTTGGGCGGTCATGCTGCCGCCCTGCCCGGCTTGGACGGCGTTAATCAGGCTGCCCGCCGCGACGGTCACACCACTATTACCGGCAATCCAGCCGCCACGGTTGTCCAGGGCTTGTTCGACAGCGATGCTGGCTGTTTGGCTATCGGTTCCCGTCGAGTGGATTTTTCCGTCTGTATTGTCGAGGCGATATGCCGTTATGTCGAGATTGACAGCTTCGAGCAGGCCGCCGCGATTTTCCAGCAGGCCGCCGCTGGCAATCGCCAGGGTCTGGGCGGACAAGATGCCGCCGCTGTTGGCCAGGCCGCCGACAGTCGTGACTTGCAGTTGGTCTTGTGCCTGGAGAATGCCGTTTTGCCCAGCCTGCGCGGCATTCACCAGACTACCCGCCACGATGGACAGGCCGCCATTTCCAGCAATCCGGCCACCCGTGTTGTCGAGCAGGTCTTGAATACGGATTCGGCCGGTTTCCGTGGCCAGGGCAAACAGGCTCCCGCCCCGGTTGGCGATGGAGCCGGCTGCTACGTTCAGGCCGCCGCCCTCGATGCGGCCATCCCGGTTGTCGAGGATGCCGGTGATGTCGGTGTTAAGCATGGTTCCGGCGCTTATCAAACCACCGCCGTTTTCCACGCTGCCGGCGGTCAGGCCGATCTGCCCACCCGCCAGAAGCTGTCCCGCCGTGCGGTTGTCCACTTGACCGGTGCTGCCGACGGTCAGATCTTGCAGTGCCTGGATCGTGCTCGCTGCATTGACCAAGCCGCCGGACTGTATGTGAAGGCTGCCGTTGGCGGCGATACTGCCGCCTTGATTGTTTGCTTGGCCGGTCACCTGTATTTGCGACAGGGCGGCGCCGGTAGACAGGATTTGTCCGCCCTCGTTATCCAGACTGCCTGCCTGCATCTGGAAATTATGGCCTTCGATCCATCCGGCACGGTTGTCGAGCATTCCGCCGACAGCGCTGTTAAGCGTCTGGGCGGCCAGAATTCCGCCGCTATTGGTCAAATCGCCGCTGACGATGATTTGCAGTTGCTCTCGCGCTTGGAAAATTCCACCTTGCCCAGACTGTGCGGCGTTTACCAGGCTACCTGCGGCGATTGCCAGGCCGCCGTTGCCGACGGCCTGGCCGCCGCTGTTGTCGAACAGATTTTTAGCGCGGATTTGGCTGGTATCGCCGCCCCAGGCAAGCAGGCGCCCTCCTTGGTTGCCGATGGCGCCGGCGGACACATCCAGGCTTTGTCCTTCGAGCAGCCCGCCTTGGTTGCCGAAACCGCCGGCGATGTCGGTTTTGATGAGGGTGGCGGCGAGCAATCCACCGCTGTTATCGACACTCCCCGCAGTCACGTCCAGCTTGCCGCCCGCCAGGAGTTGCCCGGCGGCAACGCCATCGGAGCGATTGTCGACAAGCCCGGCCACGCTCACCGTCAGATCTTGCAGGGCTTGGAGGGCGCCGCCACGGTTGAGCAGCGTGCCTGCCTGGATTTGGAGGTTGCCGTTGCCGGAAATGCCGCCGGCACGATTGTCGAGAACGTTCTGAGCGCGCACATCCACTGCCTGCGCCCCCGTGGCGGCAATGGCGCCACGGGAGTTGTCAATATTTTGCGCCTGGATGGAAAGGCTGCCGGGGGTTTCGATGCGGCCATCGGCGTTGATGACCGTGGCGGCCTTGATGTCGATGCCGGAGGCGCCGATAACGCCGGAGGTATTGTCCAGGATGTTGGCAATGTCGAGCTTGAGGTTGCCGGAAATGGCGAAGCGAGTGCCCGCCGTGGTGAAATCGTTGGTGGTAATGCCCACGTTGGGAGCGAGCAGGACGCCGCCGATACCGGTGAAGACGGGCACTATGAGGTTGAGGGTGTTGCCGGCCTGGAGGAGGCCGTCCCGGTTGTCCAAAGAATTATCCAGCTTGAGGGTGGCGTTATTGCCGGCCTGGATTTTCCCGCCCCGGTTGTCGAGAGTGGCCGCCGACAGTTCCACGTCGGCATCGCTACCGATGGTGCCGCCCGCATTGCCGATACCGCCGGTGGAATTGATGGTGAGCAGTCCGGCGCCGCCGCTGATGGCGCCCCCCGCATTGCTGACCGAACCGGCGCCAACCGCCAGTGTGTTGCCGGAAATCAGACCGTATGCATTATCCAGTTCCCCGCCGACGGCAAGCGTCAGCACCCCTTGGGCGGCGATATGTCCCGTGGCGTTGCCCAGGGAGCCGGAGGTCAACGTCAAGACGCCATTTGCGCCGATCAGCCCGTTCCGGTTGGTGGAAGCACCCGCCACGGCTATGCTGGAGTTCCCCGCTCCCAGAGCGGCCAGCATCCCCTGGTCGTTGTTCAGGCTGCCCGCCGCAAGTATCAATTCCTGACCGCTTTCGATAGTTCCTTTACCATTGTCGAGATAACTGCTGATGTCGATGAAGGAAGCGCCGCTACTGCTGATTTCGCCACTCCCGTTGGAGAGATCGCGGGTTCGCAGTTCGAGATCGCCGCCGGCAAGGATTGCCCCCTGGTTGCGCAGGCTGCCGTCCAGTTGGATGCTGAGTTGCGTACCGGACTGGATTTTGCCGCCGCTATTGTCCAGGTCGCCGCCGGTTACGGTGACAGCGGCATTTCCGCCTATCAGACCTCCTCGATTGTCTATTTCCGCGCCGGCACCGATGCGAACGTCACCGCTCTGAGCGGTAATTTGGCCGCCTTGATTGACGAGACGTCCGGCCTTTATCTCGACCGGACCAACCTGTGACTCCAGGACGGCGTTCGTTGTATCTACACTGCCGCCAGCTTTTACCGACAAGCCGCCATCCCCCGAGGCAGTAAGGTGCGCCCCCTGGAAATTGACCGATCCGCCGCCGACCACGATCCGTTGCGATCCGACCATAGCGCCTGAGAAGTCGATAGCGCCGCCGGCATTCACCGTGATGCCGCTTTCGGAGACAAGAACCGTGTTCCGGGCGGCAAGGACGCCATCCGTGGCGCTGATATGGACATCATGCCTTGCTTCGATCCGGCTGCCGTCGAGAATGGCATGTTTGGCATCGAGAGCTATTTGATTCCCGGAAAGCAGTTTGCCTGAGACATTGATTTCATCTTTGCCCATAAGAGCAAGATTCGATGGAGTGATAAGCTTTCCCGATTCATCCAGTCCACTGGCTAGGTTTCCGGAAATTGCGATGCGGCGGGCGGCAGCCGTCAACTGACCGGTCGAAGCAAGGGTGCCGCTGCTGCCGATCGCCCCGTCCGCGTTGATGGTCAGGTCGCCTTTGGCGAACAGGCTGCCACTGTTGGCGATGTCTCCGCCAGTGGCAATGTTCAGGTTTTGAGCGGCAACAAATTTTCCGCCTAGGGTAAGGCTGCCATGGGATGCGAGCTGGATATCGCCGGCAAGAGCGGCGATGGTGCCTTGCGTGTTGACGCCCAACCCGGCTTCGGTGCCGACGAGGCGAATACGGTTAGCATACATGCCGCCCAATGCGCCTACGTCGAGCCAGAAGGCTGGCACGCCGCCGGTTCCGGGAACGGCAGCGGTCGCCCCCCCTCCCGTGGGAGTGTCCGCCCCCCCCACGACGTTGAGTTGGTTCGCCCACAACTCGGCATTGACGATGATCGAACGGGATAAAAGGCTAACCTGCTCCAGGTTGTTGGCGTTCAACCCCTGCCCTTCAATTGCAATCGCGCCCTGACCGATATTGTAGCCAGCCAAGTCTCCGAGAGGCGACCACCGGGGAACGCCAGTGGCTAAAGTGACGCTGGGCGTGTTGAGGAAGCCGCAGCCGTTGCAGGTAATGCCGTAAGGATTGGCAATGACCACTTCGGCTGATTGGCCGGCGACTTCGAGCGGACCAGCGAGGCGGCTGGCAGTCTGCCCGGCAACCTCGTTGACGATGACCCGTGCGGCATAACGGATATAAGGGTTGGCGGGGATACGGCCGCCTAGTTGAGTATCTGCAATCTTATGGCTGTTGTTGAGAATCGCCCCCTCGGCGCCGACATTGAAGCTGTTGTAGACATTATGGGAAACGCCCGAGGCGTTGGGAGTGACGATATTGACGACAGGCACGCCGTTGCCGGCCTGGACGACGAAGGGTTTTTGCCCTCCGACGCCCTGCGCGGTGGTTATATCCGCCAGCGCCAAGGTGGTCTGGCCGAGAAAACACCCCAGAGTGGTTAATGCAATCGACTTGCACAACAACGTATTTCGCAAGGCTCTCTCCCAAAACGACAAAATGCCCCTCATATGTCGAATGCAGGTGCACCGATGCATAGAAATTACGGGGTCGCTTAGAGACGATGAGGAGATGCTTCTGCTGGCTACCGTTACAAAACGGCGGGTATCCTCCAAATCATCCGGTGGGAGATTAAGGGGAAAAGAGGATACCTGTCTAGGACAATATCATATCACAATGGCATATAAATAGTGGTCAATGCCGTACCGATACAACAAGTTATTAGTCAAAATGAAGTTGTTGTGCAATGGCTCCGATTCAATGCCGCAGCCCTCTAGAAACTGGCATTAAGCTGAAAACCGGCCGATGTCTTGTCGGCGCCGAACCCTCGTGGCTGCCGAATCGGCGTCCCGATGAAAATGTCGAAATAAAATCCTCCCAGCATCTTGCGCACGCCGAAAGCGAAACCTTCCAAACGGTTTCCCGCCAGAAGCGCCGTGCCAGGACCAGACACCTCACCTGCATCGAATGCCACGTAGATATCCGGCAAATTGCCCGGCAATTTCATGCCCAGCTCGTTACGCACAAACCAGCCGCTCTCCGCGGCCAAGCTATGTTCGCTATCGAATCCGCGCACGCTATAACGGCTGCCGATGGAGAAAAATTCGGCGCCGAGCACCAAGTCGGTGGTCTGCTGGGCACGGCCGTTAATACGATACTGTAAAGGCAACGCACCGATCTTGAAGGGAACATCCAGCGTTGCATCAAGGATTTTCATCGTGTAGCGCGTGGTTGGGCTTTCTGCGGGAAGGTCCGGCGCATCCGCCAACGCTCCCAGCCACGGCACGCCTTGGCGTACCGCAACAGAACCATCGAAAATAGCCGATCCCAGGTAATGGCGATGGGTTAAGCCTGTTTGAATGGATGTGGTGTTCCGCCGCTGGACTTCAAGTTCGACATCATCGATAAATTGGCGGCTTTGCCGTCGCAACACCCGCAGGTCGATTCCTGTCCGGGATGATTGAGTTCTGTGCAATATACGATCCACCCTGAATTCGGCGGACTGGGTATTGCCTGACCGGGCGAATTTCTGGAATGCTCCCTGGATAACCTGCCGGTAATCATAGGTGCTCAGGTGTGATGAGAAAGTCCAATAGCCGTAAGGGATGCTATAAGCGAAGCTGGCATTACGGCTGCTTTGCCCAAGCCCTTCGATAAGCGTTCCGCTACCCGCGGTAAAGGAAAGCAGATCGTTAATGCCAAGAAGGTTGTCGTAAGCAAGCGTGGCGTTGGTGTTGTAGCGTCCCGTGGCTTTGACGCCGGAATCGTCCAGAGACAGGGACATGCGCCACGGCTTGCTCCATTTCCGCTTAATCAGGATTTCGGATTCACCCACTCCCTCGCCGGGAAGCAGGTCGAAGGTCGCATCGAGAGAAGCAAGGCGTCCGAGTTGTTCCACCGCTTGCTCGATAGCCCTCAGATCGAGAAGATCACCGGGACGAAGCGGTAGAACGGTTTTCCAGCTTCCGCCTGTTTCGGGATCGGAGAAGCGTATCCCACCAATAAGTCCGGGGGCAACCCCAACGTGCAACACCCCCTGAGAGAAATCCTGGTGAGGAAACGTGAAGCGTGTCGTAGTGCGGCCACGCCGTATGGCTTCTTCGGTCAATTCCTGGATGACGCGATTCAGACCCTGCACTCCCAGGCATTTGCCGGCCATGCGCTGGGACAACGAATCGACCCAGGAAAATTCATTTTTCCAGGATGCCGAAGCATGGCTGCCTTTGACAAGTTCAAACCGTATCTCGCGCACGACGAAACAGGGTTTTTCCTCGCCAATCTCTTCAACCGCCCTTACCGGAGGTACGGGGCCGATGGCGTCGGGCTTGGCCTCGAAACGCCGTTCACGCTCCAATTCCATCTGTTGCTGGCGCCGCAATTGATTTTCGTGAAAGCGTTGGTTGTCTTCATCCGCGGCATAGGCAGACATGGCCAAACTCAATCCAGACAGCAAGCAGGCGGCTAACCCGACTCGCATCCAATGACAATAGGTTGTGTAAGCCATATAAACGTGCTTCGCCGCCATCGGACGAACGGGGTTGCTCCAGTGATCCATTGGAATTGCCTGCCAAGCCGCCCTACAGCCACTGCATCAAACCCATTTCCAGCGGGTGGGTCAGCAGGGGGTGGTGTGGGAAAGCGCGCACCTTGTAGTCCAGCCGGCCGCACATGTCGGGCGACAGGTCGAGGGCAAAGCGGCATTCGCCGGTTTCCGCGATCAGTCCCTGGCAGGTGAAGCCGAAGTGCAGGTAATCGCTGCCGTCTTTCTTGGTCGGGCGGCGGATCAGCAGTTCGACCACCACGTCGTCCGGTTCCAGGCCGTCGAGGCGCACCGCCACTTCGAGGCGCACCTTGTCGCCGAAGCGGATGTGTTTCTGCGGCGTATCCAGCCGGCGCATGGCGATATTGTGCCAGGCCGCGCGCACCTTGCTCTTCCAGGCCGCCAGCAGCTTGGCGTTGGCGTAGCCGTTTTCGGCATAGACCACGCCCTGCTGGCTCGCCGGCAGGTAGAAGCGCGACACGTATTCGCCCACCATGCGGCTGGCGTTGTATTGAGGCAGCACGGTGGCGATCGAGCGTTTGGCTTCCTTCACCCAATCGACGGAATAGCCCATCTTGCCGCGGTGGTAATACAGTGGGAAGACGCGGTTGCGCAGGATGTCGTAGAGTTCCTGGCTGTCTTCCTTGTTGCGCCGACCGTCGTCGACGTAGGTCGGCGACGGTTTGATCGCCCAGCCGTTGGTGCCGTCGTAGCCCTCGCCCCACCAGCCGTCCAGCACCGAGAGGTTGATGGCGCCGTTGATGCCGGCCTTCATGCCGGAGGTGCCGCTCGCTTCCAGGGGGTAAATCGGGTTGTTCAGCCATACGTCCACGCCCGCCACCAGGCGGCGCGCCAGGCCGAGATCGTAGCCTTCCACCAGCAGCACCTTGCCTTCGAATTCCGGCATGTGCGCCAGCGCGTGGATGTGGCGGATCAGATCCTGGCCGGGATGATCGGCGGGGTGCGCCTTGCCGGCGAAGATGAACAGCACCGGCCGGTCGTTGTCCGCCAGCAGCTGGCGCAGCATGTCGCGGTCTTCAAAGAGCAGCGCGGCGCGCTTGTAGGTGGCGAAGCGGCGGGCGAAGCCGATGGTCAGGACGTTGGGGTCGTAGCTATCGACGTGCTTGAGCAGGCGGTCGAGGTGCGCTTCGCTGCCGTGGTTGCGGAAGTGCTGCTGGCTGATGCGGAAGCGCAGCAGTTGCAGCATCTGCGATTTGAGCGACTGGCGCACGCTCCAGAACAGATGATCGGGGATGTCGTCGATGTGCTGCGCCCAGTAGTCAGCGTCGGACATGCGGTGGCGCCACTCGTAGCCGAAATAGTTGTCGAACAGGTCGATCCATTCCTGCGCCAGGAAGGTCGGCACGTGTACGCCGTTGGTGACGTAGCTCAAGGGGTTTTCCTCGGGGACGATCTGCGGCCATAGGCTGGCGCAAATCTGCGAGGAGACTCCGCCGTGGATGCGCGATACCCCGTTCTGGCGGCGCGAGCCGCGTATCGCCAGGTTGGTCATGTTGAAGTCCGGGCCGTCCGGCGTCCGCCCCAGGGCGAGGAAATCGTCGCGGCCGATGTGCATTTCCTCGCAGCAATGCTGGAAATAGTGCCAGATCATGTCTTCGGCGAAATGGTCGTGTCCCGCCGGCACCGGGGTATGGGTGGTGAACACCGTATTCACCGCCACTGCTTCCAACGCGCTGGCGAAATCCAGCCCCGCCGCCGATGCCAGGTTGCGGATGCGCTCCAGGATGAGGAACGCCGCATGGCCTTCGTTGATGTGCCAGACCGTCGGCTTCAGACCCAGCGCCGCCAGGGCGCGCACGCCGCCGACGCCGAGGATGATCTCCTGGGTGATGCGGGTGTTGCGGTCGCCGCCGTAGAGCTGGTGGGCGATGTCGCGGTCTTCCGGGGAGTTTTCCTCGATGTCGGTATCGAGCAGGCACAGCGAAACGTGACCGACGCGCGCCTGCCAAACCTTGATCGTCACCGTGCGCCCCGGAAATTCGACGGTGACGCGGATTTCCTTGCCGTCGGCGTCGAGCGCCGGCGATACCGGCAGATCCTCGAAATCGGAATCGCTATGGGTGGCGATCTGGTTGCCCTCGCCGTCGATGATCTGGGAAAAATAACCCTGGCGGTACAGCAACCCGACGCCGACGAAGGGCAGACGCATGTCGCTGGCCGCCTTGCAGTGGTCGCCTGCCAGGATGCCCAGGCCGCCGGAATAAATCGGGAAGCTCTCGTGAAAGCCGAATTCGGCGCAGAAGTAGGCGATCAGGTCGTCCGCCTTGAACTGCTCCTGTAGCCCTCCCCGGCGCATCGGCTCGTTGTGGTAGGTATCGTAGGCCGACAGGACGCGGTTGTAGGTGGCCAGGAACACCTGGTCGTCGCTGGCATCGACCAGGCGCTGCTCATCGACGCGGCGCAGGAACACCTTGGGGTTGTGCCCCACCGCGTCCCACAGGCCGGGATGAAGCCGGGCGAACAGGGTGCGCGTCGGCTTGTCCCAGCAATACCACAAATTGTTCGCCAACTCGTCGAGACGCAACAGCCTACGGGGAATCCGCGGATTCACCTCGAGCACGAAAGTGGTGCCTTGCTTCATTCTGACCTTCCTGTTCTATCGAGAGTAATTCGGTTCGCCTGGGCAGGAGCGGCCTCCCGGTCGCGGCCGGGAGGCCGCTCCTACATTTTATTCTCGGAGGAAATTAGCACGGTAATATTTCAACTCGTCTATCGACTCGTAAATGTCCGCCAGAGCCTGGTGCTTGTTGGCTTTCTTGAAACCATCGTAAATCTGCGGCTTCCAGCGCTTGGCCAGCTCCTTGAGAGTGCTGACGTCGAGGTTGCGGTAGTGGAAATAATCTTCCAGCTTGGGCATGTAGTTGGCCAGGAAACGCCGATCCTGGCAGATCGAATTGCCGCACATCGGCGACTTTTTTGCCTGAACGTACGGCTGGATAAACGCCAGCATCCGGCTTTCGGCTTCCGCCTCGTCCAGCGTGGAAGCGCGCACCTTGTCGGTGAGGCCGGACTTGCGGTGGGTGGAGGTATTCCAGGCGTCCATGCCGTCCAGCAGCTCGTCGCTCTGGTGCACCACCAGCACCGGGCTTTCGGCCAGCACGTTGAGCTGGCCGTCGGTAATCACCACCGCAATCTCGATGATGCGGTCGCGGTGCGGGAACAGACCGGTCATTTCCAAGTCTATCCAGATAAGGTTGTTGCAGTCTTGTGCCATAATGCCTTTTTATTGGTTCTCGCGGATCTGTCTATTTTGTCACATCCGCCATGCGGAAGTAAGCAAGCCCCGAAAAAACCCCCATGACGCCCTTTACCCTGCTGTTTCTCGCCGCCCTCGCCCTGACGCTAGCCATGCGCCTGTGGCTGGCATGGCGTCACGTCAAGCACATCCGGGCGCACCGCGAACGAGTACCCGCCGAATTCGCCGCGCAGATCGGCCTGGAGGCGCACCGCAAGGCCGCCGATTACACGATCGCCAAAACTCGCCTGGGAATCGCCCATGCCCTGCTGGAAAGCGCATTGCTGCTGGCCTTTACCCTGGGCGGAGGGCTGGAGGCGCTCAACACCGCCGTTGCGGGTCTGCCGGGCGGCGCGCTGTGGCAGGGAACCGCCCTGGTCCTGGCGGTTTTCCTGATTATCGCCGCCGCCGAACTGCCGCTGGGCTTCTACCACACCTTCGTCATCGACGAACGCTTCGGCTTCAACAAGACCTCCCTGCGCCTGTTCCTCGCCGACCTGGCGAAACAGGCCGCGCTCGGCGCCGCCCTGGGCATTCCGCTGCTGCTCGGGGTGCTGTGGCTGATGGGACGGATGGGGGAAAACTGGTGGCTGTACGTGTGGCTGGCGTGGATGGCTTTCAATCTGCTGATGCTGGCGCTGTACCCGACCCTGATCGCGCCGCTCTTCAACAAATTCGTCCCGCTCGATGACGCAAGCCTGAAAGAGCGGATCGAAAAACTCCTGGCCGAATGCCGCTTCCAGGCGCGGGGGCTGTTCGTGATGGACGGCTCGCGCCGCACCACGCACGGCAACGCCTATTTCACCGGCTTCGGCAAGGCGCGCCGCATCGTCTTTTTCGACACACTGCTGGCGCGCCTCGACCACGACGAAATCGTCGCGGTGCTGGCGCACGAACTCGGCCATTTCAGGCACCGCCACATCGTCAAGCGCATCGCCCTGATCTTTTTCATGAGCCTCGCCGGCCTGTGGCTGCTCGGCTGGCTGATGGAACAGGCATGGTTCTTCGCCGGCCTGGGCGTCGCCACCCCCGGCACCGCCATGGCGCTGGTGCTGTTCCTCCTGGTCAGCCCGGTATTCACCTTCCCCTTGCAGCCGCTAGCCAGCTACCATTCGCGCCGCCACGAATTCGAGGCCGACCGCTACGCCGCCCGCCACGCCGATGCCGCCGCCCTCACCCGCGCACTGGTCAAGCTCTACAACGACAACGCCGCCACCCTCACCCCCGACCCGCTGCATTCGGTGTTTTACGACAGCCACCCGCCCGCCGCGATCCGTATCGCGCGGCTGACTAAAGTCAACTAGAATTGAATCGCCGTCACATGATAAAAGGAGCTGCCATGCGTACCCTGCTTACCCTGCCGCTGTTGTTCTGCATCACCGCTTCCGCCGGAGCCGCCGACCTCTTCGCCAAGGGTGACGCGAAAACCGGCAAGATCCTGCACGACAAATCCTGCGCTTCCTGCCACGCCTCGATGGTGGGGGGAGACGGCTCGGCGATCTACAGCCGCATGGAGCGCAAGATCAAGACCCCGCAAAAGCTCCAGGCTCAGATCAGCGCCTGCAACGCCAACAGCGGCGCGGGCTGGTTCCCGGAAGAAGAGGCGCACGTGGGGGCGTATCTCAACAAGCAGTATTACCGCTTCAAGTAATGCCGGAAGGCCAGGTCGTCGCCGCCTACGGCCGCCAGTTCCTGGTGGAGCTGCCGGAGGGAGGCATCGTCCCCTGCGTCACGCGGGGCAAGAAAGGCGGCGCCGCCTGCGGCGACCGTGTCGCCATCAAACTGACCAGCGCCGACCAGGGCGTGATCGAGAGCATCGCCCCGCGCCATTCACTGCTGTACCGTTCCGATGCTTTCCGGGAAAAGCTGATCGCCGCCAACGTCACCCAGATCGTCGTGGTGATCGCCGCCGAGCCGGCGTTTTACGAGGAATTGGTCAACCGCTGCCTGGTGGCCGCCGAGGCCGCCTCGATCAAGGCGCTGATCGTCCTGAACAAGAGCGACATGGCGGAAGCGAGCGCGAAGGCCATGGAGAAGCTGGAGCCGTACCGCAGCCTGGGCTACCCGCTGTTGGCGCTCTCCGCCAAACGGGATATTTCCCCGCTGCGCCCTTGGCTGCAAGGCGAAACCAGCGTGCTGGTGGGGCAATCCGGGATGGGCAAATCGAGCATCGTCAACGCCCTGTTGCCGGATGTCGCGGCGCGCACCCAGGAAATCTCGCAAGCGCTGAATTCCGGCAAACATACCACCACCCACGCCCAGCTCTATCATCTCGACGCCGTCAGCCACATCATCGACTCGCCCGGCATGCAGGAGTTCGGCCTGCATCACCTGAGCCGCGACGACATCACTCACGCCTTCGTCGAATTCCGCCCCTACCTGGGGCATTGCCGCTTCAACGATTGCAAGCATCTGGTCGAGCCGGACTGCGCGATACGGGAAGCCGTGGCGGGAGGAAAAATCAGCGAACGGCGGATGGAAAGCTACCGCAAGATGACGGTGTAGACGGGGACGCGCCGGGCGCCCCTGAAATGTCTTCGCGCGCCGGCGGGGCAGCCCGGCACAACGGCTTCCGGTTAGGGGCGCTTCTTGGAGGCGCGAATGGACTTGTGCTTGGCTTTCTTGACCTTCTTGGCTTTTTTCGCCTTGACGGGTTTGGCCACAGGCTTGACTGCCTTGACGGGCTTCTCGGCCGGCACCATGACCAGGCTATCATCGTCCGCGGCGGCGGGTGCGGCGGCGGACAGGGCAAACAGGGCGGCGGTCAACAAGGTTGCCGTTTTTTTCATATTTCGTTCCTCTTTCTGGTTTAAGTGCGGATACCGTGCAATTTTACCGCATCCCTTCACGGCATGGCGCGGGCTGTGCTAAATTCGGGGCTGAATTCATTTATCCAAAAAAACGCGGTTTAACCACGGGGAACATGGGGAAATGATGGAGTTGCGGCGAGGCATGAAGAAAATGCCGCTCACCCGGCGGGTGAACGGCCTATCTCTTTCAACCGGTTGTTTTCCCGATTTCCCCCCATGTTCCCCGTGGTTCAAATAAGGAATTTAGGTTTATTTCAGGAACTGCCAGCATGACAAAATCAGGTATAAACACCGCTTCATCCGGCGAACTGGAATTGCTTGGCGCCGGCTCGGCCTTTCACGACGAATTTTGCAGGATGTTGGAAAACTCAAACATTTTCAACGACCTGGAATGGCAGGAAATCGAGGCGCTGTCCAACTACATGCAGGCCTATCGCGCCGACCGCAACGTCACCCTGTTCCGCGAAGGCGACAGCGGCGACTACATGTGCCTGATCCTGGAAGGGCAGGTGGATATTCTCAAGGAAGCCCGCGATGCCGAAGATCGGATCGTTTCATCGGTGGACCGCGGCAAGACCCTGGGGGAAATGGCGATGGTGGACGGCGAACCGCGCTCGGCCAGCGCCATCACGGCAAGCGAAACCACGCTGGCGATCCTCACCCGCCACAACTTCAGCCGCCTAGCGCAGGAAAAGCCCGCGCTGGGCGTCAAAATCCTGATGAAGGTGGCGCGCCTGCTCAGCCAACGCCTGCGCCGCACCAGCGGGATACTGGTGGATTACCTGGAAGGCTGATTCCATTGTGGGAGCGGCCTCGCAGCCGCTCCCACACGCCTCAATCGTCCCCGTCGGAAAAGAACCGGTAGGCGTTGCGCCCGCTTTCCTTGGCGCGGTACATCGCCACGTCGGCATGCTTTATCAGGGTAATGCCGTTGCCGCCGTCGCGCGGATAGAGCGCGATGCCCACCGATGCGGACACGCGAACTTCCCGGTTGCCCAGCATGAAGGGTTGGGAGAGTTGCTCCAGGGTCTTGGCCGCGACCACTTGCACTTCGCTGGCCTCCGCCACTTGCGGCAGCACGATGGTGAATTCGTCGCCGCCCATGCGCGCCACCGTATCGCTGTCGCGCACGCTCCTCGCCAGCCGCTCGGCGGCGATGCGCAAGAGCTCGTCGCCGGCATCGTGGCCGTAGCGGTCGTTGACTTCCTTGAAGCCGTCGAGGTCGATGAACAGCAGCGCCACCTGCGACCCGCCGCGGGCGGAATGGGCGATGGCCTGTTCGAGGCGGTCGTAGAACAGGTTGCGGTTGGGCAGCGTGGTCAGTTCGTCGTAATTGGCCTTGTTCCACATATCCTTCTGCGCTTCCATGCGCGCGCTGATGTCGGAAAAACTCACCACCGCGCCACTTACCTTGCCGTCGGCGAAAATCGGGTGGGAACGGTATTCGACCGGAATCGCGCTGCCGTCGGCGCGCCAGAAGGCGTCTTCCTCGACATGCACGGCGGCGCCGTTGCGGTAGGCTCCCAGGCGGCACATGCCGGATGGCTGGCGATCCGCATCGGGGCACGGCGCATGGATCAAGTCATGCATGTTCCGCCCCAGCACCTCGGCGGCATCCTTGCGCCCCAGCAGGCGCAGCGCCACCGGGTTGCAAAAGGTGCAATGGCCGGCCAGATCCACGCCGTAGATGCCCTCGCCGGAGGAATTAATCAATTGGCGCAATTGCGCCTCGGCTTGCTCCCTTTCCTTCACCTGCTCCTTGAGTTCGGCGGTGCGCACTTCCACCAAGTATTCCTGCTGCGTCCTGGCTTCCTCCAGCATCAGCATCTGCGAACGCAAGCGCCACAGGAAAAATACCGTCAGCGCCGACAGCAACAGCCACGCCGCCAAGTGCGCCGCCGCCAGGTTGCGTTTTTCCGCGCGCAGCGGCGCCAGTATCGGATCGGCGGGAAATACCACGCTCAGGCCGCCGCGAATGTCGCCGATCTTGTAGCCCTGCTTGCGGTGACAATTCATGCAGGCTTCCTTGACGCGCAACGGCGCCATATAGCGCGACAAGGTGCGCCCTTCCTCGACGACGAATTCCGAGTGTTCCGCCACGCCTTGCTCGAACGAGGCGAGCGCGGCGGCTTCCCATGGGTTGGCCTTGTTGCCGGGATTGAGCGGTTTGAGGCTGGTCAGGTGTACCGCTATCCCGCTGTGTTCGAGCACCACGTCGGCCAATTGGCGCGTCATGTAGGCCGGATTGAGCAAGGTCAGCGATTTGCCGGAGCGGGAAACGATGTCGCGTTCCGGCACCTCCAGGTAGCGGTTGGGCTTGGTGCGTTCGTTGACCAGGGCGTACACGCCGCCGTGGCCGGCATTCCACAAACGCACCGATTCGACCATCTTGAACACGAAGCGCCCTTCGTTGGCCGCCAGTTCGCGTCCATGATGATCGAGTTCGCGCCAGCTCCAGCCCAGCGAAACCGCCGCCACCGCCGCCCAGATGAGCAGCGGCCACCACCAGTGTTGGGGGTCGAGAACGAATCGTTTCATAGTCCGCTCAATTCCTTGACGTGCGCCAGCACGCTGCGTCCCAGGGCGGAGAGTTCGTAGCCTCCTTCCAGTACCGAGACGATGCGGCCATGGGCGTATTGGGCGGCAATTCTCTTCAGCTCGGCGGTCACCCAGGCGTAATCGGATTCCTTCAGCTCGAACTGCGCCATGCTGTCTTCCCAGTGCGCATCGAAGCCCGCCGAGATGAACAGCATCTGCGGCTGGAAACGCTCCAGCGCGGGCAGCCAGTGTTTCTCGACCGCGGCGCGGAAGGCCGCTCCGTCGGTGCCTGCCGGCAGCGGCACGTTGATGATGTGGTCGTTGCCGCTGTGGGCGCCGCATCCCGGATAATAGGGGTGCTGAAAGGTCGAACAGAGCATGACGCGGGGATCGTCGTGGAAAATCTGCTCGGTGCCGTTGCCGTGATGCACGTCGAAATCGGCGATCGCCACCCGTTGCAAGCCGTGCCGGGCGATGGCATGCATGACCCCCACCGCGACGTTGTTGAAAATGCAGAACCCCATGGCGCGCGCCGACTCGGCGTGATGGCCGGGCGGACGGATGGCGCAGAAGGCATTCTCCGCCTCGCCCTTCATCACCAGATCGACCGCCAGCACCACCGCCCCGGCGGCGCGGTAAGCCGCCTCCAGCGTATCCGGGCACATCGCCGTGTCGCCGTCGAGGTACGCCAGGCCGGAAGCCGGCGCCATTTCCCCTATCCGTTCGACATAGGCCGGGGCGTGGACGCGGGAAAGCTGTTCGCCGGCCGCGCGGGGCGCCTCCCGGCGATCGAGAAACGCCATCAGGCCGGAAGCGATCAACTGGTCATCAATGGCGCGCAGCCGCGCCGGACACTCGGGATGATGACCGCCCATGTCGTGCTTCAGGCAGGCGGGATGGGAAATATAGGCAGTCCGCAATGTTGCTCCTCCTGCAAGCAGTGGAAAATCTCATGGCGCGCAAGGTGGGAGGCCTTGGCAGCCATATTGTAATGCTATATTAGTCCTAAGGGTCGCTTCGCAAGCTCAACGTCGGCCAAATTGCCGGGAGGAATAAGGAGACCGGGAACAGTAACCCATAAGCCCGATCTCTCGCCATCATGGAAGATCCGCAACAAGAAGCGCAGAGCCGATTGATCCAAGGCTTGCGCAACAGCCTGCCGCAGCCGGTGGAAATAGTGGAAACCCATATCTCGTGGGTGCTGCTCGCCGGGGATTTTGCCTGGAAAATCAAGAAAGCGGTGGATTTCGGCTTTCTCGATTTCAGCTCGCTCGACAAGCGGCGCTTTTATTGCGCGGAAGAACTGCGCCTCAACCAGCGCCTGGCGCCGCGCCTGTATCTCGACGTCGTTCCCCTATGCGGCAGCGCCGCCGCGCCGCAACTGGGCGGTGAGGGCGCAGCCCTCGAATTCGCGGTGAAGATGCGCCGCTTCCCCGCCGCCGCGCGGCTCGACGTCATGCTCCAGCAAGGCGCCCTGCAATCCGCCCACATCGACGCCCTCGCGCGCCGAATCGCCGATTTTCACCGGACGGCGGCGCGCGCCGCGCCGGACAGCCCGTTCGGCGCTGCCGCCGCGGTACGCCAACCGGTGCGGCAAAATTTCGAGCAGATACGTCCGCGCCTCGATCAAGCGGCCGACTTGCAGCGCCTGGATGCCTTGCAGGCATGGAGCGACAGCGAATTCCTGCGCTTGAAGGCGGAATTCGCCAAGCGCAAGGAGCATGGCGGCGTGCGCGAATGCCACGGCGACCTGCATTTGGCCAATCTGGCGCTGTTCGAGGGAGAGATCACCCCCTTCGACTGCATCGAATTCAACGAGAATCTGCGCTGGATCGACGTAATCAGCGAAATCGCCTTTCTCGCCATGGATTTGCACGACCGCCGCCGACCTGACTTCGCCTGGCGCCTGCTCAACAGCTACCTGGAACAAAGCGGCGATTATGCCGGCGCGGCGGTGCTGCCCTACTACCTGGCATACCGCGCCCTGGTGCGCGCCAAGGTAGCCGTCCTCGGCGCCGCCGAACGCTTCCTGAAAGGTGCGGCGCTGAATCAATGCCGCGAATATCTTGCCTTGGCCGAAACCTTCACCCGCCGCATGCGGCCTTTTATCCTCATCACCCACGGTCTCTCCGGCTCCGGCAAAACCACCCTGGCCGGCGAACTGGCCATCCGTCTCGGCGCCATCCGCATCCGTTCCGATGTCGAGCGCAAACGCTTGTTCGGCCTGGAAGCGACGGCGCGCAGCCACTCTGAAATCGGCGGCGGACTCTACACGGAGGACGCGCACCGCCTCACCTACCGCAAGCTGGCGGAACTGGCGCAGGCCATCGCCGGCGCCAGCTTTACGGTCATCGTCGACGCCGCTTTTCTGCGGCGTTCCGAGCGGGGAATTTTTCGGGACATGGCGGAGAAACTGGGCGCTGGATTTGCCATCCTCGACCTGCAAGCACCGCCGGAAATTCTGCGGCAACGTATCGAACAACGGGAAGAACGGGGGGAGGACGCCTCGGAAGCCAACCTCGCCGTTTTACGGCGCCAACTGACTTACGACGAAGGGGTATCGGAAGAAGACGAAAAATGCCGGGTAATCCACGTGGATACCCGGCACTCGTCAACAGAGGAAATTCTGGCGGCCGCCGGGCGTTTGCTCGCCCGGCAAAACTGAGATTACTTCTTCTTGCCGCTCAGCATGGCGGCGATTTCGACTTCCGCCTCGATCCAGTCGCGCAGCGGATCGCTCATGAAGCCGTTGCGCTCGGCGCGGAAATAAGCCGCTTCGGCAACCATGCAGTAATGTTGTTCGGGGGTAACCGTCATTTTCTTGCCGGCCGTGGTTTTGACCGCCGGTTTTTTCTCGGCGGCGGGCTTTTTCGCCGCGGCGGCTTTCGCGGCGGGGGCGGAGGCCTTCGCCGTTGCGGCTTTTGCGGCGGGGGCGGCCTTCGCCGCGGGCTTTTGGGTTGTCGTCTTGCTGGTGGTCACGGCCATGGTTTCATTCCTCCTGATTTATGACTGTTTCATTCTAGCCTAAATTTATTTCATTGCTCGAAATATTAATGGTCATTTATGACAAGGAAATGACCCCGTCCTCATTTCTTGCGCAACGAGCGATCCGGCATCAACAAGTAGCTTTCGCTGCCGTCCTTGAGATTCTGAATGAAGCGTTTGACGGTGATTTCCTGGCCGCTCCGCTCGAACACGATCTCGTAGTACTGGTAATTCTTGAACACTTCCTCGAAGTTCAAATCCTGTCCCGGATCCCAGGGTTGCCGGGACGGATCGAAATGCTCGAAATAGTACGGCGTACCCGGCGTGAAGCGCTCCATCGACGGCGCCGCGCCGGCGGCGGACGGCGCCAGCAGCACGCCCAGCAACGCAACCGCGCCCAGCGTTCTTTCCATGGCCGGTTTCATGCCGTCCCCCCCACCGTCAGGCCGTCGACGCGCAAGGTCGGCTGCCCCACTCCGACCGGCACGCTCTGGCCTTCCTTGCCGCAGGTGCCGACGCCCGGATCGAGCTGCATGTCGTTGCCGATCATCGAGACGCGGGTCAGCACGTCCGGGCCGTTGCCGATCAGGGTGGCGCCCTTGACCGGGTAGCTGATCTTGCCGTTCTCGATCATGTAGGCTTCCGCCGCCGAGAACACGAACTTGCCGCTGGTGATGTCCACCTGGCCGCCGCCGAAATTCGCCGCGTACAGGCCGTGCTGCACCGAGGCGATGATTTCCTGCGGGGCCTTGTCGCCGTTGAGCATGTAGGTGTTGGTCATGCGCGGCATCGGGATGTGCGCGTAGGATTCGCGGCGCGCGTTGCCGGTCGGCGCCACGCCCATCAGACGGGCATTGAGGCTGTCTTGCAGGTAGCCGCGCAGGATGCCGTCCTCGATCAGCACCGTGCACTGTGTCGGATTGCCCTCGTCATCCACGTTGAGCGAGCCGCGCCGCCGCGCGATGGTGCCGTCGTCCACCACCGTCACTCCCGCCGCCGCGACGCGCTCGCCGATGCGGCCGCTGAAAGCGGAACTGCCCTTGCGGTTGAAATCCCCTTCCAGCCCGTGGCCGATCGCCTCGTGCAGCAGGATGCCCGGCCAGCCCGCGCCCAGCACCACGGTCATGGTGCCGGCCGGGGCGGGACGCGCGTTGAGGTTGATGAGCGCCTGGTGCACGGCCTTTTGCGCGTAGTCGCGCAACACTTCGTCGGTGAAATAGGCATAATCGAAACGCCCGCCGCCGCCCGCGCTGCCCTGCTCGCGCTTGCCGCCTTCCTCGGCGATCACCGAAAGCGAAACCCGCACCAGCGGCCGCACGTCCGCCGCCAGCATCCCGTCGCTGCGGGCGATCAGCACGACCTCGTATTCGCCGGCGAGATGCGCCATCACCTGGCTGATGCGCGGGTCGAGGCCGCGCGCGTAGCGTTCGAGTTTTTCCAGCAGGGCGACCTTCTGGGTGTCCTTGAGGCTGGCGATCGGGTCGTGGGGCAAATACAACTCGCGCAGCGCGGCATTGCGCACCGCATGGGCATGCTTGCCCTCGCCCTGGGCGGCGATGGCGCGGGTGGCCTGCGCCGCGCCCAGCAAGGCCGGCATGCTGATGTCGTCGGAATAGGCGAAGGCGGTCTTTTCCCCCGCCACCGCGCGCACGCCCACGCCCTGGTCGATGTTGAAGCTGCCGGACTTGACCTGCCCCTCTTCGAGACTCCAGCTTTCGGCGCGGGTGTACTGGAAGTACAGGTCGGCGTAATCGACCTCGTGCGTCATCATGTGGCTGAACACCTTGCCCAGCGACTTGGTGTCCAGCCCATAAGGCTTGAGCAGGGTCTTGTCGGCCAGGGTGAAAAGGGTGCCCGGTTCGGCGTTTTGGTTGGCGGTCATTCGTATTCCTCAAATTCTGAGCATTGCGTAGGCTGTTCGATTCAACATTATGCCTATGAATAATTTTCAGGCGCCCTCACCCCAACCCCTCTCCTTTATGCCCTTTAGGGTGCGCCTGCGGGCGAGGGGCTTTTCTCCCTTCTCCCGCAGGCGGGAGAAGGGACGGGGATGAGGGAGCATGGGATGCAAGGCAACATCCTGAATATTGTTCATAGGCATGTTCAACATTGACGCAGCGTGCGGTGCGTCAGCGCCGGCAGACTGTTGCGCAGGCTGGCCTGGTAGGCGGGATTGATGGTGGCGATCACCACGCCGGAACCGCGCGGCAAGCGGTCGAGAACGACCCCCCAGGGATCGACGATCATGCTGTTGCCGTGGGTCTCGCGTCCGCTCAAGTGGTAGCCGCCCTGCGCCGGAGCGATGACGTAGGCGAGGTTCTCGATGGCGCGCGCGCGCACCAGGATTTCCCAATGCGCCTTGCCGGTGGTTTCGGTGAACGCCGCCGGCACCACGATGACATCGACATCGCCCATGGCGCGGTACAGCTCGGGGAAGCGCAGATCGTAGCAGATCGACAAGCCAAGCCGGCCGAACGGCGTTTCCACCACCACCACCTTGTCGCCAGGCTCGATGGTTTCTTCCTCGCGGTAGCGTTCGTTGCCGAGATCGAGGCCGAACAGGTGGATCTTGTCATAGCGCGCCACCTGCTTGCCCTTGTCGTCGTAAACCAGGCAGGAATTGCGCACTTTTTTCGGGTCGCTCGCCTCCAGCGGCACCGAGCCGCCGACCAGCCAGATCTTGTGCTGCTTCGCCATGCGCGCCAGGAACTTCTGGATCTGCCCCTTGCCTTCCGCCTCGCGCGCCGCCACCTTGTCGCTTTCCTTGACGCCCATGATGGCGAAATATTCCGGCAACGTCACCAATTTGGCGCCCTGCGCGACCGCCGCCTCGATGAGACGCTCCGCCTCGCTCAGATTCGCCGCGACATTGGGGCCGGACGCCATCTGGATCGCCGCCACCCGAAACATGCCGGCCTGCGGCTTGGCCTTGGCCACCGGAGCGGAGCGCGACTTGGTCTTGGCGAAACTGGTATTACTCGTCATTGCTGTCCTCGATTTGTTATCAATTCAATCCGCAACTCGCCGGCTCCCGGCAGGTCGCCGGCCAGCATTATCTGTTTGTCGTCCACCGCCAGGGCGATCAGCCAGGCGCGCAATTCTTCGGCGCGCAGCAACGCTTCCTCGCCGCCGCCGTAATGGATCGCCAGCGCGGCGTCGCCGCTCGCCAGCAGGGCGGCGACGTGCTCGCGCAATACCGGCTGCGCCAGTACCGCGCGGGCGGTGCGCGGCAGCTCCCACAACTCGGCGGGCACCGCCGCCATCTGTCCTGGCCAAGCCGCCGCCGGCGCCAGGAGGCAAGCGGCGATCAGCCACCGGACGCATGCCGCGCCGCGCCGTTGCAAAACCGGAGACCGGCGGTCAAAACCCGCTTTCATTCTCGTTCCGCTCCACTTTAGGCACTATTTTTTCCACGCGCGGATTATCCCATGTTCCGCCGATGCTGTATTCATAGGCGGCGATCTGATCGAGCGGGTCCTTCAGCAGTTTCTGCACGACCAGGGCGGTCACTCCCACCACCGGCGAAGCCAGGAAACCGGCCGCCGATATCCCGGAACCGATGGAAGGCACCACCCGCACATGGAGATTCTGGGTTTCCCGCGCAAGGTCGGTTTCACCCTTCATCGCCACCTTGGCGGACGTCCCTTCTATCCGAAAATCGTCGCTGGAAAGCACGCCCCGGCTGGCTTTCAGGGTACCGGAAATATCGTCGAAGGCAAATCCCTCGCTGAATATATCGCGGAAATCCAGGGTAATCCGCCGCGGCAAGGCTTGCAGGCTGAGAATGCCGAGTAGTTTGCCAAGCCCCGGCTCGATCTTGGCGAACTGGCCGTTGTGCGCCTCCAGCTTCATGCTGCCAGTCAGGCTGGGATAGTCGATGTCCTGCGGACTGCCCTGCCAGGAAAGCTGGCCATCCAGGCGCGCCTTGCCGCGCTTCATCGTGTCGGGATAACCCAGCCGCGCCAGCAGCTTGCCCGCATCCTGCACGTCCAGCAGCAGATTGACGCGGGTCAGCGGCTTGCGCCGCCAGGCTTGCCACAAGCCGTTCATGGTCAGGGTGGCGTCCGGGTTGCTCAGCTTGAGCTGTTCGATGCGCCAGTCATCATCCTCGTTGCTGGCCTTCAGTTCCAGGCGTCCCAGCTTTTTCTGCTTGACCTGGAAACTATCGACCAGCACGTCGAGCGCCGGCCAATTGCGCTCGACCACCCTCGTGGAAGGCGCGGCGATTTCCGTGACGCTTTCCGGCACGCTCAGATGGCGCAAGCGCGCCTCGACGCGCCCCTGTCCCTCGGGACGCCAGGAAATATCGCCGGCCATTTCGCTGCTGAGCACGGCCGCCTTCCAGTTTTCGCCCTGGCTGGTCGCGTTGATCTTGACGTTGTTGAAACGCCGCCCATGCAGATCAAAGCGGTCGCATTTGAGATGGATGCCGGAGAACTCCCCGCCCGTTCCGGGCGCGGCTTGCTGCCCCAACACGGCATACCAGGGATCGAGATTGAGATAAGCCAGCTCCCCGTGCAGCCACACCCCGCTCGGCGGCAGCGGGGCGCTGGCGGAACCGATGTTGATTACCCCGCGCTCGATAACCGGCTTGCCATTATCGGAACGGCGCTGCACCTGCGCCAACAGCGCCCGCCCATAGCTGGCCAGCCATGCGTCGCGCTGCGCGCCGAGATTTTTTTTCTCCAGGCGCAGGGGAACCAGCTCCGCCGCATCCTTGCCGAACGGCGCCGGCAGGCTCGACGCCAACCCCTGCATTGTCGAATCCACCGTAAACTCGGCGTTCTTCTTGCGGATGGCGATCTGGCCGCGCCAATCGGTGGAACCGCTCAAGCTGTCCGCCGCCGGATGGGCGGCGAATTTGGCGATCCCCGCCGCCGTCGCCCGGCCTTTCAGATTGAGGCGGATCGCGCCATCCTTCTGGCTCGCCCCATCGAGGGAGACCGCCCCGCCCAGCGCCAGGAAGGCGATGCCGGGAATTTTCACCTGCGACCCGGTGAATTCCAGCTTGCCGTTGACCTGCTCCAGCGCCGGCAAGCCGTTGCCGGGTTCGACCCGGTTGTTGACGAAGCGGTAGCTCCCCGCCACCTGGAGATCCTTGCTGTGGCGCAGGGGAATCCTGAGGTTGAGCAGGAAATTGCCGTTGCCGAAGGCGCGCATGCCCTCGGTGAAATTGTCGATCATGCCGGCCACCGGGCTTTGCTCGATGAATTTGAGCATATCGGCGGTCGGACCTTGCGCCGCACCCTCCAGCTCGAGGATTTCCTCGTCCGCCAGCAAATCGGGAATGGCGGCATGCACCTTGCCGATCTTCATGCCGAAAGTCGCCCCGCCGTGCGCCTGGATGTCCATGCGGACACCGCGAAACAGCAGATCAAGCGTGATGTTCTCGATGCGCGGCCAGCCGGGCGCATATTCCAATATGCCGTCCGTCACTTTCGCGGCCACTTCAAAAATGCCCCGCTTGCCGTCGGCGAAGGGGAAATCGGCGAGATCGCCCTTGAGGCGCAGCCGGACATCCCGCGAGTAGCCGCCGTGGAGGGATTTCACCAGCCAGTCGCGGGTGTCCTGCCCCACCACCAGCGGAAGATAGCGGCCGACCTGGCGCGCATCGGCGCGCGTCAAGAGACCGCTGAGGTCGATCCGGCCGGAATGGCCGGCAACATAGTGGTAATCGCCGTGGAGGTTGCCAGCCAAGTGGGCATTGGCGAAAGTGGCGCGGGAAAGCTGGAATTCCACGCCATCCTGCCGCACCCGCCAGGAAACGTCGGCTGCCAAGGTGTCGAACGCCATAGGCTCGACGAACACTCCGGGGAAAACGGCGCCGGCGGCATGGCCATTCAACGCCAGCGAACCGCCCTTCTCGGCCGCGTCGAAATGGCCGCTCATGCCGCTGAAGCCGGGCAGCTTGCGCCCGCCCTCCTTCAGACTGAAGGCCTCGACCCCCAGCCCGGCGAAACTGCCCTTGGCGCTGTAATGCCGGGGAGCCTGCCATGCCCCCTCCCATTTCAGGGTCAGATCGGGAAAAGTGCCGCGCGGGCGGCTCTCCGCCAGCAGTGCGCGCTGTTCGGCGGAAAATGGCAAATGAGCCGCCAAGGCCGCCAGCGCCCCCAGGTCGAAGCCGGCGAGGCGTATCTCCCCGGATTCCGGCTTTTTACCGGACGGCGGAGCATAGCGCGCCTGTACATCGGCCGGCGGAAAGACCGCGCCGCCGCGAGTGACGAAAGCCAACCGGCGCGCGCGCAACTCATAACCGGGATGGGAAAAACGCCCACCCAGCCGCCCGCTGAGCGAAACCAGCTCCAGCCGCGGCAAATCCGGCGCCCAGCGCATGTCGATATCGCTCAGGGCGACCTCGGCGGTGGCGTCGGCGATATTCTCCCGGTCTACGTTCAGCCACAGGCGCACCTCGCCGTACCCACGCCGCAGATCGAAGGGCAGATCGAACCAGGCGCGCCAGGCCGCCAGATCGGTACGTTCCAGCGCGGCATAGAGCGCCCCGCGCCAAGCCTGCCAATCCGCCGCATCCGCGCCGCTCAGGTCGCCGCGGACATCCAGCGGCCCCGCCAGCCCTTCCGGCGGCACGGCGCGCAGTCCGAAGCGATGATGCGTGCCGCGGCTCTCCAGGCGAAAATTGAATTTCTTCAGGATCAGGGGCGGCGCTTGGCGCTGATCGTCGTTCCAGGAAATCACCGCATCGCGGACAATGACCCGGCGTTGCTTCAACAGCCAGTCGGCAAACCCCTTTTCATCGCTGTCCTGGCTTACTTCCACGCCGCCGACGAAAATCTTGCCAGCGGCATCGCGGCGGACCGCCATGATCGGACCGGAAACCTCCAGGCTGTGCAGGCGCAACTCGCCGCTCAGCAGCGACCACCACGACAAGGTATTTTCCACCTGCCGCAGAAACAATGCCGGGCGCCCCTGCCGATCGCGCACCGTCACGTCGCGCAACACCAGGTAAGGCCGCAAGCCATGCCAGCCCGCCTCGATCTCCCCGATCGAAATCGGCTGCTGAACGCTCCGCGACAGAGAGCTTGCAATCGCCTCGCGGTACTCGCCGATATTTGGCAACACCCCATAGCGCAACGCCATCACCACGATGGCGAACACCAGCCACGCCGTCAGCAGGGCAAAGGCGGCAACTCGGTAAATCCAGCGTGCGGAGGTCTTGAGCATCGGCGAATGAATGAAAAACCACGGGCGGAGAAACTTCCTCACGGTACGCCACTGACATATTATACGCGGGTTATGCCGCTTCCGACGCGGAGTTGCCGACGAGGAACAACGACACCAAACCTCAACCATGGGATTATCCCGCTAGTTCGACATTTCCCCGACGACGACAAGCCATGACAACAAACACCCGTGAAAGCCTCCGCGCCAAGATCAACCTGGAAACCTCGCGCATCGCCTGGCGCGAGCTGCAAAGGTTCTTTGCCGCCGGCGCCGCCGTCTACGTCGCCGCCAGCCTCGACCTGATCGAGGTCGCCACACGGATCGCCAACGACGACAAGGCGCAAGTCGAATTGTGGATGAAACAGGGACTGCTCGGCCAAGTCAGCGACGACCAGGCGCATGCCTGGTTCAATGACGATGCCGAACTGTGGGCGGTGGTGGTGAAGCCCTGGGTGCTGGTTCAGCCCGTCTGAAGCGCGGCATCTCCGCGCCGTGAAACCTTCAGCTTGCCCACCACGTGCATCTCGCAACGCGCGCAGTCGAAGCGCAAGGTGAGTTTTTCCTTGCCGTTCACCAAAGTCATCGGGTCGGGGCGGATGCCCTTGACCTGCTTGGGGCAGAGGTTGAAGCTGTAACGCAGGCAATGCCTGGTAATCATCAGTGACACCGCGCCGGCTTCCTGGTTGCACTCGTAGGCGGCTTCGACCAGCGCCACCCCGTGTTTGGCATAGAATTCCCGCGCCAGGCGATTGTAGACGTTGCCCAGGTAAGTCAGCTCGGCTTGCGGATAGATCGCCGGCGGTGTCGCCGCCGGCCAGCGGGGCGGCCTCCGGTAGGCAGCCTGACGGGCGCTTTCCAGCCGCTCCACCGCCTCGCGGCGCAAGGCGTTGAGGGCGCCGGCGGGGATGAACCGGGGCGCCGACAAATCCAACTCGATGGCGGTCGCCGCGTAGATCGTATTGCCGAACTTGCCCAACTGCTCGCTGATCGCCGCCTGCGCCCGCTCGGCCTGCTGCGCCGCCTCCTTGGCGCAGGCCATGGCCGCGGTGGCGCCGATGCCACCCTCGTCGGTCAGGGTGAGAACGAAACCCTCCGCGCTCTCGGCAAAGCGCAGACTCACTCCAATTTTCCGCTCGGCGGATTTCTTCTCCAGTTGCCGCTCGAATTCCTGGTCGCGGTTGCGGTACAAAGGCGTGCCCACGCTCAGGTCGTCCGCTGCCTCGGCGGGAAACAGCCGCCGTCCCTCGGCGCGGTTGACCCGCAGCCCGGCCAGCCGGTTGGCGGCATCGAACCAGGATAGCCCGTCGCCGTTGTGGATCGCCGTGTCGCCGTCGATCTCGAACCAGTTGCGCCCCACCCTAGCCACCTTGCCGACCGGCTCGCCGATGAACTTGGGGGTGTGCAGCGAAACCAGCTCGGTCTGGCGGCCATTGACGAAATAGTCGGTCGCGCCGCGATTGAAGGTCTTGTCCGGCTGCGGCTCGAAAAAGAAGGTGCAGCGCCCGGCGGATGACCGTCGATATTGCGGCGCATCCTCCATGATGGCGTCGAGCAGCTTGCGGTAATGGGCGGTGGCGTTCTTCACGTAGGACAAGTCCTTGAGGCGTCCCTCGATCTTGAACGAGCTGATGCCGGCATCGGCCAGCGCGCGCAGGTTGGCGCTCTGGTTATTGTCCTTGAGCGAAAGCAGGTGCTGGTCGCTCGCCACCACCTTGCCGCCGGCGTCGGCGAGGGTATAGGGCAGGCGACACATCTGCGAGCATTCGCCGCGATTGGCGCTGCGCCCGGTATGGGCGTGGCTGATGTAGCACTGGCCGCTGTAGCTGACGCACAGCGCGCCGTGGACGAAAAATTCCAGGGTCGCCGTGGTGCCGGCGGCGATGGCGCATATCTGCTCCAGCGACAGCTCGCGCGCCAGCACGATCTGGGAAAAGCCCACCTGTTCAAGGAAGCGCGCTTTTTCCAGGCTGCGGTTGTCGGTCTGGGTGCTGGCATGCAAGGCGAGCGGCGGCAAATCCATTTCCAGCATCCCCATGTCCTGCACGATCAGCGCGTCGGCGCCGGCCTCGTAGGCTTGCCAGGCGAGGCGCCGCGCCCCTTCCAGCTCCTCGTCGCGCAGGATGGTGTTGAGCGCCACCAGCACCCGCGCCGAATAGCGGTGGGCATGGGACGCCAGCCTTTCGATATCCGCCAGCGAATTGCCCGCCGCGGCGCGCGCCCCGAACGCCGGACCGCCGATGTACACCGCATCGGCGCCATGGCCTATGGCCGCCATGCCGAACTCCAGGTTCTTGGCGGGGGAAAGCAGTTCGAGTTGGTTGCGCGAAGACAAGGGGGCTTTCGGATTCCGTGAAAAAGGGGGAAATTCTAATCCTTTACCGCGCCGCTTTCATCTTCCCCGCCTCCAGGCGGAACGCTGCGCCGCATACGCTTGTCTTAATTGAACGTGCCGGCTCGCCCCGCCGGAAACGCCGAGGAGAAGACCATGGAAACATCCTGCGATTTATCCGCGAAAAGCTGCAAACCCTGCGAAGGCGGCGCCGCGCCGCTGAGCGCCGCCGAAATCGAGCCGCTGCTGCGGGAACTGCTGGATTGGGAAGCGGCGGGCGGCGAAATCGCCAAAACCTACCGCTTCAGGAATTATTACGAAACCCTGGCATTCGTCAACGCGGTGGCTTGGCTGTCCCACCGCGAAGACCACCATCCCGACCTGGAGGTGGGCTATAACCGGTGCCGGGTACGCTATGCGACGCACGCCATCGGCGGGCTGTCGGAAAACGATTTCATCTGCGCCGCCAAGGTCGACAAGCTGTTCAAATTATAACAACGGCGCACCGTTCAGGGCGCCGGGAAGTTTTTCTGGAATTCGATCGTGCGCGCTTTCCCCACATCCACCCCGCTGATTTTCATGGTAAATCTCAGAGTATCCGGGGGGGCGACGCCGAAATCGCCGATATAGTAAATGGCGCTGCCTTCCTCGACGCTCCGCATTTTGACGGCGCGAACTTTATCCATCAGGTTTGTGGCGCTCACCGCGACATCGGCGCTGACATGGCGGGATCTGCCCTCTTTCCCCGGTTCAACGACCGCGACCGTGAGCATGCCCCGCCGAGCGCTGCGCTCGATCCCGTAAGCCTTGGCGATGGCCGGCGTGAGCGTATCGGTGGTAATGACGCTGTAGTTCACCTCCAGGCTGCCGAATTTTTCCATCTCGGCGAAAGCCGGCATGGAAACCGCCAGCAGCGCACAAAATAGCATTTTGGCCAATGTTTTCATTTTGCACCTTCCTTTCTGCTACTTACGTTTATTCGACAAAATCAATCAAGTATTGTTCAAGGAATCGCCAAAGCGTCTATCATGAATGTGATTGCTTGATAGCGAACCGAATGGCGGAACGGCAAATGGGCAAACCGCACCTGGACAGGAACGACGAAGTCGGAAACATGGTAATGGATAGCCTGGATGCGGGATTCAAAGCCGTATCCAGGCAAGGCGTCCGGCCATGGTTCATTCCGCTCGGGTCGATCTGGGCCGACGCCGCCCACGGCGCCGAGCGCCTCGACAGGGCGCTGGCCAACGCGAAAATGTTCCTGAGCGAATTGTCCCCCGGCGAAACCCCGGTGATGGTGCTCGAAGACATCCCCATCGCGCGATTCTGCGAAGCCATGGCGCTGTTCGCACCATTGCTGGAACTCCATCCACGCCTGCGCTTCGTCTGCTTTTCCGCGCCTTAGCTAACGATCTTATCGGTGTGTCTGGGCGATGCCAATACTCCCGCCCGTCATGGACACCTCATGGACCGGCGATAACCTCCGCAACTCCTGTAGGCGTGCCGATGGCAACGCGGCGATGGACGTTCTCCGCTGGCTTGACCGTGGCGTCTCGACCCAGGATGTAGCTCTGCTCGTCAACGATGACTTTGTAGGCCTTATTGAGGATCATGGCCCTTTCCCGCGATGGAATCAGCAGGGTGGAGATATCGTTGCGCAAGCGGCCGGCTGCGTCAGGTTTGAGCTTTCCGCCGCCGTCGAAAAAGCGCTGGATGGCTTCGCGGTTTTCACGAAATTCATCGGCGGCTCCATTCTGTGCAAGGTAGTGGGCGTATTCCGGCTGACCGTCGCGGCGCAATGGTTCCGGGGTGCCGGCAAGACCTTTTTGCGTCCAATGGTACCAGCCCCCCTGGTAAGCGCTTTCCGTAAATTTGCGGGGAAAGGCGAACGCGCCATCGCTGGTGGCGCCGATACCGCTGTGACAGCCGATGCAAAAGACTGTTTCCTCATAGGTCTGTGGGCGCAAGCGCCCGCGGCGGTCTTCGATAAACCCCTGGTAAATCCAGCCTTGGCCATTGCTCAGTCCCGTTTCGGCGTTACCGGTGAATTGCCGGGTGCGCTCCGGGTTGACCGCCTTTTCGCGCACTTCCTTGAGAGCCATTTCCTTGAGGTCGCTGTAGCTATACCAGCTTTTCTTGATGGCGTAGCGCAATTCCTTGAAGCGCGGCAAGAGGCGAACGCCGCCCTGGTCATCGGGATCGAGATAGCGGACGCTGTGGAGGAACTCCGTGCCTTCTGGAAACAAGCCGGCGGCGAGATGAAGCCTACCCGTGGCCTGCTCCAGCCGCGCCCTGCCGACATAGCTCATGACTCGCCCCCGTAGCGGCGCCCAGTCATAGCGAATCAGCGTGGCGACGGCAAGGCGCCCATCCTTATCCAGATCGACATTGAGCACGGCCTCATCCACTGGGGCTTCGAGTGGAACGTCACGGCGCTGGATCATGGCCGTAACGATGGCGAGATTAGTCTTGTAAACGGTAATATCGGGCTGCCCCTGCTCAGTCTGCCAGAACGCCGGCGCCAGACGGAGCAGCACGTCGTCGGTTGATCCGTTGGTAGGCCAGAAAGTGCCGAGAAACGGCGCATAGGCGAATGCCCGCCAGCCTGTATAGGAGCCGTCGGCTTGGCGGTCGAAGCCGGCCGCGTCGAAATTGAATGCGGCATCGGGAAGATAGCCGTCCCAACGCCCGTTGCCGTTGACATCCCAGACTGCCGGGAAGAATTGGGAAAGAGTACGGGCAAGCAACGGCGCGCCGTCTCCGCCCCGATAGTTATCCTGACGAACATAGGCCAGCATGGCGGCATCGCCGATACCCGCGACCGCCGCCGTGCGATCCTTGAACAGGTTGACCCAAGGATTGTCCAATTCGCTGCCTTGCAGGCCGGGAAAGTTGTAGCCGAGCTGAACATCGCCGTCATCAATGTAATTCGCCTCGTGGCTGGGATGGTGGCATGAAAAGCAGGGATTGTGGATTCTATCGGCGGCATCGCGCGTCTGGGTGAAGCACTGCGAAGTAAGGTAGGCCAGCGGGTTGTTCAGGGAACGAGCGCGAATATCGACGATTTCGTCGGGTGCTTCGCTGGCGGTGGCGGGTGGCAAGGCAAACCACTCCCAGCCTCCGTCAGGCCATGAGGAAAACCCGACGAGCACGGCTGCAAGCGCTCCGGTAAAAAGAAAATAACGCACCTTCATGGCCGTGACCCTCATTTTCAATGGGTTGCGCGCGCCACTACAGATGCGGCGGAGCGACACCGTTTTCCCAAAATACGGCGGGGGCACATATGCCCCCGCCGTGGTTTCCGTACCGCAACACTCAATCCATGCGCGGGAACGGTCCAATATAGCCAGTGTAGGCGCGACGTTCCGCCGAGCCGGACTCGGCCTTGTCGGCATCCGATTCGCCGTATGGATGCTGCACCACGCCCATCACATATCCCCAGCCGTTGATGTTGGGGTAGAAGTAGGGGGAGGTTGTTTCCGCGCCATAGGGAGTGCTGAAGATGCGGGTCAGCGACTTGCTGGTCAGGTTGTAAGCCCAGATCAGGTCATTCTGATGGCCGGTGCCGGTATCTTCGCCAATCAGCAGGGTGTTGTAACCCGGCAAATAGGTGAGATTATCCGGGTTGGCTATGCCGGCCAGATCACAAGTGTTGGCTTTGTCGCCTGTAACCGCAGCCTTGCCGATCACCAAACCGCGCATGGAAGTCGCCTGATAGCTGGCATCCACGTCCAGTTCATACACCACGCCGCAACGATTCTCGGCAAGGCGTATATCGTCGCTGGTGAAGGCTTCGGTAGTGCTCTTGGCGCCGCTCGAATTGGCCTTCATCCCCACCGTCAGGTCGCTCATGGCAATGTAGAGCTTGCGGGCTTCAGGGTTGAAGGTGATGCCTTCTTCCTTGTTCAGTTCAGTGGTCGCGCCCTTCAGCGCGGCGTACCGGCGAGTCTCCAGGCGCGATGCGGCCTTTTCGATGGCGGCGGCGCTCATACTCTTGGTATTGCCGGTCTTGAGTTTAAGACATTCGTTGTAGGTGCCTCCGGCTTGAGTGGCGTGGCCGTGGCTGACTCCGGCGTAGCCGCTGGCGCAAGAATAGCTCCCGTTAGAATCCTTGCTCGGTACTGCGGCATCGAACAAGTCGGAAAAAATGATGCCGCCATCCACCAAAGCCTTAATCTCCGCATTGTTGGCGCTACCCAAACTGATCCACGAGAGCGTGAAAGCGCCACCGTTATCGGCGGAAGTCTGGGTCAGCTTGGCGGCGTAGAGAGTACCGGCGCTCAAGTCTTCGGCCTTGTCGGCCTTGTACATGTACAACCCGACCATGTTGCCATCATCGGTAATATAGGCAGTCTTGCCGTCCGGCATTACATAGGCCATTTCGTTGGCGGTGCGTCCCATCGCATAGTGGCGGGTGACGGCGACGTTGCTGGCGAAAGTGCCGCTCCCCATGTCCGAGCCGGTGATCTTGGCTTCGACGATATAACCGTAACGATAGGGGTTGACCTTTTTCATGTCGCCGCCGAAATAGTCGCCCATCGCGCCATAATAAGTATCGCTGCCCTTATAGCCGCTTACGCAATCGCTGGTATTGACTTCACAGGCATTGCCCTTGACGCCGGTGGCGGCATCAATCATGCGGGCATCCGGCTCGTATTCCTCGGAACCGAGATGGCTCTTCCACGGCGTGCGCATCCCGGCGCAATGCACCCATCCGCCGCCCAGCGAGGAGAAGTCGACGGGTTTGGTGGAAAGCGCCGTCAGCTTACCGGTATTGGCGGCTTGGCTGAGTTCCGTAATGTAAAAGGCCGCGGGACGGCTTTCGAATTGTGAAACCATGAACACCTTGCCGAACAGATCAATCAGGGTGGAATGGTCGTTGTCATCGGAGATTCGCGCCGAACCGTCGGTAGCGCGAATGACTTTGCCCGTACTGTCGTACACTTGACCAAATACGCCGCCGCCTGCCGTCTGGCCGCTACGCAAGATGGTGTTGAAACCGACGGCGTGAGCATTGCCGTTGACATAGGCCTGCGAGGCGGCCATGACGCTGCGTTTATCGGAGTCGCTGGCCGGATATGCAATCCCGGCGAACTCTATGGTATTGCCGGCAGTTTCGGCCGGACATTTGGAGGCGCTCAGGTAATGAAACAACGGGTCGATTTTGGTCAACGAATTATTGGTCAGCGGCCCCACGTAATAAAGGTAGTTTTCGCTGTTTTGCACCCCGAGGTGTGCATTGCTACCTGAATAATAGCGGTAGCTGTAACCATTGGCGGACTGGGTAGCGGCGCCAGCCGGAGAAAAAGCGCCGGGGTAGGTGCGTTCGGCCCAGTTGAGCACACAGTCGGTAGTCGAAGCACTGCCGGCGCATGCCGCGCCAGACAGGATGGCGGCGGCGCTGGCAACGGCGAGAGCGATAGCCTTGTGAATAAACATCGGATTCCCCTTTTAGCAGCATTGGAAAGGGGATTGTTACCGAGCAACATTGCGTTTAAGTGAAGATAAAATGTCTGGCGTATGACACCGGCGGATAGCTCAAGCATACGGCTTTACCATGAATGACATTTGCGGATTCGCGGCATTGCGCGGCGGAACGACCTTCCCATCGGATAGTTTACTCAGACGAAAAAAGCCGCCGGGGTAAACCGGCGGCTTTTTTCTTGCCGGACGCAGCGCTTACTTCACCGGCTGCTTGAGCTGCTCCAGGATGGCGGGGTTTTCCAGGGTGGAAACGTCCTGGGTGATTTCCTCGCCCTTGGCGATGGCGCGCAGCAGGCGGCGCATGATCTTGCCGGAGCGGGTCTTGGGGAGATTGTCGCCGAAGCGGATTTCGTCGGGCTTGGCGATCGGGCCGATTTCATGGCCGACGTGGGCGCGCAGGGTTTCGACGATCTTCTTGGCTTCATCGCCCTCGGGGCGATGCTGCTTGAGCACCACGAACGCCACCACCGCCTCGCCCTTGATGTCGTGCGGCTTGCCGACCACGGCGGCTTCCGCCACCAGCGGGTTGGACACCAGCGCGGATTCGATTTCCATGGTGCCGAGACGGTGGCCGGAGACGTTCAGCACGTCGTCGATGCGCCCCATGATGGTGAAGTTGCCGGTCTTGGCG
>CAZDIJ010000025.1:0-40771 GCA_964505475.1 uncultured Sulfuricella sp. | reverse complement strand
CCGCCCAGGCCGAGATGGCCGATGTAGGGTTCGGCGGTGACGAAGGTCATCGGCACCTTGTCGCGGATTTTGCGCTTCCTGAGATCGGTATCCATAATCATGGCGAACTCATAGGCGGGGCCGTAGCAGGAAGCGCCCTGCACCGCGCCCACCACCACCGGGCCGGGATCCTTGATGAAGGCGTCCCAGGCTTTGCCGGCTTCCACCGCATGATCGACGTGGCAGATCGAATAACTGTTCTTGCCGGGTCCGGCGCCTTCGACTTCGTCGAAAGCCAGCTTCGGGCCGGTGGCGATCACCAGGAAGTCGTAGTCGATGAGTCTGCCATCTTCCAGCTCCACCTGGTTTTTTTCGGGGTGAACCCGCTTGGCGGCGGTCGGCACGAAGCCGATGTTCTTGCGCTCGAAATAAGGCGCGATGGGAATGGTGATGTCGTCCTTGGTGCGCCAGTTGACCGCCACCCAGGGGTTGGAGGGGACGAACTGGAATGTCGCGGAATCGGAAATTACCGTGACTTTGTCTTCGGCGCGGACTGCCTCGCGCATTTCATACGCCATCGACATGCCGCCGATGCCGGCGCCCATGATTACGATATGTGCCATGTCTCTCTCCTCCTTACCACTTGAATATTTTTTGCATGGCTTCCAGCCCGTCATCGACCAGGGGCTGCAAATCCGCGGGAACATCGTCCTGCTCATAAGCCAGCGCGGCATAAGCGGAAAGTGATTTCAGGGCACAGGCGATTTTTGCCACTTCGCCGGCAGTGGCGGCATCCATCTGGACGCCATCCTGCAATTTCCAGTTCTTCTGCTCCATCTTGGCCATTGTCATAACTTTTTTCCTCACAAATAACTTTGGTGGTAAAAAATATTATTATTCTCCCTGCCGGGAATATAACATGTCACTTGTGGGATGGCCAATTGGCGGGTTTCGCCACTGAGTTAAGTCATTTTCTTACGGAATTCTTGCAAAGTTTTTCGCAAGCGCCGTCGTTAACGCCTTATCGGAATTTGATGAACAATCGAACAGTGATCCATAAATGCCGGCAAGCAGGATTCACCATGGTGGAGGTTGTCGCGGTCACGGTGATCGTGGTGGTGCTGAGCGCCTATGCCATTCCCCGGATGATGGGGCCGGGCGAACTGGCCGTGCGCACGGCGGCGGATCGGCTGGTGGCGGCCTTGCATTATGCGCAGGTGCTGGCGCAAAGGCAGGGTAAGAAGATCAGTGTGGTCATCGCCGCCACCGACCCTCAGATCACGGTTAAATACGACGGTGGGGCGGTGGTGCCGCTTGCCAACGAAAACTATAGCGATTACCAGATAAGGCTGCATTCCGATGTCAGCATTACATCCGGCACCATCACTTACGGCGAGGACGGCGTGCCAACGGCAGGGACGGGGCAATACGATGTCAAAGAGAATGGTGTGAAGCGATTTACTGTAACCGTCCAACCTACGGGATTCGTTCAGCTTGGCAGCTAACCATTCAAAAATCCGGGGATTTTCCCTGGTCGAGTTGGTCGCGGCGATCGTCGTCGTTGCGATTCTGGCTACCGGGTTTCTCTCGGCATTCTCCGTCGTGCTGAAAAGCAGCGCCCCCCCGTTGCAACAGGCCATCATGGAGAACATCGCCGCCAGCCAGATGGACAGGCTGCTTTCCGGCACGTTCCAGTCGGCCGTGCAGACGCCGGTTTCCCAAACATTCAACGTTGACGGCACCGATTATTTCGTCTTCTACTCTGTTCAGAGTTCAGTGGTCAGCAGCATCACGGTGAATTCCGGCGTGCATGTGGGGGTGACGGTCGGTACCGCCAATTGCGTAAGCTGCGTTTCGCTCTCCGGGGATACCTTCGATGTGCAGTAGGCGCGTAGCCCAAACCGGCTTCACCATGATCGAGATGATCGTGACCATCGTGCTGTTTTCGGCGATGGCGGCGGTGGGCAGCCTTCTGATAAGCAAGCTCGCGCCCTCCTATCTGGTCGGCGTCCAGGCCGAGCAGGCGCTGTCGCCCAGGGAGGCGGCGCTGTGGCGGTTGAGCGAGGATTTCAGAAAATCGCTGATGGATGGCACCTATCCTTTCCAGACAGGATGCACTCTAAATCTGGCCGTCGTCAGCGGTATGAACGGCGCCACGCCGATCACTCAAGTGGTCAGCTACACTTGGTCACCCGACAGCCTGTGGATGTCCAGTCCAACGGCTAGCGGCGTCCTGCTGGACAAGGTTACGCTGAATGGCAACACCTGTCCGGTGAGTTATGCCAGTTGCGATGGGCGCATTTGCTTGCAGGTGGCATTCCGAAATACCGCCGGGGTTAACGAAACCGTCGCCTTGCCTGTTTCGACGACCTTGTACAGCTATGTCAACGGGCCTTATGTTTCCGCTATTTCGCCGGTGAGCGGCTTAAACATCAGTCCTGCCACGGTTTCGATGGTGGGTATTTACCCTGGTGTTCCAGGCGTATGGACCAGAATTGATTTTATTTCAGGAACCAGCGTCTTTTCGCTTGCAACCGATACGGGCCTCAGCACCAGCGCCGTTCTTTACACCTCGACGGTCATTCCCAACCTCAATACCCTGTCCGGTGTTGTCGATGTGAAGGTGACAACGCCGGAAGGCTGGAGCCTCCTCAAGCAGGCGTTTACGTTTGTTTCCCAATAACGATATGCTGAACCGATTTCGCCAGAGCGGCGCCTTTCTTCTCGTGACGGTCGTTTTCCTGCTGGTGGCAGGGGGGGCGATGCTGTACGCGATGGCCAACCTATCCACGGTTTCCAGCGCCACCAGCAGCGTCGCGCATAACGGCAACATGGCCTTGGCTGCGGCGCAGAGCGGGTTGAAATACTGCTTGTTACAACCGACCGTGGATTGCACAAGTAGTGATTTGCTCATAAAGGACCTTAGCACACCGGCTCCGGCACCGTGCAAAATCAAGGTTGCTGACGGTTGTTTCGGCGCTGCTCCAGGGATTTGCACCATTACCAGTACGGCATGTTGCCCGAATTCAAGTCCAAGCGACCCTTATCGCGGTGCCAAGAAATTGAGTATTCAGGTACAGAAAACTGCTGGAGGGTATCAGATCATTCCAGCATCAAGGCAGGCGATAGTGCCTGATGCATGTCCATTGTTGTAGGCGTTATCGATATTTGTTACGCGGCCAGCAGGCTCAACGCATCGTGAATTCTTTCCGCGGCCTCGCCTTGGATGGTCACCATTTCGAAGCATTTTGCCGGATATAGGTAATCCTCGCCGGAGTCGTCCACGATGCGCAGCATGGCATGAGGTTCTTCGGCAATGACTTCATACAGGCGCCCGACCGTCAGGTCGTCGGTGGAAAAATCCCCCATCCCGCTTTTCTGGATACAGACCGCGAATTTTAGAGCCATCGTTTCACCTTCATCTTGACCTTGCCGATTCCGTGCGCTTCGTACCAGTGGATTTCGGCGGGTGCCGTCGTGCCATCCTCCAGCATTACCGTTGCAATTCCCTTTTTCTTTTTCCAGTTGCCCTGGCCGTATTGCTCTCGCAGCCGTGGCAATTCTCGAATCCCGTTTCCTTCTGCTATGCTTTCTACCGCATTGATTTGACCGACGATTCTCAACTTTTATCCTGCTCCCCATAACCGTGCTTTGAATCTATGCCAGGCATTGGGCAAAGTCAACTATTGATGCGGCCAGATTATGTTTGAACTTTTTTGCCTGCCAAACACCCCAGTGACGGCACTTCTCACTTCAAACTTCACCTGGCCGGATCAATAACCAATGGCCAGCACTTCCACCTCGAACCTCACCGCGCAGTCGCTCAGCGGGTGATTGAAATCCACCGTCACCGTATCGACGTCGATTTTCGCGATGAGGCCGGGTAGCGCCGAGCCGTCGGGCTGGGTGAATTCGACCAGGCTGCCGACCGGCGGCAGATCGGCGGGAAAGGCTAGTCGCGGCAGTTTGCGGATCAGCTTGGGGTCGGCGAAGCCGAAGGCTTGTTCCGGCTCCAGGGTGAATTCGTGGCGCACGCCGACGGGCAGGCCAATCAGCAGTTTTTCCAGGTTTTCGTCCAGTTCGCCGCCGCCGAGGCGCAGGCTGATCGGCTCGTTGTCGAAAGTGCTGTCGAGTTCCTTGCCGCTCAGGGTGGCGAGGCGGAAGTGCAGGGTGAGGGTGTCGCCGGGCTGGACGTTCATTTCTGCTTGAAACCGTCCCAGATCAATAGCGCCGCGCCGATCGTGATGGCGCTGTCGGCGACGTTGAAGGCTGGCCAGTGGTAGTCGCCGACGTAGACGTCGAGGAAGTCCACCACCTGGCCGATGGTGAGCCTATCCCACAGGTTGCCCAGGGCGCCGCCGAGTATCAGGCTGAGCGCGAGGCAGAACAGTTTCTGCTCGGGATGCTTGCGCAGCAGGTGGACGATGACGGCGGAGGCCACCACCGCGACCGCCGTGAAAAAGCCGCGCTGCCAGCCGCCCGCGCCGGCGAGGAAGCTGAACGCCGCGCCGGAGTTGTAGGCCAGCGTCAGGTTGAAGGAGGGCATCACCGGCAGCACTTCGCGGTAGGTGAAGGCGTGGACGATCAGTTGCTTGCTGATCTGGTCGAGAACGACGACAAGGGCGCTGATGCCCAGCCAGATTGACCAATGGTCGGATTTCGTCATGACGCGCACGTGCCGATGACCCGTTCCATCCCCCTGCAAGGGGGAAGGCTAGGATGGGGGTATGGGGTTTGCATAAAGCCGGCATTGCCATGGTGCCACCATGCTACCCCCACCCCTACCCTCCCCCTGCGAGGGGGAGGGAGATAGAAAGGGTTACGCATGTTGACGCGGTTCGCCAGTGCCGAACAAATTGCTCGCGCAGCGTCCGCACAGGGTCGGGTGCGCAGTATCCGCTCCTACGTCTTCGCGGTAGTGCCAGCAGCGCTCGCATTTCTGCTGGGCGCTGGCCGTCACGCGGATGCCGACGCCCACTTCGCCCGCCGGGGCGTCGGGATGCTCGCCCGGATGCAGGCGCGCCTGCGAGGTGATGAAGACGAAGCGCAGGTCGTCGTCGAACGAGGCGAGCAGGTCGTAGATTTCGCCGATGGCGTATAAGTCCACTTCGGCAGCCAGCGACGAGCCGATGCCGCCGGCCACCCGCACTTCTTCCAGGCGCTTTTGCACGTCGGCGCGCAGGCGGCGCAATTCCGCCCAGCGCGCGGCGATGGCCGCTTCCTCCGGCTGGTGCGGCAGCACGTCGCGCCAAGTGTGCAGCATGATGCTGTCGTCGGTCTTGCCGGTGAAGGCGGCCCAGGCTTCCTCGGCGGTGAAGGAGAGGATGGGCGCCATCAGGCGCAGCAGGCTGTGGGTGATGTGGTGCAGGGCGTTCTGCGCCGAGCGGCGCGCCTTGGAATCGGCGCCGGCGGTGTAGAGACGGTCTTTCAGGATGTCGAGATAGAACGAGCCCATTTCCTCCGAGCAGAAGGCGTGCAGCTTCTGCGCCACGAAGTGGAATTCGTATTTGTCGTAGCTGGCCTGCGCCGAGCTTTCGAATTCGCGCGCCAGCGCCAGGGCGTAACGGTCGATTTCCAGCCATTCGGTCACCGGCATGGCATGGGCGGTAGCATCGAAGTCGGCCAGGTTGGCGAGCAGGAAGCGCAGGGTATTGCGGATGCGGCGGTAGCCCTCGGTGACGCGCTTCAGGATTTCGTCGGAGATCGTCAATTCGCCGGAATAGTCGGTGGAAGCCACCCACAGGCGCAGGATGTCGGCGCCCAGGGTGTCCATGACCTTTTGCGGGGCGATTACGTTGCCCTTGGACTTGCTCATCTTGTGGCCGTTGCCGTCCACCACGAAGCCATGGGTCAGCAGCGCCTTGTAGGGCGCGTAACCGTCGGTGGCGCAGCCGGTCAGCAGCGAGGACTGGAACCAGCCACGATGTTGGTCGGAGCCTTCCAGGTACAGGTCGGCGGGGTGAGCCAGATAGTCGCGGCGCTTCAGCACGCAGGCGTGGGTGGAGCCGGAATCGAACCACACGTCGAGGGTGTCGCTGGTCTTCTTGTAGACAGCGGCCTCTTCGCCCAGCAGTTCGGCGGCGTCGAGACTGAACCAGGCTTCGATGCCCTGTTTTTCCACGCGCTGCGCCACCTGTTCCAGCAGTTCGGCGCTGCGCGGATGGGGCTGGGCGGTTTCCTTGTGGACGAAGAAGGGCATCGGCACGCCCCAGTTGCGCTGGCGCGAGACGCACCAGTCTGGGCGGTTCTTCATCATCGCTTCCAGGCGGGCGCGGCCCCAGGAGGGGAAGAATGCGGTGGCGTCCACCGCTTTCATCGCGGCACCGCGCAAGCCGTTGGTTTCCATGCCGATGAACCACTGGTGGGTGGCGCGGAAGATGATCGGCGTCTTGTGGCGCCAGCAGTGGGGATAGCTGTGCTGGAGCTTGACGTGGCACAGCAGGCGGCCGTTCTGTTCCAAGGTTTCCACCACCGTCTTGTTGGCCTGCCACACCGACTGGCCGCCGAGCAGCGGCACATTGGCGTAGAACTTGCCGTCGTCGCCCACCGGGCAGTCGACTTCCAGCTTGTATTTGCCGCCCACCGCGTAGTCTTCCAGGCCATGCGCCGGGGCGGTGTGCACCAGCCCGGTGCCGGCATCGAGGGTGACGTGGTCGCCGCAAATGACCGGCACGATCCGCTCGTAGAAGGGATGTTGCAGTTCCAGGCCTTCCAGGGCCGAACCCTGGCAGCTCGCCACTACTTCCACCGCGTCGAAACCGTAGCGGGTGATGCAGGATTCCGCCAGGTCGCGCGCCAGGATCAGCATGCCTTTTTCGGTGATGATCAGGTCGTAGATGAACTCGGGATGGACGCACACCGCCTGGTTGGCGGGCAGGGTCCACGGCGTGGTGGTCCAGATCACCGCAAAGGTAGGCTGGTAGGGCGTCTTCAGGCCGAAGCGCACCGCCAGGTCGTCGCCGTTCTTTACCG
Source organism: uncultured Sulfuricella sp. (assembly GCA_964505475.1). GTDB lineage: Bacteria > Pseudomonadota > Gammaproteobacteria > Burkholderiales > Sulfuricellaceae > JAGXQV01. Next base: position 33,820 of record CAZDIJ010000025.1, on the reverse strand, counting down.
CGAAAGCCACGTCGATAGCCGGCGAAGCCTTGTCTTCGTATTCCACCTCGGCTTCGGCCAGCGCCGAGCCGCAATCCACGCACCAGTGCACCGGCTTCTGCCCCTGGAACAAATGGCCGTTGGCGTGGATCTGGCCGAGGGTGCGCATGATGTCGGCCTCGAACCTGAAGTCCATGGTCAGGTAGGGCTTGTCCCATTCGCCCAGCACGCCGAGGCGGATGAAATCGGCCTTCTGCCGCTCGATCTGCGTTTGGGCGTAGTCGCGGCACAGCTCGCGGAACTTGGCGGCGGGAATCTCCTTGCCATGAGCCTTTTCCACCTGCAATTCGATGGGCAGGCCGTGGCAGTCCCAGCCCGGCACGTAGGGGGCGTCGTAACCGTCCAGGGTCTTGCTGCGGACGATGATGTCCTTGAGGATCTTGTTCACCGCATGGCCGATATGGATGTCGCCGTTGGCGTAGGGCGGGCCGTCGTGCAGGATGAATTTGGGGCGCCCCGCGCAAGCTTCGCGGATGCGCTGGTAGAGCTTCTTTTCCTGCCAGGTTTTCAGCCAGCCCGGCTCGCGCTTGGCAAGGTCGCCGCGCATCGGGAAGGGGGTGTCGGGGAGATTGAGGGTGTCTTTATAGTCGGCCATGGTTGGTTTGTCGCGGGTGGCTGGCGGGCTGTCCGCTCACTTCAGTTGGTCAAAGTATTCTCTTGCCTGTTTCACGTCATTGCCGATAGCTTCGATCAGCTCGTCGAGGCTGGCGAATTTCCGCTCCTCGCGGAGTTTGTGGTAGAAGTCCACGCGCACGTGTTGGCCGTAAATCTGCCTGTCGAAGTCGAAAATATGCACTTCCAGGGTGGGCTTGCCGTCATGCTTGACGGTCGGGCGGATGCCCAGGCTCGCCGCGCCGGGCAAGCCGGTTTCATTCAAACCGTGCAATTTTACCGTGAAGATGCCGGACAGCGGTGGTTTGTTGTGCTTGAGCTGGATGTTGGCGGTGGGATAGCCGAACTTGCGTCCCGCCGCGTCGCCGTGCACTACCCTTCCGCTGATGCTGTAGGGGCGTCCGAGCAGACGCTCCGCCAGTTCCAGATTGCCTTCGGCCAGCGCCTCACGCACCGCCGTGCTGGAAACCCGCAGCTCGCCTTCCAGCACGCTGGGCAGATGATCGACCTCGAAACCGCAGCGCACGCCGGCTTGTTGCAGCATGGCGAGATCGCCGGCGCGCTTGGCGCCGAAGCGGAAGTCGTCGCCGATCAGCACCCATTTGGCTTGCAGACGCTCGCACAGCAGGTCGGAAATGAATTCCTCGGCGGGGATGTGGGCGAAGCGGTGGGTAAAGCGGCATAGATAAACCCGGTCTACGCCGTATTTTTCAAACAATTCGAGCTTTTCCCGCAGGCTGGTCAGGCGCGCCGGCGCGGCGAAGGGCATGAAGAATTCGCGCGGGTGCGGCTCGAAGGTCATCACGCAAGCCGGCAGGCCGCGCGTGCGCGCCGCGGCTTCGAGGCGTTCCAGCATGGTCTGGTGGCCGAGGTGGACTCCGTCGAAATTGCCGATGGTCAACGCGACCGGGGTTTCGCTGGGAGGGATGGCGCGAAATATCTGCATGTCGTTAAAATGTCGGGAAACTGCGGATATTACCGCAAATTCATGGGGTTAGTCCAGAGATGATTACGCCGCCCCTTTGACGAACTGGCGCAGACGGAAGCCGAGCAGCCACAAGGCGGCGAAATAGCTGGCGCCGCCGGCCAGGATCACCCAGGAAAGGTGCAGGGCGCGCGCCAGGATATTGCCGTGCAGCCAGGTTTCCCAGCCTCCGGCGGCGAACCACAGCACCGCCGCCATCACTGCGACCGCGCTGCACAGTTTGAGGAGGAAGACTGCCCAGCCCGGTTGCGGAGAGTAGATGCCGTGGCGGCGCAGGTAATGGTAGAGCAGCCCGGCATTGAGGCAGGCGCCCAGCCCGATGGAGAGCGCCAGGCCGGCGTGGCGGAAGGGGACGATGAAGGCGAGATTCATCGCTTGGGTGGCGGCCAGGGTGACGAGGGCGATTTTCACCGGGGTCTTGATGTTTTGACGGGCATAAAAGCCCGGCGCCAGCACCTTGACCATGATTAGGCCGAGCAGCCCCAAGCTGTAGGCGACCAGCGCCTGCTGGGTCATGGCGAGGTCGTGGAGGGTGAACTTGCCGTAGAAAAACAGGGTGGAGATCAGCGGCGCGGCAATGATCGCCAGCGCCACGGCGGCGGGCAGGGCGAGCAGCAGGGTGAGGCGCAGTCCCCAGTCGAGCAGTTCGGAATAGCGTTCCGGTGAATCGTCCGCGTAATGCTTGGCCAGACTGGGCAGCAGGATGGTGCCCAGCGCCACTCCCAGCATGCCGGTGGGAAATTCCATCAGGCGGTCGGCGTAATACAGCCAGGACACGCTGCCGGTGACCAGGAACGAGGCGAAGATGGTATTGATTAGCAGGCTGATCTGGCTGATCGAGACGCCGAATACCGCCGGCCCCATCAGTTTCAGGATGCGCCGCGCGCCCTCATGGCGGAAATTCAGGCGAAAGCTCGGCACCATGCCGAGCTTGGCCAGATGCGGGATTTGAAAGGCCAGTTGCAGCATTCCGCCGAGCATCACCGCAATACCCAGCGCCAGCACCGGCGGGTCGAAATAGGGCGTGAGCCACAGCGCGCAGCCGATGAAGGAGAGGTTGAGCAGCACCGGGGTGAAGGCCGGGACGTTGAATTTACTGTAGGTATTGAGGATGCCGCCGGCCAGCGACACCAGCGAGATCAGCAGGATGTAGGGAAAGGTCAGGCGCAGCAGTTGCGCCGTCACCTCGAACTTCTGCGGCGAGGCGGCGAAGCCGGGGGCGCTGAGGTACACCAGGGCGGGGGCGGCCAGCACGCCCAGCGCGGTGACGATGACCAGCGCCAGCAGCAGCAGTCCGGCGACATGGTCGATCAGGTCGCGGGTTTCCTCGTGGCCGCGGCGCGTCTTGTATTCGGCGAGGATCGGGACGAAGGCCTGGGAAAACGCTCCCTCGGCGAACAGGCGGCGCAGTAGGTTGGGCAGCTTGAAGGCGACGAAAAAGGCATCGGAATAGATGCCGGCGCCGAAAATCCTGGCGATCACGGTATCGCGCACGAACCCCAGGATGCGCGAGAGCAGGGTCATGCTGCTGACGGCGGCCAGCGCTTTGAGCAGATTCATGGGCGCGATGGTAGCGGGTTTGCTCCTGTGTTTCCAGCAAAAAGCATCTATGCTTGCAGTATGCGGCGTTTCTATTTAAACTTGGTCTAAATAATTGCCGATTGTTTTAGTCTGCTTTTTCAACGGAGAATCATTATGGAACATCAATTGCCCGCTTTGCCCTACGCCATGGACGCCCTGCAACCGCACATGTCCCGGGAAACCTTCGAATACCACTACGCCAAGCATCATCAGGCTTACGTCACCAACCTGAACAACCTGATCAAGGGCACCGAATACGAAAGCCTCGACCTCGAAGCCATCGTCAAGAAGGCGCCGGCAGGCGGCATTTACAACAATTCCGCCCAGGTGTGGAACCACACCTTCTTCTGGAATTGCATGAAGCCCAACGGCGGCGGCGAACCTGGCGGCGCCCTGGGCGACGCGATCAAGGCCAAGTGGGGTTCCTTCGGTGAATTCAAGAAAGCCTTCCAGACCTCCGCCGTGGGCAACTTCGGTTCCGGCTGGACCTGGCTGGTGAAGAAGGCCGACGGCTCGGTGGACATCGTCAACATGGGCGCCGCCGGCACCCCGCTGACCACCGGCGACAAGGCGCTGCTGTGCGTCGATGTGTGGGAGCACGCCTACTATATCGACTACCGCAACCTGCGGCCGAAGTTCGTCGAAACCTTCCTCGACAATCTGGTCAATTGGGATTTCGTGGCGAAGAATTTCGCGGCGTAACGCCCCTCGTTTCCCGGCCACGGCAAGCCGCCCGCGCCATGGCGCAGGCGGCTTTTTTGCGGGCGGCGGAAGCGGCCGTCAGGCGGCCAGCTTGAAACCGGTAATGTTGGCGTCGAGGCTTTGCGCCAGGGTGGCGAGATGTTCGGCCCTGGCGGTGCCTTCGCGGGTGTTGGCCAGGTTGCTTTCGCTGAGCGTGGTGATGTCGCCGATATTGGCGCGGATATCCTGCACCACGTCACGCTGCTGGCTGGCGGCCGCGGCGATGCCTTCCACCATGCCGGTGGCCTGTTCCGTGCCCGCCAGGATGTCGCTTAGCGCCACCCCGGCGGCATGGGCGCTGGCCACTCCGCTTTGCACTTCGCTGGTGCCGGCCTGGATCGCCTGTACGGCGTAGCCGGTGTGTTGCTGGATGGTCTGGATCACACCGCCAATTTCGGAAGTGGCTTGGGTGGTTTTTTCCGCGAGCTTGCGCACCTCGTCGGCGACCACCGCGAAACCGCGCCCCTGTTCGCCAGCGCGGGCGGCTTCGATGGCGGCGTTGAGCGCCAGCAGGTTGGTTTGCGCGGCGATTTCCTCGATGACGCTGACGATGGCGCCGATCTTCTCGGAATTTTGTCCCAGGGTTTCCACCGACTGGGCGGCGCTGTTGACCACTTCGTCGATCTTGTCCATGCCTTGAATGGTGGACTGCACGATTTTGCTGCCTTCTCGCGCCAGGTTGGCGGCCTCGCGCGATTTGGCGGCGGCTTCGCCGGAGCTTCGCGCGATTTCGCTGAAGGTTTGCGTCATGCCGTCGATGGATCGGCTGATCTCGCCGGTGCGTTCCGCCTGCTCGCGCAGATTGGCGCCAATGCCTTCCATGAACCGGTGGATGCTGTCGGTATCCATGCGCACGTCGCCGCTGAGGGCGCCGGTCTGGCCGATGAGTTCGCGCAGGTTGGCGCTCATGTTGTTGAAGCTGGCGACGATTTCGCCGATGGTGTCGGCGCTTTGCATGCTGCACTGGAAGGTCAGGTCTTTTCCGGCGATGGCGTTGGCCACTTCGGAAATGCGCCGCAGCTTGCTGAGCAGGATGGTATTGAGCAGCCAGTAATTGACAACCCCGATCATCAGCCCGGCCACCACGCAGCCGACCACGAACCAGGTCAGCATGCCCTCTTTCCAGTTGACGAAGATGTCGGCGTAAAAAGGGAAGATCAACGCCACCGAGAGGCCGAATCCCAGATAGGAATAGAGCAGCGTGCGCAGGATGCTTTTGTTCATGGTTTTCCTTCCCCGGGCGAGCAAATTATTAAAGCTATAGTTATTGAACCAAGTTTAAATCATGACAAGCAATTTAAGCAATTGCTGAAATAGCGATTCCGGCGTGCCGGCAACGGGGTGGGAACCCGCGCCGGATCCGGCGCGGGGCGGTGGGATCAGCGGGTGGTGGCTTGCAGGGCTTGTTCGATGTCGGCGAGGATGTCGTCGATATGCTCGATGCCGATCGACAGGCGCACCATGTCTTCCTTGACCCCGGCTTTTTCCAGCTCAGCCGGCGAAAGTTGGCGGTGGGTGGTGGTGGCGGGATGGCAGGCCAGCGACTTGGCATCGCCGATGTTCACCAGGCGCACGATCAGTTGCAGCGCGTCGATGAACTTGGCGCCCGCCTCGCGCCCGCCCTTGACGCCGAAGCTGAGGATGCTGGAAGCGCGGCCGCCCATGTACTTGTCCACCAGCGGTTTGCTGGGGTTGTCGGCCAGGCCGCCGTATTGCACCCAGGAAACCAGCGGGTGGTTCTTCAGGTGTTCGGCGGCGGCGAGGGCGTTGGAACAGTGGCGATCCATGCGCAGCGCCAGGGTTTCGATGCCCTGCATGATGAGGAAGGCGTTGAACGGCGACAGCGCAGCGCCCATGTTGCGTAGCGGCACCACGCGGGCGCGCCCGATGTAGGCGGCGGGGCCGAAGGCCTCGGTGTACGTCACGCCGTGGTAGGACACGTCGGGCTTGTTGAGGCGCGGGAAGCGGTCCTTGTGTTCGTCCCAGGGGAACTTGCCGGAATCGACGATGATGCCGCCGATGCTGGTGCCGTGGCCGCCCATGTACTTGGTGAGGGCGTGCACCACGATGTCCGCGCCGTGCTCGAAGGGGCGGCACAGATAGGGCGTCGGCACGGTATTGTCGACGATCAGCGGGATGCCGTGGGCGTGGGCGAGATCGGCCAGGGCGCCGAAGTCCACCACGTTGCCGAGCGGGTTGCCGATGGATTCGCAGAAAATCGCCTTGGTCTTGGCGTCGATCAGGTTTTCGAAGCTGGCGATGTCGCGGTGGTCGGCGAAGCGCGCCTCGATGGCGTACTGCGGCAGGGTGTGGGCAAAGAGGTTGTAGGTGCCGCCGTACAATGTGCTGGAGGTGACGATGTTGTCGCCGGCCTCGGCGATGGTCATAATCGCGTAAGTGATCGCCGCCATCCCGGAGGCCAGCGCCAGCGCGCCGACCCCGCCTTCCAGTTCCGCCACGCGCTTTTCCAGCACGTCGTTGGTGGGGTTCATGATGCGGCTGTAGATGTTGCCGGCCACCTTCAGGTCAAACAGGTCGGCGCCATGCTGGGTGTCGTCGAAAGAGAACGAAGTGGTCTGGTAGATCGGCACCGCGACGGCGTGGGTGGTGGGTTCCGGGGTGTAGCCGCCATGCACGGCGATGGTTTCGAATTTCATGCGGTCTCCTGTATCGTTATTGGCTGTCAACGGCGGAATATTATCAGTTATGCGTGGATTTTTGCGGATTGCCCTGGCGGCGCTTTGCCTGGTGGCGGTATCGGCGATGGCGGCGGCGCCAAGCACCTTCCTGCCGGTGGTCGGCGGCGGCGTGCTATGCCGCGACCAGACCGATCACGCCTATTTCAGGGACTATCTGGCGCAGGCCTACAAATCGTCGTACAAGACTGAGGGCGAAGCCTATTGGTACAAACCGGACAATAACCAGAAGCTGTTCGGATTGGAATTGGTCGATATTTTCGTCAGCATCGACGGCAGCCGCTACGCCTTCATCGGCGTGGTGGTGAAGGAAAAACTGGAGGATGTGGCGAAAAAGCTGCGCGAGGAGAAAGGCATCCGCTTCGATCCCTACGCGGGGCCGGACGTGCTGCGCTCCCCGGAAGGCGCATTCCTGATCCGTTACAACCGCACCCAGAGCAAGCTGTATTGCGCCCGCCACCGCATCGACCCGTGGCGCGGCGAAGTCAAACCGCCGGTGATTCCCCAGGAGCGGCTCAAGCTGATCCCGCCTGCTCGCTAGGCGGCGTCGTTGCCGCCGTCGTCGTCCGGCGCCGGGCGGTTCTTGCGCAGACTCGACAGGTTGATGGGAATCACCGTGGCCGAATGCGGCTCGTCGGTGAATACCGGGCGCAGGTGGTTTTCCTCGTACAGTTCGGCCTCGCGCGCGGAAATCAGGGCGAAGCACGCCTTGATGTCCTCGATGGTCTGATCCGACAGGGGATGCAACATGCCCGGCTTGGGCGTGGTGTCCTTGACGATGCCGCCCAGCACCTGGCGCATCACCCGCAGGATGCGCTGTTCCTTGGAAATGTCGCCGCCGCTCATGCCGCGACCTCGTAGCCGGCGTCGTCGATCGCCGTTTTCAACTGGGCGACCTGCACCTGGACGGGGTCGAATTCGATGGCGACCAGCCCGTCTTCCAGCTTGATGTCCACCTTGGCGACGCCGGGCAGCGGCTCCAGCACGGCCTTCACGCTGCGCACGCAGCCCATGCAGGTCATGCCTTTGACGGTGAGGGTGATGTTTTCCATGTTCTCTCCGAGTGAAATAACTTTATAAAAACAGGCCAACCACGGGGCGCACGGGGAAATTCGCAAAGTTACAAAAGCATGGTGTGCCACATTATGGCGGGCAACCTCGAATTTCCAGCAATGCTTTGTTTCCCCCGTGTCACCCGTGGTTCAAATACGGTTTCAGGATCAATCGGGCTTCCAGCGCCGCAGCAGCAGCGAATTGCTGACCACCGAAACCGAACTCAGCGCCATCGCCGCGCCGGCGATCACCGGGCTTAACATGCCGAGCGCCGCCAGCGGAATGCCCAGCACATTATAGATGAATGCGAAAAACAAGTTCTGGCGGATTTTAGTCAGCGTGGCGCGCGACAACTGCACGGCATGCGCCGCGCTCGCCAGGTCGCTGCGCATCAGGGTGATGTCGGCGGCTTCGATGGCCACGTCGGAACCGCTGCCGACGGCGAAGCCGACATCCGCGGCGGCCAGCGCCGGGGCGTCGTTGATGCCGTCGCCGGCCATGCCGGTTATCCTGCCGTCGCGCTTGAGCTTTTCCACCTCCGCCGCCTTGTCCTGCGGCAGCACTTCGGCGAGGTGGCGGGCGATGCCGGCTTGCCGGGCGATAGCGGCGGCGGTGGCGGGGTTGTCGCCGGTCAGCATCACTACCTCGATGCCCATCGCCTGCAAGGTGGCGACCGCCTGCCGCGATGTCGGGCGCAGGGTGTCGGCGATGGCCAGCCAGCCGAGCAGTTGGCCACCGGCGGCGACGCCGATCACCGTCTTGCCCTGGCGCTGGAGTTCATCCGGCGGCATGCCGGCGATGCCCTGTTCGGCGAGGTAAGCGGGGGAGCCGAGATAGCCGGTCTGCCCCTCGATCTCGCCGCTCACGCCCTTGCCGGCGCTGCTGGCGAAGCGCGCCACCGGCGCGGGGGCGATGCCGTCTTGCGCGGCGCGCGCCAGCACCGCCTTGGCCAGCGGGTGCTCCGAGCCTTGCTCCAGGGTGGCGGCGAGTTGCAGCAGTTGTTGCTGCGTGGCGCCGGCGGCGGGCGCCAGGTCGGTCACCAGCGGCTTGCCCTCGGTGAGCGTGCCGGTCTTGTCGACGATCAGGGTTTGCAGCTTGCCGGCGCGCTCCAGCGCGGCGGCGTTCTTCACCAGGATGCCGTGGGTTGCGCCGCGTCCGACGCCGACCATGATGGCGGTCGGTGTGGCGAGGCCGAGCGCGCACGGGCAGGCGATCACCAGTACCGCCACGGCGTTGATTAGCGCCGTGGCAAAGTCGCCGCCCAGCCACCACCACAGGACGAAGGTCACGCTGCTGATGGCCACCACCACCGGCACGAATATCCCGGAAATGGTGTCGGCCAGACGCTGGATCGGCGCTTTCGATCCCTGCGCCTGCTCCACCAGACGAATGATCCCGGCCAGTGCGGTGTGCGAGCCGACGCCGGTGGCGCGGCACTTGAGCATGCCCTGCTGGTTGTGGGTGGCGGCGTAAACCTTGGCGCCCGCTTCCTTGCCGACCGGCAGGCTTTCCCCGGTGAGCAGCGCCTCGTCCACGCTGGAATGCCCCTCGGCCACCTCGCCGTCCACCGGGATGCTCTCGCCGGCGCGCACCACGAACACGTCGCCGAGGCGCAACTGCTCGACCGGGATTTCCACCAGTTGGCCGTCGCGTTCCGCCCAGGCGGTTTTCGGCTGCAAGCGGATCAGTTCCTCGATGGCCGCCGAGGTCTTGCTCTTGGCGCGCGCTTCCAGCAGCTTGCCCATCAGCACCAGGGTGATGACGGCGGCGCCCGCCTCGAAATAGACATGCTGGTCAAGGCCGAAAACGGTCACCGCCGTGCTCAGCAGGTAGGCCATGGTGGTGCCGAGCGCCACCAGCACATCCATGTTCGCTCCGCCGCCGCGCAAGCTGTGCCAGGCGCCGACGTAAAAGCGCCACCCCGCCCAGAACTGCACCGGCGTCGCCAACGCCCATTGCAGCCAGAGCGGCAACATGAATTGATGGTAATCGCCGAGCATCGCCACCATCTCCACCAGCAGCGGCAGGGTGAGCAGTGTGGCGATCCAGAAGCGGCGCAGTTCCTTGTTATAGGCGGCCGCGCGCCGCTGCTTGTCCTCCTCGCGGCTGGCGGAAACCACCTCGTGGGCGCCGTAGCCGGCCTTATTTACCGCCGCGATCAGTTGGGCGACGCTGGCCGCGCCGGGCGCCACCGCGATGCGCGCCTTTTCCGAGGCGAAATTGACGCTGGCCTCGACGCCTTCGAGCTTGTTGAGGGATTTCTCGATGCGTGCGGCGCAGGCGGCGCAGGTCATGCCTTCCAGTTCGAGTTCGACCTGTTGCGGCGGCACCTTGAAGCCCGCCTTGTGGATGGTCTGCACCAGGTCGGCGGGGCTGGTCTGGCTTTCGTCGTAGTCGATTTGCGCCTTCTCGGCGGCGAGATTGACCCCCGCCGCCACCCCCGGCATGCGGTTGAGCATTTTTTCCAGACGCGCCGAGCAGGCGGCGCAGGTCATGCCCTCCACGGGCAGTTCGATGCGAGCGGTCATGGTTCGAGCACCTTGGCTATGTGGGTGTTGCCGGCTTCCAGCGCCAGATGGCGCGCCGTCGCGCCCGCCTGGCTTTTCCGGGTGCGGTCGGCGCCCTTGGCGAGCAACAGCCGCACCGTTTCCTCATGGCCGTTGCGCGCCGCCAGCATCAGCGCGGTCAAGCCGTTGCCCGCCGCCGAATCGGGAGGCGCTCCGTGCGCCAACAGTTGCCCGACGATCGCCGCATGGCCGGCATAGGCGGCGTAAATCAGCGGCGTCCAGCCCATGCGGTTGGCCTCGCCGATGTCCGTGCCACGCTCCAGCAGCGCCGCCACGCTTAGGCCGCGCCCGTGAAACGCCGCCAGCATCAGCGCGGTCTCGCCATAAGGATTGCGCAGATAGGACTTTGCGCCATGGCCCAGCAGTGCGCCCGCCACTTGCGGATAATCGCCGCTTCGCACCGCCATCATCAACGGCGTTTCGCCATGCGCGTCGCGGGCATTGACGTCGATACCCCGCGCCAGCCAAGTCTTGACATCGGCGTCGTTACCGTTGCGCACCGCGATGAAAAAGTCGTCAAGCAAGCTCTCCGCCCGCGCGGAAGCGGCGGCGAACAGCAGAACAATCCATAACGCGGTAACCCGCAAAAAGCGGAAATTCAACATAAGCAAGTGTTTTTTCACGTAAAGCGCCGCGCGGCGCGGTTGGAGGGATGCCGGAAGGTGTTGACCCGGCCGGGCGAAGTATTTATTATATGCACCTTCTTCATTCCCTGATAGCTCAGTCGGTAGAGCGACGGACTGTTAATCCGCAGGTCCCTGGTTCGAGTCCAGGTCGGGGAGCCAGTTAGGTACAAATCTGGGCACTCTATCAAGAGTGCCCATTTTTGTTTCTGCTCACCGTATGAGCAAGTGCCGAATAACCCCCTCTGATTTCGGCCTGATTGCCCTTCACGCGAATCTCACTCGCCAGCAATTTCAGATATTCCTTGCCGAAGCCGCCAGACTTATCCAGCAGCTTAGAGCGTAGCACCGTAGTAAATGCCGCAAGCTGATTATGCTTGATGTCCGGCAAGTGCCGTTGCCAGCCACAAACAATAATGCTACTCATGGTCTGTAGCACCAAAGTCATCTGTCGGAAAAAATGGCCGCTCTAAATTAATAATTCCGACGATGCCAAGAACCCCAAGCCCTTCATTGCGCGCCATTCTCGCTGAAAATGTTCGTGCTTTCCGAAAGTATCATGGCTATTCGCAAGAGGAATTGGCTGATCTTTGTGAATTGCACCGTACCTATATCGGGTCAGTGGAGCGTGAAGAGCGAAATGTTTCTTTGAGCACACTTGAGGTGCTTGCCAAGGCTCTTGGTGTCAGCGTCCCGGAACTGCTGGTACAAAGGGTGACGCATGATCGAAAAGCAACATCTTGATTACAAAAATACCATCAAGTTATCAGGCAAAGATATTTACGCGCCGATTGAAATTGGCGATGCTGATTACTGGATTCCTGCTTTTCATTTGGAGAAATTGCTAAACGAAGGGTTGCGCGGTATTTCATTGGCGGGGCTTCCCCTCCGAACACGCTCGAAGGTTGTTAAGACTGCTGTTTGCCATGCTCTTGGATACCCAGCACCCAAATCATTTGCGAAAACTCAGCCACGCTTCCCAGGGCAGCAACTTGATACCTACACACAAAAATCGCTGAATCTGCAAATCTGGAACGAAGAGCTGTCACCGACCCGGCGTTATGCAATTATTCAGATTGCCGAAGACGATGTTATTTGCAAGGTGAAAGTGGTTAACGGTCAGGAACTGGCGCTGCTCGACACCACCGGCACAATCACGACAAAATACCAAGCGCGCCTTGAAACCCGCGATGGCACACTCGAACTGATTTCAGCGCAAGATACGGTTCCGATGTTACCTCACGTGCACATAGGCTCCACCTTTGCTCCAATTGTCAGCCCTATTGACGAACCGGAAAGCGGTGCCTTACTGCCAATTCGTGAAATTTTCGACCGATTGTCTCCGCTGGTTGGTCAATTATTCATTAATCCCGGCATAGATCAGGAACGAAACCGAGGTGCCACTCTTCATCGGTTAATTTGTGAGCGCTTGGGCTACAGCCGCTATGAAGACAAGGGGCAATTCCCGGATGTACGGCACCAATTGCTAGAAGTGAAGCTGCAAACATCGCCAACCATCGACTTGGGCTTGGTTTTACCCAACAGCGAAGATCATCTCGATATTCGCCAACTCGGCAATCATCATCCGCGCCACTGTGACACACGTTATGCGATGTTTTATGCAAAGACGGACGGGGTGGCGGTTACTCTGACCCATCTATTTGTCAGCACCGGCGCAGATTTTTTTACTCGGTTCCGGCGTTTCGAAGGCAAGATTATCAATGGGAAAATCCAAATTCCACTACCCCGTAATTTTTTCGGGATATAACCCGAACACATGCCAGACTCGTTCATCAAGGTCAGCAGCTAAACAGTCGGCTTCGGCTGACGGTAGCTTGGCGTGAATCGCTTTCGCTATCGCTACAATGGCTTTGGCTTCATCCCGGTTCGGGTCTGGCAATGGGAATTGCTCTACATATTGAGTCATAAAGCGCCGACGCCCCGCATATAACTTATTGTTAAAACGGTGGTCGTAGAACACTTCAATAAAGGATGAGTTAGCAACAGCCAAGGCCAACCAGAGCAAATCTTCCTCTTCCCTATTTTCAGATCGTAGCCAGTAGCACTCCCCGTTGACGACTCCACCATCGGTGTCGATCCAAAAGATTGGTTTGTCGGAAATGTCCAGGAATACGAGTTTCGGCAATGGCCAAACGCTTGGATCTTGCGGCACCCATAGCTCGTACCACTGGCGCCCGGCCTCAATCACATAGCGACGCGCTTCGAGCACATCACGATTCTGTTCGAGATAGTATCTAGCTTTCGGATAAAGTCCCAAATCCACCGGGCCGCGCCCGTTCTCAGTTACTTCGTGTGGGTAAAGAATCTCTTTAATCTGCTTAGTTTTGGTTGGTATGCCTGCCTTGAATCGTCTAGCACAGTGACGGGTTATTAGTGGGCGAAGTAACTCTGGGCGCCCATCATCCAAGTCATTCCAGTCATTTCGAATAAATACTTTATCAGCTGTGGATTTTACTCCCACCCTTATCTTCCCGATTCGGCGGAAGGTGTTCCACATGTTGGCCTCAACTGTTGCCAACCAATGGTCAGTGGCTCGTGTGGACACTCTCCAGACGCCTAAGGAGTTGCCTCCGTTCTCCAAGAGTCCGTGGCGAACTTGGAAGCGCCTGCCATCTGGTACGGATACCACTGTGTCATTGTCTACGGCTAAAGCAGACAGGACATCGCGGGCCATTGCGTTGGTGGCGTCTTTTGTCTCATAAATGGAGGAAAACGCAATCCCGATTGTATGGGGATGGAGGGGGGCGGTGGTTCCCCGTGCAACCAGCACAGCTGGAAGAACCGCCGCATCGAAGAGTTTTGTATCACCTAGGTCCCACACATGTAGGATGCGGAAACGGGAAAGCAAAGCGTGACGAACTGCTTGCCCTGATTTTGTGGTCATAAAACGGTTCGAGGTAATCACCCCGGTTACACCATTGCTAGCCAAGACTTGAGAAATTCCCAGCAGAAATGGGTAATATAAATCTACCCTACCAGTCAGGCCAAAACAACGCGCGAGTAGTTGTGCCTGCTTAGCTCCCATGATTTGGGTTCGAACATAGGGTGGATTGGCAATTACGAAATGAAATGGCGTCCGGTCTTCATCAGTAGCGATCAGATTGCCGGAATCTTGTAGGTTGAGGGCATGTTCCAAAAAATCTCTTTGTGCTATGTGCATGTCTAGGCCAGGGAAGGCTAGACGAAGACGCTGCGAAGCAATTCGTATAGCCTTCGGATCGGTGTCATAGCCGAATGCCTCCACTCGACTGCGAGCGGATTCAGGCAATCGTTTAATCAGGGCAATGAGCAATGCCCCATCGCCAACAGCAGGGTCTAGAAGTCGGATTTTTCCATGCTTAGGAAGCTCAGAAACCTGAACCATTTGATCTGCAACGAATGCAGCAAAATTCTCTGGCGTATAGGTCGCCCCAGTGTATTTTTGCTCATTAGCTGTGCTGTAACGAGGACTATGGGCGGGGGTAACATCAATTTTTAATGGGCTACTCATAGTCGTCATATTACGCTTTGCATGAGTCTATCAACAAGGGAATTTTCGAAACATACTGCTCAGGGGCGGCGCCAAAGCAAATCTTGATGGATATGGCGCAGGTGGCAAATCATGTGTCGCTCGGTCACTGCACTTGCAAGAAGAACCGCAAGCGCCGCGCCTTCGCTAGCGCGCCGCGAACCCCAAATCCGCCAGCGGCTACGCTCCTGGCTTCCTTTAGAATGGGAAGTCATGAAGAAGAGCGGATTTCCCTTCGCGCATTTCATGACGCCAACAGACTCATGCGGCTAATTCTTTTTCGTGAAACCAGCGTTCGAAGGCAATGGGGTAAACGGGGGGCATGAGATGGGACTCCGATAATTCCCCGCCGGGTTTTTGCTTCCCGGCGGATTGCGGTATGATCGGATCGAGACGGCGGCAAGCCGCCGCGCGGTGCGGGCGGCTTTGCCGGGATGCAATCCAAGCGGAGTGACGGCAATATGAGCAAGGGTAATATTTACGTGGTCACGGCGCCTTCCGGCGCGGGCAAGACCAGTCTGGTGCGGGCGCTGTTGGATGTGGACGGGCAGGTGCGCCTGTCGATTTCCTATACCACGCGCGCGCCGCGTCCCGGCGAGGTGGACGGCAAGGACTACCATTTCATCGGTGAAACGGCTTTTCTCGCCATGCTGGAGCGCGGCGATTTCCTGGAGAGCGCGGAAGTCTACGGCAACCGCTACGGGACTTCACAGCCGTGGATCGAGGGGGTGGTCGATAGCGGCGCCGACATTCTGCTGGAAATTGATTGGCAGGGTGCGGCGCAGGTGCGGCGGATTTTTCCCGAGGCGATCGGCATTTTCATTCTGCCGCCGTCCCTGGAGGCGCTGACCGAGCGGCTCAAGGGGCGCGGCACGGACGCGGCGGAGGTGGTGGCGCGGCGTCTGGCGGCGGCGCGCGAAGACATCGGCCATGTCGAGGAGTTCGATTATGTTATCATTAACGACGATTTCAACACGGCATTGCAGGAGCTGCTGGCGGTCATCCGGGCGCAGCGCCTGAGGGCGGAAGCGCAGTTGCGCCGCCATGCCGCACGGATCGCCAAAATGAAATAAACGCGAGGAAACCGAATATGGCACGCATTACCGTCGACGATTGTCTGAAACTCATCCCCAACCGTTTCGAGTTGGCCTTGGCAGCGACTTACCGCGCCCGGCAACTGGCCACCGGCGCTACCCCGCTGGTGGAAGCCAACCGCGACAAGCCGACCGTGATCGCGCTGCGCGAAATTTCCCAGGGCAAGGTCGGCCTGGAAATTCTCAACCGCGGACGAGCCTGATTTCAGGGGGCAGGGGTTGGGGACTAGGGGCTAGTGATTTCGCAGTCCTAGCCCCTAGCCCCTAGTCCCTAGCCCCTAGTATGTCCGACCTCGAAACGCTCACTTCCCAGCTTTCCTACCTCCGTCCCGAGGAAATCGCGCAAGTCACGGCCGCCTTCGAGATGAGCAAGGCGGCGCACCAGGGACAGTTCCGCCTCAGCGGCGAGCCTTACATTTCCCATCCCCTGGCGGTGGCGTTGATCCTCACCGAGTGGTATCTCGACAGCCAGGCGCTGATCGCCGGTCTGTTGCACGATGTGATGGAAGATACCGCCATCACCAAGCAGGACATCGCCGACAAGTTCGGCAAGCCGGTGGCTGACTTGGTCGATGGGGTTTCCAAGCTGGACAAGCTGGCTTTCCAGACCGAGGCGCACGCACAGGCCGAGAATTTCCGTAAGATGCTGCTGGCGATGGCGCGCGACGTGCGCGTCATCCTGGTCAAGCTGGCCGACCGCCTGCACAACATGCGCACCCTTACCGCGATGCGCGAGGACAAGCGCCAGCGCATCGCCCGCGAGACCCTGGAAATCTATGCGCCGATCGCCAACCGTTTGGGACTCAACCGGATTTACCAGGAACTGGAGGATTTGAGTTTCGAATTCCTCTACCCTACCCGCTACCATGTGCTCGACAAGGCGATCAAGGCGGCGCGCGGCAACCGCCGCGAGGTGGTGGCGAAGGTGCAGGAGGCGATCAAGCACAAGCTCGCCGAGGCCGGCATCGAGGCCACGGTTACCGGGCGCGAGAAGCATTTGTACAGCGTTTACAAGAAAATGCAGGGGAAGTCCCTGCCGTTTTCGGAAGTCTTCGATATTTACGGTTTCCGCGTCATCGTCCATGACGTGCCGACCTGCTATCTCACGCTCGGTGCGCTGCATGCCCTGTACAAGCCGATTCCCGGCAAGTTCAAGGACTACATTGCGATTCCCAAGGCGAATGGCTATCAGTCGTTGCATACCACGCTGTTCGGACCTTTCGCCACGCCCATCGAGATTCAGATCCGCAGCCAGGAGATGCACAAGATCGCCGAGGCGGGGGTGGCGTCGCACTGGCTTTACAAGAGCGGCGAGGAAGAAGCCGACGAGATGCGCAACAAGACCCACCAGTGGCTGCAAAGCCTCTTGGAAATCCAGTCGGAAAGCGGCGATGCCGCCGAATTCCTGGAGCATATCAAGGTCGATCTGTTTCCCGACGAGGTCTACGTGTTTACCCCCAAGGGCAAGATTTTCGCCCTGCCGCGCGGCGCCACCCCGGTGGATTTCGCCTATGCGGTGCATACCGATGTCGGCAACCGTTGCGTCGCCGCCAAGATCAACCACGAGCTGGCGCCGTTGCGCACCGAGTTGCACAACGGCGACCAGATCGAGATCATTACCGCCGCCCACGGCAAGCCCAACCCTTCCTGGCTGAACTACGTCGCCACCGGCAAGGCGCGCTCGCACATCCGCCATTTCCTCAAGACCATGCAGTACGAGGAATCCGCCGCGCTCGGCGAGCGCTTGCTCAACCAGGCGCTGCGTGCGCTGGGGGTGACGCTTGCCGAGGTCAAGGAAGTGCAATGGGACAAGCTGCTGCGTGAAAGCAGCGCTAAGACCCGCCACGAAATCCTCGCCGACATCGGCCTCGGCAAGCGCCTCAATATCGTGGTGGCGCGCCAGTTGCTGGCGCTCAACGAGGCGTTGCCGGACGAACGCAAGCTGGCGGCCGCCGGACCCATCACCATCCGCGGCTCGGAAGGCATGGCAGTGCAGTTCGCCAAGTGCTGCCGCCCGATTCCCGGCGACCCGATCATCGGCCTAATCAACAAGGGGCAGGGCTTGGTCATCCACACCCACGATTGCCCGATTGCCGGCAAGGCGCGCGGAGATGCCGACAAGTTCCTCGACGTGGAGTGGGACCCTTCCACCAAAAAGATGTTCGACGTCGCCATCCGGCTGGTGGTGGCCAATCAGCGCGGGGTATTGGCCAAGGTGGCGGCCACCATCGCCGACGCCGGTTCGAACATCGACAATGTCGGCATGGAGGAGGAGGACGGCAGCATCTACGCCGGGATGATGTTCACCCTGCAAGTGGAAAATCGCGCCCACCTCGCCAACGTGATGCGCGGCTTGCGCAAATTGCCGGAAGTCGTGAGAATCGCCCGTATGAAAGGAACTACCAATTGATGCAGCCGGACAGCCGCTTGAGCCGCAACACCGTCAGTCTGCTGGAATCCGTCGTCCAGATTACCGGCCAGCGCGACCGGGATTCGCTCGAACTCAGCCTGGTGAAAACCTTGCACGATTTGATCGGCGCGTTTCGCATCGTCCTCTACAAACTCCAGACGCATCAGGGCAAGGAACGGCTGGTGCCGCTGGTGCGCTTTGAAAGGGACGAGTTGGTGGCGGAGACCGTCGAGCAGGAGGAAACCGACGATACCGGCATCCCGCTGGAAAAAATGGCCGGTTTCGCGGATTGCCTGGAACGGCGGGAAATGGTCAAGCTCAAGTGCATATGCGGCGCCGGGGATTGCTACCGGTTCATCTATCCGGTGCTGGGCAGCAGCGACGCGGTAATCGGCTTTCTCGACGTGGACAGCGAACGGCACGATGAGACCAGCCACAAGCTGGTTTCCGGGTTCCTGACGATCTACCAGAATTACCTGACGATACTCGACGACAGCGAGCGCGATACCCTGACCGGACTGCTCAACCGCAAGACCTTCGACAACAACATTTTCAAGATCGCCTCCTACTACCGTATCGCCGATACGGACACCGCCGGCAAGGCCGGGATGCCGCGGCGGCGCAAGCTGCACAGCGACTGGAGCCACTGGCTGGCGGTGATCGACATCGACTTCTTCAAGAGCGTCAACGACCGCTTCGGCCATCTCTACGGCGACGAGGTCTTGTTGTTGCTGGCGCGCCTGATGGAAAAGACCTTCCGCCAGAACGACAAGCTGTTCCGCTTCGGCGGCGAGGAGTTCGTGGTGGTGCTGGAGCCTGCGACCTTTGAAAACGCCCGCACCGTGCTGGAGCGTTTCCGCAAGGCCGTGGAGGCCTACCATTTTCCCCAGGTGGGCAAGGTGACGGTGAGCATCGGCTTCACCCACATCCACAGCGACGATATTTCCTCCACCGTGGTCGGCCATGCCGACGAGGCGCTGTACTATGCCAAGCAGCATGGACGCAACCGGGTGTGCTCCTATGAAAAGCTGATCGGCGAAGGCGCCCTGGAAGGCGAGCACTACCAGAGCGAAGTGGAGTTGTTTTAGGGCGGTTTTTAGTTTTGAGTGTTTAGTGTTGAGTTGTGGAATGCGCTTCGCGCGTGATCAAAAATACCGCCACGCAGGGCGCGGCGACATCAACTAAACACTAAACACTCAAAACTGTTTTTGTCATTTAAGGACTTTTACCCATGGCCAAGCAAATTCTTTCCACCCCCAATGCCCCCGCCGCCATCGGCACCTACTCGCAAGGCGTGCGCGTCGGCGACGCGGTGTATCTGTCCGGCCAGATCGGCCTCGATCCGCAAAGCATGCAGATGAAGGAAGGCATCGACGCCCAGATCGAGCAGGTGTTCCTCAATCTCGGCGCGGTCGCCAATGCCGCAGGGGTGGGACTCAACGCCACCGTCAAGCTCAACGTCTATCTTACCGACCTTGCCAACTTCGCCAAAGTCAACGAGACCATGGCCAGGTATTTCGACCAGCCTTATCCGGCGCGCGCCGCCGTTGGCGTCAAGGAGCTGCCGCGCGGCGCGCTGGTGGAGATGGACGCGGTGTTGCATATCGAGTAGTCGCCGGTAGGAGCGGCCTCCTGGCCGCGAACCGGTTCGGATAATCGCGGCCAGGAGGCCGCTCCTACCGCAGATGCTATTTGCGAACGCCGCATGAACTGGAAAATCGCCAAATCCACTCAGGATAAGCTTGCCAAGCTGGGCATCCGCAATGCCTTCGATCTGCTGCTCCACCTGCCGCTGCGCTACGAGGACGAAACCCATCTCTATCCCATCGCCGACGCGCCGTTCGGCCAGACGGTGCAGGTCGAGGGCGTCATCGTCCACTGCGAAATCCAGTACCGCCCGCGCAAGTCGCTGACCTGTCTGGTGCAGGACGGCGGCGGGCGGATCACCATCCGCTTTCTGCATTTCTACCCGAGCCAGGCAAAAGTACTGGCGGAGGGCAAGACGGTCAGGCTGCTGGGCGAACTGCGCCATGGCTTCCATGGCGCGGAAATGGTGCATCCGAAGTATCGGGTGGTTGGCGAAAGCGAACCCCTGGCCGAGGCGCTGACCCCGGTATATCCCACCACCGCCGGGCTTTCCCAGGCGAGCTTGCGCAAACTTATCGGGCAGTCCCTGGATAGCCAGGAGTTGTCCGACACGTTGCCGGATGTCTTGCGGGAGAAGCTGTCCCTGGCCGGTTTCGCCGCCAGCGTCGCCACGCTGCACCTGCCGCCGCCGGAAATTTCGCAACAATCCCTGGCCGAGCGCGGCCATCCGGCATGGCGCCGCCTGGCCTTCGACGAACTGCTGGCGCAGCAGCTTTCCATGCGCCAGCATTACCGCCGCCGCCGCAGTGTTGATGCGCCGCCACTGGCGCCGGGCGGGGCATTGACGGGGCGCTTCCTGGCGGCCTTGCCGTTCGCGTTGACCAAGGCGCAACACCGGGTGGCCGCCGAGATCGGCCGCGATCTGGCGCAGTCCCATCCGATGCAGCGCCTGTTGCAAGGCGATGTCGGCAGCGGCAAGACCGTGGTGGCGGCGATGGCGGCCTTGCAGGCCATCGAAAACGGCTGCCAGGCGGCCTTGATGGCGCCCACCGAAATTCTCGCCGAGCAGCATTTCCTCAAGCTCGCCGTCTGGCTGGAACGCATCGGCGTCAAGACCGCCTGGCTGGCATCGCGCCTCGCCGCCAAGGAAAAGCGCGCCGCGCTGGAAATGGCCGCCAGCGGCGAGGCCGGGCTGGTAGTCGGCACTCACGCCTTGATCCAGGAGCAGGTGGAATTCCGCAGTCTCGGGCTGGCGATCGTCGACGAACAGCATCGTTTCGGCGTGCACCAGCGCCTGGCGCTACGCCAGAAGGGCGGCGGCGCGACGCCGCACCAGCTGATGATGAGCGCCACCCCCATTCCGCGTACCTTGTCGATGAGCTATTACGCCGATCTCGACGTGTCGGTGATCGACGAGCTGCCGCCCGGCCGCACCCCAGTGCTGACCAAGCTGGTGGCGGACGCGCGCCGCGGCGAGGTGATGGCGCGGGTGCGCGCCGCCTGTTTGCAGGGACGCCAGGCTTACTGGGTGTGCCCGCTGATCGAGGAGTCGGAGGCCTTGCAACTCAAAACCGCGCTGGAAACCTGGGAAACCCTGTCGGCGGCCTTCCCGGAACTCAACATCGGCCTGGTGCACGGCCGCCTGCCCGCCGCCGAGAAGGCGCAAGTGATGGCGGCGTTCAAGGCCGGGGAAATCCACCTGCTGGTGGCGACCACGGTGATCGAGGTCGGCGTGGACGTGCCCAATGCCTCGCTGATGGTGATCGAACACGCCGAGCGGATGGGGCTTTCCCAATTGCACCAACTGCGCGGGCGGGTGGGGCGCGGCGCGGCCGCCAGCGTGTGCCTGCTGCTGTATCAGCAGCCCTTGTCGGAAACCGCGCGCGAGCGCCTGAAAATTATCCACGAGAGCAGCGACGGCTTCGAGATCGCGCGGCGCGACTTGCAGTTGCGCGGCCCTGGCGAATTTCTCGGCGCCCGGCAAAGCGGGGTGCCGATGCTCAAGGTGGCCGACCTCGAACGTGACCAGGATTTGCTGGAGATGGCGCGGGACGCGGCGGAATCGCTGTTGCGCGATTATCCCGAGCACGCCGCGCGGCATCTGGAGCGCTGGCTGGGCGGCCGCGAGGAGTTTCTCAAGGCGTGACTGATGTGCCTGATTTTGCTATGGTGGGCTTATGAACCTTGAAACCTCTATCAGCCACGGATGAACACGGATATGCACGGATTATCAGTTCGTTTCAGACATTCGTGCTTCAACTCGCGGGAGGATTGCATGCTCCATGCCATTCCATGGATTTATCTGTGTAAATCGGTGGTTATCCGCGGTGGCAAAAGAGGGGTATTGGGATGAATTTGCTACCGCTTTCCCCCCAGGATGTCGTGACGGGCGAGCCGCTGCCCTGGCCGTTGTTCGACGAGGACGGCCATTTGCTGTTCACCCGGGGCGAGACGCTGGCCGCCGGTTATCCGCTGGAGGGGCTATATCGCAGTCCCGACGGCGATGCCGCGGCTTCGACACAGGTGGAGGAGTTCGGCGCGGCGGATGCTTTCGAGGAGATTTCCGCCGGAGAGGTATTCCCGCCCCACGGCATCCAGCCGCAAATGTGGGAAGCCGTCCAGATCAGTCTGCCCGGGCGTGACGGGCAGCCGCATTATTTCACCCGCCTGGTCGGCTATATCCGCAATCTGAGCATTTTGCTGACGATCCCGCGAGTGCGCCGCCAGCCGCTGGGGATGGTGGAAGGGGAAACCGTCGAAGTGCGCATGCTGACCGGGCGCAATATCTATGTGTTCCGGTCGCAGATCATCAAGGCTTGCCTGGCGCCTTCGCCCTATATGCATCTTTCCTTTCCCGACCAGGTGCGGCGCCAGAGCCTGCGCAAGGCGCCGTGGGCGAAAGCCGATTTGCCGGTGGCGGTGGCAGGCGGCGGCGCGCCGGTCGAAGGCCGGATCGTCAACCTCAGCGCCGCCGGGGCGCGCGTCGATGCCGCCGCCAGTCTGGGCGAGAAAGGACAGACAGTGACGCTGTCGTTTCAGGTCGATCTCGACGGCTTGAGCCGGTCGCTGTCCCTGTCCGCGCAAATCGTTCACATCCACGTCCACCCGCCGGTTTCCAAGGGGGCGCCGCCGCAGGTGGAGCACGGCATGGAGTTTCAGGGGCTTGGCGAGGGCGATGCGCTGTGGCTGAGGTGCCTGGTGTACCAGCGGATTGCCGAGGGCTTTCTGGTTTAGCCGCTTGCGGGCATAATCTCCACCCTCATGAAAATCTGTTTTTACCCCACCGGCTGGCATGACCGCCTCTGCCAGAACATTGGCGCCTATCGTCCCTGGCTGCTCGACCAAGGCTCGCTGACGCGGCGCATAATGGCGCGTTGCCCGGCTTTCGGCGTGCGTGGGGTGCGCATGGAAGCGGGCTGGTCGGCGGTGGAAGGCGCTCCCTCCCGTCCCCGCCGCGCGCTGCTGCGCGAAGTGTTTCTCCATTGCGGCGATCGTGCGCTGGTTTACGCTCACAGCGTGCTGCCCCGCGACAGCCTGCGCGGCCGTTGGCGCGGCCTGGGGGGGCTGGGCGGCCGGCCGCTCGGCGACATTCTCTTCAGCGACCCCCAGGTGCGCCGCGCCCCGTTGCAATTCAAGAAGCTACGCGCGCGCCACTGGCTGTACCGGCGCGCTTGCCGCAATCTGGAACGTCCGCCCGTCTTTCTATGGGCGCGCCGCTCGGTATTCCTGCTCAACCGCCGCGCGATCCAGGTCACCGAAGTGTTCCTGCCCGCCATCCTGGAATTGCCGCGATGACCTGGATGGAACGCCTTTCCCTCTATGAGAAGCTGATGCGGCTCGACAAGCCGATCGGCATCCTGCTGTTGCTGTGGCCGACGCTGTGGGCGCTGTGGCTGTCTTCCGGCGGCCATCCGCAATGGCACATCGTCTGGATCTTCGTGCTGGGCACCGTGCTGATGCGCTCCGCCGGCTGCGTGATGAACGACTACGCCGACCGCCATTTCGACCCGCACGTCGAACGCACCAAGAACCGCCCGCTCGCCGCCGGGCTGGTGAGCGGCAAGGAAGCCCTGGCGGTGGCGGGGGTGCTGACGCTGCTGGCGTTCCTCCTGATCGTGCCGCTCAACCGCCTGACCCTGCTGCTGTCGGTGGCGGCGCTGTTCCTCGCCGCCAGCTATCCTTTCACCAAGCGCTTTTTCGCCATCCCCCAGGCCTATCTCGGCATCGCCTTCGGCTTCGGCATCCCCATGGCCTTCGCCGCCCAGACCGGCTCGGTGCCGCCCCTGGCCTGGCTGATGCTGGCCGCCAACGTGTTCTGGGCGGTGGCCTATGACACAGAATACGCCATGGTCGACCGCGACGACGACCTTAAAATCGGCATCAAGACCTCGGCCATCACCTTCGGCCGCTACGACGTGGCGGCGGTGATGCTGTGCTATGCCGTCACCTTGGGTATCCTGGCGTGGATCGGCTACAGCCTGCATTTCGGTATCTGGTATTTCGCCGGTCTCATCGTGGCAACGGGCATCGCGGCCTACCATTACACGCTGATCCGTAACCGGGAACGCGCCAAATGCTTCAAGGCCTTTCTCCACAACAACTGGCTGGGCGCCGCGGTGTTCGCCGGGATGGCGCTGGATTACCTGTTCGCCTGAGGAAAAAATGAAGAAACTGATTCCGCTATGGCTCATCCTCGCCGCTCCCCTTGCCGCTGCGCAGACGCAACAGGCCGTGCCCGAAGACCATCGCCAACTGGTGGCCATGCCCGCCTCGGCGCAGGCCGCCCAGCGCGCCGACATGCTCGACCACCTGGCGGCCCTCAACGAAATCCTCGGCTACGCCGCCGAAGGCAAATGGCAGGACGCCGCCGAGACCGCCGAAAAGCGCCTCGGCGAAAGCGCCATGGGCAAGTACCGCATGGCGTTGCGCGGCCAGGGTCCGGGGCGCTTCATGCCCGACGCGATGCGCCAGCTCGGCTGGAACATGCACGGCGCCGCCAGCAAGTTCGCCAAGGTCGCCAGGGAAGGCGACTCCGCCAAATCGCTGGCTGCCCTGCAGGAAGTGATGGCGTCTTGCGTGGCCTGCCATATGAGCTATCGGACGCGATAGGCCGGTGTGCGAGAGGGCTCCTTGACCAGGCAGGGGTGGGTGTATATAGTTCGTGTATATAGCTTTCGCTCGGAGACATCATGGCAATCAGCACCGTTTTTAGCAACAACCGCACCCAGGCGGTTCGTCTCCCTGCCGATATGCGCTTTCCCGATTCCATAAAAAAAGTAGAAGTGAGGGTGGTCGGCCAGGAGCGGATCATCGCGCCGGCGGAGTCGGCCTGGGACAGCTTTTTTTTTGACACGCCCGTGCCCACCGAGGATTTCATGGCCGAGCGCGCCAGTCAGTCGCAGCCTGAACGCGAGAGCCTGTAGGCATCGACGATGCTGAAATTCCTGCTCGATACCAATATCGTCATTTATGTCATCAAGCGGCGCCCGCCGGAAGCGCTGGAAATGTTCAACCGGCATCATGGCAGGATGGCGATTTCATCCATTACGCTGGCCGAGTTGGCCCACGGTGCGGAAAAGAGCAGCGATGCGCCGCACAACACCGCTATCGTCGAGGATTTCGCGAGCCGGTTGGCGGTCTTGCCTTACGATGACAAGGCGGCCTGGCATTACGGGAACATCAGGGCCGTGCTCGAAAAGCTGGGGCAGCCGATAGGCGTCAACGACCTCCACATCGCCGCCCAGGCGCGCAGCAACGGCCTGACGCTGGTGACCAACAACCTGCGGGAATTCGAACGGGTGCCGGGGCTGCTGCTGGAAAACTGGGTGGGGGAAACCCAATGAGCGGGGGAGGAAAAATGATGCACTTCGAATTGCCGGAAGCGAAAATCGCAGATTTCTGCCGACGCTGGAAAATTTCGGAATTCGCTTTTTTCGGCTCGGTGTTGCGTGACGATTTTCGCTCCGACAGCGATCTCGACGTGCTGGTGACATTCAAGCCGGATGCTGCCTGGAGCCTGTTTGATCATGTCGAGATGCGTAACGAGTTGGCGCAGATTCTGGGACGCGAGGTGGATTTGCTCAGCCATGACGCTATCGCACAAAGCGATAATTCGCCTCGCCGCCGGGCGATTCTGGAGTCGGCGCAAGTGATTCATGCCGCCGCGTGACCTAGCTAAGCGGGTTTCAGGAGTTACAATCTAATGAAATACCACGACCTGCGCGATTTCATCGCGCAATTGGAAGCCCAGGGCGAACTGAAGCGGGTTAAAACTCTCGTCAGCCCCAACCTGGAAATGACCGAAATCTGCGACCGGGTGCTGCGCGCGGAAGGCCCGGCGATTCTCTTCGAGAATCCCACCGGCCACGCCATGCCGGTGCTCGCCAACCTGTTCGGCACGCCGCGCCGGGTGGCGCTGGGGATGGGCGAGGATTCGGTGGAAGCGCTGCGCGAGGTAGGCAAGCTGCTGGCCTTTCTCAAGGAGCCGGAGCCGCCCAAGGGGCTGCGCGATGCCTGGGAAAAGCTCCCTAAGTTCAAGCAGGTGCTCAACATGGCGCCCAGGGAATTGTCTTCCGCGCCTTGCCAGGAAATCGTCTGGGAGGGAAAAGATGTCGATCTGTCCAAGCTGCCGATCCAGACTTGCTGGCCGGGCGACGCGGCACCGCTGATCACCTGGGGACTGACCATCACCCGCGGGCCGCTCAAGGCGCGCCAGAACCTGGGCATTTACCGTCAGCAGGTGATCGCCCCCAACAAACTGATTATGCGCTGGCTGGCGCATCGCGGCGGGGCGCTGGATTTCCGCGAATTCCAGGAGAGCCATCCCGGCCAGCCTTTCCCGGTGGCGGTGGCGCTGGGCGCCGATCCGGCGACGATATTGGCGGCGGTGACGCCGGTGCCGGATTCCTTGAGCGAATACCAGTTTGCCGGGCTGCTGCGCGGCTCGAAGACCGAGGTGGTCAAGGCGCTGGGTTCCGAGTTGCAAGTGCCGGCGGGTGCGGAGATCGTCCTGGAAGGGGTGATCCACCCTGGTGAAATGGCGCTGGAAGGCCCCTATGGTGACCACACCGGCTATTACAACGAGCAGGCCGAGTTTCCGGTGTTCACCGTCGAGCGCATGACCCTACGCCGCAACCCGATCTACCACAGCACCTATACCGGCAAGCCGCCGGACGAGCCGGCCATTCTCGGGGTGGCGCTGAACGAAGTCTTCGTGCCGTTGTTGCAGAAGCAGTTCCCCGAGATCGTCGATTTCTACCTGCCGCCGGAGGGCTGTTCCTACCGGCTGGCCTGCGTAAGCATCAGAAAACAATATCCCGGCCATGCCAAGCGGGTGATGTTCGGCATCTGGTCGTTCCTGCGCCAGTTCATGTACACCAAGTTCATCGTGGTGACCGACGACGACGTGGACATCCGCGACTGGAAAGAGGTGATCTGGGCGATGACTACCCGCGTCGATCCGGCGCGCGACACCCTGCTGGTGGAGAACACGCCGATCGACTATCTCGATTTCGCCAGCCCGGTGAGCGGCCTCGGCTCCAAGATGGGGCTGGACGCCACCAACAAGTGGCCGGGCGAAACCGCCCGAGAATGGGGGACGCCTATCGTCATGGACACGGCGGTGAAAAAGCGGGTGGACGAGCTGTGGGGCGAGTTGGGGCTGTAAAACGACAAGCCAACCACGGGGAGCACGGGGGCGGTGAACGGCTGAGTGACTGTTTTTTCGATATTCCCCGTGCTCCCCGTGGTGAAGGTTTTTCCTCCGCCTATTGCCTGTGGTAGACCCATTCCAGCAAGGCATCCTGCGCCGCCTGCCCGGCGCCGGCGTTGGCGTGGTTGATTAGGCATACCACCGCGAGGATGCGTCCCTTGGCGTCGTGGACGTAGCCGGCGATGGCTTTGACGTTTCTCAGCGAGCCGGTCTTGACGTGGGCGTGGCCGGCGACTTCACGTTCGCGCAATCTTTTCTTCATGGTGCCGTCCACCGCCGCGATCGGCAGTGACGAGACGAATTCCGCCATCACCGGACTGCGCCAGGCGGCCAGCAACAGTTGGCCGAGGTGCGTGGCGCTGATCTGCTCGCGGCGCGACAGTCCCGAGCCATTTTCCACCTCCAATTCCGGGAACGCCAGTTTTTTCGCAGCCAACCAGCCGGCAACGGCCTGGGCGCCGCTTTCCGCGCTGCCGTCGCCGAGCGTCAGCAATAGTTGGCGCGCCATCAGGTTGTTGCTGTACTTGTTGACATCGCGCACGATGTCGGCGAGCTGTCGCGATTCCTGGCGGGCGAGCGGCTGCGCAGCGGGCGGGGTTTCGCCGCGCCGTACCGTGCCGGCCAGGGTGCCGCCGCTTTCCTGCCACAATTGGCGGAACAGGGCGTGGACGTAGGCGGTGTTGTCGAACAGGGCGAGGTGCCAAGGTTTTTCGCCGCAGGCGAGCGGGTAGGCGCCGCTGAAGGTTACCGCCAGGCTGTCGCCGCCGTTGTGGGCGACCGTCGCTTCGATGCCCTCGCGCCAGTCGCCGCATTCGCCGTCCACGGCTTGCAGTTGGTTGACGATTTGCAGTTGGGGCGGGGCGGGATCGGCGAGGATGCGCACGTTCTGCCCGTCGATAGCGGGCAGCAGGCGGAAGCGGGTGCTCCTGAAATTGACCAGCACCGCATCCGGCAGGGCGTTGTAGGGGCGGTAGGCGGCGCCGTCGAAGGCGCCGGGATCGCCGCCGTTGGCGGCGAAGCGGCTGCCGTCCAGCACCAGGTCGCCGCGTATCTCGCGCAAGCCGGCCTGGCGCAAGTCGCGCAGCATCAGCCAGAAGCGCTCGATGGTCAGCGCCGGGTCGCCCGAGCCTTTCAGGTAGAGGTTTCCTTCGAGCACTCCCGTTTGCGGCGCGGCGTCGCCGTACAGCGTGGTTTCCCAGGTATAGGCGGGGCCGAGCAGCTCCAGCGCGGCGTAGGTGGTCACCAGCTTCATGGTCGAGGCCGGACTCATCGGGCGCTGCGCTTGGTGCGCCAGCAGCGGCCGGCTGGCTCCGGTGTCCTGGACGAAAATGGAAACGCTATTTTCGGGGATGCCGGCTTCGCGCAGCGCCTGGGCGACCGGGGCGGGCAGGGGGGCGGCGGGAAGCGCCGCCGGAAGCGAGAGAAGGGCGATAAACAGCAGGCGGCCGATCATGATTGGCATTCCAGTATCTCCAGGGCGGCTCCGGCCAGGTGGCGCATTTCCTCCGATGTGACGACGTAGGGCGGCATGAAATACACGGTGTCGCCGATCGGGCGCAGCAGCACTTCGCGCTTCAGCCCTTCCTCGAAGCAGCGACGGGCGAATCCCGGCTGGCCGTTCTCGACTTCAAAGGCCCAGATCATGCCGGTGTTGCGGAAGTTTCTCACTTTGGGATGCTGCCTCAGCGGTTCGGCGATCCGGCTGAATTCCGCCGCCTTGAGGCGGTTGGCGGCGATCACCCCGTCTTCCTCGAAGATGTCCAGCACCGCCAGCGCGGCGCGGCAGGCGAGGGCATTGCCGGTGTAGGAGTGGGAGTGGAGGAAACCCTTCGCCGTTTCATCGCAATAAAAGGCTTTGTACACCTCGTCGGAAGTCAGCACCGCCGCCAGCGGCAGGTAGCCGCCGCTGATGCCCTTCGACAGGCAGAGGAAATCCGGCTTGATGCCGGCCTGCTGGTGGGCGAACATCGTTCCCGTCCTGCCGAAGCCCACCGCGATTTCGTCGGCGATCAGGTGCACCCGGAATTCGTCGCAGATGGCGCGCGCCTGGCGCAGGTATTCGGGGTGGTGCATCGCCATGCCCGCCGCGCCCTGCACCAGCGGTTCGACGATGAAGGCGGCGGTTTCGCCATGGCGCTTTTCCAGATGGCGGCGCAAGTCCCCTGCGCGGCGCAGGGCGAAATCACGTGCGGTTTCGCCGGGTTCTGCGTTACGCCAGTCGGGGCTGGGCGTCTGGACGCTGGTGCGCAGCAGCGGGGCGTAGGTATCCTTGAATAGCGCCACGTCGGTGACCGACAATGCGCCGATGGTTTCGCCGTGGTAGCCGTTTTCCAGGCTGACGAAGCGGGTCTTGGCGGTTTCGCCGGTGTTGCGCCAGTAATGGAAGCTCATCTTGAGCGCGATTTCGGTGGCCGAGGCGCCGTCGGAGCCATAGAAGGCGTGCCCCAGGCCGCTGAGTTGCGCCAGCCGTTCCGACAGTTCGACCGCCGGCTGGTGGGTGAAGCCCGCCAGCATCGCGTGTTCCAGCTTGTCCAGTTGGTCCTTGAGGGCGGCGTTGATGCGCGGGTTGCAGTGGCCGAACAGGTTGACCCACCACGAGCTGACCGCGTCGAGGTAGCGCTTGCCGTCGAAATCGTAGAGCCAAGCGCCCTGGCCGCGCGAGATGGGGATCAGCGGCAGGGTTTCATGCTGTTTCATCTGCGTGCAAGGGTGCCAAACGGCGGCGAGCGAGCGTTGCAGGAGCTGTTGGTTGTCCATGGTGTTGTATTTTAGCTACATTCTTGCATGGATGACGGCTTGTTCCGGGACGGAATTGGCGCGTTTGTTTATCTTGTTGATTTTAATGGATTATTTTTTATGTTAGGCTAGGGGATGCCCCTATTTGCGGAATATTGTTGATTCCTAATGGAAAAAAATAATTATTTATTTGTCATAAATTGCTATGATTCCCCCGGTTGAATTTTAGGTGATTGATACAAATTTTGAACATTTTTATGCGGAAGTATTGTTGTTCCATGCCACGAAGTAGTATAAATGCCATAGCTAAGCGGTACCCGGAGTTTATTGAGGTTTTTTATCCACCCCCCAAGCAAGGAGACGATGCAAAATGAACAAAGCTGAACTTATCGACGCCGTAGCCGCCAAAACCGGTTCCTCCAAGGCCAAGACCGCGGAAACGCTGGATGCGCTGATGGCAACCGTGAAGGAAACATTGTCCAAGCAGCAACCGGTGCAATTGATCGGCTTCGGCACATTTGCCGTGACCGAGCGCGCCGCGCGCGAAGGCCGCAACCCGGCTACCGGCAAGACGATCAAGATCGCCGCCAAGAAAGTGGTCAAGTTCAAGGTCGGCAAGGCCATGTCCGACGCCGTTGCCGGCGTCAAGCCCGCCAAGGCCGCCAAGGCCGCTAAACCTGCCGCCAAGCCCGCGGCCAAGGGCAAGAAGAAGTAACCCACGCCGGTTTCCGGCAATCGTTCGAGACGCTCAAGTCCCATCACGGGCTGAGCGTCTTTCTTATTTATGCCTCTAAACTATTCTCAGCTATCGCTCCTTCCCCTGCTTGCGGGGGAAGGCCGGGATGGGGGCAAACGGCGGCGGCCATGCGGGCAAACGCCCCCACCCCAACCCTCCCCCGCGCGCTATGCGCGCAAGGGAGGGGCGTTTGCTGAGAATAGTTTAGAGGCATGTTCTTAATTTGCGCCGCCCCGGCATCGCGCAAGCGTTTCTTCAGCATGTCGCCCTGTAAAAGCCGTTCAACCGCGGATTATCCCTAAGCGAGCTTCCCTGTTTTGGCATCCATTCGCGGGGCAACCACTCTGTAGCCGCCGTTCGAGGCGGTGGATGAGTCCCTCGTTTCCGGGGCGGCGGATAATCATTTTCCGGCCGCTCTTGAAATTTGCTTGTTCAGCCCCTATTATTAGCACTCGCCGGGCGTGAGTGCTAATAACCGCGCCGTAGGCATGAATTTATGTCGATTTAGTTTAAAACAGGAGAACAAGGCAATGAAAATCCGTCCCTTGCATGATCGTGTCATCGTCAAGCGCTTGGAAGAAGAGCGCAAGACCGCATCCGGTATCGTGATTCCCGATAGCGCCACGGAAAAACCCGACCAGGGCGAAATCGTCGCCGTCGGCAAAGGCAAGGTGGGCGACGACGGCAAGGTCCGCGCCCTGGAAGTGAAAGTCGGCGACAAGGTGTTGTTCGGCAAATACGCAGGCCAGTCCGTCAAGGTACAGGGCGAGGAACTGCTGGTGATGCGCGAAGAAGACATCATGGGCGTCGTCGAAGGTAAATAATTCAAGAATTCGGAATTTTAGGAGATAAGAACTATGGCAGCTAAAGATGTGAAATTCGGCGACGACGTTCGCCAGCGCATGGTCAACGGCGTCAATGTCCTGGCCAACGCGGTCAAGGTCACCCTCGGTCCCAAGGGCCGCAACGTGGTGCTGGAGCGCTCCTTCGGCGCCCCCACCATCACCAAGGACGGCGTGTCCGTGGCCAAGGAAATCGAACTGAAAGACAAGTTCGAGAACATGGGCGCCCAGATGGTCAAGGAAGTCGCTTCCAAGACCTCCGACGTGGCCGGTGACGGCACCACCACCGCCACCGTGCTGGCTCAGGCCATCGTGCGCGAAGGCATGAAATCGGTGGCCGCCGGCATGAACCCGATGGACTTGAAGCGCGGCATCGACAAGGCTGTCGAGACCGCCGTCGCCGAGTTGAAGAAGCTCTCCAAGCCCTGTACCACCAACAAGGAAATCGCCCAGGTCGGCTGTATTTCCGCCAACTCCGACAGCTCCATCGGCGACATCATCGCCCAAGCCATGGACAAGGTCGGCAAGGAAGGCGTGATCACCGTGGAAGACGGTTCCGGTTTGCAAAACGAACTGGAAGTGGTGGAAGGCATGCAGTTCGACCGCGGCTACCTGTCCCCCTACTTCATCAACAACGCCGAACGCCAGATCGCCGTGCTGGAAAATCCCTTCGTGCTGCTGCACGACAAGAAGATTTCCAACATCCGCGACCTCCTGCCGGTGCTGGAACAGGTCGCCAAGGCCGGCCGTCCGCTGCTGATCATCGCCGAAGACGTCGACGGCGAGGCGCTGGCCACCCTGGTGGTCAACAACATCCGCGGCATCCTCAAGACCGTCGCGGTCAAGGCCCCTGGCTTCGGTGATCGCCGCAAGGCCATGCTGGAAGACATCGCCATCCTCACCGGCGGCACAGTAATCGCCGAGGAAGTCGGCTTGTCCCTGGAAAAAGCCACTCTCAACGATCTCGGCCAGGCCAAGCGCATCGAAGTGGCCAAGGAAGACACCACCATCATCGACGGCAACGGCGACGAAGGCACCATCAAGAACCGCGTCACCCAGATCCGCAAGCAGATCGAGGAAACCACCAGCGACTACGACCGCGAGAAGCTGCAAGAGCGCGTCGCCAAGCTGGCCGGCGGCGTGGCGGTAATCAAGGTCGGTGCCGCTACCGAAGTCGAAATGAAGGAAAAGAAGGCGCGCGTCGAAGACGCCCTGCACGCTACCCGCGCTGCCGTGGAAGAAGGCATCGTGGCCGGTGGCGGCGTGGCGCTGCTGCGCGTCTGCGCCGCTGTCGCCAAGACCAAGGGCGACAACCACGACCAGGATGCCGGCATCAAGATCGTGCTGCGCGCCATGGAAGAGCCGCTGCGCCAGATCGTCGCCAACGCCGGCGACGAGCCGTCCGTGGTGGTCAACAAGGTGGTCGAGGGCAAGGGCAACTTCGGTTACAACGCCGCCACCGAAACCTACGGCGACATGGTCGACATGGGCGTGCTCGATCCTACCAAGGTGACCCGCACCGCGCTGCAAAATGCCTCCTCCGTGGCCGGTCTGATGCTCACCACCGACTGCATGGTGGCCGAGCTGCCGAAGGACGAACCGGCCATGCCGGGCGGCGGCATGGGCGACATGGGCGGCATGGGCGGGATGATGTAATTCCGGCCTGTTCCGTGGCAGTAAGGAACCCCGCTTTATGCGGGGTTTTTTATTTGCTAAAGTGGCGGCGCGTCTTCTATATAAGTTAGCGGATTGATGAATGCCTCCACCCCCCTGAATGCCAACGCCATCGCCGCCGCCATCGGGCATTTGCAGCAGTTTTCCCCGTTCGGCCAGATGGAGCAGGAGCATCTGAAATATCTGGCGGAACGGATCAGCCTGGCCTATTACGCCAAGGACGAGGTGATCGTGGCGCCCGAGCAGGGCGAGGCGGCGCGCTATTTCATCGTCAAGCAGGGGGCGGTGCTGTCGGAGCAGGGATTCTCGCGTGATGAGAAGGAAAACACCCGTTGGCGGCTTACCGAGGGCGAATCCTTCCCCCTGAGCGCATTGCTGTCGAAACGTCCGTCGTCCAGCACTTATCGCGCCCAGGAAGATACCTTTTGCTATGAACTGGAGGCGTGCGATTTTGCCGAGCTGCTGACACTCAGTCCGGCGTTCCAGGACTACTGTTCAAGCCGCATGGCTCATCTGCTGGAGCAATCCAAGCAGGCGATCCAGGCGCAATACGCCAATTCGAGCGCCGAACAGCAGTCGATGAACAGCCCGCTGTCCGGGGTTG
>CAZDIJ010000024.1:0-41221 GCA_964505475.1 uncultured Sulfuricella sp. | reverse complement strand
CGTCCCGCTGGAAGAACTCACCGGGCACGCCGAAACCATCCTCAAGCGCCTGGAACTGCCCTACCGGGTGATGGCGCTGTGCAGCGGCGACATGGGGTTCTCCTCGGCCAAGACCTATGACTTGGAAGTCTGGCTGCCGGCGCAGGACACCTACCGCGAGATTTCCTCGTGCAGCAATTTCGAGGCTTTCCAGGCGCGGCGCATGCAGGCGCGCTTCCGCAACGACAAGAACAAGCCGGAACTGGCGCACACCCTGAACGGCTCCGGCCTGGCGGTGGGCCGCACCCTGGTGGCGATCATGGAGAACTACCAGAACGCCGACGGCAGCGTCACCGTCCCGGCAGCGCTGCGTCCCTACCTGGGCGGGCTGGAAAAGCTTTCGGCATAATGAGATTTCCCCGGAATTCCATCTTCCAAGGAGGGCATAACGCGCCATTCACGAAAAAAGGAAGACAGAGAAAATACCGATCTGATTGATAGGAATTGGAAAAGCACCCGCCTCGTCAGCGCCCGCCGGTTTCCTTTATAATAAGTGCCTTCCGTGAATCCCATGCAGCCCCGCTTACCGCTTCCCGCACCGGGGAAGCACCTGACGCTCGCCAGCCCGCACGGCTCCGGCGATGCCATGATTTTGTCCGCCGTCGCCGCGCAGGCGAAACCGCTGGTGATTCTCACCGCGCAGGCGCACGATGCGCAGCGCTTGCTGGAAGAAATCCGCTATTTTGCGCCGGCGCTGGCGGTGCATCTTCTACCGGACTGGGAAACCCTGCCTTACGATCAGTTTTCGCCGCACCAGGACTTGGTTTCCGAGCGTCTGGCAACGCTCTATCAAGTTACCCGCAATGCTTGCGACATCCTGCTGGCGCCCGCCACCACCGCGCTGTACCGGATGCCGCCGCAATCTTTCCTGGCTGCCCATACCTTTTTTCTTAAGCAAGGCGAAAAGCTGGAAACCGATGCGCTACGCGCCCAACTCGCGCTGGCCGGCTACAGCCACGTCAACCAGGTGCTGTCGCCCGGCGAATTTTCGGTGCGCGGCGGACTGATCGACTTGTTCCCGATGGGCAGCCCCTTGCCCTACCGCCTCGATTTGTTCGGCGACGAGATCGAAACCATCCGCACTTTCGACGTGGATACCCAGCGCAGCATCTACCCGGTGAAGGAAATCCGCCTCTTGCCAGCGCGCGAATTCCCGCTCGACGAAGCGGGACGCAACACCTTCCGCAGCAACTTCCGCGAGAAATTCGAGGGCGATCCGTCGAAGAGCCGGATTTACAAGGACATCAGCCAGGGGCTGGCGCCCGCCGGAGTGGAATATTACCTGCCGCTGTTTTTCGACGAAACCGCCACGCTGTTCGACTACCTGCCCAAGGAAACGACGCTGTGCCTGCACCATGATGTTGAAGAAGCCGTGCAGGGCTTCTGGCGCGACACCCAGTCGCGCTTCCGGCTGCTGGCGGGCGACAAGGACAGGCCGATGCTGCCGCCCGACGAGCTGTTTTTGCCGGTGGATCGTTTCTTCGGCGCGCTCAAGCCGTTTGCCCGCATCGACCTGGGCGCGGGCGCCGATGCCCAGCCCTTGGCTGCCGCCGCTCAGTGCTCGCCCCTGCCCCCCATCCAGATCGACCGGCGCGCCGACAACCCGCTGATGAAGCTGCAAGACTACACCGGCGCTTTCGCCGGGCGCATCCTGCTTGCGGCGGAAAGCCTGGGACGGCGCGAGACCATGACGCAGTTTCTCGCCGAACACGGCATGAAACCGGCGCCATGTGAATCCTGGGCGGATTTCCTGGCCGCCGAAGACCCATTCATGCTCGGGGTGGCCCCGTTGAGCACGGGTTTCATTGTCGGCCAGTCCCTCGCTGTCGTCACCGAAAGCGAGCTGTACGCCACCCAGGTACGCCAGGCGCGGCGGCGCGACGCGGCGAAAAAGGCCAATTCGGAAAGCCTGTTGCGCGATCTGTCCGAGGTCAAGGTAGGTGACCCGGTGGTGCACGAAGAGCACGGCATTGGACGCTACCTCGGCCTGGTCAGCCTCGATCTGGGCGAGGGCGAAACCGAATTCCTCCACCTCGAGTACGCGGGCGGCGACAAGCTTTACGTGCCGGTTTCCCAACTGCACCTGATTAGCCGCTACAGCGGGGCGACGCCGGAATCGGCTCCGCTGCACCGTCTGGGCAGCGGCCAGTGGGAAAAGGCCAAGAAAAAAGCCCTCAAGCAGGTGCGCGACACCGCCGCCGAATTGCTGAATCTCTATGCCCAGCGCGCCGCCCGCCAGGGACACGTATTCAAGGTCAAGCCGCACGATTACGAGGCGTTCGCCGCCAGTTTCGATTTCGAGGAGACGCCCGACCAGGCCGCCGCCATCCAGGCGGTGATCGCCGACATGACCTCGGGCAGGCCGATGGATCGCCTGGTCTGCGGCGATGTCGGCTTCGGCAAGACCGAAGTAGCGTTGCGCGCGGCCTTCGTCGCCGTGGCAGACGGCAAGCAGGCGGCGATTCTGGTGCCGACCACCCTGCTCGCCGAGCAGCATTTCCTCAACTTTTCCGACCGTTTCGCCGACTGGCCGGTGAAAATCGCCGAACTGTCGCGCTTCCGTTCCGCCAAGGAAACCACGGAAGCGCTGAAAGGCCTGGCGGACGGCAAGATCGACATCGTCATCGGCACCCACAAGCTGATCCAGCCGGACATCAAGTTCAAAAATCTGGGGCTGGTCATCATCGACGAAGAGCACCGCTTCGGAGTACGCCAGAAAGAGCGCCTCAAGGCCTTACGCGCCGAAGTCGATGTATTGACCCTGACCGCCACGCCGATTCCGCGCACCCTCTCGATGTCGCTGGAAGGCTTGCGCGATTTTTCGGTGATCGCCACCGCCCCGCAGAAGCGCCTTTCCATCAAGACCTTCGTCCATCCCTACTCCGACGGCATCGTGCGCGAGGCGGTGCTGCGCGAGTTGAAACGCGGCGGTCAGGTGTATTTCCTCCACAACGAGGTCGATACCATCCAAAACATGCGCGAAAAGCTCGCCGCCCTGCTGCCCGAAGCGCGCATCGGCGTCGCCCACGGCCAGTTGCGCGAGCGCGAGCTGGAGCACGTGATGCGCGACTTCTACCAGCAGCGCTTCAATCTGCTGCTGTGCTCGACCATCATCGAGACCGGCATCGACATCCCCAGCGCCAACACCATCCTCATGCACCGCGCCGACAAGTTCGGCCTGGCGCAGTTGCACCAATTGCGCGGGCGGGTCGGGCGCTCGCACCACCAGGCTTACGCCTACCTGCTGACGCCGGAAACCGAGGCGCTCACGCCGCAGGCGAAAAAACGTCTGGAGGCGATCCAGATGATGGAAGACCTCGGCGCGGGGTTTTATCTCGCCATGCACGACCTGGAAATCCGCGGCGCCGGGGAAATTCTCGGCGAATCGCAAAGCGGCGAAATGCAGGAAATCGGCTTCTCGCTGTACGCCGCGATGCTGGAAAACACCGTCAAGGCGCTCAAGGATGGGCGCGAGCCGGATATGGAAGCGCCGCTCGGCATCACCACCGAAATCAATCTGCACGCCCCGGCGCTGCTGCCCAACGACTATTGCGGCGACATCAACGAACGGCTGACGCTCTACAAGCGCCTCGCCAATTGCGAGACGGCGGAACAGTTGGAAGCCATGCACGAAGAATTGATCGACCGCTTCGGCCTGCTGCCGCCCGCCGCCCGCGCCCTATTCGACAGCCACCGCCTGCGCATCCTGGCCAAGCCTCTGGGCATCGTCAAAATCGACGCCGGCACGGACTCGTTGAAAGTGCAGTTCGTGCCCCAGCCGCCGATCGACCCGCTGAAGATCATCACCCTGATCCAGACCAAGCGCAATTACAAATTGAGCGGCCAGGACAAATTGACCGTCGTTGCGGAAATGCCCACGGCGGAGAGCCGGGTAATGCGCATCTTGGGATTATTCAAGGAATTGGGTTGATTTTTCTTGCCCTTCGCGGCGGTTTGCAATAAATTTATCCATACCTTCCACGTGGCTATATAACAACATGAAGCTCAACAGCAAAATCAACCTGTTCTTTATCGCTCTCGCCGCCATCACCATTGCGATACTTCTGGCTGTCAGCCTGCTTTCCTTCCGCCATTTCTCGATTCAATCGACCAAGGAACATATCCGCACTTCCGCCGAAATCGTCCGCGTCAGCCTGACCGAGTCGATGATAAACGGCGTGATCGACAAGCGCGGCCAGTTCCTTGCCCGCCTGGCCGAGGTGCAGGGACTGAAAACCGCCCGGGTAGTGCGCGGCCCGATGGTGGAGCATCAGTTCGGCAAGGGGCTGACCCAGGAACAGGCCGCCGACGAGGCCGAACAGCGGGTGCTGAACGATGGGCAGCCTTTCTACGAAGTCGTCGAAAAAGACGGCGATACCATTTTCCGCGGCACCATTCCCTTCGCGGCGACCAATACCGGCAGTCCCAATTGCCTGCAATGCCATCTGGTTCCGCAAGGCACCGTGCTCGGCGCGGTCACTCTCACCATGTCGATCTCGCAGGTCAGGAACAACGCCCTCCTGACCATCGGCTTCGTGGTGGGCGCGGTGGCGCTCTCCATCCTGGTCGCCATGCTGTTCCTGCGCCGCTTGCTGAAACCGCTGTCGGTGACCGCGAACGATGTCGAAAACGCGGTGCAGCGCGCCATCCACGGCGACTTCCGCGCCAACATCGCGCGCCGCACCAACGACGAGATCGGCCAGATCGCCGAGGATTTGAACCGCCTCATGGCATTCCTGAACGATGGCCTGTCCACCATCGGCAACAATGTGGCGCAACTCATCAAGCATGCGCCGCCAGCCGGTTTCAACCTGCTGATTACCACGGTGGAAATGGTGGATGGACTAATCAAGGCCGCCCATTTCAAACAAGCGATCGAAGAAGACGAAACCCGTGCGGAAATCTACCAGCGTTTGTCCGACCTGATGCGCAACGAATTTTCCTTCAGCCAATACTCGATTTACGAAGTCGGCAGCAACAATAACCAGATGACAACGGTGATCGTCGATGGCGAAACGGGCGGCGCCTGCCGCTGGTGCGACCCGGAAATCCTGATGCGTTCCGAATCCTGCCGCGCCCGCCGCACCGGACATACCATCAACTCGGTGGAATCGCCGAACATCTGCAATTCGTTCCGCCCGCCTACCGAGCTGGGCGCCATGTACCACATCTGCATTCCCATCATCCAGTCCGGCACCGTCGGCAGCATCCTGCAAATCGTCGGCAGCGAAGAGGAAAAGGAACTGTTGCAGATGTACATCCCCTTCATCAATATCTACCTGCGTGAAACCGCCCCGGTGCTGGAAGCCAAGCGGCTGATGGATACCCTGCGCGAATCGACGCTGCGCGACGCCATGACCGGCCTGCACAACCGGCGCTTCCTGGAGGAATATATCCAAACCCTGGTAGCCAACAGCCAGCGCCACAAATCCCCGCTGTCGATCCTGATGCTCGATCTCGACTACTTCAAGATGGTCAACGACAAATATGGCCACGATGCCGGCGATGCCGTGCTGAAAGCCCTTTCCAAGGTGCTCGTCCAATCGGTGCGCGCTTCGGACCTGGTCATCCGCTACGGCGGCGAGGAATTCCTGATTATTTTGCAGGACACCGCCGAATCGAACGCCGACAGCGTCGCGGAAAAAATCCGGGCGTCCGTGGCGGAAATGAAGGTGCAAGTCAGCGGCACCGTCCTGCAAAAAACCATCTCCATCGGCATCGCCGATTTCCCCAACGACAGCGACACCTTCTGGCAGGCCGTCAAGTACGCCGATGTCGCGCTTTACCGCGCCAAGGAAGAGGGACGAAACCGGGTGGTGCGTTTCCACAAGGATATGTGGACGGACAGCAAGGAATCCTATTGAACCCAGATTATCCATTAGGCGGCTCTTCGAGCCTGCGCGAGCGCTGGCGGACAGTTTGCGGTCATTTCCGCCGCTTGTCCGTCGTCCATGGAATAGCCATGAACGCCTCGCAAGCGACGAAACCGCCTCACAAACCGTCTCGCCATCATCTCGCGCCCTAATGGATAATCTGGGTTGAAACGGGGTTGCCGCCGCCGCAACTGATATAATGCGCGGGTCTTAAGCGAGAGTTCCTTTTCATGCACCTGATCCGCCCCTTCGCCGGCCTGAGACCCGCCGGCAATCATGCCGCCGACGTGGCGGCGCCCCCCTACGACGTCCTTTCCACCGCCGAGGCGCGCGAGCAAGCCGCCGGACGTCCATGGAGCTTTTTGCATATATCCAAGCCGGAAATCGACTTGCCGCCGGACACCAACCCCTATGCCCCAGAAGTCTATGCCAAGGCTGCGGATAATCTGAAAAAGATGCTGGCCGCCGGCATCCTGGCGCGCGACCCGGAGCCGTGCTATTACGCCTACCGCTTGACCATGGGGGAGCACGTGCAAACCGGCCTGGTCGCCGCCGCTTCGGTAAGCGACTATGATGCCAACCGCATCCGCAAGCACGAGTTCACCCGCCCCGACAAGGAAGACGACCGGGTTCGCCAGATTGAAGCCTTGAACGCCCAAACCGGGCCGGTTCTGCTCGCCTACCCCAGCGCGCCGCAAGTCGACGAAATCCTGGCGGCAGCGGCGAATGCCGCTCCCGATGCCGACGTCACAGCCGCCAGCGGCGTCCGCCATACCCTCTGGACAATACGCGACAAGACCAACATGGACGCGCTGAGCGCCGCTTTCGACGCCATGCCGGCGCTATACATCGCCGACGGCCACCACCGTTCGGCCGCCGCCTCGCGCATAGCCGCCGCCCGGCGTGCCGCCAACCCCGGCCATACCGGCGGCGAGAGCTACAACTATTTCCTGTCGGTGATTTTCCCGCACCATCAGATGAAGATCATGGACTACAACCGGGTCGTCAAGGATTTGAACGGATGCTCAAAGGATGAATTTCTCGGACGGCTGGCCGCCAATTTCACCCTGGAAGAATCCGCCGCCCGGGTAAAACCGGGACGCCACGGCGAATTCGGACTCTATCTGGCTGGACAGTGGTATCGCCTGACCATCCACCCCGCCTTGATCCCGCAAGACAACCCGGTGGCGCGGCTGGATGTCAGCCTGCTGCAAAATCATCTGATCGCCCCCGTGCTGGGTATCGGCGACCCGCGCCGCGACAAGCGCATCGACTTCGTCGGCGGCATCCGCGGTCTGGAGGAATTGGAAAAACGGGTGGATAGCAGGGAAATGGCGGCGGCCTTCGCCCTCTTCCCGACCACCATGGAAGACCTGATGGCGGTCGCCGACGACAACCAGGTCATGCCGCCCAAATCCACCTGGTTCGAGCCTAAGCTGGCCGATGGGCTGGTGTCGCACGCCCTGGAATAACCGCCCGCCAAGAGGCGGGAACGCCCCGCAATTAACCGCCGATGTAGTTGAATAAAGTCAGCGATTGGGTGCTGGCGAAGGATTTTTGCGCCGCCTGCAAGTGCATCTGCCGCAAGGTCAGGTCGCTGATGGCCTTGGCGTAGTCGACATCCTGCAAATGGGAAATCGCCGCCTTGTACTGAATGGTCAAATCTTCCCGTGTGTTCTGAACCGATTCCACTTCCTTGAGCCGCGCCCCGATCGCGGCACGCACCGTCAGGACGTTGTCGAGCGCATTGTCGAGATTGGACAGCGCCGTGCTCAAGCCGTTATGCAGCACCGTGGATTTGCTGACCGCGGACGGATTCTTCAATACGTTGATGAGATTAGACAAAGTCTTGAACAAATCCACGTTGGTGCTGGCCTTTACCGTGAAAGTATCGCCCGTGGCCGGCGCGCCTTCGATTTTCAACTCCGCGCCATAATCGAAGGCCGGCGGCCCCACCTGGCTCAGGCTGATCGCCCCGCCGCTGACATAGGTGCGCGGATAGGGCGCTGCGGCCGGCGCTGCGCCGGTCAGCAGGGAATTGGTGGAGACATTGTCGATGATGTCATAGGTCGTCGTCGGAGGAGTAGTCGAATTATCGACATCGAACTTGATGGTGAAATCCTTGTTATTGGCGGCAAGATTCCACTTCGTCTTGTCCAGGACATTGCCGGGGCTGACCAGGCCGGTGCCGGTGTTGCCCGCGGTGGCGGCCGTCACGAAAACACCGTTGCCGTTCTTGATGCGCTGGAAAACGTCGGCGCCGGAGTCGCTCACCGCCACCTGCCGCCGTGCGCTGATGCGAATCTCGCGCTGCCCCTGGTCGCCGTTATAGGTCACGTTGCCCGGCGTGACTTCGGAAAATGGCGCCGTCGCCCCCATGAACCCCGAAAACAGGTATTGCCCGCTTTCATCGGTAGTGTTGGATAAACCGAGCAAAGCCTGGTAACGGCTTTCCAACTCGGTCGCCAAGCTGGCCTTGTCGGAATCCGACAAGGTCCCGTTGCCGGCATTGATCGCCAATGTTTTCACATCCTGAATCAGCGTCCCGACATCGGTCAGGATGCTTTCCTCCAGTTGCAGCTTGTTTTTTGCCACGTTTGCGTTGGTGCCATTCTGCTCGTTGACGTTCATCGACTGAGTCAATTCCAGTATCGACGCGGAAGCGACCGGGTCGTCCGCCGGCGTCAATATCCGCCGCCCGGTGGAAACCTGCTGCTGGGTTTTCAGCACGTCCGCCTGCTGCTTCTGGATACCGCCGACGCCCTGGTCGTAGACCATGCTGGTGCTGATTCTCATGATTTCCCTCCTTACCTTCCGCCCAGGCTAAGCAGCGTATCGAACAGCGTGCTGGCGATCTGGATCATCTTGCCCGATGCCTGATAGGCCTGCTGATAGCGGACAAGATTCGCCGCTTCTTCATCGAGATTCACCCCGGACATGGACTGCTGCGCCTGGGTTGCCTGGGCCAACAAATTTTGCTGGGCCTTGCCATTCACATCGACTTCGTTGGCCTTGTTGCCCACCATGCTGACCATCTGGCTATAGGTTCCCTGAAAAGTCGCCGTGCCGTTCGCCAAGGTACTCTTGGTTTGCAATCCGGCGAGCAACAGGGCGTTGCGGTTGTCGGACACCCCATTAGTGTTCGGCCCTACCGTAAAAGTATCCCCCGCCGCCGGGGAGCCGGTAATGTTCACCGTCCAGCCGTTGAACGAAATCGGGTTGCCGGCGGTATAGGTCAGACCAGCCACCGGAGTGCCGCTGGTCGCGCCGATCACCTGGAAAGTGGTCGGCGGATTGTCGAACACGATTTGC
Organism: uncultured Sulfuricella sp.; assembly: GCA_964505475.1. Lineage (GTDB taxonomy): Bacteria > Pseudomonadota > Gammaproteobacteria > Burkholderiales > Sulfuricellaceae > JAGXQV01. The sequence goes on along the minus strand of CAZDIJ010000024.1, from coordinate 31,997 downwards.
ACGGTATCGCTGAGATTGGGATCCGGCAGGCGCAATTGAGCGTTGGGCGCCATCGGGCTGGTTATGGAAACCGTGCCGGCGCCCGCGGTTTTCGAGGTATTCAGGTTATCCACCACGAAGGTGCTGTTGGCGCCCGCACCGGTCAACGTCACCTGCCAGCCGTTATAGGCCACCGTGGCCGGCGAGGCATACGCCACGTTGGAAGCCAGCGTGGCGCCGGTGACGTTATCCACCACGGAATAGGCGTTGCCCGCGCCGTTGAGCGTGACCGTCACCTTGTTGTTGAAGGAATTCACCACGCCGGCGCTGATCTTCCCCGAGCCGGTGTTGGTGGACAGCGCGGCGGCGGTGCGAATTGGGGCGGCGGCGGCGATTTTGGAGGTGTCGCTGATCGCCAGCGAAATATCGCGCGCGCCGTTGCGCGTCGGCTGTATCTGGAAACCGTTGCCGGCCGCCGGCACCCCCGCCACCACGATGCTCAACCCATCCGCGACGAAGGGATCGGCGGCCGTCCCGGTGCCGCTCATGGTCACCGCAGCGCCGGTGCTGACCTTGTTCAACACCCAAGCCGCGCCGTTCCATTGCAAATTGTAATCTTCGACGGTCAGCTTGCCCACGTCGTTCACCGTCACGCTTGCCGTCAAACCGGCGGGATTGCCCTGCTTGGAGGTCACCTTGGGAACCGGCACGTTAAAAAAATCACCGCCCAGATTGCCGTTCAGATCCTGCCCCAGCTTGTGTTGGTCGTTGAACGTCTGCGCCAAGCCCATCGCCACCCGCCCCAAGGCGTTTTGCGCCATATCCAGGGTCTCGCTGCGATAGGCCAGCAAGCCGCTCAGGTTGCCCCCCTGCAGAATGCCCGCGCCCAAGGTCACCGAACTGCTGCCCGCGACCAGGCCAACCTCCAGGCGCTCAAGGTCGAAATTCGAGGCCACCGCGCTCAAGGTCATGGATTGCGTGCCGATCACCAGCGGCTGGCCGGAACCGATGAAAACATTGTAGCTGCCGTCGTCCTGCCTGATGATCGAGGTCTTGATTTCCTTGTTCAAATCGAAAACCAGTTGCTCGCGCTGATCGAGCAAATCGTTGGGCGGCTGTTTGGAAGGGCTGGAGCTGGTCGCATAGGCGATCCGTTCATTCAAATCGGAAATCTGCTTGGCGTAGGAATTAATCAGCGCCACGCTGCTCCTGATCTGGCTGTTGACGCTGTCGCGCATCTCGGTCATGCGTTCGCTGAGACCCTGAATCCGGGTAATCATCGCCTCGGCGCCGCTCAGCATCGACTGGCGCGACGGCACCGAAGCGGGCGTGGCGGCGACATCGTTGACCGCCGAGAAAAAATCCTGGAGCGCCGGCGAAAAACCGGAATTAACGTCCGCCAGCAAATTGTCGATTTGTTTTACCTGTGCGCTGTACGACTCGAAGCGGCTGACCTTGGTCTGCGCTTCGGCAACCTGGAGATCGAGAAACTGGTTGTAAATCCGTTTGACGGTATCAACCTGCACGCCCTGCCCGATAAACCCCGCGCCGCTGAACATCGGGATGTTGGTCATCTGAACCGCCTGCTGGCGATGGAAGCCGGGCGTATTGGCATTGCTGATATTATGCCCAGCCGTGGTCAAGCCGACCTGCGCGGCATTCAACCCACTGATTCCAATCCCGAATATACTGTTTCCCATTTCCTTCTCCCGGCATTCACGGCACGACTCCGCCGCCGCTTCCGATGCTTACCTAGTACGGCTGTCCGGCATAAAACTTGAATTCCGCATCAAGCCAACTTGCCTACCGTTTACAGCTTGGCAAGACTCAAATCCATTTCCAGCTGGATTTTCATGGCCTGCGAATTACCCTGGTACTCCCGCTGGGCAACGATCATATTCACCAGATTCTCGTTGAGGTCGGCATTAGAAGCCTCCGTCATCCCGGCCTCGACGATTCCGAATATCCCCGAACCCGGCGTGCCGAAAACCATGGCGCCGGTCGTTCTGGACTCCCCCCACAGGTTGTCGCCGAGCGATTCCAGGCCGCCGATATTGCGGAAACTGTGCAATTGAAGGGTGGCGATATCCTGATATACGTAATCGCCGGGCGTGGAGATGGTTTTACCGAGATTGAGCGGATCCGGCACAATCTTTTCCGGCCCCCGGGTTACCCCGTCACTCCCCTGAATCTTGCCTTCCGGGCTGATCCGCAGGGTGCCCCCGTATTTCGCCATGTCGATCTGTATCGGCCCGTTGACGCCCATCACCTTGTCGCCGGAGACCGTCACCAGATATTGATCCTTATCGACATGAAATTCGCCGTTCCGCGAATAGGCCAGCGAACCATCCGGGCGCATCACCTGGAAAAACCCCTGCCCACTGATGGCGATGTCAAGCACATTGGTACTCGATTGCAGATTGCCCTGCTGGAACTGCTGCGCCAGCTTCACGCTCAGCGCCCCGGAACCCATGGTCATCCCCTGGGAGCTATTGACGAACATGTCGGCGAAATTGGCCTTGGTTTCCTTGAAGCCCACGGTCTGCGCGTTGGCGACGTTCACCCCGATCACGTCGAGTTTTTGCGTCGCCGCGTTGATGCCGCTCAGCGATGATTGAAAGCTCATGATGGACTCTCCAAAAAATAACTGCCCGAATACCTATAAGCAACTGCCGTGCCAAACTACGGCAGGGGACTTTCAGCCAGCCAGCGCCTCGCGCATGGCGGCGCTGTTGAGGACGCGGGTCAGCTTGTCCGCATAGAGAGGATCGGTGGCATAACCGGAACGTTGCAGGGCATCGGCAAACGCCACCGGATCGCGGCCGTTTTCGAGGACGGAGGCATAGCGCGAATTGTCGCGCAAAAGCTTGGCATAATCGTGGAACGCCTCGCCGTAGGAGGAATACGCCCGAAACTTGGCCGTCACCTTCTGGGCGGCGCCGTTAACGAACTCCGTGGTCGTGGTTTCCACCACGTCGCCCCGCCAGTTCCCGCCGGCCTTGATGCCGAACAGATTATGGCTGTTCCTGCCGTCGGCGCCGCGTATCTCGTTCCGCCCCCAGCCGCTTTCCAGCGCGGCCTGGCCGATCATCAAATGGGGCGACACGCCGAGTTCCTTGGCGGCGCCGACGGCTTCAGGCCACAGGCGATCGACGAATTCCCTGGGCGCATTACCGGTTTCGCGCGTCCGATTCAGCAACGGCGGCGCCTGACGCAAATCGACCGGGGGAGGTGCGCGGTTCAGCGGCACGGAAGAAACCGGTTCATCGGCGGCAATTTTTTCCGCTTCGCCGCTCACCCCCGGCAAACGCGACAACTGCTTCACCAGCATATCGGCCAAGCCGATACCCTTGCCGCTGGAAAATTTCTGCGCCAACTGGCGGTCGAACATTTCGGTATAGAAACGGGACTGGTCGCTATCGAACAGATTGTCCTGGGGCGTGGCCTCGCGCATGCTTTTCAGCAGCATGTTGAGAAACAGCCCCTCGAACTGCTGCGCCACGGTTTTCAGCGCCTTGTCAGGCTCCTGGCGGGTTTGCAGGCGCAACTTGTCGATGCTTTGGGCATCGAGGGCGAAACGTCCGGCAAGGTCGGCGGAATTAATCATGACTCGATCCAAGCAAGACTCTTGCCACCCGGCGCATTCGCCTCATATTTCACCCTGCCGTATCCGCCTCCTCCGTCCGCTCCGCTATCCATCGGCGGGCGGCGTCGCGCAGTTGCAGGGCGGCCTGCCAATCGCCGCCCGGCGCGGCCACGGGGGCGCCGATCCGCACCCGCAGGCGGCTGAAATGCGGCCGCCGTTCCTCGCCGCGCAACAATACCCGGGTGCCGGAGAGGGCGAGCGGAATCACCGGCAGGCCGGCGCGGGCGGCGACGGCGAAGGCGCCCATGCGGAACGGCAGCAGGCCGGGCGCGCTGCGGAAAGTGCCTTCGGCGAAGAACACCAGCGAATCGCCGCTACGCGCCCGCTCCTCCAGCCCGCGGGTATCCTCGGCGCCGCGCGCGCTGTCGAAGCGTTCGACGAAGGCGCAGCCAAGCCGCCGCAGCGGCAGTGCGGCAAACGGGTTGCCCTGTAGTTCCTGCTTGGCGACGAAGGCGAAACGCGGCGGCAGCACGGCGGTGAGCACCAGAGCGTCGAGGTAGCTGGCATGGTTGGCTGCGACGACGCACGGGACGGCGGCGTCCAGGTGCGCCCTATCCTCGACGCGCGGCGTCAATCCGGTCAGCGCCAATGCCGCGCGGGCACTGGCGCGGGCGATGCGGCGGCGCAGCGCCAGGCCGGGCGCCGCCACAATCGCCAGCCAGGCGGCGGGTACGACGGCGAGGAACACCGTCCACGCCCAGGCCGCCCACAACCCGTCCGCGCCTTGACGCAGCAGCCGCAACGCGCCGGGTCCGATCGCGGTCAATCCCCAGCGCAACAATTGCAGCCAGGGCGCGCGATGTACGCCGCCCAAGCCGCCGTTTTCGTACAGTTCGCGGCAGGCGGCGCGGCGCACCTTGCCGCTGGAGGTCTTGAGCACAGTGCGTGGCGCCGCCAGGACGATGTCGTCGGCCGGCATCCCGGCCAGATCGACGGCGAGACCATTGATTTCGTCAAACAGGCGACGGCGCACGGCGGCGTCGCGCTCGCGTGTTTCGGCCAGCACCACCAGGCGTTCGGTGCCGGAACGCGGATCGCTGGCGGGAAACACCGCCACCCCGCCCTTGCGCACACCCGGCAGCGCGCCCACCGCTTCCTCGAGTTCGGCCGGGTAAATGTTGTGGCCGCCGCGAATGATGATGTCCTTCTCGCGCCCGGTAAGATACAGCTCGCCATCCGCCAGGTAGCCGAGGTCGCCGCTGTTGAGCCAATCGCCGTCGCGGAGGCGCGCGCTCGCCTCGGGATTGCGGTAGTAGCCGGAAGTGGCCGATGGGCCGCGAAACTGCACCCGCCCCACGCCGCGTTCGGACAAAACATTGCCGGATTGATCGACGATGCGGATTTCATGATCCGGCAGCGGCGCGCCGCAGCACACCACCCGTAGCGCATGGCGGTCGTCCGCCGCGGCGGGGCGGGCGACATTCTCTTCCGTCAGTGACTGGCGCGCCACCCGGTCGATCAGCGGACCGCGTCCGGGCGGAGGAAAGGCCAGGCCGACCGAGTTTTCCGCCAGGCCGTAGACCGGCGTCAGCGCCTCGCGGCGAAAGCCGTGCTGGGCGAAGCGCGCGGCAAAATGTTCGAGGGTGTCCGGGCTGACCGGCTCGGCGCCGTTGTAGGCAAGCCGCCAACTGCTCAAATCAAGTTCCCGGTCTTCCTTGACTTTCTCGGCGCACAGCGCATAGGCGAAGTTGGGCGCCGCCGAAACCGTGGCGCGGTAACGGTGGATTGCCCACAGCCAGCTTGCCGGACGGGCGAGAAAGGCCAGCGGCGACATCAGCACCAGGCGGAAGCCGATGTGGAGGCTGCCCATGCAGGCGCCGATCAACCCCATGTCGTGGTAGAGCGGCAGCCAGGAGACGAACACGTCGTCGCTGCCGACGCCGCTGGCGCGCTCCATGGCGCGCAGGTTGGCGAGCAGGTTGGCGTGGCTGAGCACCACGCCCTTGGGATTGCCGGTACTGCCGGAGGTGTATTGCAGAAAGGCGGTGTCCTGGGGATTCAGCGCCGGCAGCGCGGCGGGCAGGCCGTGGCCGGACAGTTCCGCCGCCGTGGCGACGGCATGCAGGTCTGCGCAACGGGCGCGCAGCAGGTGGCCAAGCGGCTTGCTGCGGCTATCGGCAATCAGCACGGCGGCTTGGGCATTGGCGACGATGCCGGTGATGCGCCGCATGTGGTCTTCCAGTTGCGAGGGGCGCGCCGGCGGATAGAGCGGCACCGGCACGCCGCCGGCATAGAGCGTGCCGTAAAAGGCGGCGAAAAATTCGCGGCAGGTTGGCAGCATGATGGCGACCCGTTCGCCCTTGCCCAGGCCGAGCTTAAGCAACCCCTCGGCGAGCGCCAGCGCCTCGTGGCGCAGGGTGCGGTAGTCGATGTCCTGGCTGCTTCCGCCTTCGCCCAGCAAGGTGATGTGCACCCAATCGCCGTGCCGGGCGGCATGCCAGTCGAGAATCGCGGTCAGGGTGGCGAGTTCCGCGGACGGCTGCTCGCCGCGCGGCGGCATCTTGCCTTGCACCACGGCGGCGGGCAAGGCATCGCTGCCGGCCAGCATCAGGATGAGCAGGTCGCGCGGCGTTTCGGCCGCGGCGATGGCCTCCTCGGCCAGGCGCACGCCCAATTCGGCCTCGATGCGGGCGAGCAATTCCACGCGCGCCAGGCTGTCCAGCCCAAAATCGCGCTCCAGCGCATGATCCAGGCCGAAGCGCCCGACATCGTCGGCGCCGCGCCGCAGTTCGCGCGCCAAGCCATGCACGATGGCGAGCAGGCGCTCCTCGCGGCCAGCGGGGGATGCGGACGAAGCCGGAGCGGGTTCCGTCATGCCTCTTCCACCCCGGAACGGGCTTCCCGGCGCGTCAAACGGTCGGCGCGCAAAGCGGCGCGCCGGCCTCTCTCGGTGTCGATGCCGGAAAGCAGGAACAGGCCGGCGACAAAATACAGACCCGTGACCAGCAATGCCTGGCGATGGTCGCCGCCGCCGGCCCAAGTGACGGTGCCGTAGGTGAGCGGCCCGGCCACCGAGGCGAGCTTGACCGCCAGCCCCCACAGTCCGAAGAATTCCCCGCCCCGCGAGGGTGGCGCCAGCAAACCCACCATGGCGCGCCCGGCGGATTGCGAGGCGCCCATGCACAGCCCGGCGGTGTTTGCCGCCACCCAGAACAGCTCTGGCCCGCGCGCCGTCCAGGCGAGCAGGATGGTGACGATCCAGCCCGCCAGCGTCAACGCGATGGCGCGGACATGGCCGATGCGGTCCTGTACTTGGCCGAAGGCGAACGCGCCGCCCGCCGCCGTGAGGTTGACCACCAGAATCAGCAGCAGGGTCTGCTGGGTGGTGAAACCCAGCGCCTGCTGAGCATAGATCGCCGCCAGGGTGATGACGGCCTGGATGCCGGCCTGGTAAAACAGGCTGCACCAGAGGAAGCGGCGCAGGTCGGCGAATTGCCGCAGATTGCGCAGCGTCCGCCACACCCGGCGCCAGGCCGTGGGGCCGCGCCGGGCGGACGGCACGGCGCGCTCGCGCAGCAACAGGAAGGTGGGAGCGCTGGCAAGAGCGAAGATGGCGGCGGTAATCAGCATCGCTTCGCCGACGAACTGTTCGGCCGTCCGGCCTTGCCCCTGCGCCCAGGAGACGTAGCCCAGGCAAGCGCCCAGCGAGACCATGCCGCCGATGTAGCCGAGGCTCCAACCCCACCCGGAAACCCGCCCGAGCGCCCGGCTGCGCGCCAGTTCCGGCAGAAACGCCGCGATCAGGTTTTCGCCGCTGGCGAAAAAATAATTCGAGGCCATCACGCAAAAAATGGCGAACGGCAGCGTTTCCGCCCGGGCAAAAAACAGCAGCGCGGTGAACAGCACGCAGCCCGCCGTGGTGAAGCCCAGCAGCTTTTTCTTGGCGCCGTGAAGGTCTGCGTAGGCGCCGAGCAGCGGCGCGCTCAGCACCACCAGGGCATAGGAACAAGACAGCGCGGCGGTCCAGGCGAACGTGGCCCACGGCGCGTTGCCCGCCACCACCGCGACAAAATAGGCGTTGAACAGCGCGGTGATGACCACCGTGGTATAGCCGGAATTGGCGAAATCGTACATCGCCCAAGCCCACAGTTCACGGTGGCGGACATCGGCGTGCAGAGTGCGTGACGGTCGGGTGGGCGGCATGTTTTTCGGGTATCGGAAAGCCAGGATAGAACATACCAAAATCCGCGCGGCGGAGATACCTTTGTCTATCCGGCCAGTTTCCCATATGGGAAATCGGCTATGATAAAAAGTAGAACAAGCGCGGGAGGTTTTGCCATGAAGTTCGCGTTACCCGCCAATCTGGCCGGTGACTGCTGGGGCGGCTTGGCGGCGATGCTGGTCGCTCTGCCTGCCGCCATCGCTTTCGGCGTCACCATTTACGCCCCGCTGGGCAGTTCCTACGCCGCCCACGGCGCGCTGGCCGGCATCCTCGGCGCCACCGCGCTGGGCTTGATCGCGCCCGCCCTGGGCGGCGCAAACCGCCTCATCACCGCTCCCTGCGCCCCGGCGGCGGCGGTATTGTCGGCCTTCGCCATCGAATTCATGCAACGCGGCGCCCCGCTCGAATCCCTGCTGTTGATGCTGGTGCTGCTGGGTCTGCTGGCCGGTTTGCTGCAAGTCGCCTTCGGCGCGGTCGGCCTGGGGCGCCTGATAAAATACATGCCCTATCCGGTGGTCAGCGGCTATCTGAGCGGCGTCGGCCTCTATATCGTCGCCAGCCAGGTGCCGAAATTTCTCGGCGTACCCAAGGAAATGCATTTTTGGGAAGCGCTGGCGGCAAGCGGTGCCTGGCGCTGGCAGGGCATCGCCGTCGGCGCGGCGACGATGGCCGTCATGCTGGGCGCCGGACGCATCACCCGCGCCGTTCCCGCCGCCATCCTCGGCCTGCTGGCCGGGGTGCTCGCCTATTTCGCCCTGGCGCTGGCCGACCCCGCCCTGCTGGCGTTGCCGGGCAACCCGCTGGTGGTCGGCGCGCTGGGCGGGGCGGGGGACGGCTTCGGCGCGGAACTGGCCGGGCGCTGGCAATCCTTCGGCCAGTTGGATTTGAGCGGCCTGCAAGTCCTGGTCTACCCCGCCTTGACCCTGGCCGTGCTGCTCTCCATCGACACCCTGAAAACCTGCGTGGTGCTGGATGCGCTGACGCGCTCGCGCCACGACTCCAACCGGGTGCTGATCGGACAGGGACTCGGCAACATCGCCGCCGCCGCCATCGGCGGCATACCCGGCGCGGGCACCATGGGCGCGACCTTGGTGAATCTCTCCAGCGGCGCCGCCAGCCGGCTCTCCGCAGTCATCGAGGGCATCCTGTCGCTGGTCGCCTTCCTGGCGCTGGGAGCGCTGATCGCCTGGGTGCCGGTGGCCGCCCTCTCCGGCATACTGATCGTCATCGGCATTCGCATGATCGACCGCCACAGCCTGCAATTCCTCAAGTCGCGCTCCACCATCCTGGATTTCGCGGTGATCCTCGCGGTCATCGTCACCGCCCTGACGGTCAGCCTGATCGCCGCGTCCGGCGTCGGCATCGTCCTCGCCGTGGCGCTGTTCCTGCGCGAGCAGATCGGCGGCAACGTAGTGCGGCGCAAGGCCTATGGCAACCACACTTTCTCCAAACAGATCCGCCGCGAAGAAGAAATGGAAATTCTCACCCAGCGCGGCGGCCAGGCGGTGATTTTCGAGCTTCAGGGCAGCCTCTTCTTCGGCACCACGGATCAGCTCTACAACGCCCTCGAAACGGAACTCAAGACGCGCACCTACATCATCCTCGACATGCGCCGGGTGCAATCGGTGGACGTGACCGCCGCGCATCTGCTGGAACAGATCGCCGACATCCTGGCGGAGCGCGGCGGCTTCCTGATTTTCAGCCAGATTCCCCACAAACTGCCCAGTGGCCAGGACATGCAGCAATATTTCGACCGGGTCGGCCTGGTGCGCCCGGAAAGCCCGGTCAAGGTGTTCGGCGAACTGGACGAAGCCGTCGAATGGGTGGAAGACCGCATCCTGGCGGAAGCCGCGCTGCAACGCGCCGACCAGAAACGGCTCGGCCTGGCGGATTTCGATCTTTTCAAGGGACGCAAGGAAGACACCCTGGCCGCGCTGGAAGCCAGCATGGAACAACGCACCTGCCTGGCAGGGGAAAGGATTTTCGCCAGCGGCGACTCCGGCGACGAACTGTTCCTCATCCGCCGCGGCGAAGTACGCATCATGCTGCCGCTCGACGACGGCCAGAGCCATCACCTCAGCACTTTCGGCCAGGGGGATTTCTTCGGCGAAATGGCCTTCCTCGACGGCGACCCGCGTTCCGCCGACGCCATCGCCTTCACCGCCACCGACCTCTACGTGCTGTCGCGCCGGGCATTCGACAAGATCGCCGAAGAGCACAAGCGAGCCGCCATCCAATTGCTGGAAGGCATCGCCAGCGTCCTGGCGATGCGGCTGCGCTACGCCGACGCGGAAATGCGCGCGCTCGAATCGTAGCCAGACGGAAAAGGGAACGGATGAAATTGCTATCGAGCGTGTTGATCGGCGGGCTGGCGGTCTATGCCGGACTGGCGGCGTATCTTTACCTGTTTCAGGCCAACTATATTTATTTTCCCGAACTGCCGGGACGCCGGGTGGAAAGCACGCCCGCCGACATGGGACTCGCCTTCGAGACGCTGAAGATCGCCACCGAGGACGGCGAAACCCTGGAAGGCTGGTACGTGCCTGCCCACGAAGCGCGCGCCACCCTGCTGTATTTCCACGGCAACGGCGGCAACATCGGCCATCGCGTGGAAATCATCGAAATGTTCCACCACCTCGGCCTCAACGTGCTGATCGCCGATTACCGCGGCTACGGCAACAGCACCGGCCAGCCCAGCGAAGAAGGCACCGCCCGCGATGCCGAGGCGGCCTGGCGCCATCTCGTCGAAACCCGCCGCCTCCCCGCCGAAGAGATCATCCTCTACGGCGAATCCCTGGGCGGCGCGGTCGCCGCCCGGCTGGCGCAACGCCACACGCCGCGCGCCCTGGTGCTGTACGCAGCCTTCACCTCCATCCCGGACATGGCGCGCCACTACTACCCCTACCTACCCACCGCCCTGCTCGCCCGCTACCGCTACGACACCCGCGCCGCCCTCGCCGCGCTACGCTGCCCGCTGCTGATCCTGCACAGCCGCGAGGACGAGATCGTTCCCTACCGCCACGGCGAGGAACTGCTGGCGGCGGCCCCCGGTTCTAAACGCCTGGCGGGGTTGCGCGGCGGCCACAACGACGCCCTGTTCGTCAGCCGGGATAGATTTATCCGGGAACTGGAGGCGTTTCTCCAGGCAACGGCAGGCAAGCGTTAACTCCCTTGCCGGGAGCGTAGGAAAAAGCTTTTCAGACGCCGATGTCTTCGTTCCAAAGCGCGGGGTGGCGAGTGATAAAATCCCGCATCAGGGCGATGCAACTGGAATCTTGCCGCACCTCGACCTCCACGCCGCGCGAGCGAAGCAGCTTTTCCTCCCCCATGAAAGTCCGGTTTTCACCGACGACGACCTTGGGAATACCATACAGCAGAATAGCGCCGCTACACATGGCGCAAGGCGACAGCGTGGTATAAAGGACGGCATCCCGGTAGATGCGGGCGGACTGGCGGCCGGCATTTTCCAGCGCATCCATTTCCCCGTGGAGGATGGCGCTGCCTTGCTGAACCCGCCGATTATGCCCCCTGCCGATGATCCGTCCCTGGTACACCAGCACCGAACCGATGGGTATGCCCCCCTCGGCCAATCCTTGCCGCGCCTCGTCGATGGCCGCACACATAAAATCGTCCATGGTTTCTTGTAAAGGCATGAGTTGTATTTTATCGAGATTAAATCCAGATTATCCATTTAGGGCGCGAGCGCAGACTCGAAGAGCCGCCTAATGAATAATCTGGGTTAAACATATACATCGTGTAGCCCGCAGGGTGCAACCCTCGTTGGGCGCTTCGCCAAACGGGAAACATCCGGTGCGATGCCCTTCGGGGATTGCGTCTTACGAGTTCGCGCCTTTCACGGCGCCCGCCTTCTTTTCAGCATCACCATCACCCCATAAGCCGCTCCGGCGGCAATCACATGCTTGAAGGTATGGCCGCCGACGCTGCCGGTCAGTTCGGCGATCGGCCGGTCGAGGAAGTCGCAGGCCAGCGCCAGCAGGTAGGCGCCGAGCACCCCGAGGATATACCGGTCGCCGCCGTAGCGGGGCGGGTAGAGGCGCAGCAGCAGCGGAACGAACACCATGGGAATCAACTGCATCAGGACGTAGGGGCGCAGATCGCCGTGGCCAGCAGTTTCGCTCCATATCCACCAGGCGACGCTGCCCAGCCCGGCGGCGATCAGCCAGGGCAGCAGGCGCAAGCCCCAGGATGTGCCGACGCGCTCGCCGAGGATGGCGGCGAACCAGGACATCAGCGCCACCGCGATGGCCGCGCGGTCCCAAACCAGGCGGTCGTTATCGGGGGCGAGATGGTAGTAGCCGGAGGCGAAACCGACTGCGACGGTGGCGAGGAAGAACAGAACATAGGGCAGCATTTCCCGCCGCTCGGCGAACGCCTCCCTCCCAGAACGGCCGGCGAGAAACGCCAGGCCGGCCAGCCCCGCCAGGATGAAGGGCAGGTTGGAGAGGGTGTCCAGGCAATGGGGGATGCCGAAACACTCGCTCTGGTCGGCGAACCGGTGGTAGGCGGCAGGCTGCGCGATGGGCGGCGGCAGCCACGCCGCGACGGCCAGCACGGCGGCGAGCAGCCACAGAAGCAGCGCCCGGCGCCTCACATCTCCGTCCGGGCAGGCGCTTCTTCCTTGAGCGCCCGCCGCAATATCTTGCCGACTGGGGTTTTCGGCAGGCTGTCGCAAAATTCCACGTGTTTCGGTACTTTGTAGCCCGCCAGGCTGGCGCGGCAGTGCGCCCGCACGGCGGCGGCGTCGAGATGGGGGTCTAGCCTTACCAGGAATAGCTTGACCGCTTCGCCGCTGTGCGGGTCGGACACACCGACCGCCGCCGCTTCGCGCACGCCAGGCAGGCGCAGCGCCACTTCCTCGATTTCGCCGGGATAGGCCTTAAAGCCGGAAACGACGATGACATCCTTGCTCCGCTCGACGAAGCGGATACTGCCGTCCTGGTTCATCACCCCGATGTCGCCGGTGCGCAGCCAGCCGTCGTCGGTGAAGGCGAGCGCGGTTTCGTCGGGGCGGTTCCAGTAGCCCTGCATCACTTGCGGCCCCTTTACGCAGATTTCCCCGGCCTCGCCCAACGGCAATGCCACACCGTCCTCACCGAGAATCGCCACATAGGTCGAAGGCAGCGGCAGGCCGATGGCGCCGCTGAATTCCCGGGCATCGACGCGGTTGGCGCAGACGATGGGAGCAGCTTCGGTGAGGCCGTAGCCCTCGACCAGCGGCACGCCCATCAGCGCCTGCCAGCGTTCCGCCACGCCGCGCTGCACCGCCATGCCGCCCGCCACGGCGAGCTTGAGCGCAGCGCCGTTGGCCTGCCTGACCCGCTCCAGCCCATGGCTGCGGAGCAGCAGGTCGAACAGGGTGTTGACCCCGGTGATGGCGGTGAAGCGGGTCTTTTCCAGTTCGCGCAGGAAGCCGGCGACATCGCGCGGGTTGGCGATCAGCAGGTTGTTGCCGCCCCATTTGACGAAGGTCAGCAGGTTCGCGGTGAGGGCGAAGATATGGTAGAGCGGCAACGGCGTGACCACGGTTTCCTCGCCTTCGCGGAACGCACCGCCGATCCACGCCGAAGTCTGTTCGAGGTTGGCGACCAGGTTGCCGTGGCTGAGGACGGCGCCCTTGGCCACCCCGGTGGTGCCGCCGGTGTATTGCAGCAGAGCGATGTCAGCCGGACACAATTCGACATCTTGCAGGTCATGGCGCCCGCCCTGGCGTAGCGCCCGTCCAAAGGACAGCGCCGCCGGAATCCGCCACTCCGGCACCAGGCGTTTGAGGTATTTCACCGCGAAATTGACCAGCCAGCGCTTCGCCGGCGGAAACAGGTCGCCGGCCTGGGTGGTGACGACGTGGCGCACCGCTGTGCCGGGCAGCGCCTGTTGCAGGGTATGGGCGAAGTTTTCCAGCGCCACCGCCGCCGCCGCGCCGGAATCTTCCAACTGGAATTGCAGTTCGCGGGCGGTGTAGAGCGGGTTGACGTTGACCGCCACCAGGCCGGCGCGCAGCACGCCGAACAGCGCCACCGGGTATTGCAGCAGGTTGGGCAGCATGATGGCGACCCGCTCGCCCTTTTGCAGCCCGGCCACCTGTTGCAGGTAGGCGGCGAAAGCGCGCGACTGGCGGTCGAGTTCGGCGAAGGTCAGGCTGACCCCCATACTGGTGAAGGCCGGCCGCGCGGCGAAGCGGGCGCAGCTTTGCTCGAACATTTCCTTGAGCGAGGCATAGTGGTGGGCGTCGATGTCGGACGGCACGCCGGGCGGGTAGTGGTGCAGCCAGATGCGCTCGATAGCGGACGAATTCACGGTCGGCGCACTCATGAAGAATCTACTCGATCAGGCACACCGCCTGCGCCGCGATGCCTTCGCCGCGCCCGGCGTAGCCGAGTTTTTCGGTGGTGGTGGCCTTGACGTTGATGCAATCGACGGGGATTTCCAGGTCGGCGGCGATGTTGGCCTCCATGGTCGGAATATGCGGCGCCATCCTGGGCGCCTGGGCGATGATGGTGGCGTCGAGATTGACCAGGATGTAACCTTTTTCGCGCAGCAAGCGCATCGTTTCGCGCAGCAGTTTGCGGCTGTCGATGCCCCGGTAGCGCGGGTCGCTGTCGGGAAAATGCTTGCCGATGTCGCCCAATGCCGCAGCACCGAGCAGGGCGTCGCAGATCGCATGGAGCAGCACGTCGGCATCGGAGTGGCCGAGCAGACCGAGAGGATGGGGAATCTCCACCCCGCCGACGATCAGCTTGCGGCCTTCGGCCAGTTGGTGAACGTCGAAGCCCTGCCCTATCCTCATGCTTCCTCCCTCAACAGCCACTCCGCCAGCTTGATGTCGCGCGGGTAAGTCACCTTGAAATTGGTGCTGTCGCCGGCCACCAGTTTGGCGTCGAAGCCGAGCCGTTCCACCGCCTGCGCCTCGTCGGTGGCGATTTCCCCGGAAAGCAGCGACAGCGCCCGCTGCAACAATCCATAGCGGAACATCTGCGGCGTTTGCGCCTGCCACAGCCCGGCGCGCGGCTCGGTGCGCGCCGCGCGCCCGTTGGCGTCGGCGCGTTTCAGGGTATCCGCCACCGGCAGCGCCAGCAGGCCGCCGAAGGGATCGTCGCCGACCTCGGCGAGCAGCTTGTCGATCAGCGCGGTGCTCAAACAGGGACGCGCCGCGTCGTGCACCAGCACCCAGTCCTCGAAACCGACTTCCTGCGAGATCGCCGCCAGACCGTTGGCGACCGTCTCGCAGCGCTCCGCGCCTCCGCAGCGCAGCACCGTCAGCTTGGCTGAAAAGGCGCTCCAGTCGTAGTTCCGCCACAAGACATCGCCGGGCGCCAGCACCACGTAAACGCGGTCGATGCGCGGATGGGCGCAAAGCGCCGCCAGGGCATGATGGATCATCGGCTTGCCGCCGAGCGGCAGATACTGCTTGGGGGTTTCCCCACCCATGCGCGAGCCGCTGCCGGCCGCCGGAATCAGTGCGTAATATTTACCCATCTTCGCTTGATATATCCAGTGTCGGAATTATATTTAAAGGAGTCAGTCGATTATCAGGAGGCATCCCATGAGCACCGTCCGTCCCGCCGCCGTGGCGGATGCCTTCTACCCCAGCGACGCCGCCGTCCTGGCGCGCGATGTCGCCGTCCTGCTGGACGAGGCGCGCCGCCGCGCGGTGCCGCATGCCTTGCCCAAGGCCATGATTGTACCGCATGCCGGCTATATTTATTCCGGGCCGGTCGCCGCCAGCGCCTATGTCTTGCTGGAGCAAGGCCGGGAAATTTACCGGCGCGTGGTGCTGCTCGGCCCGGTGCACCGCGTCCCGGTGCGCGGGCTGGCGCTGCCCGGCGCGGATGCCTTCGCCACGCCGCTCGGCGCGATACCGATCGACCGCGAACTGGCGGACAGGCTCGCCGCGCTGCCGCAGGTGGTGGAATCCCTGCCGGCGCACGCCTGGGAACATTCCCTCGAAGTGCAGTTGCCTTTCCTGCAAACGGTGCTCGGCGATTTCACCCTGCTGCCGCTGGCGGTGGGCGACGCCACGCCGCAGGAAGTCGCCGAGGTGCTGGAACTGGCCTGGGGAGGCGCGGAAACGCTGGTCGTCATCAGTTCCGACCTCTCCCATTTCCATGCCTACCGCGAGGCGCAGGTGATCGACGGCGCCACCGCGCAGGCCATCCTCGACCTGCGGATACCCATCAGCCATGAGCAGGCATGCGGCGGCACACCGGTCAATGGACTGCTGCTGGCGGCGCGCCGCCATGGGCTGACGCCCCATCTGCTCGATCTGCGCAATTCCGGCGATACGGCGGGCGACCATGGCCGGGTGGTCGGTTACGCGGCGTTCGCTTTCAGCGGGGAGCCTGGCTATGTCCACTGACGAACGGGGAGCCATTCTGCTCGCCATCGCCCGCACCGCCATAGGCAGCGCGTTCGGCATCCCGGCGCAGGCCGACGAGAGCGCGCCCTGGCTGGCGGAACCGGGCGCCACCTTCGTCACCCTGACCCAGGACGGCGCGCTACGCGGCTGCATCGGCAGCCTGGAAGCACACCGCCCCTTGCTGGAAGACCTCAAGGCCAATGCCCGCGCCGCCGCCTTCCGCGATACGCGCTTCGCTCCCCTGGAGGAGAACGAATTCGAGCACACCCGCGTCGAGGTCTCGCTGCTTTCCCCCCTACACCCCCTCGCCTTCCGCGACGAGCAGGAGGCGCTGGCGCAACTGCGCCCCGGCATCGACGGCGTGGTGCTGGAATACGGCTACCAGCGCGGCACCTTCTTGCCGCAGGTGTGGGAACAATTGCCGCGCCCGGAAAGTTTCCTGGCGCACCTCAAGGCCAAGGCGGGGCTGCCCGCCGATTTCTGGGCGGAGGGCGTGAAGCTGTACCGCTACACCGTGGAAAAATGGAAGGAACAACGGCCATGAGCGAAGAAAGGCTGGAGCCGGGCGCTTACCACCCCGCGCTGTGGTGGCACGCCCTGGAAGACGGGCGCATCCAGTGCGACCTGTGTCCCCGCGACTGCAAGCTGCGCGAAGGGCAGCGCGGCGCTTGCTTCGTGCGCGGCGTGTCGGACGGACGGATGGTGCTCACCACCTATGGCCGCTCCTCGGGTTTTTGCATCGACCCGGTGGAGAAAAAACCACTCAACCACTTCTATCCCGGCAGCAGCATCTTCTCCTTCGGCACCGCCGGCTGCAACCTGGCCTGTAAATTCTGCCAGAACTGGGACATGAGCAAATCGCGCGACATGGACGACCTGTGCGACTCCGCCTCGCCCGCCGACATCGCCGCCACCGCCGCCAAGCACGGCTGCAAGAGCGTGGCCTTCACCTACAATGACCCCATCCCCTTCGCCGAATACGCCATGGATACCGCCGATGCCTGCCATGCCCTGGGAATCAAGGCTGTCGCGGTGACCAACGGCTACATGCGCGACCGGGCGCGGCGCGATTTCTACGCCAAGATGGACGCCGCCAACGTTGACCTGAAGGCCTTCACCGACGATTTCTATCTCAAGCTCACCGGCTCGCATCTACAGCCGGTGCTGGACACCCTGGTGTATCTGGTGAAGGAAACGAACGTGTGGCTGGAAATCACTACCCTGCTGATTCCCGGCAAGAACGACAGCGATGCGGAGATCACCGAACTGGCCAAATGGGTGAAACAGGAATTGGGGCCGGATGTGCCGCTGCATTTCTCGGCCTTCCATCCCGACTACAAGATGACGGATATTCCGCCGACTCCGCCGGCGACGCTGGCGCGCGCCCGCGAGATCGCACTCAAGGAGGGGCTGCGCTACGTCTACACCGGCAACATCCACGATCGCGCGGGCGACAGCACTTTTTGCCCATCCTGCCGCAAACCGCTGATCGTCCGCGACTGGTACGAAATCCTCGACTACCGCCTGACCGCGGAGGGACGCTGCCCGGACTGCGGCGCAACGGTGGCGGGACGCTTCGAAAAATTCACCGGCGCCTTCGGCGCGCGGCGCATCCCGGTAGGCATCCACCGCTCGCACTAATCCGGCAGATCGGCCGGCGGGTGCAAGGCGTGCGCCTTACAACCCATTGACAATCCGTGGCTGGACTGATTTTTCCAGGTTCATTCGCCGCAGTGAACAGGTTAAAACACCGCCTGCCGCTCGGCTAAGCGTTTTTCCAGAAAACGCTTGGCCTCTCCCTCGAATTCGAGGAAAGTAATGCCGATGCGAAAGTATCTACCCCCCTGCTCCAGCACGGTATAAGCCAGCTTGCTGCGCACTTCGATCACGTGCGGCGGGTGATTGGGCGAATGCGGCGGCACGGCGATCAGCACCCGCACCGGCTTGCTGAAGGTTAGATTATGCTCGCTCAGCAAACACAAACCGCCCAGCGAAATGTCGCGCGCCCTGCCGTGGAAAACATGGTCTTGCCCGCCCTTAGCGTTGACCACTGCGACTCTCCAGTTCACCAGATAACGCTGATGCTCGCGTTTCTCCTGGAAAGGCGATCCCGCCGGAAGCGGAGCTTCCGGCTCGCAAAGCTGGCTGACCGGCTCCTGCTCGCTATCCTCCTGCAAAGCCCCCACGACTTCCTGGAATTCCGCTTCGAGCGCCTCGGCGGTCTGGCTTTCTGACTCGGCTGGTTTAGCTGGCTCTTCCAAGTCTATGCTCAGCGTCACCTCATCGTTATTACCGGTTTCTGGGGTCATTTTAGGTTACTCGATAAATTGGGATACACAGCGATTACTTCGCCGCTTGCGCCAGCACCAGCATCAGGATGAAACCGGCCATCAGCGCCCCGGTAGCGGCGTCCTCATGGCCGCGCCGGTGCGATTCCGGCACCATCTCGTGGCTGACCACGAAAATCATGGCGCCCGCCGCCGCAGCCAGGGATAGCGGCAGGAGCAGCCCCGAAAAACCGGCCAGCAAGCCTCCCAGCATGGCGGCGGCCACCACCAGTCCTTCCGGGACGTTTTGCAGGCCGATGCCGATGGCGGTGGCCAAGCCCAGGCTGCCGGCCGCGCCATAGCTTGCCCCGACGGAAAAGCCCTCGGGAAAATTATGCAGGGCAATGGCCGCCGCCACCAGCCACATCCCCTCGTTCCGCGCGGCATCGCCGCCGGGCACCCTGCCTTCGTGAGCGTGCGGCGTATAGCGTTCCAGCACGCCCATGGCGGCGGCGCCCAGGATCAAGCCCGCCGAGGCCAGGGCGGCGGCGGCGCCATCGCCGCCCATGAGCGGACGCAGAATATCCAGGGCGGGCAGAAGCAGGGAAAACAGCGCGGCGGCAAGCATGACCCCCGCCGCGCCACCCAGCAGGGCATCATGCCCGCGCATCGAGAGGCGCTTCAGGCCGAAAGCGGCGACCGCGCCGATGCCGGTGGCCAAGCCCGCCAGGAAGGACGCCACGATACCGTCCGCCAGGGCGGGAGTGGCGCTCGAAACGGCCACCAACAGGGCGACCGCCCCGCCCCCCGCGGCGAGCACGGCGATGGAGCGGCGCAAGGGAGCGGCATTGCCGCTGCGCCATACTTTCCGCCCGTGATGCAAGGTGGCGACAATCTGGGACATGATGAATTCCCCCGAAAACGAAAAACCGGCGGCCTGCAACCGTGAATCGAGCTTACCGACCGATTGCTTGATAGTGTAGCCAAGTCCCGGGGGAAAACAAAATTGATCGCAAAAATACATCCAATAGCAAAAAGCTATAGAAAAAATCTCCGCCGGAAACTGCGCGGCGCGCTAGAAAAACCCTTCTGCCGGCACCGGCTTGCCGAACAGATAGCCTTGCGCGCAACCGCAACCCAATTTCCGCAAGAATTCCCGCTGCGCTTCGTTCTCCACCCCTTCGGCGATGACTTCCAGGCGCAGTTCCCGCGCCAGGCCGATCACGGCGGCGGCGATGGCGGCGTCGTTGCGGTCGGTGATGATGTCGCGCACGAAGGAGCGGTCGATTTTCAGGGTGTTCAGGGGAAACTGCTTGATGTAGCTGAGCGAAGAATAGCCGGTGCCGAAATCGTCCACCGACAGGCGCACCCCCAGTCCGCTCAAGCGTTCGAGAACGGCGATGGCTTCCGCCGGATTTTCCATCATCGCGCTTTCGGTGATTTCCAGTTCCAGGTGACGGGACGCCAGCCCGGTTTCGGCAAGCGCGGAAGCCACCATCTCCACCAGGCCGGGCTGGCGCAACTGGCGCGCCGACAGGTTGACCGCCACCGACAGGCCGCCCCGCCCCGCCTCCTGCCAGGTCTTGTTCTGCTTGCAGGCCGCGCGCAGCACCCATTCCCCGATAGGTACGATCAGACCGCTGGTTTCAGCCAGGGGGATGAAATCCATCGGCGGCACCAGCCCCAGTTCGGGATGGCGCCAGCGCAGCAGCGCCTCGCTGCCGATGACTTTTCCGCTGCCGATTTCCACCTTGGGCTGGTAGTACAACACCAGCTCGTCGCGTTCCACGGCATGGCGCAAGCGGCTTTCCAGCGTCAGGTTCTTTTCCAGCTTGCGATTCAATTCGCCGGTGAAAAATTGGCAATTGCCGCGCCCTTTTTCCTTGGCCAGGTTAAGCGCGCTATCGGCGTTCATCGTCAGCATCCCGGCATCGGTGCCGTCTGTGGGATAAAGGCTGACGCCGATACTGGCGCCGGCGAACAACTCGCGCCCGTCCAGCTCCAACGGCGCCGAAAGCGCGTCGATAATCCGGCGCGCCTCGGCTTCCACCGCGGCTTCACTGGCGAAATGCTCCATCACCACGGCGAATTCGTCGCCGCCCAGCCGCGCCACGATGTCGCCTTCCTTGGCGCACACGATCAGGCGCGCGGCGATGATCTGGATCACCCGGTCGCCGGCGGCGTGCCCCAGCGTATCGTTGATGTTCTTGAAATGGTCGAGGTCGATGAGCAACAGCGCCACCATGCCCCCGCCCACCTTGGCGCGTGTCAGCGCGTGGCTCAGGCGGTCGTGGAAAAGGGCGCGGTTGGGGAGTTGGGTCAGCGTATCGAAGCTCGCCAGGTAATCGAGACGCCGCTCGGTCTCGGTCAATTCGCTTTCCGCCTGCTCGCGCCGGACAACTTGTTCGCGCAGGCGGCGCGAAAGCAGCAGCACGGCGGCCATGCCGAACGCCCACAGGATCACGTGTCCGACGGAAACCGCCAGCACCGCCCCGCGGCTCGCCTGCCACAGGGGCGCCATGGGGATGGAAACGCTGATGCCGCCGCGCACGTCGCCGACCTTATAACCGTGCTTTCGGTGGCATTTCATGCAATTGTCGTCGGTCACCAGGGGGCGCATGAAGCGGAAATAGCTCTTGCCATCCTTGTCGTCGAGCGCCGCGGCTTCCTTGGCGCCCTTCTCGAATGTCTCCAGCGCCCGCCTTTCCCATTCATCCGGGGCATTCAGTTCGCGCACCGGGTTCAGACTGGTGATGTGCGCCCTGGCGCCGAACATGTCGTTGGCCAGTTCATGCACCTCGCGCGTCATGTAGGCGCCGTTCACCAGGGTCAGTTTTTTGCCGCCGGGGGTGGTGATGTCGCGCTCCTTGACGTGTTCCAGCAGAGGATTGGGCGGCGTCAGCTCGGCGGGGACATACACTCCGCCGCGCATCGCCACCCACAGCCGGTATGCCACGTCTTTTTCGAAGGATGCCTGCGCCTGGCCGTGCGCCAACTGAAGCACGTTGCCGCGGATATTGGCGAGGTTCCAGACCAGCGACAGCACCACCGCCGCCGTCCAGAATACCGCGATGCGCAGGACATATCCCCGCAGCGGGGTTGAAAAATCGGTTTTCTCCAATGTTTTTCCGGCCATTTTCGTACTGTGAATCCAGACAATCGCTCAGCGCCCGAGTATAGCCCAAGCAGCCGCTTCCCCCTATGGCGCAGACCGGGATAAAACGCGAATGGCGACCTTCCCCGGGGCAATCGTACTACATGCCTCTAAACTATTCTCAGCAAACGTCCACGCCCTCCCTTGCGCGCGTAGCGCGCGGGGGAGGGTTGGGGTGGGGGCGTTTGCCCGCATGGCCGCCGCCGTTTGCCCCCATCCCGGCCTTCCCCCGCAAGCAGGGGAAGGAGCGATAGCTGAGAATAGTTTAGAGGCATATCGTACTATGTGCCGCCCCCCTTTGAAGCGGGTTTGGCAGGGATGGGCGGCTTTTCGCCCACATTGCAAAAAAGGGGGGCGAGGGGAGATTTCTGCAATGCCTGAATCTCCACGACCGCTGAAATCCCCCTCAATCCCTATTTTAAAAGGGTGAAGTGCGCCATTGGGACGGTTTTTCACCTTGTTACTCACATAGTGCTATTGCCCTGCGGCCTTCTCGGTTCGCCTTGACGGGAAAGACGTAATCATTAAAATAGCCGCAACCCGAATCAATAAAAATTATGACATCCGTCCGTTTTCCCATCCTGATCGCCGCGGCTTTGTTGTTCTCCGGCCATTGCCTGGCCGCGGAAGAGACCACGGCAAGCGCCGAGGAAGAACAGCCGTCGTTCGTCTCGTCTTCCCTCGGCAAGGCGCAAACCACACTCAATTACGCCCTCAGCCTGGTCGGGGTCAATTACAAGTTCGGTGGAAAATCCCCCGAAACGGGGATGGATTGCAGCGGTTTCGTCAGCCACGTGTTCCGGCAGGCGGCCGACATGCTGCTGCCGCACAACGCCAAGGCGATCAGCATGTTCGGCAAGAAAATCGCCATCTCGGAACTCCAGCCCGGCGACCTGGTGTTCTACAACACCATGCGCCACGCCTACTCCCATGTTGGCATCTACCTCGGCGACAACAAATTCGTCCATTCCTCGGTCACCGGACGCGGCGTCGAGGTGGTGGACATGAAGGAGAGCTACTGGGTCAAGCGCTTCAACGGCGCGCGCCGCATGCTCGTTTCCCAGACTACTTCGCGTACCAGTTCCCCAGTTTCTCCCGAATAAGCGGCAGGGCGGCCAGCGCCGCCTTCTCGCCTTCTATGATCGCCAGATGCTTTTGCTCGAATTCGGTCGAGCCGATGGCGCCGATGACCGGCTGGATCACTACGTCCGCCTCGGCCATTTCGTAGCGCACCAGCCCCTGCCCCATGATGCTGAAGGTTTGCAGCAGGATGTCGAGCGTATCCTTGGTCTTGCCGTGTTTCGGCTTGCTGGAAATATCCACCGCGATCACGATGTCCGCCCCCATGGCGCGCGCCGCCCTCACCGGCACCGGGCTGACCAGCCCGCCATCGACGTATTCCCGCCCGCCGATTTTCACCGGCTGAAACACCCCAGGCACGCTGCTCGACGCACGCACCGCCATGCCGCTGTTGCCGCGCCGGAAAGCCATCGCCTCGCCGCTCTGCAAATCCGTCGCCACCGCCGCGAAAGGCTTGTTCAGGCTTTCCAGGGGACGGTTGCGCAAGGCCTTGTTGATGTAATTCTGCAATAGCTCGCCCTTGACGAAGCCGCGATCGGGCAGGGCGAAATCGCCGACGCTGCCCTGTTCGAGCTGCAAGGCGGCCTTCTGCAAATCATAGCCGCCGTATCCCCCCGCATACAGGGCGCCGACCACGCTGCCGGCGCTGGTGCCGGCCACCATGTCCGGCACGATGCCGTGCGCTTCCAGGGTCTTTATCACGCCGACGTGTGCGAAGCCGCGCGCCGCGCCGCCGCCCAGCGCCAGGGCGATTTTCGGCGCGGCCTTGGGCGCCGGCTTGGGCGGCGTTTCCTTCACCTCGGGCGGCGTGGCGCAGGCGGCAAGCGCCAGCGCCAGCGCCAGAACAAGGAAACGCGCGGTCACGCCGGGAAAACGCCGGTGGAAAGGTAGCGGTCGCCGCGATCGCAGACGATGGAAACGATCACGGCATTCTCGACTTCTGCGGACAGGCGCAATGCCGCCGCCAGCGCGCCGCCCGAGGAAATCCCGGCGAAGATGCCCTCTTCGCGCGCCAGGCGGCGGGTCAATTCCTCGGCCTCGGCCTGGGTGACTTCCATGATGCGATCGACCCGGCTGAAATCGCAGATCTTCGGCAGATATTCCCGCGGCCATTTGCGGATGCCGGGAATCTGCGAGCCGTCCGCCGGCTGGGCGCCGATTATCTGGATCGCCGGATTCATTTCCTTCAGATAGCGCGAGCAGCCCATGATGGTGCCGGTGGTGCCCATGCTGCTGACGAAGTGGGTCACGCTTCCCTGGGTATCGCGCCAGATTTCCGGGGCGGTGCCTTCGTAGTGCGCCTGCGGATTGTCGGGGTTGGAAAACTGGTCGAGGATCACGCCCCGGCCTTCGTCGCGCAACCGGTTGGCGGTGTCGATGGCCGCCTCCATGCTGCCGGCCTGGGGCGTCAGCACGATTTCGGCGCCGAAGGCGCGCATCACCTGGCGCCGCTCGACGCTCATATGCTCGGGCATCACCAGCACCATCCTATAGCCGCGCATCGCCGCCGCCATCGCCAGGGCGATGCCGGTATTGCCGCTGGTCGCTTCGATCAGGGTATCGCCCGGCTTGATCTCGCCACGCGCCTCGGCGTGCCGGATCATGGCGAGCGCCGGCCGGTCCTTCACCGAACCGGCGGGGTTGTTGCCTTCCAGCTTGACCAGCACGGTGTTGCCGGTATTGCCGGGCAGGCGCTTGAGCTTCACCAGGGGGGTGTTGCCGACGAAATCTTCGATGGTCTTGTACATGGCGGTACCCATTAAAACAATAATTGCATTTTACGCAAGGCGAAGCGCTGAAATCCATAAAACAACATGCCTCTAAACTATTCTCAGCTATCGCTCCTTCCCCTGCTCGCGGGGGAAGGCCGGGATGGGGGCAAACGGCGGCGGCCATGCGGGCAAACGCCCCCACCCCAACCCTCCCCCGCGCGCTATGCGCGCAAGGGAGGGGGCGTTTGCTGAGAATAGTTTAGAGGCATGTAAAACAAAAACCCCATCCCCTGTGCGGGCGATGGGGTCGGTCGCTGCTTGGCGAAACTATTTCTTCTTTTCTTCCTTCTTGGCCTCGGCCTTTTCCATCTTGGCCGGTGCGGCGGCGCCGCCAACGCTCAGATCGGCGCGCAAGGCATCGACACTCTTCTTGCCGAAGCCCTTGACCTTCTCCAGGTCGTCCACGCTTTTGAATGGGCCGTTCTTGGTGCGATATTCGACGATCGCCTTGGCCTTGGCCGGGCCGATGCCCTTGAGGGTATCGAGTTGCTCCACGGTGGCGGTGTTCAGGTCCACCGCCGCCATGGCCAAACCGGAAAACGCGAAGAAAGCAAACAAGGCAACCAGCAGCTTTTTCATCATCATCTCTCCCTTCAGGTTGGTAAGCAAAAGAATTGCCGCAAATTGCGCGGCAACTCACTTAACGCCAATTCACCGAGACGGTTGACAGTGGCATATTCGCCTAGCCGGCGCGGCGGATCAACTCCTCGACATAACGCTCCACGCCCTGTTCGACGGTCAGGAACAGCTCCTGGTAATTGACCTTGCGCAGCGCGGAAACATCGGCCTGGGTGAAGCTCTGGTACTTACCTTTCAGCGCTTCAGGAAAGGCGACGTATTCGATGATGCCCTGGCCGTGCATCTCCGCCAGGGTCAGCGGCGGTTCGCCCCGGTTCTTGCGACAGGCATTGACGGTGGCCACCGCGACATCGTTGAAGGTCTGGCTGCGCCCTGTGCCGACGTTGAAGATGCCGGATACCTCGGGATTTTCCAGGAAGAACATGTTGACCTTGACGACATCCTCGATCGAGATGAAGTCGCGCCGCTGTTCGCCGTTGGCGTAGCCGTCGCAGCCTTCGAACAGCTTGACCTGGCCGTCGGCGCGGTACTGGTTGAAGAAGTGGAAAGCCACCGATGCCATGCGCCCCTTGTGCTGCTCGCGCGGGCCGTAGACGTTGAAGTAGCGGAAACCCGCCACCTGCGCCGTCAGGCGGTTCCATTTGCGGCGCAGGTACTGGTCGAAGAGGAACTTGGAATAGCCGTAGACGTTGAGCGGGCCTTCGTGCTCGCGCTTCTCCTCGAAAATCGAGCCGGCGCCATAGACGCTGGCCGAGGAGGCATAGAGAAACTGCGCGTTTTCAGCCTGGCAGAAGTCAAACAGGCTGACGGTATAGCGGTAGTTGTTTTCCATCATGTAGCGCCCGTCGGTTTCCATGGTGTCGGAACAGGCGCCTTCGTGGAATATCGCCGCCACGTCGCCGTCGAAGGCGCCGTCCTGCAAGAGGGCAAGAAATTCCTTTTTGTCGAGGTAGTCGGCGATCTCGCAGTCGGTCAGGTTGAGAAACTTGTCCGCCTTGGTCAGGTTATCGACTGCGATGATGTTGGTTTCGCCGCGCAGGTTGAGCGCCTTGACGATGTTTGCGCCGATGAAGCCCATGGCGCCGGTGACGATGATGTACATATTTTTTCCTCTAAGTGAAAGACAAAAAACAGTTTTGAGTGCTTAGTGCTGAGTGTTTAGTTGATGTCGCCGCGCAAAGCACGTCCGCAACTAAACACTCAAAACCAAAAACTGTTTTTACTTACTAAAGTTGTGCCGCCAATTCCTCGCGCTGCACCACCGCGGTGCCGAGCTTGCCGACCACGATGCCGGCGGCGACGTTGGCCACGCGCACGGCCTGGGCGTAGTCCGCGCCGGTCGCCAGCATGGCGCCCAGAGTGGCGATGACGGTGTCGCCCGCGCCGCTCACATCGAACACTTCTCGGGCGCGCGCCGGCTCGTGGAATGCCGCATCGGCGCTGTACAGCGACATGCCTTCCTCGCTACGGGTCACCAGCAGGGCGTCCAGACCGAGTTCGCAACGCAGTGATTCGGCCTTGCGCGCCAGTTCGGCGTCGTCCTGCCAACTGCCCGCAACTTGGCGAAATTCGCTGCGGTTAGGGGTCAGCAGGGTGGCGCCCTTGTAGCGCCGGTAATCCTCGCCCTTGGGATCGACCAGCACCGGTTTGCCCGCAGCGCGCGCCAGGGCGATCATCTGGCCGATATGCTTCAGCCCGCCCTTGCCGTAATCGGACAGGATCACCACGTCGGATGCGCCCAGCATGCGCTCGAAATCGTTGAGCTTGTTGAGCAGCACTTCATGTCCCGGCGTGGTTTCAAAGTCGATGCGCAGCAATTGCTGCTGGCGCCCCACCACGCGCAGTTTGATGGTGGTATCGAGGCCGGCGTCGCGGTGCAGCACCACGTTGACGTTCTCGCCCGCCAGCAGGCGCGCCAGGCTGTTGCCGGCCTCGTCCTCCCCGGCCACCGACAGCAACGACGCTTGCGCGCCCAGCGCGGCGACGTTGCGCGCCACGTTGGCCGCGCCGCCGGGACGTTCCTCGGTGCGCCCGACGTGCACCACCGGCACCGGCGCCTCGGGCGAAATACGACTGACCTCGCCGAACCAGTAGCGGTCGAGCATGACATCGCCGACCACCAGGACGCGAGCGTTTTCAAAGTTGGGTAACATAATTAAACATGCCTCTAAACTATTCTCAGCAAACGTCCCCCCCCCTCCCTTGCGCGCATAGCGCGCGGGGGGAGGGTTGGGGTGGGGGCGTTTGCCCGCATGGCAGCCTCTGTTTGCCCCCATCCCGGCCTTCCCCCGCACGCAGGGGAAGGGGCGTCGCGGTCGGCAATCACCTGAAAATGGTTCAGAGGCATATAATTAAATTCTCTTCTCACCGCAGAGGACGCGGAGGAAAAACAATCTCAAGCCTCTGCGGTTCAAGCTTTTAAAGACGTCCGATGGCGAAATATTCGATCCCCTGGCTGCGCACGCTGGCGGGATCGTAGAGGTTGCGGCCGTCGAAGATCACCGGGTTTTTCAGCTTGGCCTTGATCTCGTCGAAATTCGGGCTGCGGAAGACCTTCCATTCGGTGACGATGGCCAGGGCATCGGCGCCGTCCAGGACGGCCATGGGCGTATCGACCAGCTTGAGACGCGGATCGTCGCCGAAGATGCGGCTGGTTTCGTGCATCGCCACCGGATCGTAGGCGGTGACGGTGGCGCCACGCGCCCACAAACCCTGGATCAGCACCCGGCTGGGCGCCTCGCGCATGTCGTCGGTGTTGGGCTTGAAGGACAACCCCCACAGGGCGATGTTCTTACCGTGTAAATCCTGGCCGAAACGCGCGGTGATCTTGTCGAGCAACACTTCTTTCTGCTTGTCGTTGACCGCCTCCACGGCTTCCAGCACTTTCAGGTCCTGGCCGTATTCCTTGGCGGTGCGCTGCAACGCCTGCACGTCCTTGGGAAAACACGAGCCGCCGTAGCCGCAGCCGGCGTAGAGGAAATGGTAGCCGATGCGCGGGTCGGAGCCGATGCCGTGGCGCACGTTCTCGATGTCGGCGCCCATCTTCTCGGCGAGCAGCGCCAGTTCGTTCATGAAGGAGATGCGCGTGGCCAGCATGGCGTTGGCGGCGTACTTGGTGAGTTCGGCGGAACGCACGTCCATGATGATAAGGCGCTCGTGGTTACGCTGGAACGGCGCGTAGAGCGAGCGCATCAACTGCACCGCCTTGTCGTCGTCGGCGCCCACCACGATGCGGTCGGGGCGCATGAAATCTTCCACCGCCGCGCCTTCCTTCAAGAACTCCGGGTTGGAGGTGACGGCGAATTCCAGGTTCGAGGCGCGTTTGGCGAGTTCCTCCTTGACCGCGGCGCGCACCTTGTCGGCGGTGCCGACCGGCACCGTGGATTTATCGACGATCACCTTGTATTCCTGCATGTTCTGGCCGATGGCGCGGGCGGCGGCGACCACGTATTGCAGGTCGGCGGAGCCGTCCTCGTCGGGCGGGGTGCCGACGGCGATGAATTGGATCACGCCGTGCTTGGCCGACTCGGCCACGTCGGTGGTGAAGCGCAGGCGGCCGGCGGCGACGTTGCGCTTGACCATGTCCTCCAGGCCGGGTTCGTAGATGGGAATGCCGCCCTGCTTGAGGATATTGATTTTGTTGGCATCGACATCCAGGCACAACACGTCGTTGCCCACTTCGGCAAGACAGGTGCCAGTCACGAGGCCGACATAGCCGGTTCCGATAACGCTGACTTTCATGATGCTGCTCCTATTTCCAGATTGATATTCTTTAATGCCTGCAAGGGGTCGGCGGCCTGGGTGACGGGGCGGCCGATCACCAGATAGCTCGCGCCGTCGCGCAGGGCTTGCGCTGGGGTGGCGATGCGCACCTGGTCGTCCGCCGCGGCTGAAGCGGGGCGGATACCGGGCGTCACCAGGCAAAAATTCTTACCCAGGGCATCGCGCAGCGGCGCCGCTTCGCGCGCCGAGCACACCACGCCGTCGAGACCACAGCCCTGTGCCAGTTTCGCCAGGCGCAGCACGTTTTCCTGTGGCTCGCCGGAGAGTCCGACCTCGGCGAGGTCTTCGCCCGCCATGCTGGTCAGCACCGTCACCGCGATCAGCTTGGGACGCTGGGGCATGCCTTCCAGCGCTTCGCGCGCAGCTTCCATCATTTTGCGGCCGCCCAGGGCGTGTACGTTGACCATCCATACCCCCAGGCGCGCCGCCGCCTTGCAGGCTTGCGCCACGGTATGGGGAATGTCGTGGAACTTGAGATCGAGGAACACCTCGAAACGCCGTTCCACCAGTTTCTCCACCAACGCCGGGCCGGCGGTGGTAAACAGCTCCTTGCCGACCTTGACCCGGCACAGCGCGGGGTCGAGCCGCTGCGCCAGTTCTAAGGCGGCTTGCGGGGTGTCGTAATCGAGGGCGACGATAATCTTGGGGTCGTTCATCCTAAAATCCTCACCGCAGAGGCGCGGAGGCGCAAAGAAAGTCGAAAAAAAGCGAATTTACAAATTTCAGCCACTCACCCGTTGGCCGTAGGGCGCTTTTCCCAATTACGCTTTGATTCTCCTCTGCGCCTCTGCGCCTCTGTGGTTCAACTGAATTTCTTGGGTTCATTCAATTCTTCCTCGTTGCGGCTTCCTCTTCGCCGCGGCGCGGCGGGAAGCTTTCCCAGCCGCCGCAGGCGGGGCATTGCCAGAAATACTGGCGCGCCTTGAAGCCACATTTGCCGCAGCGGTACATGGAGAGTCCCGCGCTGTGCTGGTGCACCAGGTTGCGCGCCAATTGCAAATCCTGGCGCCGCTCGGGCGGTGCTTCCAGCAGTTGCAGCTCCAGCAGCCTTTCCAGGCCGAGCAGCGTGGGATTGCGGTGCAACTCGTCGCGCACCAGCCGGTAGGCCGCTTCCGCACCCTGATTCGCCAGCGTCGCCTGGAATACCGTGTTCAACAGGTCGAGCGAGCCATAGCGCGGCAAATAGCTGGACAGCAAGTCCAGCCCCTCGGCCAGTTTGTCGAGAGCACGGAAACTCGTCAGCATGCGTTCCGCCACCAGCGGCAGGTAGGCCGGGTTTTGCGTTTCGATGCGCTTCCACAGGGAAATGGCTTCCTCATGCCTGCCGGCGGCCGCCGCGTAGTCGCCCGACAGCATGTTGGCGCGCACGCAGTCGCGGTTGACCTGCAAGGCCTCCCGCAAGCGCGCCTGTGCCGCCGCCGCATCGGAATGGGCATACTCGCGCACCGCCATTTCACAATGGAAATGTGAAATTTCGACGTGATAGGGGCGGTGCGACAGTTTTTCGAGCTGGCGCGCCACTTCGCTGGCCTTCTCCCACTCCTTCTCCATGGCGTAGATCACCAGCAGCGATTCACGGCTGGCGTTGGCGTAACGGGTGGGTTCGAGGTCGATGAATATCTGCTCGGCGCGGTCGTACAGTCCGGCCTTGAGGAAATCCTGGCCGAGTTCGTAGAGCGCAGTCAGCTTTTTTTCCTCGCCGAGGTCTTCACGCTCCAGCAAACTCTGGTGCATGCGGATGGCGCGATCAACCTCGCCGCGGCGGCGGAACATGCCGCCCAGGGCGAAATGCAGTTCGATCATTTCACTGTCGGCCTTGACCGCTTCGATGAAGGCCTCGATCGCCTGATCGGTCTGTTCGTTGAGGAGGAAATTCAACCCCTTGAAATAAGAGGCCGGCAGGCGGCGCGATTCGGACAGCAACTGTTTCAGGTCGATGCGGGCGGCCAGCCACCCCAGGCCGAAGAACAGCGGAAACGCCAGTAGCCACCAGTATTCGAAATCCATAATGCAGGAAAAAACGGCGCTGCGGCAAAACCGCGCGCGTTCAGTCAATCATCCTTGTCGGCAACTTGGCGTTTATCGTCCTGCGTCTGTGACTTGAGACGCAGTTCCCGCTTGAGCAGGAGAATTTCCCGACGCTGGCGGAAGACGTAGCCGAGAACCGCCCCCACCCCAAGCATCACGCCGGCACAGAAAAAAACCAGCACCACCAGCACCAATGGCGCTTGCCACTGGTAGCCGAGGTAATAGTTGAGGGTGACGCTATCGCTGTTCTTGATGGCGAATCCCAACGCCAAAAGAAACAGGGCAACCCCGAAAATCCAGGACAAATAGCGCATACGCTGAGAATCCAGGCAACATGCCTTTAACTAAACCAAAGAAAAAGGCGGCACGATCTTTCGACAATGCCGCCACTCATTCCGGCTGAAAACGACTCAACCCTTGTAATCCACCCGTTCGCGCAATTCCTTGCCCGCCTTGAAGTGGGGGACGTGTTTCTCCGGGACATTGACCTTGCCGCCGGTCTTGGGATTACGCCCGACGCGCGGGGGTCGGTAATTCAGGCTGAAGCTGCCGAACCCCCGGATCTCGATGCGCTCCCCCGCCGCCAGGCTGGTCGCCATGGCATCCAGGATGGCTTTGACGGCCAACTCGGCATCCTTGATAACGAGTTGAGGATACTGCTCCGCCAACCTGGAAATCAACTCCGATTTAGTCATGAACTTTCCCTTTGTGTCGCCGCGCGCCCGCCGCCGCAATGGACGGAAGACGCGCTTCGTATCGCTATGGTGTTATTGACCGGCGTTCTTGGTGTCCATCTTGGCTTTCAGCAACGCGCCCAGATTGGTGGTGCCGCTGGAAGCGCCCTGATCGGCCATCTTCTGCATGGCTTCGGCTTCGTCGGACACATCCTTGGCCTTGATGGACAGGTTGATGCTGCGGTTCTTGCGGTCGACGTTGATGATTTTGGCTTCCACCTCGTCGCCTTCCTTGAGGTGGGTGCGGATATCCTCGACGCGGTCGCGGGACACTTCAGAAGCGCGCAGGTAGCCCTCGACATCGCCGTCCAGGGTAATCACCGCGCCCTTGGCGTCGAGCGACTTGACCGTACCCTTGACGATGTTGCCTTTGTCGTGGGTGGAGATGTAGTTGGAGAAGGGGTCGCCATCCATCTGCTTGATGCCCAGGGAGATGCGC
>CAZDIJ010000023.1:0-41568 GCA_964505475.1 uncultured Sulfuricella sp. | reverse complement strand
TCAACGCCGAGCACCAGATCGAAGTGGTGGGCGGCAAGCTGCGCGCCATGATGCCCTGGATCGCCAAGAACAAACTGGTCGATCAGTCGAAGAACTAAAAGGTAGGGTGGGTTAGGCGCATAGCGCCGTAACCCACCAAGGCCGGCGGGTTACGCTTCGCTCTTGTGCCCTTTAGGGTAAACCCGCCCTACATGATTCCAAAAAATGTGCATCGGTGTCGCTCCTCCCAAATTGACTGATTATCCTCATCCCATCATCGCCCGCGAGGGTTGGCCGTTCCTGGCGGGCGCCGTGGCCGCTTCCGCGTTGGCGACGCTGTTCGGCGGCTGGCTGTGGGCATTGCCCCTGTGGCTGGTCAGCGTATTCGTCCTGCAATTCTTCCGCGATCCCGCGCGCGCCGCGCCGCAGGGCGAGAAGCTGGTGCTGGCGCCCGCCGACGGCCGCATCGTCGCGGTCGAACGCACTCTCGACAGCTATCTGAACCGCGAGGCGCAAAAGGTCAGCGTGTTCATGAACGTATTCAACGTGCACTCCAACCGCAGCCCGATCCGGGGTATGGTCACCGGCGTGCAATATTTTCCCGGTAAATTCGTCAACGCCGACCTCGACAAGGCTTCCAGCGAAAACGAACGCAACGCCGTGATGCTGAAGACCGCCGACGGCCAGGACGTGACCTTCGTCCAGGTGGCCGGGCTGATCGCCCGGCGCATCCTGTGCTACGTCAAGGCGGGCGATCCCCTGCATCCCGGCCAGCGCTACGGCTTCATCCGCTTCGGTTCGCGGGTGGACGTCTACCTGCCGCTGGACGCCAATATCAAGGTCAGCCTCGGCGACAAGGTGCGCGCCGGCGAAACCGTACTGGCAGAATTGCACTAATAAAATATGGCCGCCCCTTACGACCGCAAGCCGCTGATCGACCCCAATATTCGCCGCCGCGGTATTTACATCCTGCCCAACCTGTTCACCACGGCGGCGTTGTTCGCCGGTTTCTTCGCCATCGTCCAGGCGATGAACGGCAACTACGAGCAATCGGCGGTGGCGATCTTCGTGGCGATGGTGATGGACGGCCTCGACGGCCGGGTGGCGCGCATGACGCGCACCCAGAGCGCTTTTGGCGCGGAATACGATTCGCTGTCCGACATGGTGTCGTTCGGCGTCGCCCCGGCGCTGGTGGTCTACGTTTGGGCGCTGAAAGGCATGGGCAAGCTGGGCTGGATCGCCGCCTTCGTCTACTGCGCCGGCGCCGCGTTGCGCCTGGCGCGCTTCAATACCCAGCTGGAAGTGGCCGACAAGCGCTATTTCCAAGGCTTGCCGAGTCCGGCGGCGGCGGCCTTGCTGGCCGGGCTGGTGTGGGTAATGCACGATTATCACGTCGCCGGCGAAAGCATCCGCTGGCTGGTGTGGTTCGCCACCCTGTTCGCCGGGCTGACCATGGTCAGCAACCTGCGCTATTACAGCGGCAAGGACATCAACCTGCGGCGCAGCGTGCCGTTCATGGTGCTGTTGCTGCTGGTGCTGTTCTTCGTCCTGATCTCGCTCGATCCGCCCCAGGTTTTGTTCGGGCTGTTCGTCACCTATGCCTTGTCGGGCTACGTGCTGGCCTTGTGGAACCTGCGCAAGCCTAAACCCGACCGGGAGCCGGACGAGATGCCGCCGCCCTGAGCGGCTCGCGTGCGCGGATGGCGGTAAAAACCCGCCACGAGGGCGGGTCGAAAGTGCTTCAGGCGGTGGCCGGCGCGGTTATTTCTTCATCATCATCGCGTCCTTGCCGGCCTCTTCCTTCTTCATCTCGTCTTTTTTCATCATCTTCGACTTTTGATTGGCATCTTCCGCCATGGCGTCTTTTTTCATGGCGTCCTTGGTCATGGCGGGTTTTCCCATGGCGTCCTTTTTCATCATCATGGCATCGTCCGCGAAGGCTTGGGCGCCAGTAAGCATCAGGCCGGCGGACATCAGGGCGGTTAACAGTTTGTTCATTGCGTATCTCCTTTATCGTGAAATGGCGAAATTGCCGTTACATCGGGAAAGCCGGACAGATCGGCTTCCACACAAATTAATTCGGATGCCGCCGAAAAAAGTTACATAAACCTAAAAAAAGTCGTTTATCCACGGATTATCAATGGGCTGCAAAGCGCACGCCTTACACCCGTCGGGTGCTCGGTAACTCTTTGCCGGTCTGATGTCTTAATCAGTGTCAATCCGTGTTTATCCGTGGCTGACTGAGTTTTTTTGGATAAATCGCGCGCCCTAGCCGAACGTGAATGCGTAGGCTTCCAGCCCCGGCGCATCGGATTTGAGTTCAAGCAGGCCGGTTCCGAAAACCGTCTGGTCGATCAGTTCATAGAGCGTGTTGTGTTCGACGGTGACTACCCCGCCGGGCGCATCCTTGCCTGCCCGGTTGCCGGTGGCCGCGCCGTTCAGGCTGAGCGTGACGTGTATGGGGCCGCCATGGGATGTGCCGAGCACGAGGAACACCTTGCGCGCCTTGAAATTCAGGCGTAGCGCCGCGCCCTTTTCGACGGAAACGGCTTTTTCCGCATCCACCTTCCATTTGCCGTGCAGCGCCCAGGCATTTTCGGCCAGGGATGCGGGGAAGCGGTAATCACTTTGTGCGCCGGGAACGATGCGCTCCGCTCCGCCGAAATTTTCCACCCGGCGGTGGCCGAGATAGGTTTCCGGCGTTTGCCCGGCGCTGAACGCCGGTTTCTCCGACTTGCCGGTTTCGCTTGGCGCTTCCAGGCCAAGCAGGTAGCGGATGTTGTTTTCCGTGATGTCGTATTTGCCCTCGCCGAAATGCGTATAGACGACCTTGCCTTCCCTGTTGATGAGGTAATGCGCAGGCCAATACAGGTTGTCGTAATTCACCCAGGTGGCAAAGCGGTTATCCAGCGCCACCGGATAGCGGATGCCGTGCCGCGCGATTGCGGTCTTGACGTTGTCGAGCTTTTTCTCGAACTCGAATTCCGGCGCGTGGATGCCGACGATCACCAGCCCCCGGTCGCGGTATTTCCGATCCCACTCGGTCAGGTAGGGCAGCGTGCGCACGCAGTTGATGCAGGAATACGTCCAGAAGTCGATCAGCACGACCTTGCCCTTCAGCGCCTTCATGGTGAGCGGCGGTGAGTTGAGCCAGGATTCGATGCCGGCGAATTCCGGCGCGGCATAGGGCTTGCCCAGTCCCTGCCGCAGCGCCAGTTCGCCGCGCGCAGGCGGCTGTTCGGCTTGGGGAGAGGGCGCCAGCAGCGATTGCGCGTCCACGCCGGAGGCGATATAGGCGACGGACAAGAGTATCAGCACGCCGAAAGCCTTGCGTACCGCTTCGGCATGCCTAGTGAAGAATCCTAATTTGGCCATGATTTTTCTCCCGGTCAGGGCGATGATGAGCATCGGCACTCCCGCGCCGGTGGCGAAGGAAAGGATGATGAGGTTGCCGGCGAGATCGGTTTGCTGGCGGATTACCTGCACCAGCACGGCGGCCAGTATCGGTCCCGCGCACGGCGTCCACACCAGCCCGATCAGGGCGCCGATGAGAATGCCGCCGAACAGCCCTTTTCCGCCGCCGGAGGCGAGTTGATTGCCGAAATTCGCCGCGCCGCGCGTCAGTTCGCTGAATTTGTCCGAGAGCTTGGATGACAGCAACACCAGCCCGAACAGCGCCAGCAACACCAGCGAGACATTCTTGACGACATCCAGGTCCACCCCCAGCGCCGTGACGATCTGGCGCGAAGCCAGGGCGAACAGGCTGAAGGACAGCACGAAGCCGATGATGATGCCGTAGGGGCGGCTCTTGCCGCCATCGACCGAAGCCGCCAGCACCAGCGGCAGCACCGGCAGGATGCAGGGCGAAACGATCAGCGCCAAGCCTTCGAGAAACGCCAGTCCGATGTCGATGGAGAGCATGCGCCTACCCCTTTCCCGGAATGAAATTCAACGCCACGCCGTTATTGCAGTAGCGCAGGCCGGTAGGCGGCGGCCCGTCGTTGAAGACATGGCCGTGGTGTCCGCCGCAACGCGCGCAGTGGTATTCGGTGCGCGGCAGAATCAGGAGGCGGTCGATCCGGGTTTCGACATGGCCGGGCAGCACGTCGTAAAAGCTCGGCCAGCCGGTGCCGCTGTCGAACTTGAACCTGGAAGGGAACAGCGGCAGGGCGCAGGCGGCGCAGACGAACATGCCGGGGCGTTTTTCGCCATCGAGCGGGCTGGTGAAAGGGCGCTCGGTGCCCTCGCGGCGCAGCACCTCGTATTGCGCCGGGGTAAGCTGTTTTTTCCACTCCGCGTCGCTCTTGACGATTTTCTCGATGGGTTCCGCCGCCCAGGCCGGCTCCATGCCGCCAAGCCGTGCTAGTGCCAGCATGCCCGTTCCGCCCGCCGCCAATTTGATGAATGATCTTCTGTCCATGTCGTCCGCCTAACCAAGTAGAATGGAAACCTGTGATCCGGCAACCGTAGTCCGGCGCCGGGTATCGCCGGCGGGTAGTTCCACCTTGCGTACTGGATGGTTCGGGCAACAAGGGAAAAAGGTTACACGGGGAAATTTCAGGGGCTGGAGTGACGGAAAATACGGCGGATTTCGAAGCATTGATGCGGCAAGCGCTTGATGGCGATAAGCGCGCCTACGCCGATTTGCTGCGGGAAACCGCCCGCTTTCTCAGACCGTTCCTGTCGCGGCGTCTGGGGTATTCCCAGGAAGCGGAGGATTTGTTGCAGGAAATCCTGCTTTCCATCCACAAGGCGCGCCATACCTATGACGGCAAGCGGCCTTACAAGCCCTGGGCTTTCGCCATCGCCAATTTCCGCCTTCAGGATCACTGGCGCGCCCATTATGCCGACCGCCTCCGGGATGCCGTCGAATTGTCCGAGGTGGAAAATATTTTGCCCGGCGATGTAACCGAAAACGGCTTTAGCTACGAATCCATAAGCGGGGAAATCCAAAAACTGCCGGAAAAGCAGGCAGCCATCCTGCGGATGATCCATCAGGAAGGCTATACGGCCAGGGAGATCGCGGAAAAGACCGGAATGACGGAAAGCGCGGTGAAGGTGGCGGCGCATCGCGCCTACAAGATATTGAGGAAAAAACTGGAGCCATAATCATCATGGAAGACACGGACAAACTGATCGAATCGCTCGCCCTGGATGAGGCGCCGCCGACGCCGGCGGCACATCCCCTGGCGCAATGCCTCGAATGGCTGGCGGTGGCCGCGCTGTATGTGGCGCTGTCGCTGGTTTATCTGGGAGTGCGGCCGGATTTGCCGGAGAAAATGCACTCGCCCCTGTTCGTGGCGGAGATAGCGCTGCTTGCCGCCATCGTTGCCGCTTCTGCCCTCAGCGCATCGTTGCTGGCCTTTCCCGACATGTACCAGATGAACCGGCTGGCATACGCTCCGGTCTGGGCGGCCATGCTTTTCATCGCGGTCATCTTCCTGGCCTGGCTGGCCGACGCGCCGCCCGCGCCGCAGCCCGCCCATGATCTGGAATGCACGCTGTGCATCGCCTCGCTGGCATTGCTGCCGGCCGGCTGGATGCTTCGCTCGATGCGCCGGCTTGCCAGCACCCACCGCCATGCCGCCGGCAGCGTCGCGCTGCTCTCGGCATTCGCCCTGGGCGCCCTGGCGCTCAGGCTCTCGGAACAGACGGACTCGATCATCCATGTCGCGCAGTGGCACTACCTGCCGATGGCTATGACCGCCGTTTTGGGATTGTGGCTGGGCAAGCTCTTGCTGAAATGGTGAAAAGCCCCCGAAGCCGCACTCCGCCACGGAACGGCGTGGGACTGTCTCGCTTTGCGCCGCGCCTTCGATGGAATGCATTTTTCGCCTCCCGGATCAAGGAAAAGAACGGCGCCTGAACTATAATCCTCCACTCGGTTAGGTTGATGCCGGATTTTGGAGAATGACACTATGAAACGTTTATTGCCATTGCTATGCAGCCTGGTTCTAGCATTGCCGGCCGGCGCGGCGGATAGCGCCGGCAAAGGGCTGGCGGATGTCGGCGAAATGGGGCGTCTCAACGGCCAGGCGCTGGCCTGTTCCCAAGGCGAGGCGGTGGCGCGCATCAAGGCGCTGATGATCGACTTCGCTCCCAAGACGCGGACTTACGGCGCGGCGTTCGAGGAGGCGACCAATCAGGCTTTTCTTGCCCAGTCCCAGGATCCGCCCGGTTGCCAAAGCGGGGCGGTGCTGATCCTCCAGGCCGAGGAAACGGCGAAGCGCCTCCAGGCGGCTTTTCCTCCGCCGCCCCAAGCCGATGCCAAATAAAGGGAAGGCCATGCAACGAGTTTTCCTCGCCACCTTGACCCTGCTGCTGCTTTGCGCCCGGCCCGGCTGGGCAGAGCCGGCCAGCGCGGACGATCAGGTGGAAGCCTCCACCATCGTTTCCCGCTATCTGCTCATGGATACCAAAGGGCGGGCGGTCACCAACGAGGACTTTCCCGGACGCTTCCAGTTGATTTCTTTCGGTTATACCTACTGCCCGGACATCTGTCCGACCACCCTGGCGGAGATGTCCCTGGTCATGGACAAGCTGGGCGAGCGCGCCGCGCGCCTGCAACCGATTTTCGTCACGGTCGATCCCGAACGCGACACGCCGGAGGTGTTGCGCCGCTATACCGAGTTTTTCCATCCCGCCATCATCGGCCTGACCGGCTCGCCGGAGCTGGTGCGCCGCGCGGCCGACCATTTCAAGGTGCGTTACGCGAAATACCGCGAACCCGGCGCCGCGCCGGACAAGTATTCGGTGGATCATTCCGCCGGGATGTATCTGTTGGGGCCGGACGGGCGCTTCGTGGCCAAGTTCGCCTACGCGCAGCCGCCCCAGGAAATCGCCGAACGGATCGCGGCATTGATGGAACAAGCCAAGCCGCCCAGGCCGGCGCGGAAACCATGAATTTAAAACTTCCGAATCCCACATCTGTGTGAATCCGTGGCAAAACAGGTTGAAGCACATCAACCGGATTTGCCTGTTATGTAGTGGCTTCGGTACGCTACGCTTCACGCCCTGCTGGCATGAGCCTGCGCCGCTACATTGCCGGAAAGTTTATCCAAACTTACCGGTAATGTAGTCTTCCGTGGCTTTTTGTGAGGGGGTGGTGAAGATGGTGTCGGTATCGCCGAATTCGATCAGGTCGCCGAGGTACATGTAGGCGGTGTAGTCGGAGACGCGCGCCGCCTGCTGCATGTTGTGGGTGACGATGACGATGGTGTATTCCGATTTGAGCTCGTTGATGAGTTCCTCGATGTGCGCGGTGGAAATCGGGTCGAGCGCCGAGCACGGCTCGTCGAGCAGCAACACTTCCGGCCTCACCGCGATGCCGCGCGCGATGCACAGGCGCTGCTGCTGGCCGCCGGACAGGCTGTTGCCGCTCTGCTGCAACTTTTCCTTCACCTCGTCCCACAACGCGGCCTTGCGCAACGCCCATTCGACGCGCTCTTCCATCTCGCGGCGCCCGAGCTTCTCGTAGAGTCTTACGCCGAAGGCGATGTTGTCGTAAATCGACATAGGGAAAGGCGTGGGTTTCTGGAACACCATGCCGACCTTGGCGCGCAACATGTTGAGGTCCTGTTTGGCATCCAGCACGTTCTCGTCGTCCAGCATGATTTTCCCTTCGGCGCGCTGGCCGG
Source organism: uncultured Sulfuricella sp. (assembly GCA_964505475.1). Lineage (GTDB taxonomy): Bacteria > Pseudomonadota > Gammaproteobacteria > Burkholderiales > Sulfuricellaceae > JAGXQV01. Next base: position 33,952 of record CAZDIJ010000023.1, on the reverse strand, counting down.
GGTAGAGCTGATACATGCGGTTAAAGGTGCGCAACAGGGTAGATTTGCCGCAACCGGACGGGCCGATGAAGGCCGTCACCTTGTTCTGCCCGATATTCAAGTTGATGTTTTTCAGGGCATGGAATTTGCCGTAATAAAAATTCAGGTCATGGACGTTGATTTTTGTCGGGATTTCCGGCGTCATGGCGATCTTCCGTTAATACTGTGAATTTTTTTTATGGAACAAGGTACGCGCCAGGATGTTGAGTCCCAGCACGCTGGCGGTAATCAGCAGGGCCCCGGCCCAGGCCAGGGAGCGCCAGTCGTCGTAGGGGCTCATGGCGAACTGGTAAATGACCACCGGCAGATTGGCCAGCGGCTGGCTCATGTCCAGGCTCCAGAACTGGTTGTTGAGCGAGGTAAAGAGCAGCGGCGCGGTCTCGCCGCTGATGCGCGCCACCGCCAGCAGAATGCCGGTGATGACCCCGGCGCGCGAAGCGCGCAAGGTCACCTGCATGATGATCTTGGTCTGCGGCGCGCCCAGGGCGGCGGCGGCTTCGCGCAGTGAATCGGGCACTAGGCGCAGCATGTTCTCGGTGGTGCGCACCACCACCGGGATAACGATCAGGGACAAAGCCAGGGCGCCCGCCCAACCGGAAAAATGACCGGAATACACCACCACGGCCTCGTAAATGAACAGGCCGATGACGATGGAAGGGGCGGACAGCAGGATGTCGTTGATGAAGCGCGTGACGGGTGCCAGCCAGCCACGGCTGCCGAATTCGGCGAGATAGATGCCGGCGAGAATGCCCACCGGCGTGCCGATCAGGGTGCCTGCGGTGGCCATCATCAGGCTGCCGACGATGGCGTTGAGCAAACCGCCGGTACTGCCCGGCGGCGGCGTCATCTCGGTGAACAGCGCCACGCTGATGCCGCCCAGTCCATATTTCAGCAGTGTGAACAATATCCAGAACAGCCAGAACAGGCCGAACGCCATGGTCAGCCAGGAGGCTGCCAGGTTGAAGTTGTTGACGAGGCGCCGGCGCGCGTACAGGCTCAGCATGATGATGTCCTAAGTGGTTTTGCCTTCGCGCTTGCCGAGTTGCATCAGCAGCAACTTGGACAAGGCCAGCACGACGAAGGTGATGAAGAACAGGATCAGCCCCAGCTCGATCAGCGAGGCGGTGTAAAGCTCGCCGTCGGCTTCGGTGAATTCGTTGGCCAGCGCCGAGGCGATGCTGTTGCCGGGCATGAACAGCGAGGAGCTGAGCTTGTGCGCGTTGCCGATGACGAAGGTCACCGCCATGGTTTCGCCCAGGGCGCGTCCCAATCCGAGCATGATGCCGCCGATCACCCCGGCCTTGGTATAGGGCAGCACCACGTTCCACACCACTTCCCAGGTGGTGGCGCCGACGCCGTAGGCCGATTCCTTGAGCATCGGCGGCACGATCTCGAACACGTCGCGCATCACCGAGGCGATGAAGGGAATCACCATGATGGCGAGGATGATGCCGGCGGTCAGCATGCCGATGCCCATCGGGGCGCCCGCGAAAAAGGGTTCCAGCAGGGGCGTGGCGCCCAGGGTTTGTTTCAGCCAGGGCTGGACGGTTTCGGCGAAGATCGGGGCGAAGACGAACAACCCCCACATGCCGTAGATGATGCTGGGAATGCCGGCCAGCAGTTCCACCGCGGTGCCGAGCGGGCGGCGCAGCCAGACCGGGGAAAGCTCGGTGAGGAACAGCGCGATGCCGAAACTGACCGGGATGGCGATCAGCAGGGCGATGAAGGAAGTGGCGAGCGTGCCGACGATGGGAACCAGCGCACCGAATTGCTCGGTCACCGGATTCCATTCGGGACTGCCGAGAAAGCCGAAGCCGAAGGCGCGGATCGCCGGCATGCTGCCGATGAGCAGCGAGAGGATGATGCCGGCCAGCAATGCGAACACCAGGAAGGCAAAGAACCGGGTGACGTTGTGAAATATCAGGTCGAGCAGAACCCCGCGTTTCAGGAGCACTGAGGAAGATAGCTTAGGCATATTTTGGGTATGTGGCTTGGTCCGTTACGCTGTTGTTGTCGGTGCTGCGAGTAGGTTGCCGGATGGCGGCAAAACCAGTCGTGCATTATGCAAGGCTAATATTTCAGGAATGTTACAGCTAAAAGATCGAAAGTGACAAATCCGGCGTCGCCGGCGCGGGCTGCCGGCGCGCCGGTTTGCGGGCGGTTTCGCCGCCCCGCGTTTTCCAAACGCGGCCGGCTGGTTCATGGAAGTTTAATCTGGCTGTAACCGGGGCGTAATCCGTATCGCTTAACTTTTTCTCCGCATTCAAATAAAAGTGGAGAAAAACTATGTTGATAGAACAACTGCGGTCGGCCAGCCGCGCCGCCCCCCGGCTTCATTTGAGCCTGGCGCATAGCGAGGAAGAAGTCCGCGAAGCCCAGCGCCTGCGCTACAAGGTTTTCGTCGAGGAAATGGGCGCCCGCCCCACCTGCCGCGAAGCCGGCATCGACCGTGATATATACGATCCCTATTGCGACCATCTGCTGGTGCGCGACAACGACAGCAACGAAGTGATCGGCACCTACCGCATGCTGACCGCCTCGCGCGCCAAGGAAGTCGGCGGTTTCTACTCGCAGAACGAATTCGACCTGACCCGCCTCGCCAACCTCAGCGAACGCACCGTGGAAATCGGCCGTTCCTGCGTCCATCCCGATTACCGCAGCGGCGCGGTGATCGCCATGCTGTGGGAAGGGCTGGCGCAATACATGCAGAGCCATCGCGCCGAATACCTGATGGGCTGCGCCAGCATCAGCATTTCCGATGGTGGCCACGTGGCCGCCAGCCTCTACGAACGTCTCAAGGTGGATCACATGAGTCCCATCGAATGGCGCGTTTTTCCGCGCTACCCCTTGCCGCTGGAGCGTCTCGACCATGGCCTGGAACCCTCTGTGCCGCCCCTGATAAAGGGCTATCTGCGCGCCGGCGCCTACGTCTGCGGCGATCCGGCCTGGGATCCCGATTTCAATACCGCCGACCTGCTGATCCTGCTGCCCATGAGCAAGGTCAGCCCGCGCTATGCGCGGCACTTCATCAAAAACGGAAAATAAGCGTGGCGAAGTGCTGAACCAGGGGCTACCGGCGGGGCCGGTAGCCCCTGGTTCGTTTTTGCACGGATTTTTCACCGCCTTGCACCGCTCCTGCGCGAACATTCAACCTGAAAAATGCAGTTCAACCACGGGGAGCGCGGGGAAAAATTAGGTTGAATGGCACTTTCTGTTCACCCGGCGGGTGAGCGGCATTTCTTCCCTCCTTGCTGAAAAGCCCATCATCTCCCCGTGCTCCCCGTGGTTTAAATAAAAAATATCCAGGTTAGAACGTCGATCTCAGGCTGTTTGCTGTTCCCGTCGTTCCACGAATAGGGAGTTGCCGGCGATTTTCTTGGCCTGCTTCTTGGCTTCGGCGGCAGCCGCGGCAACCTGGTGCAGGGAAGCGAATGCGCCCGGCGCGACCTTGACCGCGCCGAGCGACAGGCTGGTGAGCGGATGGAACATCTTCTTGCCCTGGCGGTCCTCGGTGACGTAGCCGCCGCAGGCGCGATCCTCGGCGCTGAAAAAATCCATGATGCATTCGCCGAACATGTCGAGGATATGCCGGCAGCGATTTTCCCAGTCCGCGCTCTGGAACAGGATGATGAAATCGTCGCCGCCGACGTGGCCGATGAAGTCCTGGGTAGGGTCGCAATAGCCGCCAAGGATTTTACCGGTCAGCTTAATCAGCTCGTCGCCCCGGTGAAAGCCGTAGACATCGTTGAACGGCTTGAAATGATCGAGATCGGCATAGCACACGCAGAACGCCGCGTTGCCGCGCAGCAGGTGCTCGATGCGCTCGTCGATGGGGACGTTGCCCGGCAACTGGGTGAGTGGGTTGGCGTAACGCGCGGCGGTGATCTGCATGGCGGTTATTTCGCGCACCAGGTCGTGGCCGGTGCCCATGCCGGCGTAGCGGCCTTCCTCGGTGATGATGAAGCCGTTGGCAAGGTGGTGATGCTCGGCTTCGACGATCACGCCGCTCAACTCGTGGATGCCGATATGCATGTCCACCACCAGCGGCGCCGGATCCATGAGGATGGAGCAGGGCTTCTTGCCGTACAGCTCGCGCCGGTAGGGGCGGGCGAAACGGTCGATCAGGGCGTGGCGGTTGATGAGGCCGACCGGCAGGCCGTTCTCGACCACCGGCACGGCCTGCAAGTCCGGGGCGGCGGCGAATTTTTCATAGACCGCCTGGTTGGGGGTGGCGGGGCAAACCGGCTCCACCGGGCGTAGCAGCTTGGCGGCGGTTACCGTTTTTTCGGGATTGCCGTGGGTGGGCTGCACGGGGTGCGGTTTCAGGATGCGCGCTACTTCGGCGGGCAGCATGACGGCGGGCGCGCCGTTGGGGCGGGCGATAAGGTAGCCCTGGCCGAAGGCGATTTTCAGATCGCGCACCGCCAGCAGCTCCGCCTGGGTTTCGATACCCTCGGCGACCACCATGCAGCCGGATTTTTCGGCGATTTCCTGGATCGAGCGGACGAATTGCAGCTTGAGGGGGTCGCGGTCGATGCCCTGGATGAAATGCATGTCGATTTTCACGAAATCCGGGCGCAACTCCGACCACAGGCGCAGCCCCGAAAATCCTTCGCCGAGATCGTCCATGGCGATGCGGAAGCCCATGTCGCGGTAGTGTGCGGTCGCGCTGCGCAGCAAGGCATAGTCGAAGGTCGGCTGGCTTTCGGTCAACTCGATGATGACCCGCTCCGGGGCGATGCCCACCTGGTGCATGTAATGCAGGGTTTCTCCGTGCCGGGCGCCGTGCTGGATCAGCGCCTCGGGGCTGACGTTGAGGAACAGCTTGCCGGCCAGCCCCAGTTCGGCGAACCTTTCCAGCACCACGCGGCGGCACAGCAGTTCCAGCTTGACGCCGAGTTGGAACTGCCCGGCGGCCTTGAACAGGCTGAGGGGGGAATGCAGCGGGCTGTCGGAAGGGCCGCGGATCAATCCTTCGTAACCGGCGATTCCGCCGCTTCGCAAATCGACGATGGGCTGGAACAGCGCGCTCAGCAGGCGGCGTTCGATGATTTCGTGGAGATGGGCGAGCATGCCCTCGTCATCGGCATGGTGGTGGGCGATGCCGTGGACCGGCGCGCCTTGTCCCAGCGCCAGCGCCCGCCTCTTGCGGTATGAAATGTTGCCGGAATTGATCTGTCCGGCGTCCTTTTCGGGTAAATCCAGATGCTTGACGGCGCCGGGAATGTCGTTGTCGAACAGGCTAAACATGGGGTACCTCCAGTCCGGCAGAGGCGGGCTTCCCCGCATGACGGGAATCGGTCAGCGAAACGTGAGGCCGAAATCATAGATAGGATTTGTGACAATGTCGTGATGGCTGCGCGCCGGCATTCTGTAACATGCCTCTAAACTGTTCTCAGTAAACGCCCACGCCCTCCCTTGCGCGCATAGCGCGCGGGGGAGGGTTGGGGTGGGGCGTTTGCCCGCATGGCCGCCGCCGTTTGCCCCCATCCCGGCCTTCCCCCGCAAGCAGGGGAAGGGGCGATAGCTGAGAATGGCTTAGAGGCATATTCTGTAATCAGAATTTCAAGAATCTGTCATCAAACCTTCGCGGTCGCGCTGGCAAAGTGGCCGGCATGAATAACACTCCTCTCGATTTGCAGTTTCCCAATGCTTCCGCGCCGGGGCTGCGCATTGCCGTGGTGACCGAAACCTGGCCGCCCGAGATCAACGGCGTCGCCCTCACCATGCAGCGCATGGTGCATGACCTGCGGCAACGCAATTGGCGGGTGCAACTGATCCGGCCGCGCCAGCATGCCGGGGAAGTCCCCGCTGCGGAGAACGGCCTGGACGAATTGCTGCTGCCCGGTTTCGGCATTCCCCGCTACCGGGAACTGCGTTTCGGCTTTCCGGCGCTTGCCGCGCTGAAAAAAGCCTGGCGCGAGAACCGTCCCGACATCGTGCATGTCGCCACCGAAGGTCCGCTCGGCTGGGGTGCGCTGCACGTGGCGCTGAAACTGGAAATTCCGGTCACCAGCGACTTCCATACCAATTTCCACAGCTATACCGGCCATTACGGCATCGGCTGGCTGCGCGGCATCATCGGGCGCTACCTGCGCGATTTCCACAACAAAGCGCTGTATACCTTCGTTCCCGGCGAAGGGCTGCGCCGCGAAATGGAAGTGCAGCGCTACCGCAACGTCGAAGTGGTCGGGCGCGGCATTGATACCGCGCTGTTCGACCCCCGCCGCCGCAGCGCCGAGTTGCGCCACCACTGGGGCGTGGCCGAGGGCGAGCCGGTGGCCATTTATGTCGGACGCTTGGCGCCGGAAAAGAATCTCGATCTGGCGGCGGAAAGCTTCAAGGCGATCCGCAGTCACCACCTCAATGCCCGCATGGTGTGGGTCGGCGACGGCCCGGCGCGTGCCGACCTGGAGGCGCAGAATCCCGATCACATTTTCGTCGGCATGAAGCGCGGCGAGGAATTGGCGGCGCACTACGCCTCGGCGGACATTTTTCTGTTTCCCAGCCTGACCGAGACTTTCGGTAACGTGACCCTGGAGGCCATGGCCAGCGGCCTGGCGGTGGTCGCCTACCGTTACGCCGCCGCCGCCGATTACATCCGTCACGGCGACAACGGCCTGACGGCGCGCTTTGGCGCCGACGACGAATTCGTCGGTCTGGCCGAACAATTGGGGCGGGACATGGCGCTGGCCGGGAAACTGGGCGGCGCCGCCCGCCGCGATACCGAAAGCATGGGTTGGGACGCAGTGTGCGACCAATTCGAACATTATTTGCTCAAGGCCGTGCAGCGAGGAGGTCAAAATGTCCGGGAAAGCCGCTTCCTATTTGTGCCGGATTAACCAGTGGGATCAGGCCTGGTGCCTGCGTTTCAACCAGGCCAGTCGGCGCGCTTCGGTTCGCGCCTTGTTCGGCGCCGTGAGCCGCCTCGGCGACGGGGTGTTTTGGTATACGCTGATGCTGGCGCTTCTGGCCTGGCGCGGCTGGCAGGCGGTTGTCCCGGTGGCGCACATGCTGGCGGTGGGGGCGGCCTGCCTGCTGGTGTATAAGTGGCTCAAGGGAAAAACCCTGCGTCCCCGTCCCTTCGAGCTGAACCGGGAGATTTTTCTCGGCGCCGCACCGCTCGACCAGTTCAGCTTCCCCTCCGGCCACACCTTGCACGCCGTCGGTTTCAGCGTCGTAGTGCTCGCCTACTATCCTTTCCTCGCCTGGCTGGTGGTGCCGTTTGCCTTGCTGGTTGCGGCTTCGCGCCTGGTGCTGGGCTTGCACTACCCCACCGACGTGCTGGCCGGCGCGCTGATCGGTGCAAGCATCGCCAGCGCCTCGTTCGGGTTGTGATGGAACAGGAGATGCGACAGCGGCATCCGCTCCAGCAGATGGCCGAGGCTTGAATCCTGGATAGTCTTCCATACCTCGCTTTCCCATTCCGGTTCGGCTTGCAGGGCAGGCATGGCGCCTGCGAGAATGCCGTTGATTTGGCCGAAATGGGCGGTGGTCTGGCCGATGTAATAATCGAAGTGGGGCTGGACGCGCCGGTCGACGGAGCGGAACAGCCGGTACAGGGCTTGCGGCAGGCGGCTGCGCCGCAGCAGGCGGTCGGCGGCGGCGAGGCGTTTCAAGGCGCGCCGCGCCTGTCCGGGGGTGCAGGAGGCGAATTTGGCGGCGCATTGCGCCAGGATGGCGCGGTGCTCGCCGAGCAGGCGCGCCGCGCCGTCGAACAGGTGCGGGCGGACGTGGCAGTCCATCGCCCATTCCGCCATGACGTGGGTCAGCAGCGGACGGTCGAGCCACAGCGCCTGATGCGCCGGGACGAAATGGTTGTGGGCGACCACGTCGGCCAGCAGATGACTGGCGTAACCCAGCGCCACGGCTTTTTCCTGGTCGCCGGAGGCGGCGGACAGCAGGCGCTCGCAGGTTTGCCAGTTGTGGGTATGGCGGAACGGCGCCCCGCCGACCAGGGACAAATCGGGCAGGCAGGCGCCCGCCATCACCAGCTTGGGAAAACGCCGGGCGGCGCGGCGGAAATTTCCGTCGGCCAGCGGAATCGCCCAGATCAGCAATTGGGAAAAGTAAATATGGGTTTCCAGCCCCCACGCCAAGGCGCTGCCGCTATGCAACAGCAGGGGAGCGAGCCAGAGGAGCGGCGTGATTTTTTTCATACCGCCAAAATGCGCCGGCGGCATGAATTGGGCGTGACGGGGATATGATTTTATTGTGAATTAATTGATGCAGCGAGATTGCAAAGGACATCATGGAAAGCCCGCATAAAGGCAAGACCGGTTTGAGGCGGCTGTGGAACGCCCTGCATTATTCCCTGGCCGGCTTCAAGGCGGCCTATCAGAACGAGGATGCCTTCCGCCAGGAGGTGCTGATGGCGCTGGTGCTGATCCCGCTGGCGCTGTTCCTGCCGGCGGGCGCCGCCGGCAAGGCGCTGATGGTCGCCAGCGTGTTGCTGGTGATGATCGTCGAATTGTTGAATTCGGCGGTGGAAGCCACCGTCGATCGCATTTCCCTGGAAAACCACCGCCTCGCCAAGCGCGCCAAGGACATCGGCAGTGCCGCCGTGCTGCTCAGCCTGATTAATCTGGCGGCGGTATGGGGACTGGTGCTGCTGGCTTAGCGCCTACCCGGCCGCCGCGCCGGGCGGCGCTATCCTATAATGCCCGGCGGTTATAGAATGGGAACCAAAGGGTTGCCTTTATGGGTTGTTCGGCGGCAACCTAACGGATAAGCTGGCAACCGCGCTCCGCATTTTTCGGATGCGCCGGATATTACGGGTGCATGGGTATGTTCAGAATCGAGCTTTTCCTGGAAACCAGGCTGGTGCGTGAATACCATTTCGACAAGAAACTCTCGATTACCATCGGTCGCCGTCCCAGCCACGACATTCACATCGACTACCTGGGGGTCAGCGGAGACCATGCCAAAATCCACTTTTTCCCCGACTTGCTGCTGGAAGACCTGGGGAGCAAGAACGGTACGGCGCTAAATGGGGAATTCATCGCGCACACGGCGGCATTGAGGCATGGCGATGTGATCGGGATAACTCAATACGGGTTGCGTTTTCTCGATGAGCAGGCCGCCCGGATGGAAACGGGCGGCGACGGCGCTCAAGACGACATGCCGTCCACCTGGATTATCGGCCCGGGCGCCATGGCGAGGGGCGAGCCGGAAACCGGGGAGGAAATCCGTCGCGCCGCCGGTTCTGGCGCCCAGATGACGCCGCGCGAATTCGAGTGTCTGTACTGGCTGTCGCGCGGCAAGACCACCGCGGAGATTTCCCCGCTGCTGAAAATCAGCGAGCGCACCGTCAATTTTCACATCGCCAACATCTGCGAAAAGCTCGGCGCCGCCAACCGCACCCAGGCCATCGCCAAGGCGGTCTCGCTGAAGCTGATCGACCCCTGACGGCGTCGGGCGGGCGTCAACGTCCGCAGGTGCATTGCCATTTGCAGAGTCCCCGCTGTTCCTCGGTCATGGCCAGGGTGGAGCGCACCGTTCCCGTGCTGTTGTCGAACAGCACGTTAAAGCGCGATGCATGGCTGGCGACATCGCAATAGCGCCATTCCCATACCAGTTCGTCGCGCGCCTTGAAATAGACTGTCCAGCCGGGGTACGCCGGCCCCAGGGTGCGCGTGACCTGCTCCATGTCCATGCCGGGGCGGATGCGGGCGAAGAACGCCTCGTCCATCACGTTTTCGATCCGTTGCAGCGTGCCGTCCGGCGCGAGGCCGACCATGTAGCTGTGATACCCCATCGGGCCGCGCGGGTAGGACAGTTGCAATGTTCCGTCGGCGTCCTGCCAGCGCCGCGCCGGCTCTCCCATGACGCGCAGCACGTCCTCCAGCCGCGCCGTGCCCGGCGTCAGCCCGCGTCCTTCGTATGTCGCGCAGGCGCCGAGCAACAGCGCGGCGCTTATGGCAACCCAGTATTTCATGACATTCCTTTGCATTCGTGGACTACCCGTATTTTAGACTGCACCGGACGGACAGGCGCCAAGCCGCCGGCTACCCATCCGGGTAGTGGCGTCCGCCCGGGGAGATGGTTAGACTGTGCCGCTATGGTGTAGCCGGATTAAAAGCAGATGATACATTCTTACGATGTTGAAGAAGCCGATTTCGACAAGCTGGTGGTGGAGCGTTCCCATCACGCGCCGGTACTGGTGGACATCGGCGCCGACTGGTGCGGACCGTGCTTGGTGCTGGAGCCGCTGATGGCCAAGCTGGTCAAACAATACGATGGCCAATTCCTGTTGGCCAAGGTGGATGCCGACGAAAATATGCGCATCGCCGGACGCCACGGCGTGCGCGGTTTTCCAACGGTGATCGCCTACAGCCATGGCGAGGAGATCGACCGTTTCCACAGCGCCCAGACCGAAGGATTTTTGCGCCGTTTCATCGACGGCGTGGTGGCGCGCCATGCCGGCTGCGGCGTCATCGACGGGATGACGCCGCAGCCGGCCTAATCAGCCAGTGCTGACATTTCCGCTCCCGCGGGCGGGAGCGGGGGATAAGGCGCCGCCTCGCGGATTTCTGATTACAGGCATCCCCCGCAGCTTCCGCAGCGCCAGTCCTGCGGGTTGACCGCCCGGTAGAACCAGCGCAGGTGTTCCTCGTCGATGGGAATGCCGTGAGCGGCGAACAATGCACCCAGCCAATCGGCGTTGGCCAGGATCCAGTCGTCTTCCGCCAATCCTTCCGCCAAGTCCTCGTCGTCGGGGAAGATGTAGCTGAAGATGCCGTAGGTGCCCATCTCTTTTTCATGGCGGCCGTCTTCCAGTTCGAGCGGGCGTCTCTGGTAACGGATTTCCCAGTGCCCCAGGCAAAGGTTGTTGCCGGTGGCGCTCCAGCGGGCGGTGAAGGGGTTGGACATGATGCGGCGGCGGCCTGTTTCGAGGGTTGCGATTATACCGCGCGCCGGGTGCGGCGGTTGCTTGCATATCGCCGGGAAAGCCTTTATAGTTCATTCCACTATGTTCAAGTTCGTCAATTTCCTTCCTTCCGGGCTTTGCCCCTGCGGTCTGCTGCTAGCCGGCCTGCTGCTGCGCGTGCGCGCGCGATAATTTACCTCCCCCATTCGTAGTTTATGTGCCGCAGCCGCTAAAATCCGGTTGACGAGCGTATTCAAGCCATTCCAGTAACGGAGCCAGCCATGAGCAAAGATAAATTGATTATTTTCGACACCACCTTGCGCGATGGGGAACAGAGTCCCGGCGCATCCATGACCAAGGAGGAAAAACTCCGGGTGGCGCGGCAGTTGGAAAAAATGCGGGTGGACGTGATCGAGGCGGGATTCGCCGCCGCCAGCCCCGGCGATTTCGAGGCGATCAAGGCGGTCGCCGAGAACATCAAGGATTCCACCGTCTGTTCGCTCGCCCGCGCCAACGAAAAGGATGTGCGCCGCGCCGGCGAGGCGATCAGGCCGGCAGCCTCGGGACGCATCCATACCTTCATCGCCACCAGCCCGATCCACATGGAGAAGAAGCTGCGCATGGCGCCCGACCAGGTGATCGAGGCGGCGGTGAAGGCAGTCAAGCTGGCGCGCGAATACACCGACGACGTGGAGTTTTCCGCCGAGGACGCGGTGCGTTCCGAGATGGATTTCCTCTGCCGCGTCTTCGAAGCGGTCATCGCGGCCGGCGCCAAGACCCTCAACGTGCCGGATACGGTGGGCTACAGCATCCCCTCGGTGTGGGGCGAGCGCATGCGCGCCCTGATCGAGCGGGTGCCGAATTCCGACAAGGTGGTGTGGTCGACCCACTGCCACAACGACCTCGGCATGGCGGTGGCCAACTCGCTGTCCGCCGTCCTCGCCGGGGCGCGCCAGGTGGAATGCACCGTCAACGGCCTGGGCGAGCGCGCCGGCAACGCCTCGCTGGAGGAAATCGTGATGGCGGTGAAAACCCGCGGCGATATTTTCCCGGTGGAAACGCGCATCGACGCCACCCAGATCGTGCCGGCCTCCAGGCTGGTTTCGCAGATCACCGGCTACCCGGTGCAGCCCAACAAGGCCATCGTCGGCGCCAACGCTTTCGCCCACGAATCGGGCATCCACCAGGATGGCGTGCTCAAGCACCGCGAAACCTACGAGATCATGCGCGCCGAGGATGTGGGTTGGGCGCAGAACAAGCTGGTGCTGGGCAAATTGTCCGGGCGCAACGCCTTCAAGACGCGCCTCAAGGAACTCGGCATCGAGCTGGAATCGGAAGAGGCGCTCAACGCCGCTTTCGCCCGCTTCAAGGATCTGGCGGACAAGAAGAGCGAGATTTTCGACGAGGACTTGCACGCCCTGGTGAGCGACGAGCAATCGGCGATGGAGCAGGAGCATTTCAAGCTGGTATCGCTCAAGGTTTGTTCCGAAACCGGCGAAACGCCGCATGCCCAGATCGTCCTGCTCGAAAGCGGCGCCGAGCGCCGCGCCGAATCCGACGGCAGCGGTCCGGTGGACGCCGCCTTCAAGGCGATCGAATCGGTGCTCAAGAGCGGCTCGGACTTGCAGCTCTACTCGGTGAACAACATCACCAGCGGCACCGACGCCCAGGGCGAGGTCACGGTGCGCGTTTCCCGGGGCGGGCGCATCGTCAGCGGCCAAGGGGCGGATACCGACATCGTCATCGCTTCCGCCAAGGCCTACCTGCACGCCCTCAACAAGCTGCATAGCAAGCTGGAGCGGGCGCACCCGCAGGTGTAGCCGCCCCCTCGCCATGTTCCGCCGGGAATCGAGCGCCTTGATCGGCGCCGCGCTGCTGGCGCTGTATCTGATCTGGGGTTCGACCTACCTGGCGATGCGCTTCGCCATCGAGGGGTTTCCGCCCTTCATGATGGCGGGCATCCGTTTTGTCGTCGCCGGCGGCTTGTTCGTGCTGTTCCTGCGCCTGCGCGGCGCGCCCTGGCCGAATGCCGAACAATGGCGTGGCGCTTTCCTGGTCGGCGGCTTGCTGTTGCTGGGCGGCAACGGTGCGGTGGCCTACGCCGAACAATGGATAGGCTCGGGTGTGGCGGCGCTCGCCATCGCCACGGTGCCGCTGTGGACAGTATTGTTCGCCGAGTTGTGGGGCGACAGTTCTCGAAGCCCCGAATGGATGGGCATCCTGATCGGCTTTGCCGGCGTCGGCGTGTTGAGCTTCGGCGCCGACATGCGAGCCAGCGCCGCCGCCACCCTGGCCTTGCTGTTCGCCGCGGCCAGTTGGTCGTTCGGCTCGGTGTGGAGCAAACGTTTGACCATGCCGTCCGGTCTGATGTCGAGCGCCGCGCAGATGCTCGGCGGCGGGGTGCTGCTGCTGGCGGCCAGTCTCGTTTTCGGCGAGCGCCTGGTCGTGGCGCCTTCGCCCAAGTCATTGGCCGCGCTGGTCTATCTGATCGTCTTCGGTTCTTTCGTCGCCTTTACCGCCTACCAGTTCCTGTTACATACCGTGCGCCCGGCGCTGGCCACCAGCTACGCTTACGTCAATCCGGTGGTGGCGGTGGCGCTGGGGGCGTCGTTGGCCGGAGAGCAAGTGGGCGTCCTGGAATTCGCCGCGATGGCGGTGATCGTCGCCGGGGTGGCGCTGGTGGTGCTGAGCGGCAGGAAAAATCCGTAGGGTGCGTCCCACGCACCATGGTGCGCACGGCGCACCTTACCGGTTCAACTGGGTTTGGCGGAAAAGCTCAAGGACGCTGCAAGGCGGCTTCCACCTGTTCGCGGCGTGTCTTGCCGGCCAGGGTTTCGACCAGTTCCAAGGAAAAATCCAGTGCGGCGCCGGGACCGCGCGAGGTGATGACCTTGCCGTCGCGCACGACCGGCGCGGCGCTCAAGGTCGCGCCCGAGGTGGCGTCCAGGCTGCCGGGGTAGCTGGTGGCCTGCTTGCCTTGCAGCAGGCCGGCATGCCCCAGCACCAGGGGGGCGGCGCAGATGGCGCAGGTGTATTTACCCTTGGCGGCCATGTCGCGCAGCAGGGCGATGATGCGCGGGTCGGCGTTGAGGTTGTTGGTGCCGGGCTGCCCGCCGGGCAGCACGACCATGTCGAATTCCTGTCGGAGCGCCTCGTCCAGGGTGGCGTCGGCCAGCAGCGTCACCCCGCGGCTGGCCTTGACCGGCTGGCCGTCCAGTCCCGCGCTGAGCACTTCGATGCCGGCGCGGCGGAGAATATTGATGATGGTGACGGCTTCGATTTCCTCGCAGCCTTGGGCAAGCGGGACAAGCACTCTGGCCATGGCGGTTTCCATAATTGAACCACGGGGAACACGGGGGAACTACACCCATACTAAGTGTCTTTCCCCCGTGTTCCCCGTGGTGAAAATTAATCCCTGAAGTTCTGGTACTGCAACGGGAAGTCGGTGATGCTCTTGCGGATCAGCGCGATGGCATCCTGCAGGGTGTCGCGCTTGGCGCCGGAGACGCGCACCGCGTCGCCCTGGATGCTGGCCTGCACCTTGAGCTTGCTGTCCTTGACCAGCTTGACGATTTTCTTCGCCAGTTCGGTTTCCACCCCGGTCTTCACGGTGACCGCCTGCTTCACCTTGTTGCCGCTGACCTTTTCGATCTTGCCCTTGTCCAGGCAGCGCACGTCAATGCTGCGCTTGGTGAGCTTGCCCATCAGGATGTCAAGCACCTGCTCCAGCTTGAAATCGTCATCGGCATGCACCGTCAGCACGTATTCGGCCTGCTCGATGCGGGCATCCGAACCCTTGAAGTCGAAGCGTCCGCTGACCTCCTTGTTGGCCTGATCGACGGCGTTGCGCAGTTCCTGCTTGTCGACTTCGGAAACTATATCGAAGGAGGGCATGGCGTTATCCCGCGCAGCAGGAGGACTCGACGATGAAATGGCAGACGTAGTCGAGCATTTCCACGGTTTCGATCTCGAAGCTGCTGTTGCCCGGCACGCTGAATTTCTCGCCGGCCTTGAAGGTGCGCCAGTCGCTGGAACCGGGCAGCTTGACCTTGCACACGCCGGCGTTGATTTCCATCACTTCCGGGGCGCCGGTGTTGAAGGTGAGCGTGGAGGGGAAGATCACGCCGACGGTCCTCTTGGTGCCGTCGGGGAACACGACGGTATGAGAGATGCACTTGCCGTCGAAATAGACGTTGGCTTTCTTGATGACGCTGACGTTGTCGAATTGTGACATGAATTTTCCTTTAAAATCAATGGTCAATTGGCTTGCAGCACCGCTTGCAGCCAGGCATTGGAGGTTTCCCTGAGCCATTCGGCATCGGCGGGCTTGAGGTAATCGGCGTAGAGGTAAAAATGCAGCAGCTTATCCTTGACCAGGACGTGGCTGGTGGCGGTGAGGACGTAAACCGTTCCGGTCTTGCCGGCCTTGGTTTCGAAGCGCGACAGCGTCAGCGTGGTCAGGCTGCGCTCGTCGTCGCGCAGCACGCCCAGGGTGAGCGGCGTGCCCGGCTGCGCCTGCTTGGCCTTTTCGTCGGTGAGTTCGCCGAGCTTGCCCTTGGGCAGCGTGGCAAGCTGGTTTTCGGACTTGGTCAGCGAGGGGTTCTGCTGGAGCACGAGTTTCTTCAACTCGGCGAAGTCGGCCGGGGTGGCGGAAGCGCCTTCCAGTTGCTTGGGGACTTGCACCTGAAGATAGCGCTGGATCGGCTCGCCCTGGTTCTTCTTCATGCGCTCCAGGCCGGCCTGCTCGACGCCGTAGACCAGCAGGCGGCTGGCTTCGCTGGTGAACTGCTTTTCACCCAGTTGCTTGAGTTGCGGCGCGGCGGCGGCGGTGTCGGCGAAACCGGCCGGCAGCGGCATGTTGAGACTCTGTCCGCCGACCTTGACCACCGTGGCGTTGGCCACTGCGGTGAACAGCAAGGCGACCAGCGTCAGGGCGGTCTTTCCAGTTAAGAGGCGCATCTACTTTTTCTTCACTTTCTTTTTGTCGGCGCTTTTCTTGGGCGTCTTACCTTCCGCCAGGCGCGCGGCGATGCGCATGCGCAGGGCGTTCAGTCGGATGAAGCCGGCGGCGTCGGCCTGGTTGTAGGCGCCGGCGTCGTCCTCGAAAGTGGCGATGGTTGGGTCGAACAGCGAATCGCTCTGGGATTCGCGGCCGGCGACGATGACGTTGCCCTTGTAGAGCTTGACGCGCACCCAGCCGTTGACCCGCTCCTGGGTGTGGTCAATGAGCACTTGCAGGGCGTGGCGCTCGGGACTCCACCAGTAGCCGTTGTAGATCAGGCTGGCGTAGCGCGGCATCAGGTCGTCCTTGAGGTGCGCGACTTCGCGGTCGAGGGTCAGGGATTCGATGGCGCGGTGCGCTTTCAGCATGATGGTGCCGCCGGGCGTTTCGTAGCAGCCGCGCGACTTCATGCCGACATAGCGGTTTTCCACCAGGTCGAGGCGTCCGACGCCGTGCTTGCCGCCGAGGCGGTTGAGCTCGGCGAGGACTTCGGCGGCGGACAGTTGTTTGCCGTTGATAGCAACGATGTCGCCCTTCAGATATTCGAGATCGACGTATTCCGCCTGGTCCGGGGCCTTTTCCGGGGAAACTGTCCAACGCCACATATCTTCTTCGGATTCGCGTGCCGGGTCTTCGAGCACGCGGCCTTCGTAGGAAATATGCAGCAGGTTGGCATCCATGCTGTAGGGGCTGCCGCCGGCCTTGTGCTTCATTTCGACGGGAATGCCGTGGGTCTCGGCGTAGGCCAGCAGCTTTTCACGCGACAGCAGGTCCCATTCGCGCCACGGCGCGATGATCTTGATGTCGGGTTTCAAGGCATAGGCCCCCAACTCGAAGCGCACCTGGTCGTTACCCTTGCCGGTGGCGCCGTGGGAAATGGCATCGGCACCGACTGCGTTGGTAATCTCGATGAGACGCTTGGCGATCAAGGGACGGGCGATGGAGGTGCCGAGCAAATACTCACCCTCGTAAACGGTATTGGCGCGGAACATCGGGAAAACGAAATCGCGCACGAATTCCTCGCGCAAATCGTCGATGAAAATATGCTCCGGCTTGATGCCGAATTTGAGCGCCTTCTGGCGCGCCGGTTCGAGCTCCTCTCCCTGGCCGATATCGGCGGTAAAGGTCACTACTTCACACTGGTAGGTATCCTGCAACCACTTGAGGATGACCGAGGTATCCAGACCGCCGGAATAGGCGAGGACGGCTTTTTTGACGTGACTCATGAGAAGGTTCCGCTTGATTATTTAGGTTAACTGTCGATCCGGCCCAGCAGGAGAAACTCCATCAGCGCCTTTTGCGCGTGCAGACGGTTTTCCGCTTCGTCCCACACCACGCTTTGCGCGCCGTCGATGACTTCCGCCGCCACTTCCTCACCGCGATGGGCCGGCAGGCAGTGCATGAACAAGGCTTCACGGCGGGCATTGCCCATCATCTCGGCATCCACCTGCCAGTCGGCGAAAATACGCTTGCGTTCCTCGTTTTCCGCCTCGAAGCCCATGCTGGTCCACACGTCGGTGGTGACCAGATCAGCCCCCTTGCAGGCTTCCATCGGGTCGCTGAATTCCTCGTAGTGATCGGTGCCGTACAGGCCGGCGCGCTCCGGCTCGACCTCGTAACCGGGCGGGGTGGACACATGAACGTTGAAATCGAGGATTTCAGCGGCCTGCAGCCAGGTGTTGCAGACGTTGTTGGAGTCGCCGATCCACGCCACCGTCTTGCCCTTGATCGAGCCGCGATGCTCGATGTAGGTAAAAATGTCGGCAAGAATCTGGCAGGGATGATATTCGTTGGTCAGCCCGTTGATCACCGGCACCCGCGAACGGCTGGCGAAACGCTCGATGATGTCCTGCTCGAAGGTGCGGATCATCACCAGGTCGCTCATGCGCGAAATGACTTCAGCCGCGTCTTCCACCGGTTCGCCGCGCCCGAGCTGCGAATCGCGAGTATTGAGATAGATCGCCATGCCGCCCAGTTGCTGGATGCCGGCCTCGAAAGAAAGGCGGGTGCGCGTGCTGGCTTTTTCGAAAATCATCACCAGGGTGCGATCGCCCAGCGGCTGGTAAGGAATGTATTTCTTAAATTTTTCCTTGATCCAGCGCGTACGCTCGAACAAATAGTCGATCTCGTCGCCGCTTAAATCCTTGAACTGCAAAAAGTGTTTGATGTCCATAAGGTTCGGATGCCGCTATTTGGAGAGAAATTCCCGGATCAGGCGGCTCAGCATCTCCACCAGTTGTGCCGCCTCAATGCGGTTGATGACGAGCGGCGGCAGCAGGCGTACCACGCTGTCGGCGGTAACGTTGATAATCAAACCCTGCGCCAGGGCCAGCTTGACCAGTTCGCCGCACGGCCTGTCGAGTTCTACGCCGATCAGCAAACCCAGGTTACGCACCTCGACCACACCCATGGCGCCCTCCAGGCTCTGCGCCAGGCCGTCGCGAATCAACGCGCCCATCGCCGTGGCGTTGGCGCACAAATCCTGCTCCTCGATGACCTGCAACACCGCCAGCGAGGCGGCACAAGCCAAGGGATTTCCGCCGAACGTGGAACCGTGATTGCCCGGCTTGAATACATCTGCGGCCACGCCCCGCGCCAGACAGGCACCGATCGGCATCCCGGCGCCCAACCCTTTGGCCAGCGCCATCACATCGGGAAGAATGCCGGACAACTGGCAAGCGAACCAGGCGCCGGTCCTGCCGATGCCGGTCTGCACTTCGTCCAGCATCAGCAGCCAGCCGTTTCTGTCGCACAGTTCGCGCAACTCTTTCAGGTAAGCCAGCGGCGGAATATTCACCCCCCCCTCGCCCTGCGCCGGTTCGACCAGCACGGCAACCACGTTGCGGTTGTGCTCGGCGATTTGCGCCACCGAAGCGACATCACCGTAAGGCACGCGCACGAAACCGCTCACCAGCGGCTCGAAACCGGCCTGCACCTTGCGGCTGCCGGTGGCGGTGAGGGTGGCCATGGTGCGGCCGTGGAAACTCTTTTCCATGACGACGATGGTGGGGTTGTCGATGCCCTGGTTGTGGCCGTGCAGGCGCGCCAGCTTGATGGCTGCTTCATTGGCTTCGGCGCCGGAGTTGCAGAAAAATATCTTGTCCATGCCGGACAACTGCGCCAGCTTGTCGGCCAGCTCTTCCTGGCGGACGATGCCGTAGAGGTTGGAAGTATGGATCAGTTTGCCGGCCTGTGCGGCGATCGCCTGCACCAGCTTGGGGTGGGCATGGCCGAGTGCGTTGACGGCGACGCCCGCCACCGCGTCGAGGTAGCGTTTGCCCTGGGTGTCCCACAGCCAGATGCCCTCGCCGCGTTCAAACGCGACCGGCAGCCGGGCGTAGGTATTCATTAGATGTGACATGGCTGTTTCCATGATTTTAATGGCTTAAAACGAACACGGCGGCAGATGCCGCCGTGTTCCTGGAATCCTGATTTTACCGTAACGGCGAAGTCCGTCCACGGCAAAACAATATATTTAGCGGAAAGAAGCGCATCATGCAAGCGAAATTTGCCGCGAAAATAGCGTTTTGTTTTGCCGTAAATTTGATATGATGAATCTTATATATGACTGCCGTCGAAAACTCACCGCATATTGTCATTCAGGGGCTGATCCCATCCGGCAGGCCGTTTCGGCCGAGCGATTGGGCGGATCGGCTGTCCGGTGTATTTTCCGTGCTGGGCAAGGATCACCGGCTTAACTACTCGCCTTACGTCAAGCCCACCACGATCGACGGCGTGCGTTGCGTTCTGGTCGATCGCCGGCTGGAAGAACTGGATCCCCGCGCTTTCCGTTTCCTTCTGGGGTTCGCCAAGGACAACGAGTTGCGGGTGATCGAAAACGGCTAATCTTTTCCCGAATTCTACCCGAACAAAAAAACGCAACCGATTCCCACCGGTTGCGTTTTTTTATGTTGCTGTGCGCGGCGGTTTTTAGGCGAGTGCCTTGATGGCGGCGCTCAGGCGGCTCTTGTGGCGAGCGGCCTTGTTCTTGTGAACGATGTTCTTGTCGGCGATGCTGTCGATCACGCTGACGGACTGCTGATACACGGCCTGAGCGGCGCTCTTGTCGCCGGCGGCGACGGCCTTGATGACTTTCTTCACGGCGGTGCGGAATTCCGAACGCAGGCCGGTGTTGTGCTGGCGCTGCTTTTCCGACTGCCTTGCGCGTTTTCTGGCTTGGGCGCTGTTTGCCATGGAAGCTCCTTAGAATTCTTTGCGGCTAAAAACGCGCAATCATACCGACACTCGGTTTCGTACGCAAGTGGAAAAGCAATTTTGAATGTTTAGTGTTGAGTGTTTAGTCGATGTCGTCGCGCAATGCGCGACGGTATTTGGGTCATGCGCGAAGTGCATTCGATAACTAAACACTAAACACTCAAAACTAATGTTACTTGCTGGCATTTTCCATTACACCGCGCAGTTCGGCGAACAGCGCCCGGCTGCTTTTCGGCGGCTGGCCGTTGGCCTGTTCCTTGCGCGCGTTGCGGATCAGGGTGCGGATTTTCTGGATGTCGGCGGTGGCGTATTCCCGCGCCAGTTCGCCGATGGCCTGGTCGTCGGCGATCAGGCGCTCGCGCCAGCGTTCCATCAAATGGAATCTGGCGGTCTGTTCCTTGTTCAGTCCGTTCCATTCGTCGAGTTTGGCCTGGATCGGCGCGGGGTCGATGTCGCGCATCAGCTTGCCGATATATTGCATCTGGCGCCGCCGCGCGCCGCGGGCGTGGATGCGCCGGGCTTCGGTCACGGCGCCCAGCAGGCTTTCCGGCAGGTCGAGCTGGCGCAGCCGGTCGTTGTTCAACTCCACCAGTTGTTCGCCGATGCCCTGGAGGGCGTGCATTTCATTCTTGCGCTGGGTCTTGCTGGGACGCTCGTCACATTCTTCTTCATCGTCGAGCTGGGGTGCGGTGTCTTCGTGCATGATTCGCCATTGGAATGCAAAATGCTATGATACCCGCCTTTTAGAGACGGATTAAGTCTATGTCGGCGCAGGATTCCCGTTTTACCTATTCGATCGCTTCTCTCCAGCAGATTACCCAGGACATTCTGGCGCAGGCCAAGAAGGCCGGCGCCACGGCGTGCGAGGCCGAAGTGTCGCAGGGCTTCGGCCAGGACGTTTCGGTGCGGCGCGGCGAGGTGGAAACCATTGAGTACAACCGCGACAAGGGACTCGGCGTTACCGTCTATTTCGGCCAGCAGCGCGGCCATGCCAGCACGTCCGACCTCTCTCCCACGGCGATCCGCGACACCGTCGAGGCCGCCTTGAGCATCGCCCGCCATACCGCCAGCGACGAATTCGCCGGCTTGCCCGACGAAGCCTTGCTGGCCAAGGAAATCCCCGACCTGAGCCTCTACCATCCCTGGGACTTGTCGGTGGAAAAAGCCATCGAACTCGCCCAGCAGTGCGAGGAGGCGGCGATGCGCGTCGACGAGCGCATCAGCAATTCCGAGGGGGCGAGCGTCTCCACCCAGGAATCGCTGTTCATGTACGGCAACAGCCTGGGTTTCCTCGCCGGCTATCCCTCGTCGCGCCACGGCGTGAGCTGTGCCGTGATCGCCGGCGAAGGGGATGGCATGCAGCGCGACTACTGGTATGAATCCAAGCGCGCCGCCGAAGACCTCGGCGACATCGAAGCGGTTGGCCGCCGCGCCGGAGAACGCACCGTGCGCCGCCTCGACGCGCGCAAGATCGACACCACCGAATGTCCCGTCCTCTTCGAGGCGCCAATCGCCGCCGGGCTGATAGGTCATTTCGTCAACGCCATCAGCGGCGGCAGCCTCTATCGCAAATCCTCGTTCCTCCTCGATAGCCTGGGCAAGCCGGTGTTTTCCCCGCTGGTGCGGATACGCGAGTTGCCGCACCTGGAAAAGGGGCTGGCGAGCAGTCCTTTTGATAATGAGGGCGTGGCGACCCATGACCGCGACCTGGTCAAGGACGGTGTGTTGCAGGGCTACATGCTGGGCAGCTATTCCGCGCGCAAATTGGGCATGACCTCGACCGGCAACGCAGGCGGCAACCACAACCTGATCGTCGAGAGCACCGGCCAGGATTTTGCGCAATTGTTGAAACAGATGGGCACCGGCCTGGTGGTCACCGAACTGCTCGGTCACGGCATCAATGCCGTGACCGGCGACTATTCGCGCGGCGCCGCCGGCTACTGGGTGGAAAATGGCGAAATCCTCTACCCCGTGGAAGAAATCACGGTGGCCGGCAACCTGGCGCGGATGTACCGCGACATCGCCGCCATCGGCAGCGACGTGCTGGCGCAGGGGTCGAAGCAGTGCGGCTCGATCCTGATCGGTAAGATGACGGTGGCGGGAAACTGAGCCGCCGCTCCGCTGGTTCCATCCTGATTTTTTCGATAACGCGGCTGCCTTGGGAAATGCCCAAGGCAGGATAATTTCGCCGCATCCTGACGCATTCTGTTACACTGCCGGCCTTGCGGCATTCCTCCAGTCTTCGTGCCGCAGCCCACCTGGTGTTTTTCTATCCCCGATCGTTTGCCTAGACTGGCGCCGACATAGGCGACAGGCCGATTTTATTTTCCGGAGTTTTATGTCTTTCGCTACCCTCGGCTTGTCCGAAGAAATCGTCCGTGCCGTCACCGAGCACGGCTATACCGTTCCCACTCCCATCCAGTTGCAGGCGATTCCCGCCGTGCTGGCCGGCGGCGACCTGCTCGCCGGCGCGCAGACCGGCACCGGCAAGACCGCCGGTTTCGTCCTGCCGATCCTCCACCGTCTTTCTGACAAGAGCGTCAGAGGGGCGTCCGAAGGCCGGCCTCCGATCCGCGCGCTGATCCTCACCCCCACACGCGAACTCGCCGCTCAGGTGGAAGAAAGCGTGCGCACCTACGGCAAGCATTTGAAGCTGAGTTCCATGGTGATGTTCGGCGGCGTCAACATCAACCCGCAGATCACCCGTTTGCGCAGCCGGGTCGACATCCTGGTCGCCACCCCCGGCCGTCTGCTCGACCACGTGCAGCAGAAGACCCTGGATTTGTCGCATATCGAAATCCTGGTGCTGGACGAAGCCGACCGCATGCTCGACATGGGCTTCATCCGCGACATCAAGCGCGTCCTCGCGCTGCTGCCCAAGAAGCGCCAGAACCTGCTGTTCTCCGCCACCTTCTCCGACGAAATCAAGACGCTGGCCGACGGCCTGCTCGACCGTCCGGCGCTGATCGAAGTGGCGCGCCGCAACGCCACCGCCGACACCGTGGCGCAAAAGGTCTACCCGGTAGACCGCGAGCGCAAGCGCGAACTGCTCGCCCACCTGATCAAGCAAAACAACTGGCGCCAGGTGCTGGTGTTCACCCGCACCAAGCACGGCGCCAACCGCCTCGCCGAACAACTCACCAAGGAAGGCATTTCGTCCCTGGCGATCCACGGCAACAAGAGCCAGGCCGCGCGCACCCGCGCGCTCGCCGAATTCAAGAGCGGCGATCTGCAAGTGCTGGTGGCCACCGACATCGCCGCGCGCGGCATCGACATCAGCGAACTGCCGCACGTGGTCAACTTCGAGTTGCCCAACGTGCCGGAAGACTACGTCCACCGCATCGGCCGCACCGGCCGCGCCGGCTCGGAAGGCGAAGCCTCCTCGCTGGTCTGCGTCGATGAACTCAAGCTGCTGACCGACATCGAAAGGCTGATAAAGCGGGAGATACCCGAGGAATTGGTGCCGGGTTTCGCGGTAGACCCCAGCATCAAGCCGGAACCGATCCAGAATGGGCGTAATCGCGGCCCGGCGCCGGGTCGCGGCCAGCCGCGCTCGCGCTCGGGCGCGCCGCAGGCTCCCAAGGCGCCCGGCAAGCCGCGTAGCGGCCAAGGCGGCATGGGTGGCGGAAAAGGCCAACCGGCCTCGTCGCACCGCTCGGGCGGGCGTCATCGCTGAGTAGTTTTTTTCCCGACCGGGGAAAGCCAATAAAAAGGGGGCTGCTCAGCAGCCCCCTTTTTTTCGTGTGTTTCCAGTGTTGCTGAAGCGGTTTATTTCACCAGCACCACCGGCATGTCGCACAGGTGCACCACCTTGGTGGTGACCGAGCCGAGCAGCATGCCGCCGATAGTGCCGAGGCCGCGCGTGCCCATGACGATCTGGCCGCAGCCGTGGGTCTTGGCGAATTCGCAGATCAGTTGCGCCGGTTCGCCGACCAGGATGTGGTGGGTGTAGGGCAGGCCGGCTGCATCGAGCTTTTGCCGGGCCGCCGCCAAGGCTTTATAACCTTCCTCGCGGTGGAAATCCTGGACAGCTTCGCGGTTGACGAAGGTGGTGACGTCGCCAGACAGCGGATGCTGCACGTTGACCAGGAATATCTCGGGCTTGGCGCTCGCTTGCGCCGCTACGCCGATGACGTGATCGACGGCGCGCAGCGCATTGTCCGAACCGTCCATGGGAATCAGCCACTTGCTGGTCATGAGTTGCCTCCGTTTCGCTTCGTTTCATTATCCTCCGCCAGGTCGACGATTTCGACATGGGCGGGGGCCTTGCGCGCTGCCTGTATCTTGCCGGCGGCCACCACCAGTATCGCGCCGATGGCACCGCTCAGGTAGTGGCCGTAGGGGATGTGGGCATCTGCCCATTCCTTGACGACGATGTCGGTGACCAGCATGCCGCCGCCGATCCAGCCGAGCAGGGCGGCGCCTAGGGTGATGACGATAGGGAAGCGGTCCATCAGGGTCAGGACGAACTTGCTGCCCCACACGATGATGGGGATGGAAATCAGGATGCCGAACACCACCAGCCCGAAGTCGCCCTTGGCGGCCCCCGCCACGGCAATGACGTTGTCGAGGCTCATCACGCCGTCGGCGATGACGATGGTCTTGACCGCGCCGGCCAGGGTGGTGGCGGCTTCGACATCGCCGCCGTGTCCTTCGTCTTCCGGCTGTAGCAGCTTGATGCCGATCCACAGCAGCAGGAGGGCGCCGACGATTTTCAGGTAGGGCATCGCCAGCAGTTGCAGGGCGAAGAAGATCATCACCACGCGCAGGCCGATGGCGCCGACCACCCCCCACATGATGCCCCTGCTGCGTTGGTGTTCCGGCAGCTTGCGGCAGGCGAGCGCGATCACCACGGCGTTGTCGCCGCCGAGCAGGATGTCGATGGCGATGATTTGCAGGACGGCGATGAGAAAGGCGGTGGAGAAGTAATCCAAGGGTGTTTCCTTGATGGGTCGAAAGTCAATCAACCACGGGGGCCACGGGGAATTTATAACTCCGTGATCCCCGTGGTTCGATAGTTGTTGTCGTGGTGCTTCGGCAGAAAGCTCAGAACGGGATGTCGTCGCCGAAGTCGTCGAAATCGCCGCCCTTCTTGGGGGCTGCCGGCTTGGCGCCGCCACCGCTGCTGCGGGGCGCGGAAGAAGACGGTTCCTTGTCCACCACCTCGAAGGTGTTGGCGCCGCCGCGGCTGCCGAGCATTTTCATTTCATTGGCGACGATTTCGGTGGTGTACTGATCCTGGCCTTCCTTGTTTTGCCACTTGCGGGTTTGCAGGCGGCCTTCGATGTACACCTGGCTGCCTTTTTTCAGGTATTCGCCGGCGATTTCGGCGAGGCGGCCGAACATCGAAACGCGGTGCCACTCGGTTTTTTCCTGTTTTTCGCCGTTCTTGTCCTTCCAGGTGTCGGTGGTGGCGACGCTGAAATTGGCGATGGCGTCGCCGGAAGGCATGTAGCGCATTTCCGGGTCCTTGCCCAGGTTGCCGATCAGGATCACTTTGTTTACGGATGCCATGTTATGCCTCTCCCTCGATAAGTTTTAAAACCGATTCCTCGTCCCACGCAGCCATGTCCACCTTGAGCATGGCGGTGCCTTCCTCGCCGATCACCACCGCCTCGGCCACCCCGGACACCGCTTTCAGGCGTTGCGTCAATTGGCTGGCGCGCTCGGCGTCCATGATGTCGAGATGATACATTTTGTTGCGCACCGCCGGCGGCTTGCGCATGGTGGCGGCCAGCACCAGCCAGATGGCGGAGAGCACGGCGCCGAAAGCGAATACCGCCCCCTCGCCGACGTGGTGCGCCAGCCAGCCGCCTACCGCGCCGCCGATGAACAGCCCGATGGACTGCGACGTATTATACACGCCCATCGCGGTTCCCTTGGACTGCGCCGGGGCGAGCTTGGAGATGATCGAGGGCAGGCTGGCTTCCAGGGTGTTGAAGGCGATGAAGAAAGTCAGGAGCAGCGCGACGATGCCCCAGAAATTGCCGATCAACTGGGACAGCAGAATCTGGGTGGCGAGCAGCAGCGCTACCGCGGTGACGAACACCGGCTTCAGCTTGGCTTTCTTCTCGCCGACGATGATCGCCGGCACCATGAAGGCGAAGGCCAGCAGCATCACCGGCAAATAGATTTTCCAGTGCTGGGACTCCGGCAGGCTGCCGGTTTCCCGCAGGGCGAAGGGGATCACCGTGAACATGGCCATCTGCGCCGCGTGCAGGGAAAAGATACCGAAATTGAGGCGCAGCAACTGCGTATCGTGGAGCACGTCGGAGAGCCGCGCCGGCACGACCTCGGCGTCGGAGTGGAAATGGCTGGCGGGCGGGTCGGGGATGACCTTCGCCACCACCGCGATGGCGGCCAGCGCCAGAATGCCGGTCAGCGCGAACATGCCGGGCACGCCGATGCCGTCGTAGAGCGCCGGGCCGAGCACCATGGAAAGGGCGAACATCCCGCCGATGGTCGAGCCTATCATCGCCATCGCCTTGGTGCGGTGCTCCTCGCGGGTCAGGTCGGCGAGCAGGGCGGTGACGGCGGCGGAAATCGCCCCGGAACCCTGGATCGCCCGACCGAAGATCACCCACCAGATGTCGGTGGCGAGCGCCGCCACCAGGCTGCCGATGGCGAACATGACCAGGCCGAAGTAGATCACCGGCTTGCGCCCGAAGCGGTCTGAGGCCATGCCGAAGGGCAATTGCAGCAACGCCTGGGTCAGGCCGTAGGCGCCCAGCGCCAGTCCGATCAGGGCGTGGTTGTCGCCGCCCGGCAAATCGTGGGCGTAGATGGCGAACACCGGCAGGATCAGGAACATGCCCAGCATGCGCAGCCCGAATATCCCCGCCAGGCCGGCACTGGCGCGGCGTTCGAGGGGGGTCATGGATTCGGAGATGGTCATCTGGCGGTGGGGCGGAATTGAAAAAGGGAGTAATATATCAGTTGGCAACCGTATTCGGAAAATGAGAGTGATTCCCCATGATTTTTCACGTCAAACTTGAGCAAGACGAGGACGGCTGGATTGTCGCCGAATGTCCCGCATTGCCGGGATGCGTTTCCCAGGGAAGGGACGAAGAGGAAGCCTTGGCCAACATCCGCGAGGCCATAACCGCCTGGTTGTGGGCCGAGGATCAGAAAGCTACGGCGGTTTTGCCGCCGGATTCGCGTTCTTTGCTCGTCACGGTTTGAAGAATATTTCGCTTTTTGCCCCCTTTTTTGTTTATCCCTCCCCAACCATCATGACGTTTGTCACTATTGGTAAAGCTTAGGGGAAGACATGGGAAAATTCGGCAATATTTCCGGCAAACAGGCGGCAAAGGCATTCCAGCGAGCAGGTTGGCAACCGGTCGGGCAGGTGGGCAGCCACTTGGTGTTGGTAAAGCCCGGAGTCCGCGCCAACCTTTCCGTACCCCAACACAAGGAACTGGCTCCTGGCACGCTACGTGCCTTGATCCGCTGTGCAGAAATGTCGGTGGATGAATTTCTCGACCTGCTTTAATCACTAAGGTTTACCAAACACGATGGATTTGATCAAAATCCGCGGTGCGCGCACCCACAATCTCAAGAACATCAGCCTCGATCTGCCGCGTAACCAGTTGATCGTCATCACCGGTTTGTCCGGCTCGGGCAAGTCGTCGCTGGCGTTCGACACCCTCTACGCCGAGGGGCAGCGCCGCTATGTCGAATCGCTCTCGGCTTATGCGCGCCAGTTCCTGCAATTGATGGAAAAGCCCGACGTGGACCTGATCGAAGGCCTCTCGCCGGCGATCTCCATCGAGCAGAAGGCCACCAGCCACAACCCGCGCTCCACGGTGGGCACCGTCACGGAAATCCACGACTACCTGCGCCTGCTCTATGCCCGCGTCGGCGATCCTTATTGCCCGGAGCACAACATCGTGCTGTCGGCGCAGACCGTGTCGCAGATGGTCGATGCGGTGCTGGGGCTGCCGGAAGACACCAAGCTGATGATCCTCGCGCCGCTGGTGGCCAACCGCAAGGGCGAGCAGGTCGAGCTGTTCGACGAAATGCGCGCCCAGGGCTTCGTGCGCCTGCGCGTCAACGGCGAGATCTACGAGATCGACGCCCTGCCCAAGCTGGAAAAGAACAAGAAGCACACCGTCGACGTGGTGGTGGACCGCCTCAAAATCCGCGCCGACTTGAAGCAGCGCCTCGCCGAATCGTTCGAGACCGCGCTGCGCCTCGCCGAGGGCAAGGCGCTGGCGCTGGAAATGGACAGCGGCAAGGAACACCTGTTCTCCGCCAAGTTCGCCTGCCCGGTGTGCAACTACTCCTTGCAGGAATTGGAGCCGCGCCTGTTCTCCTTCAACAACCCCATGGGCGCCTGCCCGCAGTGCGACGGCCTGGGGCAGATGAGCTTCTTCGATCCCAAGCGTGTGGTGGCCTTCCCCCACTTGAGCCTGGCCGCCGGCGCGATCAAGGGCTGGGACAAGCGCAACCAGTATTACTTCCAGATGCTGCAAGGCCTGGGCATGCATTACGGCTTCGATACCGACACGCCGTTCGACGAACTGCCGGAAACGGTGCGCCAGGTGGTGCTGTTCGGCAGCGGCCGGGAAGCCATCAGCTTCCGCTACCCCGGCGAGCGCACCGCCCAGTCGCACCCCTTCGAAGGCATCATTCCCAACCTGGAGCGGCGCTACAAGGAAACCGAATCCCTGGCGGTGCGCGAGGAGCTGGCGAAGTACGTCAACTACCAGGTGTGCCCCGCCTGCGAGGGCACCCGCCTGCGCCGCGAAGCGCGCCACGTGCGGGTGGGCGGCAAGGCGCTGTTCGAGATCAGCCGCTTGCCGCTGAAAGGCGCCTACGACTTCTTCGCCACGGTGCAGTTCGACGGCCAGAAACAGGCCATCGCCGAACGCATCGTCAAGGAAATCGCCGCCCGATTGCGTTTCTTGAACAACGTCGGGCTGGATTACCTGTCGCTCGACCGCTCCGCCGAGACCCTCTCCGGCGGCGAGGCGCAGCGCATCCGCCTGGCCAGCCAGATCGGCTCCGGCCTCACCGGGGTGATGTACGTCCTCGACGAACCCTCCATCGGCCTGCACCAGCGCGACAACGACCGCCTGCTGGCCACCCTGCGCCACCTGCGCGACATCGGCAACACCGTGATCGTGGTCGAGCACGACCAGGACGCCATCCTCTCCGCCGACTACGTGGTGGACATCGGCCCAGGCGCCGGGGTGCACGGCGGGCAAGTCGTCGCGGCCGGCACGCCGCGGGAAGTCCAGGATAATCCCAACTCGCTCACCGGCGACTATCTAAGCGGCGTGCGCCGCATCGCCGTGCCGGCAAAGCGCCATGCGCCCGACCCCGCGCGCATGCTCAAGCTCAGCGGCGCCGGCGGCAATAACCTCAAGAATGTCACTCTCGACCTCCCGGTCGGCCTGCTGGTGTGCGTCACCGGCGTCTCCGGCTCGGGCAAGTCCACCCTCATCAACGATACCCTCTACCGCGCTGTGGCGCGTCATCTCTACGGCTCCTCCACCGAGCCGGCGGCGCACGCCGAACTGCACGGACTGGAATTCTTCGACAAGGTCATCGACGTAGACCAAAGCCCCATCGGCCGCACTCCGCGCTCCAACCCGGCCACCTACACCGGCCTGTTCACCCCCATCCGCGAACTCTTCGCCGGCGTGCCGGCCTCGCGCGAGCGCGGCTACGGGCCGGGGCGTTTCTCCTTCAACGTCAAGGGCGGGCGCTGCGAAGCCTGCGAAGGCGACGGCGTCATCAAGGTGGAAATGCACTTCCTGCCTGACATCTACGTCCCCTGCGACGTCTGCCACGGCAAGCGCTACAACCGCGAGACCCTGGAAATCCAGTACAAGGGCAAGAACATCCACGAAATCCTCGCCATGACCGTCGAGCAGTCCCACGAATTCTTCAGCCCGGTGCCGGTGGTGGCGCGCAAGCTGGCGACCCTGCTGGATGTCGGCCTCGGCTACATCACCCTGGGGCAGAGCGCCACCACGCTATCCGGCGGCGAGGCGCAGCGCGTCAAGCTGTCGCTGGAATTGAGCAAGCGCGACACCGGGCGCACTTTGTACATCCTCGACGAACCCACCACCGGGCTGCATTTCCACGACATCGAACTGCTGCTGACGGTGCTCCACCGCCTGCGCGACCATGGGAATACCGTGGTGGTGATCGAACATAATCTGGATGTCATCAAGACCGCCGACTGGCTGATCGACCTTGGACCGGAGGGCGGGGATGGAGGCGGAATGATTATTGCGCAGGGGACGCCGGAGGAGGTGGCGGCCAGCAAGGAGAGTTATACCGGGAGGTATTTGAAGGGGATGTTGTAGGAGCCGCCTCCTAGCGGCTATCTTGCCCCTTTGCCTGTTCATGAAAAGGCCGGGGATAACCCCGGCCTTTAATTTATGTTACTTATTACCTCGGAGCGCTACGGAAATGGGTGCATACATACTCCCATTTGCCAAAGCGAAACCGAGGATACGAAGTCACGTGAACGATTTTCGGTCCCATTGTTCCAATCCTTTATCGATGATTGTCGACACTTGCGGGGGTGGACACATATTGAGTTCGGTGGTAGATTTCGCATGCTCACACGAAATACCCGACTCAACATACGTTGCTGGCGGTCGAAGTACCGGCACAGGCTGTAAATACTCAGCCCGCCTTCAAATGGCCTTAGCGTTAGCGCGTTAAGGTCATTTGTTTTTTTCAGCACGGAAGTTCTCCGCGCTTCGCCAGTTGCCTCACTCGAAGCGTGGCTGCTGGTGATGAAACGTTAAAATGCATCTCGATTTTGAATGCCGTATTCAGCCCAAGGTTTTGGATGACTTCCAGCGGCATCAGGAATTCGGCGGCAAACTGATTCGCCTGCCATTCCGAGTCCTCATACACTTTGGGTGTGCGCTCGTTCTCGGATCGATTAATTGTCCTGCGATGCCCAAGCAAGCCATGTCCAAGTTCATGCATAACGGTGAATCTCGCGCGTGGGTCATTCCCGCATGCCTTCTCAAACACGTCAGATCTGATATGCATGGTCACGCTCTCAGGATTCCAGCAGGCTTCCACGTCCAGATAAGGCATCTCATCAGGTTCAAGTACGTCATAAGTGATGCTGTACTTCACGCTGAGGTGATCCAGAAGTAATCCAATGTTGATGTCCTGAGGGGCATCACCAATTTCCAATATGCGCCGAACGTTGTCTGCGGATACCCGAATTTCCGCAACACCCCGTCCGGCGACCCGGAATCCTCCCAATGGTCCATTGCCGATCATTTGCTCACCTTCTTTGCATTAGCTGCCGCCAACAGGGCTTTTAAGTTCTCAAGCTCCTCTTGGTTTAGCGATGTTCTGGCAAATCCAGCAACCAGCATCTGGTGAGAAGGGCTAAGCCCCTCCAAACTTACTGACTTGTTGGAAACGTCGGCGGCCTCCTCCAAATTTGGTGCGGTGATGTTATGCGATGCAAAAAATGCCTTGATTTTGCCCACCCATTCGGCAGTAATCTTTTTTCTGCCAGTCTCCATCCCGCTCAGAAAGGCAGACGAGACAGCGAGTTCGTTTGCCATTTGCAAGAGCGAAATCTCTGCATCGAGGCGCGCTTTGCGCACCACCTTTCCAAATTCAGTAATTTTCATGGTTTTTCCTCTCGCTCGTAATTTACACCTACGATGTTTTTAATTTACCATATCGGTTAATTTAATGCAAGAAGTTATCAATTGTTAATTGCAAGACGCGCGTAAGGCTTACTCAGTAGGGCGTCAATACGCGAAGCGCATTGCGCCGTATGGTTTTGAGCGCTACGCGCTAATGTTTGGATGGCCGGGGGCAGCCCGGCGGCTGGTCACCTTTCTTGTTTCGCCAAGAAAGGTAACCGCACCCGCAAGGGGTGTCCCCGCCGGACGCTCAGTGCTGCGCACTGGTCGCGGCGAGAAAAGAAGGCGACCCCGTTCCACCGCCCCCTTCGGGGGTTCCCTGCGTTGCTCGCCAAGCCGGGCGGCTGCGCAACTCGGCCCTACGGGCCTCAGACAGTGCTCGCCGACTGCCCCGGCTTGGCTGTGCTACTCGGCGGCGGAAAAGGGGAGGAACTGCTGGAAAACCATCCTCACCCTGTTCCTCTCCTTGAAGGAGAGGGGATGGAGTTCGTGGTTGTGAGTGCGGCGGTGGAATTTTTGGGTTTTGTAGGGCGGGGCGTTGACCCGCCAGTCAGGCCAGCGGCCTGACCTACAGTTGGGTTCGGCGCGGTGGTAACGCGCGTAAGGCGTAATCCTGTAGGTCAATACGCGAAGCGCATTGCGCCGTATGGTTTTGTTGCGCTGCGCGCGGAATGATTGATGGCCGGGCTGCCCCGGCTACCTAAATATCAGCGCGTAGCGCACCTCATGATATTCCCGCACTTTCAGCTTGCCGTCAGGGGTGGTTTATTTTTCCTGGGTCGAAGGGGTGTTCTGGCGCAGCATTTCCTGGCGGAGGTGTTCGCGCACGGTCAGGCTGATTTGCAGCTTGGCTTCGTCCAGCAACTGGGCGAGCGCTTGCTGGAAGGCTTGCGTCAGTTGCGGGGCGAGGCGCGCTTCAAGTTCGCGGTGGAGGCGTTCTTCGAGGCCGCTCAATAGCGCTTCGGGAGTGGGGTTCCCGGCGGCGGGGGCGGCGGTTTCGACGATGTCGGTGAGGGTCGGGATGTCGTCGAAATCCTCCATGGTTGCCGGCTCTTCGGCTGGCGGCGGGGCGCGGTGAGGCGGCTGCTTGGGGGAGCCTCTCTGGTGTTTTTTCAGCAGCGCATCGACCTTGTTCAGCACGTCGTCGCTATCGTCCGGCGGCAGGTCGGTATCCATCAGCGGGTTTTCCCGAGGTCGTGGTGGTTGAGGGGGTAGCCGCGTTCCTTGTAAAACCCCCAGCGTTCGCGGGCGGCGCCGACATCCTCTTTTTCGGTGCCGACGATTTCCAAGAGGCGATGGAAGCGGCTGAAAAAGGCCGGGCGTTCGCCGCTCAGGTTAATCAGCACGTCGTCGTGGGTGATGTCCTCGCCGCGATGGTCGATGACCACGGGCGTCTCCCCGGCCAGGCCGTCGCCGGCGCGGCAATGGGGCAGGAAGCCGGTTGCCGGCACGCTCCACATCAGCGCGTCGAGCCGCTCGCCGCTGCCTGCGTCGGCGACGTACACCAGGGTGCGCTGCCCTTGGGCGTAGGCCTTTTCCGCGAGCTTGCAGGCGACGCGGAATTTGTCGGGGGCGTTGGTGTAGAAGTCGATTTGGGTCATTTTTTTTTGAGGGGCTGGGGACTAGGGGCTACGCGAGGAAGACTGAGAAAAAATGGATACTGTCGCCGCGCCCAACGTTTACGTGAGTGGCGCGGTGCTTTTTGTGTGTCCCTCTCGAATACAATTTAGTCTCCATCCGCACCGCTTTCCGAAGAAGTAGAGTCAAGTGGTTGGGTTCTGCCACCAGTGCGCCATCCCGTGTAATTGTGGATATCTCCGGGGACCAGGGGACCATAGTTTCCACTACCTGTGCTTTCCCGGGCTAATTTCTCTTCTCGCTTGAGCACGCGTTCAGTGTAAAAGAGCCAAGCACCCACCCCAAAAAGCAGACCTGTAAGAAGCAATATTTTGTGACTAACAATCCAGCCGAGCGGAACTATGGCAGTACCCAATACAAGAAGTACAAAACCGGTGGTTTCTCGCGCTGTCATTAGTTAATGCCCGACATGGTTTTCCTAGCCCCTAGTCCCTGATCCCTAGACCCTGCCTTTCAAGAAATGCACCAGCAGCGGCACCGGGCGGCCGGTGGAGCCTTTTTCCTTGCCGGATTTCCAGGCGGTGCCGGCGATGTCGAGGTGCGCCC
>CAZDIJ010000022.1:0-41756 GCA_964505475.1 uncultured Sulfuricella sp. | reverse complement strand
CAATGCAAAGCAACCAAATGATTCTGTTCGATTTTTAACCGGACACTAGTGATTCTGTACATATTGAGATTGCCATGAAACAAGCGACATTCACCGAAGTACGCAATCACGCCAAGCAGTATTTCGACATCGTCGCGGCAGGCGAGTCCGTGCGCGTGCTGCGCAACGGCAAGCCCATCGCCGACATCGTCCCGGTAGTGGCCGAACTGCCTTCCTGGAAACGCCGCAAGGCGCAACCCCTGGTGCTGGACGGCGTTTCCATCAGCCGCATGATTCTCGAAAAGCGCGAAGCCGGCTGATGCGCGTTTTTTTCGACACCTCGGCCTTCGTCAAACGCTACGTCAGCGAAGCGGGAACCGACGCCGCGCTCGAATGGTGCGACCGGGCGACGGAGATCGGCTTGTCCGGCATTGCGCTGCCGGAGATTGTTTCGGCCTTTTGCCGGCTGCGCCGCGAGGCCAAGATCACCGACACGCAATACCGGCAACTGAAATCGTTGCTGCTGGCCGACATCGAGGACGCCGCCGTTTGCGACCTGACTCCGGCGGTGTTGGGAAAAGCCATATCTATCCTCGAAGCCAATACACTGCGCGGCATGGACGCCATACACATCGGCAGCGCCGTGGCCCTGCAAGCCGACGTTTTCCTGTCCGCCGACACGCGCCAGCGCGAAGCCGCTGCCCGTGCCGGGCTGCGGGTCGAGGTGGTGTGATCTACCACCGGTACACACGGTGCAATAGCACGATTGATGGCGTTTCGCGGCCTATCTCGTATAATCCTAAATACTTTATTTGAACCACGGGGAACACAGGGAAAATCGGGGAAACATCAAGTTGAAAAAGATTGACTATTCTCCCGCCGGTTGAGCAGCATTTTCTTCATCCCACGCCGCAATCCCATCATTTCCCCGTGTTCCCCGTGGTTGAACTGCATTTTTTAGGTTAATTCGTTCGATGAATCTTCCTCTCGACATCGTCATCCTCGCCGCCGGCAAGGGCACGCGCATGAATTCCGATCTGCCCAAGGTGCTGCACCGCCTCGCCGGGCTGCCGCTGCTGCGCCATGTGCTCGACAGCGCCCATGCCCTGGGCGCGCGCAAGGTTGCCGTGGTCTACGGCCACGGCGGCGAAACAGTTCCGCAAGCCATCACCGACCCGGCCATCGCCTGGGTCAAGCAGGAACCCCAACTGGGCACCGGCCACGCGGTGCAGCAAGCCGCGCCGCATCTGCCCGACGACGGGCTGACCCTGGTGCTTTATGGCGACGTGCCGCTGATCTCCCTGGACACCCTGAAAAGCCTGGTGGCCGCCGCACGCTCCGGCGGCGCCGCGCTGCTCACCGTGGAATTGCCCGACCCGGCCGGCTACGGCCGCATTGTCCGCGACGCGGGCGGCAAGGTCGCCGCCA
This sequence comes from uncultured Sulfuricella sp., assembly GCA_964505475.1. GTDB lineage: Bacteria > Pseudomonadota > Gammaproteobacteria > Burkholderiales > Sulfuricellaceae > JAGXQV01. The sequence continues at coordinate 40,349 of CAZDIJ010000022.1, read as the reverse complement.
TCGTCGAACACAAGGACGCCAGCGAGGCGCAGCGCGCCCTGCGCGAAATCAACACCGGCGTGATGGCGTTGCCCACCGCCCGCCTCAAGGGCTGGCTCGACCGCCTCTCCAACGACAATGCCCAGGGTGAGTATTACCTCACCGACGTGATCGCCATGGCGGCGGCCGACGGCATTCCGGTCGAGGCGCGCCAGCCGCGCCACCATTGGGAGGTTCTGGGGGTCAACAGCCCGGCCCAGCTCGCCCATCTGGAGCGCCTCTACCAGCACGAGCAGGCGCAGCGCCTGCTGGAGCGGGGAGTGCGCCTGGCCGACCCGAAGCGCCTCGACGTGCGCGGAGAACTCACCTGCGGGCGCGACGTGGAAATCGACATCGACTGCATTTTTGAGGGCAAGGTGACGCTGGGCGACGACGTGCGCATCGGCGCACACTGCATCCTGCGCGATGTCAGCGTGGCGCCCGGCGCCCGCATCGCCCCCTTCAGCCTGATCGAGGAAGCCGAGGTCGGCGTGGACTGCCGCATCGGGCCGTTCGCCCGCATCCGTCCGGGAACGCAGTTGGCGCAGGACGCGCATATCGGCAACTTCGTCGAAATCAAGAACAGCCAGGTTGGGGCGGGAAGCAAGATCAACCACCTGTCCTACGTCGGCGACGCCACCGTGGGCAAAAAGGTCAACGTCGGCGCCGGCGCCATCACCTGCAACTACGACGGCGCCCGCAAACACCGCACGGTGATCGGCGACGGCGCCTTCATCGGCTCCGACACGCAACTGGTGGCGCCGGTGACGGTGGGCGAGAACGCCACCATCGGCGCCGGATCGACCATCACCAAGGACACGCCGGCGGAACAACTGACTCTGTCGCGCGCCAAGCAAATCAGCATCAACGGCTGGAAACGTCCCAGCAAAGGATAACCCATGTGCGGCATCGTCGGGGCGGTCGCCCAGCGCAACGTAGTCCCCATCCTCATCGAAGGGCTGAAACGCCTGGAATACCGCGGCTACGATTCCGCCGGCCTGGCGGTAATCAGCCACGGGCTGGTGGATCTGCGCCGCTCCGGCCGCGCCGATGAGGCCTTGCCCGAACGGGAACTGCTCAACCTGCGCCGCCCCGGCCGGGTCGCCGAACTCGAAACCGCGGCGCACGAACAAAAAATTCACGGCCATCTCGGCATCGCCCACACGCGCTGGGCCACCCACGGCGCACCTACCGAGCGCAATGCCCACCCCCATGTCAGCCACGGCATCGCGGTGGTGCACAACGGCATCATCGAGAACCACGAAGCCTTGCGTCTGCGCCTCACCGACCTGGGCTACGCCTTCTCCTCGGAAACCGACAGCGAAACCATCGCCCATCTGGTGCATCATCACTATCACCAGCACAAGGACCTGCTGCGCGCCACCCAGCAGGCCATCCGCGAACTGCAAGGCGCCTTCGCCATCGGCGTGGTCTGCGCCGATTCGCCGCTACAACTGGTGTGCGCCCGCCAGGGCAGCCCGCTGCTGATCGGCATCGGCATCGAGGAAAACTTCATCGCCTCGGACACTTCCGCCCTGCTGCCGGTGACGCAGAAATTCGTCTACCTGGAGGATGGCGACATCGCCGACATCGGCTTGCTCGGCTTCCGGGTCTTCGACAAGGAAGGCAACCCCGCCGACCGCAGCGCCCAGATCAGCGAACTGTCGGCCGAACGCGCCGAACTGGGCGACTTCCGCCATTTCATGCAGAAGGAAATCCACGAACAGCCGCGCGCCCTGGCCGACACCCTGGAAAGCCTGCTCTCCCACGGCGGCCTCGACGCCCGCATCTTCGGGCCGGAAGCGGAAAAGGCGTTGCAGGCGGTGAACGGCGTGACCATCCTCGCCTGCGGCACCAGCCACCATGCCGGGCTGATCGCCCGCTACTGGCTCGAAGACATCGCCGGCATTCCCTGCAACGCCGAGGTAGCCAGCGAATACCGCTACCGCGACAGCGTCCCCAACCCCGACGCGCTGATCGTCACCATCTCCCAATCCGGCGAAACCGCCGACACCCTGGCGGCGCTGAACCACGCCAAATCGCTCGGCCATGCCCACACCCTGGCGGTGTGCAACGTCCCGGAAAGCGCCCTGGTGCGCCAGTCCAAGCTCAGCTTCCTGACCCGCGCCGGCCCGGAAATCGGCGTCGCCTCGACCAAGGCCTTCACCACCCAGCTCGCCGCGCTGTTCGTCCTCACCCTCGTATTGGCCAAGCTGCGCGGTCGCCTCGACCAGAAGGCGGAGCAGTTCTGCCTGAATGAGTTGCGCCGCCTGCCGGAAGCGGTGCTACGCGTCCTCGAACTGGAACCCCAGGTAGAGCAATGGGCGGAACGGCTCGCCTTCAAGCAGCACGCCCTGTTCCTCGGGCGCGGCCTGCACTATCCGATCGCCCTGGAAGGCGCGCTCAAGCTCAAGGAAATTTCCTATATCCACGCCGAGGCCTACCCCGCCGGCGAACTCAAGCACGGCCCGCTGGCGCTGGTGGACGGCGACATGCCGGTGGTCGCCGTCGCCCCCAACGACGCCCTGCTGGAAAAACTCAAGTCCAACCTCCAGGAAGTCCGCGCGCGCGGCGGCGAACTGTACGTATTCGCCGACGAGGATAGCCATTTCGCCACCCAGGAAGGGGTGCACGTGCTGCGCCTGCCGGCGCATGCCGGCCCGCTGAGTCCGCTCCTGCACGCCATTCCCTTGCAACTGCTGGCCTATCACGCCGCCCTGCAAAAAGGCACCGACGTGGATAAGCCGAGGAACCTGGCCAAGTCGGTCACCGTGGAATAAACCGGCGCCGAACGGCGCTTGCACCTGTTGATACAAAATAAAGCATGCCTCTATGAACAATATTCAGGATGTTGCCTTGCATCCCATGCTCCCTCATCCCCGTCCCTTCTCCCGCCTGCGGGAGAAGGGAGAAAAGCCCCTCGCCCGCAGGCGCACCCTAAAGGGCATAAAGGAGAGGGGTTGGGGTGAGGGCGCCTGAAAATTATTCATAGGCATAAAATAATATGCCTCTATCAGCTATCGCTCCTTCCCCTGCTCGCGGGGGAAGGCCGGGATGTGGGCAAACAGCGGCAGCCATGCGGGCAAACGCCCCAACCCTCCCCCGCGCGCTATGCGCGCAAGGGAGGGCGTGGACGTTTGCTGAGAATAGTTTAGAGGCATGTACCCCAATGGGCACAAGCAAAAGCGTGCCCACCCCACTTGGCTTCGGTAGTGTAGGGGGCACAGCCCATTGCGCCGAATGAAACATCCGGCGCATTACGGCTGCGCCTAATGCGCCCTACGTGTGCTACCTTGTTTATTTTCACCATCTTGACGGACGCTACTTTCTACATATTTCCGAACAAAACAGTCCGCTGCATTTTATCTCGCACTTCGGAGGATTATATGACGACGGTGGCGATAGCGATGACGTTGACGGTGGCATGTACGTCGATCCCCCGGTTGGATAACTTGACACAGGCGATTGGGGCGTGCCGGAACAGACACCGCCCGACCCGCACCTCTGAATAGTCACACACTCCCCGTTCCGCAACTCCTGATTAGTATAAGGGCATTGTATTGCCTCGCAGTCCCCGCGAGCATTGCGCCTCTGGCCGGTTGGGCAGGCCCGCAGATTCGGTGTGGTGATGATGTTGGATGACGGCGATGAGGATGTTGGTGTTGCCGCTGGCCGTGGCGTTGTCGTGGAGGTGCTCGGATTTTTGGACTGCTCCCTTTTCAGGAGCATCGCATAAATCTCGGAAGACGCGCGGGGCACCGTTGCCGAGGCGCTTGGAACGTATTGCGGAAACTTTTCCTCGAACTCCGGCTGGCTATCGCCAGTCTCGCTGGTGACCGGACTGCTGGCCCATCCTCGGGAGAATTGCTTTAGATAATCATTGGTCGCGCCTGCAACCCCTCTGACCGTATTGGTCAAATTGGTAACCAGATTGCTAATGCCGCTTGGCCGTCCATCCCGCTCGATGTAACCCGCGACCACAAGGCCGGCCACCCCCGCGCCCATCACCACGACAGAGGCCGCCGCGAAGGCTGCGGGGACGGCAGCTCCCGCAGCGATGGCCACAACGGCGCCCGCCCCTCCTCCCTTCACCATTCCTCTCGAAACGGTCCTAACGGTTTTTGCCGCATCCTCCAAGCTCACGATACCGTTATCAATTTTCTCCCCAAATAAGGAAGTAACGTCATCAAACAAGCCGGCGAATTGGCCCCCGTTATCGTTCAAAGGTGTGGCGGAAATGATATTCCCCGAGCCATCCATAGCCAAGTCCATCCCTACGACGAATTGGCCATTCGCATTGTAATAGCGGTATTCCACATTGCTTTCGCCCCATCTAAGGGTGATCGATTCCCCGGAATCCGGCAGGATGAGTTTTTTGGGAAACCCGTGGACGCCATAGATGGTGCGAACTTGCCCCCCGGTCGCGGGGATATTGAGCAGAGTTTCGGTCAGAGCAAAGGGCGCCCCGGATGCATCCTTGAGTCCCCAGTAGGTGAATTCCTGGCCAGCCGCATTGCTGACCGTAACTATCGCAGCGGCGCTCCCGTCCGTTGAGGGCTGCGTATAGGGCTGGACGGTGATTTTTCCCTTAACTGGAGCAGTCGTTGCCGGAGTGGTATTCTTCGAAATGGTATGAGCAAGTCCCACCGTGCCATTGTTTATCATGCTATCGTAGCACTGGCGAATCGTCTGGGCCGGGGTGCAAACCGCATATCCGACATAAACTTTTGTATCCATCAGTGGGGACAAATCCATCGGACGATCCACGATGCCGATGTCTGCGTTGGAAAGGGTGCCGCGGAAGTAGCTATTCAGGTTGGTCGACCAATTGCCGCCCGCGTCACGGGAAAAGTAGTACTCCGTATTGGGCACGTCGGCTACAATAAATACCGCCCCGGAAGCATTGACGTCGCTCGAAGCCACATTGATTCTTGCGTGTATGGTTCGCGCCTTGATATCACCACTCGTCGCCGACGATACGGAAAATCCCTGACCATGAGCCGGCATCGACCATGTCGCCAACGAAACCAGAAACCAGAAAAAAAGCCGCAGCAGCCTCTTTGTTGTCATAATTGTCACCCTTTCGTGCGGAACGCCGGCTCTTCTCTCGAAGAGTACAACTTTTTCATTATCATGCAAGCAGTTAACGAACTCAATAAGGTACATGCAAAAAATTTGCATTATTTAGGATTTCACTTATCGCCCCCAAGGGATTCCCCCTAGAGATATCTGTGTTTTGTATATATTTTAGCCTCGATGGAATATTTCCCCTCCGCCATCCGTCTATCACATGAAACGGGGAAAATACATGAACCTGAAAACCTCGGTTGAACCACGGAAACACAGAGGAAATGGCGTAGGCGGGGATGGGCGGCTCGCCGCCCAACTCGCCCCCCCAAGGATTGTTGTACATCCTTGGCCCACCCGGAGGGTAATAGTTTGAGAACTGACATTCCATTGTTTTCCCGATTTCCTCTGTGCCTCTGTGTCTCTGTGGTGAGGAATTTAGGATGAACATTTTCGGTCTCTTCGACGGGCAAAAGCAGTTCATCAAAAGGCTGGAACAGTGCCAGGGGCGGCTGCATCGCCTGGCGCTGTCGTGGTGCCGCAACCGCGCCCTGGCCGAGGATCTGGCGCAGGAGGCTCTGTCCAAGGCCATCGCCAAGTCCGGGCAGTTGCGCGACCTGGAAGCCATGGATAGCTGGCTGTTCGGCATTCTCGCCAACTGCCTCACCGACCACTACCGCCGCTACAAGGAACCGCTCGACATCGACGAGGTCGATGAGCGGCACCTGGTGAGCGAAGGCACCCCGGAAGAGGAATGCCAGCAATCCCAAATGATCGGGCGCGTGCGCCGCGCCATCGCCAAGTTGCCCGTCGGGCAGCGCCAGGTGGTGACCCTGGTGGATCTGGAAGAACTTTCCTACATCGAGGTGGCGACCATTCTGGAGATCCCCGTCGGCACGGTGATGAGCCGCCTGTGCCGCGCCCGCCAGGCCTTGAAGGAAATTCTGCTGGAAGCCAAACCGGCGCTAGCCGCATCGAATATCACGAGGTTCAAATGAAACCCGAACATCCAGTAACCGATGAACTGCTCAACGCTTTCGTCGACGGCGAACTCGATTCCGCCGAAAAATCCCGCCTGCTCGGGCTGATCGTCGCCGACGGCCAGCTCAAGCAACGCATCTGCGAACTGTGGCAATTGAAGGAAATGGTCGGAAACGCCTATCCGCTGAAAGCGGCGGCACTGAAAGCGCAACGCTCCCACCGCGGGCGTTCCGGCTTGCCGGATTTCACCCGCTCCCTGGCGGCGGGGGTGATGATGGCGCTCGGCATCGCCACCGGCTGGCTCCTGCATGGCGACAAGGCCGCAGCGCCGCTGCAAAGTGCCGCCCAATTGGAACGCCAGGCCAGTGAATCCAAACTGGTGCTGCATATTTTCTCCGGCGAAAACGTGCGCTTCGACGCGGCACTCGACCAAGCCGAGGAACTGCTGCGCAGCGCCGGCAAGCTGGACACCCCGGTCAAACTCGACATTGTCGCCAACGGCGAAGGTCTGCGCCTGCTGCAAGCCGATGCCTCGCCCTATCCCGAACGCATCAGATCCTTGCAGCAATCCTACAAAGACCTGAATTTCTACGCCTGCGGCATCACCATCAACAAACTGCGGCGCCAGGGCATCAACGTCAAACTGCTGCCGGAAGCCGTCATCACCCCCTCTGCGCTCGACCTGATTATGGCGCGGGAAAAGCAGGGATGGGTGTATATCCAGGCTTGACGGGACGAGGCCACGGCCAAAAACGAAGAAGGGTAAAACCATGCCAGCCCCCCACCTGCTCCTCCTGCTCGCCCTTTCCGCCCTGCCCGCCTTTGCGGCGGACAGGGTGCAAGACTATCCCGCCCGCCAGATTTCCCCGCGCACCTACGTGATCCACGGGCCGCTGGGCTATCCTTCGGTGAAAAACCAGGGATTCATGAACAACCCGGCCTTCGTCGTCACCGGCCACGGGGTCGTGGTGATCGACCCCGGCTCCAGCCTCCAGGCGGGACGGATGGTGCTCGAACAAATCCGCCGGATCACCGCCAAACCGGTGACCCACGTCATCAGCACCCATGTCCACGGCGACCATTGGCTGGGCAACCACGCCATGATCGAGACGTTCCCCGACGCCCGGCTGATCGGACATCCCGACATGATCGAGCGAGCGCGGCACGGCGTCGCCGCCGAATGGCTGGAACTGATGGAACGCGCCACCGGCGGCTTTACCGCGGGCACCCGCGCCGAAATCCCGACCCAGCCCGCCGCCGCCGGCGCCGTCTTGGCAATCGACGGGTTGACCTTCAAAGTCCATGCGCCGGGAAAAGCCCACAGCGACACCGACATCATGATCGAATTTGTCGAGGATTCCGTCCTGTTCGGCGGCGACAACCTGCTCCACCAGCGCCTCGGCAGGCTCAACGACGGCACCTTCCGCGGTGGCATCGCCGCGCTCGACCATGCCGCCGCCCTGGCGCTCAAGCATTATGTTCCCGGCCATGGGCCGAGCGGCGGCGGCGAAATCGTCCAAGGCTACCGGAACTACCTGGCCACCCTCTACGATGAAACCCGGCGCCTTTATGAAAAAGGCCTGGCCGACTATGAAATGAAGGAGGAAATCGTCGCCAAGCTGTCCGCCTACCGCGACTGGGCCAACTTCGAGGATGAAGTCGGCCGCCACATCAGCCTGGCGGTGCTGGAAATCGAGGCCAGCCTCGACAAATGAACCTAGAAAAAGCAGCTCAGCCACGGGAAATCACGGATAATCAATGGCCTGCAAAGCGCACACCTTACACCCGCCGGGCGATCAGTAAATCTTTGCCGGCCTGATGTCTTAATCAGTGTCAATTCGTGTTTATCCGTGGCTAACTGAGTTTTTTGGGATAAATTCAGCGTTTCCCCAACCCTTTCCCACCTCCCGCCCGCCGCCGGAAAAACTACACCTCATTTTGACCACAAATAAATCCCCGAAATAACCCCTCAACCCCCGCCTGACGGATAGTCAAATAGCATATTTTCCGAAAGAATGTCCGGTAAAGAAACGGGCAGCGCGGCACTGACCGTCAAACGCCTGGTTTGACGCACCGCCATCACAAGGAAAACGACATGCATACCCTACATCCTGGCTCCAGCGGCCATGAAGTCGAGAAACTGCAAGCCCGGCTCGCCGAACTGGGTTTCCCCCCCGGAAAAATCGACGGCGCTTTCGGACCCGCCACCGAAGCGGCGCTGCTCGCCTTCCAGAAAAGCCGCGAACTACTGGCCGACGGCATCGCCGGGCCGCGCACCCTCGCCGCCCTGGGACTGGCGAAACGCGCCGCACTGCCCTCAGCCATCCCGCAGGTCACGGTGGACAAGGTCTGCGACATGTTCCCCCACACCCCCCGCCCCAACATCGAAAAGCACCTGCCCTACGTGCTCGACGGCCTGGCGAAAGCCACCCTCCAGGGCAAGCCCATGGTGCTCATGGCGCTGGCCACCATCCGCGCCGAAACCGAAGGCTTCGTCCCCATCGACGAGGGCCAGTCGCGCTACAACACCTCGCCGGGAGGCAAACCCTTCGACCTCTACGACCACCGCGCCGACCTAGGCAACAGCCAGCCCGGCGACGGCGGCAAATATAAGGGGCGCGGCTTCATCCAGCTCACCGGCAAGGCCAACTACCGCCAGCACGGGCAAGCCATCGGCCTGAACGAAAAACTCCTAGCCCAACCGGAACTCGCCAACGACCCCAAAATCGCCGCCGCGCTGCTCGCCAGCTTCCTCAAGGCCAAGGAAAGGCCGATCAAGGAAGCATTGCTGGAAGGCGACCTGCGCGCCGCACGGCGGCTGGTGAACGGGGGGAGCCACGGGCTGGAGAGGTTCGAGGAATGTTATTGGCGGGGAAATGCGGTGCTGGCGAGGTCTTAGAATGGGTGGAGATAGCCAAGCACACCTTGGATTCCAGGATGACCCGTGTATCGCTCTGGAAACCCTGGCGAAAAACATCGCCCACGCCATCGGCAGCGAACTGGAGCGGCAAGTGCTGCGCGGGGGACTGGGGTCGATCCTGGGCGGAAAGCGGTAGCGGGATTTCTCATGAATTTCATGGCGTTGCCGTCCAGCCTCCTTGCTCCGCACAAAATGCTATAGTGCTTAACACATAGCTTATCGTGGACTTGATTGCGTAATTTGGGAGATTTCGCCGTGGTGCTTTTATCCGGAAAATTAGGGGACGCTTTAATTTTAATCCAAGCAAAAACAATATATTACCAAAACAAATCAAGGATTATACACCTTGACGGTGCCTTTGTCGGTGCCTTTGTCGGCGCGTTTTAGGGTGTCTATTACTAATGTTCGGCATCTTCATAAGGATTACTCACATGCTGCGAATACTGTTCGTGCTGCTCGCGTCGTTGTTGATGACCACGCATATTGCAGCAGCACCATTAGCACCCACCGGAGGAACAAACGCTAACGATCAACTCGACTACCGACTTCGCAAGCAAGAGGTTGAGGACATCGTCGATAAGGCCGTGGATAGAAACCTCAAGTCACTCGTCGAAAAGGAGGTGACTGTCAAAGAGGACGAACGCTTCAAACAGCTTAGCTGGATAGTCGCCTTCATTGGCCTGATCGGCATTGGGACATTTGGCACTCTTGCAAAGTACCTAATCGAAACAGCCGTAGAACAACGCCTCGAAAAAAGAACAGGAGAGATATCGAGCGCTTTGGATTTCTCCCGGTTTTACTTGCTGACGTTGAAACTCGAAATCGGCGATGGTTTCACCCAAGAAGATGTTGATGCCATCATGAATTACCTCAGAAAGGTCGAGAAGAACTCGAACACTCGGCACTCAAAAGAGTTCATATCTGCCCTATTTCAAGTGATGAAGTCCTTTGCGGCCGCAAGCCAATCAGCAAGTCTTGATGAGTTGTTTGTTTCATATGAACAAGAAATTCTTGGTGCTCCAACGTTAGTTCAACCGTTGCTCCACCACTATGGTCAAGAGATCGTCGGACGAGATATAGCACCAGCCGATGACGTTGGGTATCGGGCATTCGAAAAGCTAGAACGAGTATCAACGTCTTCGCGAGTACCAGAACTTGCCCTGGCTTACAGGACTCTTTATGAATCACGAAAGAGTGCACCTGACTCAGACAAGCTCATTAATGCGTTACTCACTTCATCTACAAAACTCCCCGAGGAAGACAGGACTCGCTACTTGCATGAAATTCTTCTGCGAACCAAAGCTGACAATTGGATGCGCCGAGTCACGAAAGAGGGCTACTTGATCCAAGTTCAAGCGAGGGAGTTTGTATCGAAATACAAGCGGGCGCTGTTTGATCTGTATCAGCTTGAAGAGGCTCAAGCCGACCGTATCGCTGACGACGGAATTTCCGTAAATGAATCAGAGCAGCTTGCTAAAGCCCTAGCCTCAAGTGTTCGCCCGTAGATGCCGAACCCGGCGCTCAACCGGACCTTCGCCATAAGGCCGGCGAAGGCCGGTTAGCTCCACGTTAGATGCCTACTGACACCACGTTGTCAGCATCGCCCTTATAGAATTGATGCGCCCTTATCTCGGAGAAATACCATGAATACCAACGTCGTCGAAATCGTCAAATGGAAAAGCGCCCCTGGCGTTACCGACAGTGCAATGATTGACGCAGCCCAAGCTCTCGTACCAGACCTTAAGAACGTCGGCGGCTTTATCGAGAAGACCCTATATAAGAATGGCGACGAATGGGTCGATATCTACTATTGGGAGACCGTAGAGGACGCGCAACTTTCAAATGAACGGATGGCTGGCAAGGCTAGTCTTGGCAAGCTGTTTTCCTTAGTTCAACCGGAATCCGTTTCCATTACCGTTATGACCAAGGCATAAGCATGGGCTTCCCCACCGCCGAGAAGAAGAAAATGCTTGGGCTGAAAGGTGTTGGTGAGACTGTCGTCACTCGCTTGGAACAAATCGGCTTTTCGTCGTTGTCACAATTGGCGGGGGAGGACCCCGCCTTCGTCACCAAACCAAGCAAATTTCTCAGATGATGGGCTCCACTTGTTGGCACAACAGTCCGCAGGCAAGAAACGCGATCCAAGCGATCATCACTCTTGCGCAGAGCAGCGCCCAGTGAATTCGGCATCTAACATGGCGGTCGAGAGGGACGCTCCGCAAGTGGCGCTGCCGCTCGCTACGCGCCCCTCACCTCTACGTTATGTTTCTTTGAGGACAAAGCTATGATCTTTCGCGCTGCTCTTATTTCAGCCATTATTTTCATGGCCCCCTTGAACGCTACCGCCGATGCAAAGGATATTGAGAATAAAGTTGGAGAATTGAACGCGCAATCTATGAAGCTCTTGGGTGTGTCATTAAATGCTGTGCGTTATTTGGTTGGCGCTTCTTCAACCAGCTATCTTTTACTCTCATACCTGGAGCGTTCAGGGGAAATCAATTACATCCGAGAACTCGAAGCAAAAGGCTACGTAAAAACCCAGGTGGTTCAAGGATTACCCGACGGAACACAGAAACAGGTGAAGCATCTTCGTGTCATCCCAATTGGCGATGGCGTAGAACTTCAGCGTTGCGTAGAAGAACTTCCACATAACCCGGCAGTCAACTCGGACGCTGCGCGATAAAGCCGCGCAGCGCCGGTTACTTCTACGTTAGGTTTTTTCCGCAGCTATCTGTAGTTCTTTAACCCAATTAAGATGACGAGGAACGCCATGAAGAAGAAAATTGATCCTAAAGACAACGAAGCGAACCAAAAGAACCGTAACAAGGGCACACCAGGCACCAATCGCCAACTTGACCAAGCTCAAGGTAATCGCGGCAAACAGCTTGATCCGAATCGGCAACCTGTAGCGAAGTCAACACCAAAGCCTGCGCCTCAGCCAGCTGCAAAGCCAACACCCAAGCCTGCGCCTCGGTCAGCCGCAAAGCCGACACCCAAGCCTGCGCCTCAACCAACTGCGAAGCCAACGCCCAAGCCTGTGCCTCGGTCAGCCGCAAAGCCGACACCCAAGCCTGCGCCTCAACCAACTGCGAAGCCAACGCCCAAGCCTGTGCCTCAGCCAGCCGCAAAGCCGACACCCAAGCCTGCGCCTCAACCAGCTGCGAAGCCAACGCCCAAGCCTGCGCCTCGGCCAGCCGCAAAGCCTACCGCTAGCTCATCATTTCCTCAAAAGCCGCCATCTAATAATAAGCGTTGAAATCCACCTAACCCTGCATTCGAGAGGGACTGGCCGATAAGCGTTCTCTTTGCGGCCTGCGGTTTTTTGAACTTCCGGGGCTCCGTTCGCGTTTCGTGACGGCCACCTTTTCCAATACGCCGCTGGAATTACGGTAGTGAAAGTAGTTCACCCACCCGCGAAGGCTGGCGTTTATGCTCCCGACTATATCTTCCAACGCTATCGGGGTGCGTTTCCGTGCGGTCAGTTGCGTTATACGATCCTTGATTTTTGCAAGCGATTTCGTGGACGGGCAGACTCAATGATCAATCATGATTGCCGGATGAAAGAAATATGCGCACCATTGGTCACCGCAAAGAACACCCAATCACCTTCTTTGCTTGTTGCCGCCTCTTGACAATAAAAGCATTAATGATATATTTATTATATCTTTTAATCGTTTGCGAAAAATCATGACAACCACAACCAAACCAGATCAACTGCTACTCCGTTTTCGGCAAACCGACACGCAGAACGGGATCAGTCGATCGACCGTGGAAAAGCTGGCCGAATTTCTCGGGTTTACCGGAGAAACGCAAGTGATCCACTATGCGCTACGCAAGCTTGCGAAAGAAGTGCTGCCGGCATATGAAGCTGACGATGGCGAACTGACAACGGCACAGTTGGCCGCAATCCGCAAAGCCACACCCCAAGGCCAGGCAACGTCGGTCAAATCGAGCTTGTTTTAGAGCCTATTTCAGTAGTATCCATACCCCGCGTTGCGTCCAGAAAGTGATGGATGCTAGGAGCGAGGAGCGCCAATGGTCGTTCCATTGGCGCGACGAGCGACAACGCAGACGCGCTTTCTGGACGCAACCCGGAGGGCCGGAGCCATTTGGGGCGCATTGCGTTGTTGCTCGCGGCTTGTTTGGAATGACCAAACGGCGCCGTTCGCGCCTAGCACTGCGCCCCAAATGGTTCCGGCGCGGGGCATGGATACTACTAAAATAGGCTCTAAGTCATGCGGATACATTGGTGGCCAACTCCTGAAGCCGGCGAAATCGTATGGTGCCACTTCCCTGAAAACAAGGGTATCAAGCCGGGGCCAAAACCTCGGCCTGCTTTGATCGTCAAAGTTTTTGACGATCAAACACCCCATTTCATTGTATTGGTAGCCTATGGCACAAGCCAGAAAACCGACCAACTCCGTTCCGGGGAATTCCTTATCGCCGCCAGCGAAACCGCAGCCTACCAACTCGCGGGCTTGAGCTACTCAACTAAATTCAGTTTCCACAGCACAGTGGAATTACCCTACAGCAGCGAATGGTTTAAAGTCCCGCCCAGTGCCCCCAATGGTCAAACACCAAAATTGGGCGTCCTTCATCCAAGCCTGATGCGACGTGTGCGCGCCGCATGGGAAGCTGTATGCGCCTAGCAGCGACGTCATGGCGCGATTCAGACGATGCGGGATCGCAAATCAATGGGGGCAGACTCGATTGCTCAATCATGATTTCCCCTGTTTCCCCGATTTCCTGTCGCCGCCCTTGGGTAGCGGGCTGGTGCGGCGGTTAAGCGCAGAGAACTCTTTCGTCCTGGTGCGCCTCCGGGCTGAACGGCCTTTTCCAGGGCAATGCCGTTCCCCGAACAAAAACGGCGGCAACCCTTCCGGGTTGCCGCCGTTTTTCATTCCAAACCGAAGCGGCTTATTTCGCCGCGCTGATCCGCTCGAACTTGGCTTGCAGTTCGGCTTTGCTTTCTTCGTGGCTGGGGTCCTTGGGAATGCAATCCACCGGACAGACCGACACGCATTGGGGTTCGTCATAGTGGCCGACGCATTCGGTGCACAGGGCGGGGTCGATCACGTAGATTTCGTCGCCTTGCGAAATGGCGCCGTTGGGGCACTCGGGTTCGCACACGTCGCAGTTGATGCATTCGTCGGTAATCATTAATGCCATGGTTATTTCCTCAAAGTTAAGTTTAAGACAAAATCCGTTTCATCATCCGGTCTTTGATGAGGGGATGCACGAACTGGCTGACATCCCCGCCCAGCAGCGCGATCTCGCGCACCATGCTGGCCGATATGAACATGTACTGCTCCGACGGCGTCAGGAATACCGTCTCGACCTCGGAATAAAGGCTGCGGTTCATGCCCGCCAACTGAAACTCGTATTCAAAATCCGATACCGCGCGCAATCCGCGCAGCACCACCCGCGCCTCGTTCTTGCGCAGAAAATCCATCAGCAGCCCCTCGAAACCGACCACCTTGACGGTGGGCAGGTCGGCCAGCACCGTGGAGGCCATTTCCACCCGTTCATCCAGGGGAAAATAGGGTTTCTTGCCGGGGCTGCCGGCCACCGCGACGATCACTTCGTCGAACAGGCGCACGGCGCGCCGCACCAGGTCTTCGTGGCCGCGCGTCACCGGATCGAAGGTGCCGGGATATACCGCTTTCAACGTCATGGCGTGTCCCCTTCGCGCATCAGCACGTAATAGAATACCTTGCCGGCGCGGCCTTCCCGCCATATCCGCCAGTTTTCAACGGGTTGCAGCGGCTGCTCGCTCTCGGCGTAAACCCTGCCGCCGGGATTGAGGCGATTTTCAAGAATTGGAAATAATAGCGGCAAAACACTTTTATGGAAAGGTGGGTCGAGGAACACCACATCGAAACGGCGCGATTCGCGGGAGAGAAATTGCAGGGCGTCGGCATCGTGCAATTCGAGCCGCTCCGCTCCCAGTTTTTCGGCGTTTTCGCGCAACGCCCGCAGCGCCTGGCGGTCGCGCTCCACCATCACTACCCGCGCCGCGCCGCGCGACAGCGCTTCGAAGCCGAGGGCGCCGCTGCCGGCGAAGAGGTCGAGACAGTTTTTTCCGTCCAGGGTCTGCCCCAGCCAGTTGAACAGGGTTTCGCGCACACGGTCGGCGGTCGGGCGCAGCCCTTCCACCGCAGGGAAGGCGATCATGCGGCGGCGCCATGCGCCGCCGATGAGGCGGACTTTATTTTGCAGGGGCATCCGCCGCGACCAGCACTGTCGCCATGACATCCGGTTTGACGCGCCGGGCGAAGGCGTCACGGATGCCGGCGGCCGTCACGTTCTCCACCCGCCCGGTGAATTCGTCGAGATAGGTGAGCGGCAGCCCGTAGAAGCCGATGGCGACCAGATAATCGAGAATTTTCCGGTTGCTGTCGATGCGTAGCGGGAAGCCGCCGGTCAGGTTGTCCTTGGCCTGCCGGAGTTCCGCGTCGGTGGGTCCCTCGGCGACGAACTGGCGCAGCGTTTCGCGCACCACCTCCAGCGCCAGTTCGGCCTGGTCGCGCTTGGTCTGCAAGCCGATCTGGAAAGGCCCTTCCTGCTTCATCGGGGAAAAATGGCTGTAGGCGCTGTAGGCTAGGCCGCGCTTCTGGCGCACTTCCTCCAGCAGGCGCGAATCGAAGCCGCCGCCGCCGAGGATGTAGTTGCCGACGAACAGGGGGAAATAGTCCGGGTCGTCGCGCTTGATGCCCGGCATGCCCATGAGGATATGGCTTTGCGTGGCGGGATGGGCGATGCGCCGGGTTTCCGCCCGGGCGAGCGGCGCTACCGGCGGCAACGGCGCGGCGGCGCCGTCGCCGCGCGGCAGCTTGCCGGTCAGTTGCGCCACGATGGCCTTGGCCTGTTCCAGGGTCACGTCGCCGATGATTGCCACCTGGGCATTGCCAGAACGGTAATGAGCACGGTAATAATCGAGCAAATCCTGGCGCGTCAGGGCGCTCACCGTCGCCACCCCGCCGCCGGACGGCATGGCGTAGGGGTGTTTGCCGTAGAGCATGGCCTGGAAGGCCTTGGCGGCAATATAGTCGGGCTGGGTCTCGGCTTCCTTGATCCCCGCGACGATGCGGTTTTTTTCACGCTGCACCGTGCTTTCCGGGAATTCCGGCTGCTGGATGACGCGCGCCAGCACGTCGAGCGCCTGCTCGCGCTCGCGGGCGCTGCTCAGGGTGCGCAGGGAAACGCCGGCGCGGTCGGAATCGAGGCTGCCGCCGAGCACCGCGCCGACATCGGCCAGGCGTTTGGAGATTTCATCCTCGTTCAGCCCGCCCGCGCCGAGCGCCAGCATGCGCCGCGCCAATGCGGCCAGCCCGGCTTTTTGCGGGTTATCGCGGCTGCCGCCGGCGGCGAAATCGACGCTGACATCGAGCAGCGGCAGGTCGTGGTTCTCGACGAAATACACGCGCACTCCGTTGTCGGTGCTCCAGTGCTGGATTTGCGGGGCGGCGAGGGCGGAACCGGCAAATGCCAGCAGGAATGTGGCGAGCATGCATGCAACCACCTCCCTCGCACGGCTTTTGCCTGCATTACCCGAAATATCACCGCGACGCCGGCTCAGAATGCCCCCACCCGGCCCACCCGCGCGCGCGGGGGAGGGTTGGGGAGGGGGAAATCTGCCGGTTTTGGCATGCGAGGTAACTTGAACGGTCTCAATTGCCATGGCGGCCTCCCTTCGGCGCTTGCGCCGGTTTGTCGTTGTCGAGCGGCTGCGGGTCGAGCGCGGCCACCGTCAGTTGATCGTCGATCAGGTATTTGCGCGCTACGTCGCGCACCTGTTCGGCGGTGACGGCCTTGAGCCGTTCCAGAATAGTGTCGAGCGCTTGGTAGGGCAGCCCGACGGTTTCCATCTCACCGATCAGCATCGCCTGGTAGAACATCGAATCGCGCTGATAGACGCGGTTCGCCACGTTCTGCGCCTTGACGCGCTGCAACTCTTCCTCGCTCACGCCGTCCCGCTTGATTTTTTCGATCTCGGCGCGCAACGCCGCCTCCAGATCGGCGACGCCCTTGCCCTCGGAGGGCGTGCCGTCGAGGATGAACATGCTGGGGCCGCGCGCGATCAGGTCGTAGCCCGCGCCCACCGCGCTCGCCACCTGCTGCTCGCGCACCAGCGCCTTGTTGAGGCGCGCCGAGGCGTGGCCGTCGAGAATGCCGGAGAGCACGTCGAGCGCATACGGCTCCCAGTCCGCGTCGGGACGTTTCAACGCGGGCGCGTGGTAGCCCATCAACAGGTAGGGCAGTTGCGCCGGGGCTTTCACGGTGAGGCGCTTGATGCCGCGCTGCGCGGCCTCCACCGGCGCCTTGCGCAACGGCAGGAGACGGGGCGGAATCTTGCCGTAGTGTTCCTCCGCGAGCTTCAGCACCGCCTGTGGTTCGACATCGCCCACCACCACCAGGATGGCGTTGTTCGGGGTATACCAGCGGCGGTACCAGTTGCGCGCATCCTCCGCCGTCATGTTTTCCAGGTCGGTCATCCAGCCGATCACCGGATGGTGATAGGGGTGGGAAAGGAACGCGGCGCCGCGCATCTGTTCGTACACCAGCGACTGCGGCTTGTCGTCGGTGCGCCAGCGGCGCTCTTCCATCACCACCTTGATCTCCTTGGCGAATTCCTCGTCGCTGATGACCAGGTTGTGCATGCGGTCGGCTTCCAGGCGGAACGACACCGGCAGCTTGGCGACCTGCAATTGCTGAAAATAGGCGGTGTAGTCGCTGCCGGTGAAGGCGTTCTCCTTGCCGCCCGCCGCCGCGATGGCCTTGGAAAACTGGCCGGAGGGAACGTCCTTGGTGCCCTTGAACATCATGTGTTCGAGCAGATGCGCGACGCCGGTGGTGCCGCTCACCTCGTCCATGCTGCCGGCGCGGTACCACACCTGCGCCACCGCCACCGGCGCGCGGTGGTCTTCCTTGACGATCACTTTCATGCCGTTGTCGAGCTTGAATTCGTGGGTATTCGCCGCCGCCGCGAGAGGAACCAGCAGCGCCAGGCAGCAAGCGGAAATCAGTAAATTGCGCACAAAGCCTCCTAATCGCCTAAAATAGCGAAGTTGAAAATTATAGCCCACCGTGTGACCTTCCCACCCATGTTTAGTTTCTTCAAGAAATCCACCCCGGACGAAGCCCCCGCCGAGGAACGTCCCGCAAGCTGGAACGAGCGCCTGCGCCAGGGCTTGGCCAAAACCCGCGACGCTCTGGGCGGCAAGCTCAGCGGGCTGTTCGGCGGCGGCAAGATCGACGAGGAATTGTTCGAGGAGCTGGAAACCGTCCTGCTCACCTCGGATGTCGGCGTCGGCGCCACCCAGGCGCTGCTCGACGAGCTGCGCGCGCGCGTCAAGCGCCAGGGCTTGTCCGACGCCGCGCAATTGCAGGCGGCGCTGCACGACACCCTGACGGACATGCTGGGCGTGCTGGAAAAACCGCTCGACATCACCGCCCATCGCCCCTTTGTCATTATGCTGGCGGGCGTCAACGGCGCCGGCAAGACCACCACCATCGGCAAGCTCGCCAAGTATTTCCAGACACAGGGCAAATCGGTGCTGCTCGCCGCCGGCGACACTTTCCGCGCCGCCGCGCGCGAGCAGTTGCAGACTTGGGGCGAGCGCAACAACGTCACGGTAATCAGCCAGGAAGGCAACGACGCCGCGGCGGTGATCTACGACGCCATCCAGGCGGCGCACGCGCGCGGCATCGACATCGTACTGGCGGATACCGCCGGGCGCCTGCCGACCCAGTTGCACCTGATGGAAGAGTTGAAGAAGATCAAGCGCGTCATCGCCAAGGCCGAGCCGAGCGCCCCTCACGAAGTGCTGCTGGTGCTCGACGCCAACACCGGGCAGAACGCCCTGGCGCAAGTCAAGGCCTTCGGCGAGGCGCTCGGCCTCACCGGCCTGGTGCTCACCAAGCTGGACGGCACCGCCAAGGGCGGGGTGATCGCCGCCATCGCCAAGACCCAGCCGGTGCCGGTGCGCTTCATCGGCGTGGGCGAGCGCATCGACGACCTGCGCCCGTTCGTTGCCCGCGAATTCGCCGACGCCTTGTTCAAATGATCCTGAAAAACGCATTTCAACCACTGGGAACATGGGGAAATGAAGGATTTGCCGCTCACCCTGAGGATAACCCGTGCATCGTCTTTCAACTTGAGGTTCCCCCTGATTTTTCCCGGTGTTCCCCGTGGTTGAAATAAGGAATTTAGGATGATCGCCTTCAGCCAGGTCAGCAAGCGCTACCCCGGCGGGTTCGAAGCGCTGCACGGCGTCACCTTCACCGTCGAGGCCGGTGAAATGGCGTTCGTCACCGGCCATTCCGGCGCGGGCAAAAGCACGCTGCTGAAGCTGATCGCCGCCATCGAAACGCCGAGCAGCGGCAGCGTGGTGGTCAACGGCCAGAATATCGGCAAGATGAGCCGCGCCGCGGTTCCCTTTTTGCGGCGCAACATCGGCCTGGTGTTTCAGGATCACAAGCTGCTGTTCAACCGCACCGCCTTCGAGAACGTCATGCTGCCGCTGCACATCGCCGGCTTCAACTCCGCTGACGGCGCCAAGCGGGTGCGCGCCGCGCTCGACAAGGTCGGCCTGCTCGCCCGCGAGAAAGCCTATCCCGTCGCCCTCTCCGGCGGCGAGCAGCAACGCCTGTGCATCGCCCGCGCCATCGTCAACCGCCCCTCGATCCTGCTCGCCGACGAGCCGACCGGCAACCTGGACGCCAATTACGCCCACGACATCCTGGAGATGTTCAAATCCTTCAACCAGGTCGGCGTCACCATCCTGATCGCCACCCCCGACCCGGATGCGGCGCGCGCCTGGAACGGCCGCCTGCTCACCCTCGACCACGGGGGGCTGGCGTCATGACAACCTGGCTGCTCCACCACCGCCAGGCTGCGGCGCTGGTGCTGCGCCAGTTCGCCCGCACCCCGCTCGCCTCGCTGCTGACCGTGCTGGTGATCGGCGTCAGCCTGAGCCTGCCCGCCGGCCTGTACGCCCTGCTGAAGAATTTGCACGCGCTCGCCGGGCAAGCGCACGGCGAGCCGCAAATCACCCTGGTGCTTTCCGCCAAGGCCGGCGACAAGGCGATCCAGGAAATCCAAGCGCATCTCAAACAGCGCGGCGACATCGCCGAATTCCATTTCATTCCGCGCGACCAGGCGTTGCAGGAACTGAACCGCGATGCCGGACTCGGCGACATCGCCGCCGGGCTGGAAAAAAACCCGCTGCCCGATGTCTTCACGATCCGTCCCGCCAAGCCGGCGGCGGACGGCATCGTCGCCCTGCACCGCGAGCTGGAGAAGCTGCCCGGCGTGGAAAACGCCCTGCTCGACGAGGCCTGGGTCAAGCGCCTCGACGCATTGCTCTCCCTGGGACAGAAGGCGGTGCTGATCCTCGCCGCGCTGCTGGGTTTCGCCCTGGCGGTCATTACCGGCAACACCATCCGCCTGCAAATCCTCTCGCAGCGCGAGGAAATCGAGGTCAGCAAGCTGATCGGCGCCACCGACCCGTTCGTGCGCCGCCCCTTCCTCTATCACGGCGCGCTGCAAGGCCTCGCTGGCGGGGGCGTCGCCTGGCTGGTAGTCGCCGCCACGTTCCGCCTGCTGAACGCCGGCATCGACCGGCTGACCAACCTGTACAGCCTGAACTTCCAGCTCGCCGTTCCGCCCGCCGGAGACATTCTCGCCCTGCTGCTCTTCGCCACCCTGCTCGGCTGGCTCGGCGCCTTCCTCTCGGTCGGCCGCCACCTGCGCGAAATCGAGCCGCAGTAAAACAAAACTCACGCAGCGACTCATCGCCCCCCTTCTCGCCGGATTGAGCGAAAGCCCTCGCCCTGCTCTCTCCCGCTTGCGGGAGAGAGCAGGGCGAGGGAGCCGGGCGAAGGCGCCGGCGGCCTTCCCATTCCCCCCGAATGCGGCCAAAATAGCGCCATGCCCGATTCCAAGCCGCGCCTCCTGATTATCGACGACCAGCCCGATTCGGTCGCCCTGCTGCTCTCCTACCTGGAGCACGGCAATCTCGACATTCTCGTCGCGCTCGACGGCCGCGACGGCCTGAACAAGGCGGTGAGCGGAAGACCCGAACTGATCTTGCTGGATATCTCGCTGCCGGGCATGGACGGTTTCGCCGTTTGCGCCAAGCTCAAGGAAGACCCGCGCACCGAACGCATTCCCGTGATCTTCCTGTCCGGCCGCGACGCCATCGACGACAAGCTGCGCGGTTTCGCCATCGGCGGCGTCGATTACATCACCAAACCGTTTTCCGAAGAGGAAGTGCTCGCCCGCGTCGCCGTCCACCTCCAGACCCGGCAGCGCCTGGAACGGCTGGAGGGGGCCGCCGCCATGCGCCTCCTGGAAAGTGAGGGCGACCGCGCCCATCCCGACGAACAGCTGTTCGCGCGCGCCATCGCGCGGCTGGAAGAGCAGCTCGCCGATCCGCCCGGCCTGGTCGAGCTGGCGCACCGGCTGGGCACCAACCAGCGCAAGCTGACCGAACTATTCCGCCACCGCGTCGGCATGACGGTATTCGACTATTTCACCGAACTGCGCCTGGAAACCGCCCGCCGCCTGCTGGAAGAAAGCGCGCTCCAGGTACAGTTGATCGCCGACCGCATCGGCTACCGCAATTCCGGCGACTTTTCACGCGCCTTCCGCCGCCGCTTCGGCGTCAGCCCGCGCGAATACCGCCACGCCCGCGGCATCGCCACGGAGGAAGAGGCTTGAGCGATGCCGCCGGCATCCTCTTCCATGCGCCTTGGCCATGTCTGCTGCTGGCCGGCGGCGCCCTTGCGCTTGCCGCGTTCTGGGCATTCCGGTTCCGCCGGGCGCGCGGAAAGCCGGCGGAGGAACCGGGAATATCCGAGCAAGAGCGTCTGGCGCAAGCCGTGGCGGCACGCACCGAGGAACTGCGCCGCGCCACGGCGCGCGCCGAGGAAGCCAGCCACGCCAAATCGGCTTTCCTCTCCGCCATGAGCCACGAGTTGCGCACGCCCCTGCATACCATCATCGGCTACACGCAATTGCTGAAGAAACGCATGCCGGGGGAGGCCACCGAAAAACTGGCGGTCATCGAACGCAGCGGCGAGCAATTGCTGCATTTGATCGACCAGGTGCTCGACTATAGCCGGGGCGAGGCCAAGCCCATCACCCTGCACCCGGAACCCATGCGCCTGGACGCGCTGGCCGCCCATCTGGAAAACACCGGCCGCATGCTGGCGGACAAGAATGCCAACCGCTTCGCCGCGACGCTCGACAGCACCTTGCCGGCGGCGATCGAAGCCGATGAGCAACGCCTCACCCAGATACTCCTCAATCTGATCGGCAACGCCTGCAAATTCACGGAGCAGGGCGCCGTCCGGCTGCATATCGGCGACGCGGGAACGGAAGACGCCGCCTGGCGCCGCCTGCGTTTCGAGGTTTCCGATAGCGGCTGCGGCATCCCCGCCGAGGAACAATCACACATTTTCGAGCCGTTCAGCCGCGCCGCCGGAGGCGAGCGCCAACCCGGCGTCGGCCTGGGGCTGGCCATCGCCCGCCAACTGGTCGCCGCCATGGGCGGCGAAATCGCCCTGGAAAGCGCGCCCGGGCAAGGCAGCCGGTTCTTCTTCGAGCTGCGCCTGCGCGAAACCCACATGGCGGACGAGCGAATACCGGACGCCATCGGCAGGTACCGGGGCGCCGTCCGCCATCTGCTGGTGGCGGATGACATCGCCGAGAACCGCGAGCTGCTGCACGATCTGCTGACCCTGTGGGGATTCCGCGTAGAAACCGCGGCGGACGGCGCCGAAGCCGTCGCCATCTGGCGCCGCGCCGATCCGCCCGTCGACGCGGCGCTGATCGACCAGTTCATGCCCGGCATGGACAGTTGGGGATTTCTGCGCGCCGTGCGCGGGCAGGGAAATGCCGGGCATTTGCCGGTAATCCTGATTTCGGCGGCGCCGCCCCAGCGCCCCGCGGGTTTCCCGGAGAACCTGGAATTCGACCGCGTCATCATCAAGCCGGTCAATACCGACATGCTGGCCGACCATCTGCACCAACTGCTCGGCATCGAATGGATACGCGAGCAAAAAACCGCCAAGGCGGCTCGCGCGGAAGGCGGCGTCATCCCGCCGCCCGCGGAAGACCTGGCGGAATTCCGCGCCATGCTGGAACTCGGCCAGGTCGTCGCCATCCAGCGCTGGGCAGAGGCGGTGGCGCTATCCCGGCCGGAATGCGCCGGTTTTTCGCGGCGGGTCGATAAGCGCTGCCGGGAAATTGATCTGGAAGGATTGCGCCTGCTTCTGGAGCAAGCAGAAAAACCGGCGTAAATCCGAAATTCCGGCAAATCGGCTGATAAAAAGTCGGTAATTGCAAAATCCGGCACCGGACAGACGGCTAGTATTAGCCTAACCCCGCCACCCCTGGATCATGACGCGATGTCCGATTTCCCCGCCCCGGCTGAAACCTTGCCTTCATCCGGCAAACGCCGCCCCACCGCCCGCTCCCGCGCCACCCTACCCGCAAGCCTCCGGGAAAATCCGGCGGCGGCATATCGCATCGGCCAACTCATCGACATCCCGCAACTCCAGGGGCTGATGGATTCGCTGTATCAGGCGACGCACCTCGCCAACGCCATTATCGACATGGACGGCAAAGTGCTGAGCGCGGCGGGCTGGCAGCGAATCTGCACCGCTTTTCACCGGGTTCACCCCGCCACCTGCGCCCGCTGCCTGGAAAGCGACCGGCATCTTTTCAGCCAACTTGGCGAGGATTCCTACACCGGCCACCGTTGCCCGAACGGTTTAATGGTTTACTACACCCCGGTAGTCATCGAGGGAAAACATCTGGCGAATCTGTTCATCGGCCAAATATTTCACGAGCCGCCGGACCTCGATTTTTTCCGTCGCCAGGCCGCCGAATTCGGTTTCGACGAAGCTAGCTACATGGCCGCGCTCGGCGAAGTGCCTATTTTTCCCAGGGAGCGCATGCCGGGCATCATGGCCTTTCTCCAGAATCTCGCCCTCACCCTCGCCAGCGGCGGCATGGAGCGGCTGCGCATGCTGGAATCGGAAAAGCGCCTGCAAAACATGAACGAGGAGTTGGAACAGCGCGTCGCCGAGCGCACCCGCGAACTCCAGGATAGCGCCGCCGGTCTGCGCCACGCGCAGCAGATCGCCCAGACCGGCAGTTGGACGCTGGACATCGCCAACAATCACCTGGTCTGGTCCGATGAGGCCTACCGCCTGTTCGGAGTCAGCTCCGATACGCCGCTGACCCTGGAAAGCTTCCTCGCCTGCACCCATCCCGACGACCGTCAGGCCTTCACCGCCGCCTGGCAAGAGGCTCTCGGCGGAAAGCCCTACGACTTTGAACATCGCATCGTCGTGGCGGGCGGCATCAAATGGGTGCACGAACAGGCCGAGGTGGAATTCGATGCCGACGGCCAAGCCTATTTCGCTCTCGGCACCGTCCAGGACATCACCGAATACAAGCGGCTGGAACTGCAACTGCTGGAGTTGAACCACACCCTGGAACAGCGGGTCGCCGAAGAGGTTGCCCGGAACATGGAACAGGAACACATGCTGATCCAGCAATCGCGTCTGGCGGCGATGGGCGAAATGATCGGCAACATCGCCCACCAGTGGCGCCAGCCGATCAACGCTCTGGCGCTGCTGCTCGCCAACATCAAGGATGCCTACGAATATCAGGAACTGGACGGCGATTTCCTCGACGAATCGGTGAAAACCGGCAACCGCTTGATCCACGGCATGTCCGCGACCATCGACGACTTCCGCAATTTCTTCAAGCCCGACAAGGAAAAACGTCCGTTCAGGGTGTGCGACGGGGTGGATGCCGCCTTCAAGATGGTCAGCGCCGCCTTCAAGAGCGCCAATATCGAAATCGGCTTCGAGCGTTGCCGGATACCCTGCTCCACTTTCGGCTACCCCAACGAATTCGAGCAGGTGATACTGAATGTCCTGACCAACGCCAAGGATGCCATCCTCGCCACGGGAAAACACGGCACCGTCCACATCCACATCAAGCACGACGGGGATACCGTCGTCGTTATCCTGCGCGACAGCGGCGGCGGGATTCCCGACAACATCCTGGACAGGGTGTTCGACCCCTATTTCACCACCAAGGAAAAAGGCACCGGCATCGGCCTGTACATGTCGAAAACCATCATGCGCAACATGGGCGGCGACATCACCATCCGCAATGCCGGTGCGGGCGCCGAAGTGAGGATTACCCTGCCGCTGGCCGCCGACGCGGCGGCGTAGCCACTGCCCTGGCGGAACTTGGCGGAACCGCGCGCCCGGATGAAGCCATTGCTCAACACGATGCATACGAACTTTTTCGGGCGCTGGCACTCTCATCCATCGAGTGCTAAAATTCCCCCAGGAGGTAATTCGATATGACCCATGCTTTGATGGCTATGCCCTTTCCCTCTGCCGGCGGCAATCTGGAAAACTATATCCAGGCGGTCAAGGCCATCCCGCTGCTGAGCGCCGAGGAAGAAACCGCGCTGGGGCGCAAGCTGAAGCAGGATAACGACCTGAACGCAGCGCGGGCGCTGGTGCTTTCCCATCTGCGCCTGGTGGTGAGCATCGCCCGCAATTACGTCGGCTATGGACTGCCGCAAGCCGACCTGATCCAGGAAGGCAATATCGGCCTGATGAAGGCGGTCAAGCGCTTCGATCCCGAGCGCGGCATCCGGCTGGTTTCTTTCGCGGTGCATTGGATCCGCGCCGAGATCCACGAATTCATCCTGCGCAACTGGCGCATCGTCAAGATCGCCACCACCAAGGCGCAGCGCAAGCTGTTCTTCAACCTGCGCAGCATGAAACAGAATTTGGGCACGCTCAACCCCGATGAAGTCGAGCGCATGGCGCGCGAGCTTAACGTCAAGCCGGAAGACGTGGTGGAGATGGAAACCCGTTTTTCCGGCCAGGATATCGCCATGGAATCGAATTCGGACGATGACGACGACTATGCCGGCCCGATCGCCTACCTTGCGGCGCCCGATGCCGAGCCGGGCGAACAGTTGGCCGCCGGACAGATCGAGCGCCTGCGCGAACGCGGCTTGGCGCGGGCGCTGGCCAGCCTGGACGAGCGCAGCCGCCGCATCGTCGAAGCGCGCTGGCTGGCCGAGGATTCCGCCACGCTGCACGACCTGGCCGCCGAGTTCGGCGTCTCGGCCGAGCGCATCCGCCAGATCGAGCAAAAAGCCATGCAGAAGATCAAGGCTGAAATAACCGCCGAAATCGCCTGACCGCCTGGCGCCGCTCCGCACCAAAGAACAAGGCCGGCATTTGCCGGCCTTGTTCTTTGGTGTGCTTGGCCTGGATCAGGCCAGAATCACGGAAAAGAAACTCACGTAGGAAACCACCATCAACAGCACCACCATCGGCATCACCATCTTGTCCATCTTGCTCTCCTAATAAAAAACCATTATAAAACCGTCGATTCCCCACACCAGGAATATGGGAATTCTAATTCAATCGCGCTTATCGTTCAACCTGTAGCGCGGTATCAGCGGATCGTCGTCGTCCATCAATATGCGCTGCGCCGGACCTTCGAGATCGTCGAACTGGCTGCTCCTGATCGCCCAAAATATCCCGATTCCGGCGATCACCGCCATCACTACCGCGCCGACCAGCAAATAAAATAACGTCGTTACCGGCATTCGCCCTTCCTCCTAGCGTAACCGCAATGCGTTCAGCACCACCACCAGCGAACTCGCCGACATCCCCAGCGAGGCCAACCACGGAGGAATCAGCCCTACCGCGGCAAAGGGCAGCGCAATCAAATTATACACAATCGCCCAGGTAAAATTCTGGCGCATGATCGTCATGCAGGCTCGGCCGGTTCCCAGCGAATGGCTGATGTCGGGCAGCGACTCCGTGAGCAGCACGATGTCGCTGCTGGAACGCGCCACCTGGGTGCCGCCGCCCATCGCCAGCGAGACATCCGCGCCCGCCAGCACCGGCGCGTCGTTGACCCCGTCGCCGGCCATGGCGACGATGTCGCCTTGGCGCTGAAACTCATGCAGCGCCGCCAGCTTGTCCTCCGGCCGCAGGCCGGAACGCCAGCGGGTTATGCCGGCCTGCGCGGCGATATGCGCGACCGCTTCTTCGGCGTCGCCGCTCAATATCGTGACCTTTATCCCCTGCCGCTCCAGGCCGGCGACCAGTTCCGCCGCTTGCGGGCGCAGCCCGTCCGAAAGAACGAACATCGCCAGGGGACGCTGTCCGTCGCACAGCCAGACCAGGGTCGCGCCCTGCCGCACGCCGTCCGGCAACGGCAAATTTTCCGTTAGCGGCGACATCCTGCGATTGCCCAGGGTGTAGGCGGTTGCACCGATGATCCCCGCCACGCCCTTGCCCGCGATGTTCTGCGCCTCCCGCACGCCGTACAATTCCTCGCGCGCCACCCGGCTGAGGAAGCTGTCGGCGAGCGGGTGCTCCGAGGCGAGTTCCAGGCTGGCCGCCAGCGCCAGGCAATCCCGTTCCGCCACATCGGCCAGCACCATGATTTCCTGCAACACCGGCTTGCCGTAAGTCAGCGTTCCGGTCTTGTCCAATACCAGGTGGCCGACCTTGGACAGGGTTTCCAGGGCATGGCCGCGCGTCAGCAGAATGCCGCGCTTGAGCAAATGCGCGCCGGCCGCGGCGAATGCGGTCGGCGCAGCCAGCGACAGGGCGCACGGGCAGGTGACGACGAGCACGGCGAGGACGATTTCAAAGGCGCGGGACGGGTCGAGCCACCACCATATGCCTCCCACCACGACCGCCAGCGCCAGCAGAATATAAGTGAAGTGGCTGGC
Organism: uncultured Sulfuricella sp.; assembly: GCA_964505475.1. Taxonomy (GTDB): domain Bacteria; phylum Pseudomonadota; class Gammaproteobacteria; order Burkholderiales; family Sulfuricellaceae; genus JAGXQV01. Next base: position 12,557 of record CAZDIJ010000022.1, on the reverse strand, counting down.
GACCCGATCCGCCAACTGGGCGAGCCGGGGCTTTTCCGCCACCGCGCGATCGAGCAGGCGGACGATGCCGGCCAGCACGGTGTTTTCCCCCACCCCCGTGACTTTCAGCAGCATCGGGCTTTCCAGGTTGATGCTGCCGGCGATCACGGTGCAGCCGGGCTGTTTCTTGACCGGACAGCTTTCGCCCGTCAGCAGCGCTTCATCGACCGAGCTTTCGCCCTCCGTCACTTCGGCATCGGCGGCTATCGCTTCGCCGGGCTTGGTCAAAATGGTGTCGCCGGCATTCAGCTCCAGCACGGGGACGAGTTCGTGCCGCCCGCCGGCAACCCGGGTCGCCATTGCCGGCGCCAGCTTGAGCAGGTTTTCGGCGGCCTCCACCGATTTTTCCTGGGCGTTGCGTTCGAGAAAACGGCTACCGAGCAGGAACAGGCTGAACATGGTGATGGCGTCGTAATAGACCACGCCGGCGCCGTGCAGGGTCGCCCAGACGCTGCCCGTGAAGGCCACGACGAGCGCCAGCGACACCGGCACATCCATGTTCACTCTGCGCGCCGCCAGCGCGTGCCAGGCGCTCCGGTAAAACGGCACGGCCGCGTAGAACATTACCGGCAGCGACAGGAACAGGCTGAAATAGCGCATCATTTCCGCCGTGCCTTGTTCCATTCCGAAGGCCGCGCCGGCATACAGCGCCACGGCGATCATCATCACCTGGGCGGCGCACAGGCCGGCCACCGCGATGCGCCGCAAGTCCCGCGCGCGCTGTTTCTTGCGCAACTCGGCCTGGCGCTCCGCGCTGTAGGGGTGGGCGCTGTAGCCGAGCAACTGGATTTCCTTGAGGATGCGCGAGAGCTTGATGATCTCGTCGTCCCAGGTCACGCGGGCGCGGTGGGTCGCATAGTTGACCTGGACATCGAGGACGCCGTCGAGTTGCCGCAGATGGCGTTCGTTGAGCCAGATGCAGGCGGCGCAGGTAATGCCTTCGAGGATCAGCGAGGCCTGGCGGATTTGTCCGCCCTGTTCGATGACGAAGCTTTTCTGGATGCTGGCGTGATCGTAGAGCGCCAATTGTTGCAGTTCTTCGGGAACCAGTTCGTGGCCGGCGGCGGGGAGCGCGGTGCGGTGCCTGTAGTAGTCGGCCAGGCCGTTTTCGACGATCGCCTGCGCCACCGCCTGACAGCCGCGGCAGCACATTTCCCGCCGCTCGTTTTCTATTTCGAGCGGATAGTGCGCCCCCGCCGGTATGGGCAGGCCGCAGTGATAGCAACCTTGCTGATCTTGCATATCGCCCATGGATGCCGGTTACAGCGCCTGAACGAGAATTTCCTTCGCCGTTTCGTACTTGTCGGCGCCGCGCTCTATCTGCAATACGGCGACCCACTGGCCGGGCTGGTCGAGCTGAATTTCGGCGCTGTATTTTCCCGCCTCGCGTGCTCTAAAATCGACGGTTTTCTCCTGTTGCTGGGTATTGGCCGGACGCTTCAGCGATAGCGTGATGATAGCCCCGGCCAGCGGCTGCTCGCCGCCATCGCGGAGCATCACCGATATTTCCCGCGGCTGCTTCTGGAACAGGCCGTCCAGTCCCGCCACCTCGATTTGCCAACCCAAGTGGCGCTGGCTGTCGGTTTTTTTCAAATATTGGGAAATGGTCTTGGCGGCTTCCTCGTCATGCGGCACCTCGCCCGAAAAGGCGGTATGGACATTTTTCCCCTGGACGTTGGGCATCACCATTTTTGCGATGCCGGGCGGCAGTCCGCGCATCGAAATGCTCAGAAATGCCGCCATCAACACGGTCAGGGCGATAAAGAAACCGATGAACAGCGCCGGTATCCAGTGCATGCGCTGGCCCGCGGTCGCCTTGGCGCTGCCGCCCAGGGTCAGCACCGTGGCGGTGGCGACGTAGACCGCGATATGCAGCGTCATCATATCTCCGCCCGGCCAGTGGTTCATGCTGTACGCCAGCATGCCGACCATGGGAATCAGGCCGCTGATGACGCCGCGCCAGTAGTTGGAAACTCCGGCCATGCGCAGACCGAAATAGATCAGCGCAATCAGGATCACGCCGCCGAACAGAGTTTGTGTCATGGAGCCTCCTGCTTAGAGTTGAATCGGACTTTCTTGACCATCGGCTTGTCCTGTTTGCCTACAATAACGACGACGAAATCGAATTCGCCGATCCGTTGCGCTTCTTCCTGGCTGAGATTCACGTTCGCCAGCACCAGCGCGCTCTTGCCGGGGCGCACTTTGACGGTGCCCATTCCCCCGCCGATGTCGAGGGCGTTTTCGGGCAATCCTTGCGCGGTGATCTGGTAGCTTTGTTCTTCGATGGTCTTGTTGGTGATGTGTATCTGGTAGCGGTTACGAATGTGGCCGTCCGACAATACCACGAACAACGGCTGGCGCACCGGCTGAATCGACAACTGCACCTCCGTGCGGGTGGCCAGATTGTATATCATGGCCACCAGCATCACCAAAATGGCAACGCCATAGCCGACGGTACGCACGCGCAGCAGGTCGAGGTGCACCTTGCCGGGCTTTTCGCTTTCGATGTTGATTTCCGAATCGTAACGTACCAGGCCGCGCGGATAGCCGACCGAATCCATGATGGTGTTGCAGGCGTCGACGCACAGACCGCAGGAGATGCACTGGTACTGCAAGCCCTGGCGAATGTCGATGCCGGCGGGACAAACCTGGACGCACAGGCCGCAATCAATGCAGTCGCCGATTCCCTGGGCGTGGCGCTGCTCCAGCGTCTTGCTGCCCTCGCGCGGCACGGCGCGGCCGGCCTTGCCTTCGCCGCGCTGGAAGTCGTAATAAGGCGCCAGCGTTTCCGGCTCGTACATCACCCCCTGGAAGCGCGAATAGGGACACATATAGATGCACACCTGTTCACGCGCCAGCGCGGCGGCGGCGTAAGTGGTCAAGGTGAGAATAATCACCGTAAGGTAGGCGACATGCGGCAGCGTTCCGGCGAAGAAGCGGCTGGTCAACTCCGGGGCATAACCAAAGTAAAGAATGAACGAATAGGCGGTCAAGAACGACAGCAACAACCACAGCGCGTGCGTGGCGCCGTACTTGGCGACTTTTTCCAGGTTCCAGGCCTGCTTGTGCAGCCGGATGCGCGCCGGACGCTCGCCCTGCACCCAGCTTTCGATAAAGATGAACGCATCCGTCCACAGCGTCTGGAAACAAAAATAGCCGCAGAACGCGCGCCCCACCAGGCCGGTGACGAAAAACAGCAACGCCGCCGCGATGAACAGCAGCAGCGCCAGGGAAATCAGATCCTGGGGATAAACCACCAGGTCGAAAATGAAGAAGCGCCGCCCGACCATGTCGAACAGCACTGCCTGGTTCGGCACCTCATGCCGCGCCCAGGGCAGCCACGGCAGCCCGAAATAAACGGCGAAGCCCAATAGCAAGATGGCGGTTTTGAATTGGCGAAACACCCCTTTTACGGAACGGGTGTAGATGGGAATGCGCTTTTGAAACAGCGGCTGCTCGTCCTGGCTATCTTCTGCTTTCAACTTACTGTCTTCCTGCACAATCTGCTCCTAAGTTGCCGGGTTAATCCTTGTATAAGGCTAAGTCCCCGGCGAATCAGCCGTAAATGACATTTGTCAGTCTCCGCGCCGCCCACCCAATTTAATTTGTTTTTTCTCAGCCAGTTAGAAAGAAAAGACCCCGCCTGCCGGCGGGGTCTTTTTAATTTACCGCACTAACCGTGTGACATTTACTGCTTGCTGCCGCCCCCCAGGGTGTCGTGCACGTAGGAAGTCAGCAATTTGATCTGCTGCGCGCTCAAACGATCTTTCATCGGCGGCATCACGCCCTTATTCAGACCGCTGGCGATCACCGCCTTGACTGCCGCCACTTTCTTGTCGGCGCCGGCGGCGCCCGGCACATCGGCCCACAACCAAATCTTGTCGGTCAGGTCGGCGGCGCCGATATCCTTGTTGCCCTTGCCGTCGGCGCCATGGCAACTGAAGCACACCGCCTTGCCGTGGAACAGTTCGTTACCTGCGCCGGCCTTGGCCGCGTCGGACGCTTCACCCGACAGGCTCAGCACGTAATTGGCCAGGCTGTCGATTTCACCGTCGTTCAGATCGGCGCCGCCCTTGGGCGGCATGATGCCGTGGCGGCCATTGGTGATGCTTTCCTGGATTTTTTCATAGGAGCCGCCGTAAATCCAGTCGTCATCGGTCAGGTTGGGGGCAAAGGCCATCTTGCCGGCGCCGCCGCTCTGGTGGCAAGGCGTGCAGTTATCCTTGAACAGCACGCCACCGGCGGAAGCCACGAAACCAAAAGCTTCCGGGTCGGTCTTGAGTTGCTCGAAGGACATCGCCGCGACCTTGTCGAGATATTTCTTCTGGGACTCGCGCGCTTCCTGCAAGTCCTTCATCAACAGCGCGCGGGTGCTCCAATGCGTGGTTGTCTCGACACCCTTGTCGTTCTTGTAGGTGATGGTGCCCGTGCCGGTCAGAAACCCCTTGCCGACCGGCCAGGAAGGGTAGAAAAACCAGTACACCACCGCGAAGATGATGGACAGGTAGAACGTCCACAGCCACCAGGTCGGCAGGGGATTGTTAAATTCCTGCAAATCGTCGTCCCATACGTGACCGGTGGTTTGCTGCTGAGATTGTGCTTTGTCTTGACTCATGGTTTGGTTCCTCTGTGTCCAGATTTCTTAGTCTTCATGGAATGGGATGTTCTTGTGCGATTCCAGGCGGTCGCTGCGTCTCTTGCTGCCGAACACGTACCACAGGATGGCGCAAAAGCTAATCATGAACAGCAGTAGCGACAACGGCTTGGTATTTTCGAACTTGGTAAACCACATCAGCCATTCCATGTTTTTCCCTTTCGTCTCCGGTAAATTTTAGCGGTACTGAACGAAACGATCGTTGTCGTACTTGCTGAAATCGACCATCGTGCCCAACACTTGGAGATAGGCCACCAGCGCGTCCATTTCGGTGACGTCGTTGGGGTTGCCGTCATAGTTGCCGGTTTGCGCCTGGGCAACCAGATTCGCCTGAGCATCGGGGATATGCAATTGTTTCGCCACTTCGGCGCCGAAGTCCTTGACGTTCCTGTCCAGCTCCGCCTGGTTGGCCGAGTAGGGCACGCCGGTGATGCGCAGCGCGGCCATGCGGTCGGCCACGTCGGAAGTGTCGAGCGGGGACATCAGCCACGGATAGTTCGGCATCACCGATTCCGGCACCAGCGAGCGCGGGGCGATCAGATGCTGAACCTGCCATTCGTTGGAGTACTTCTTGCCGACGCGCGCCAAATCCGGTCCGGTACGCTTGGAACCCCATTGGAAGGGGTGGTCGTACTGGGACTCGGCAGCCAGCGAATAGTGGCCATAGCGCAACTGCTCGTCGCGGAACGGACGGATCATCTGCGAATGGCACAGGAAACAGCCTTCACGGATATAAATATCGCGGCCGCGCTGTTCCAGTGCGGTGTAGGGACGCACGCCCTCAACCTTCTCCACCGTGTCCTTGATGAAGAACAACGGCACAATTTCCACCAATCCACCGATACTGATGGCGAGCAACGTCAACACCAGCATCAGGCCAAGGTTTGTTTCGATCTGTTCATGCTTAATCATGATCTTTCCTCATTTCTTGGGATGCCCCGCCTGCGCGGGACATCGTTCCTCAGTCTATCCCCAGAATCAAGCCGCGTTCGCCGCCAAGTCGCCGGAAGCCGGCGCGCTCTTGGCCTGGCCGATGGTCATGAACACGTTGTAAACCATGATCACCATGCCGGTCAGGAAGAACACGCCACCCAGTGCGCGCATCGCGTAGTAGGGATGCATGGCGGCAACGGATTCGGCGAAGGAATATTGCAGGTTGCCGAAGTCGTCGAAAGCGCGCCACATCAGACCCTGCATGATGCCGGAGATCCACATCGCCGTGATGTACAGCAGCGTGCCGATGGTGGCCAGCCAGAAGTGCACGGTAATCAGCTTGGTGCTGTACATCGCCTTGACATCCCACAGCTTGGGAACCAGGTGGTACAAAGAACCGAAAGTCAGCATGGCGACGAAGCCCAATGCGCCGGAGTGCACGTGGCCAACGGTCCAGTCGGTGTAGTGCGACAGCGCGTTGACATCCTTGAGGGACATCATCGGACCTTCGAAGGTGGACATGCCGTAGAACGACAGGGACACGATCAGGAAACGCAGGATCGGATCGGTGCGCAGCTTGTCCCAGGCGCCGGACATGGTCATGATGCCGTTGATCATGCCGCCCCAGGAAGGCATCAGCAGCATGATGGAGAAGGTCGCGCCCATGGTGGACACCCAGTCAGGCAGGGCAGTCCAGTGGAGGTGATGCGGACCCGCCCACATGTACATGAAGATCAGCGCCCAGAAGTGGACGATGGACAGGCGGTAGGAGTAGATCGGACGGCCGGCTTGCTTGGGCACGAAGTAGTACATCATGCCCAGGAACGCCGCGGTCAGGAAAAAGCCCACCGCATTGTGGCCGTACCACCATTGCACCATGGCATCCTGCGCGCCGGAGAAGACCGGATAGGACTTGGTCAGACTGACCGGCACCGCCATGTTGTTGAAGATGTGCAGCAGGGCGACCGCCAGGATGAAGGCCATGTAGAACCAGTTGGCCACGTAGATGTGCGGTTCCTTGCGCTTGAACACCGTGCCGATGTACACGACGGCATAGGTCACCCACACCACGGCGATCAACAGGTCGACCGGCCATTCCATTTCCGCGTATTCACGGCCTTGGGAATAACCCAGCACATCGCCCAGGGCGGCCAGCACGATGACCAACTGGTATCCCCAGAAAGTGAAGGATGCCGCGCCATCGGACAGCAGGCGCACCCCGCAGGTGCGCTGCACGATGTAATAGGACGTTGCGAACAGCGCGCAACCACCGAAGCCAAAAATCACCGCGCCGGTATGCACCGGACGCAGACGGCCAAAGGTAATCCACGGAAGATCCAGATTGAGTGCCGGCCATGCCAGTTCGGAGGCGATGAACACCCCCACCAGCATGCCCACGGCACCCCAAATCAGGGCCATGATGGTAAATTTACGAACTACATCGTAATTGTATTGCCCGGCACTCGCTACTCCAACCGACGCCATAACTTTCTCCTTGCTTATGAATATTAACTCGGGCTCCCCTCAAGCCCCGCGTTCCGCGCACTTCCCGGAAAACGGCGCCTGCCTGCGGCCGTTCACTGCCGCCGGGCGCTTTTTTTACCCATGAAAACAGGCCGCCAACCCATGGCGGCGGCCTGAAGCTGCCCGCCTGATTCCGCAGCGTGACCGCGCCAAAAGACGCTATTGCGCCATTTGGCTTTTCACACCGCGCAAATATAAACCCAAACCACCATTCAAAGCACTGACAGGCGTCAACTTTAATGCATTTAATTCGTACCCGGCAGTCCGAATTGTGTTGACCAAGATACCCGGAAATAAGGTGTTACGCGCTATCCGCGCGCAATATTTTTCAGTTTTTCCAAGTCATTGAGAGTAATCTGGCGGCGCTGCGAGGTAATCAACTCCTCGTCCTGGAAGCGCGCCAGCACACGGCAGACGGTTTCCTCGGCCAAGCCCAGATAGTTGCCGATGTCGCTGCGCGACATACTGAGATTGAACTGTGCGGGGGAATAGTTGCGCCTTTCAAAGCGCCGCGACAGACTCAGGAGATAGGTCGCCACCCGCTCCTCGGCGCTTTTCTTGCCGAGCAGCAACATCAGTTCCTGATTATGACGGATTTCCCCGCTCATGATCTTGAGCATCTGGTACTGGATGGAAGGCATCCTTTCGACCAGTTCCTGGAAGCGGTCGATGGACACCTCGCACACCGAGGTGGTCTCCAGGGCGCGCGCCTCGCAGCTGTAGACGCGGGAATCAATGTCATTGAGACCGATCAGTTCGCCGGCGATGTGGAATCCGGTAATCTGCACCCGGCCATCGTCGGTGAAGATATAGGTTTTTACCGAGCCGCTGCGGATCGCGTAAATGTGTTCGAAGGACTGCCCTATCCGGTAAAGCACCTCGCCGCGCTTGTAGACCTGCTTGCGCTTGACGATGCTGTCGAGCAGCGAGGTATCGCTCTGGTTCAACCCCATCGGCAGGCACAACTGATAAACGCCGCAATCCTTGCAGGAAACGGGGGTGCATCCCAATGCCGGGTTATTGGAAACAAGCCGGATGCGCTGGTTCATCATATTCGGTCAACCTTTTTCCATTGCAAAATCGTCAGCCTTCGATTAGACGTTCAATCCGGCGCTCATTTTGCATTTTCGTCTCCCTCGGCGGCCATGGCCGCCATCGGCAGGTCGGCAATCCGGTACTTGCCGCTTTTCACCGCCAGCGCCAACTTTTCCAGGGTCTGCTCGCGCAGCAGGCCGGCGATTTTTTCCTTGATCGGCTTCCATTTGTTATGCATGGGGCAAGCCGTCTCTTCGCTGCAAACCTTCAAGCCGAGCACGCAATTTTCGGTGAAGCCGACGCCCTCGATCAGCACCAGAATCTGCATCAAATCGGTTTTCTCGCCACCTTCGCGCAGGCAAAACCCGCCTTGCCTGCCCCTAAAGGAATATAGCAGATTCCCCTTGCAAAGGGTTTGCATAATTTTGGCGAGATAGGCGGTCGGCACGTTCAGCCGTTCCGCGATCTTACGGTTGAGGATCGGTTCGCCGGGCGGCTGGGTGGCGACGTAAATCAAAGCCTGCACTGCATATTGACCGGTTCGGGACAGTATCATTTTTGTTCCGCTTATAAAGTTGACCTTGACATCCTATTTTACAAGCGGCGGCCAGTTTTACGCAAATTCAGAATGTTACGAGGCGCGCCCCATTCCGCCGCCAAGCTCCGCGCAGCACAGGCGAAAAACATTATCAGCCCCCCACGGACAGCCTGTTCAAACGCAAACAAACGGCCGCCGCCGCGGCATCCGGGCGTGGGTAGTGCGGCACCACCCCCAGCAGCGGCGCCGCCAGGCGCTTTTCCAGCGTCCGCAGATTTTCCTCGAATACCGGCATGGCCGGGTCGATGCGATTGGCGACCCAGCCGGCCAGCTTCAATCCCGAGGCTTCGACGGCCGCGGCGGATAACAGCGCGTGATTCAGGCAACCGAGGCGCATCCCCACCACCAGGATCACCGGCAGCCCCAGGCGGCGCGCCAGGTCCGCCGCATCCTCGCGCTCGTTGAGCGGCACCCGCCAGCCGCCGACCCCCTCGACCACCACCACCTCCGCCAGGGCGCGCAGCCGGGCAAAAGACTCGGCTATGTGCTCCAGGCGAATTTCGGCTCCCGCCTGGGCGGCCGCGATATGCGGCGCGACCGGCGGACAAAAGGCGTAGGGGTTGACCAGTTCGCGCGGCGCGGCGACATTGCCCGCCGCCATCAGATGTTCCACGTCCTCGCACAACAGGCCGAGTGCCGAATTTTCGCAACCGGCGGCCACCGGCTTCATCCCCACCGCCGACTTGCCTTGCGCGGCGAAGGCGCGCAGCAGGGCGCAGGAAACCAGCGTCTTGCCCACGCCGGTATCGGTGCCGGCGACAAAATAGCCCCGGCTCATGCGCGCGGCACGAAATGCAGCACCTGGCCGCCGCCAGGCGCCGGGGAAGATGGCGGCTCGCCGCGCCAGGCGTGGCCGTAAACCACTTCATAGGTGGCGGGCAGCTTGCCGTCGCGGCGGAATTTTTCGTATATCTCCAGCAGGCGGCGCCATTCCCCCTTGCCCATCAGCCCCTGGCGCCGTCCGGCGGTGGCGTTGTGGGCGCCGATGGCCTTGAGGTCGCGCATCAGCGACGGCAAATCGTCATAGGTCAGGGTCAGCCCATCCATGTCCATCACCGGCGCATCGAACCCCGCGCGCACCAGTGCGTCGCCGATGTCATGCATGTCGGCGAAGCGGCTGACGTGGGGATAGCCGTCGAGTTCGGCGAAAGCCTGGCGCAATTCCTTCAGGGTATCCGTGCCGAAGGTGCTGAACATCAGCAGCCCTTGCGGGGCGAGCACCCGGTGGAAGCCGGCGAAGGTCGCATCGAGATCGTTGCACCACTGCACGGCCAGATTGGACCACAGCATGTCGACGCTGCCACTCGCCAGCGGCAAGGCTTCCAGGTCGCCGCAGAGGTAGCTGTCGCGCCGCGCTGCGAGACGCGGCAACCAACCCCGCCAACCGGATTGCCGGCCGCGCGCCACGGCCAGCATGCCCGGTGCGATGTCCAGCGCGGCCAGGCGCGCCTCGGGATAGCGCTCCAGCAACTGGCGGCTGCCGTAGCCGGTGCCGCAGCCGGCATCGAGGATCCGGCGCGGCGCGACCTTGAGGAATTGCAGGCGCTCCGCCATGCGGTCGCAGACCTCGCGCTGCAACACCGCCGCCGCATCGTAGGTCGCCGCCGCGCGGTCGAAGGCGCGCCGCACCGCCTGCTTGTCGAGAGCCACACTATCCATTGCCAGTCAAAAAGCCGTTTACCAGATTTACGAATTCGTCGGGGTGCGAGAGGAAAGGTGCGTGCGCCGCGCCCTTCACCACCGCCAGCCGGGCCGCCGGCAGGTTCCGCGCCAGCCATTCCCCGACGGGCAGCGGCACCAACTGATCGCGCTCGCCGTGGATGGCCAGGGTGGGTTGCGCCACCCCCGCGACGCGCCCGCGCAAATCGCACCCCGCCAGAATCTCCAGACCGCCGCGCAGTGCTTCCGCCGCCGGGCGTCCGCGAGTGAACAGTCGCTCGCGCAAATCGCGCAGCACCGCCTTGGCGGTATCGTCGCCGCGTGCTTGCAGGGAGAGAAAGCGCTTCAGGGTACCTTCATAGTCGCTTTCCAGCGATCCGGCGAACTCGCCCAGGACTTCCGGCGCCACCGCACAAGGCCAGTCGGCGCGCCGGGCAAAGCACGGCGTGCTCGCCACCAGCACCAGGCGCGCCACCCGATCGGGAAAGCGCCGAGCCGCTTCGAGCGCCACCAGCCCGCCCAGCGACCAGCCGCACCAATGCGCCCGCTGCGGCACAACTGCTGCCAATTCTTCTGTCGCTTTGTCCAGGGAATAAGGCGCAACGCTGGCGCTTTCTCCATGCCCCGGCAAATCCACCGCATGAACGCGAAAGGAATCAGCCAGCTTGTCCGCCACGCCCTCCCACACCCCGCCATGCATGCCCCAGCCGTGCAGCAGGACGAGGTCTGCGCCGGACCCGCGGGAGGCGACGTGCAGGCTCATCCTAATACAACGACCACGGAGAGCACGGGGAAAATCAATCCATTGCAAAGTTTGCTCATATCACCTGCCCGACAAAGGATGGATAGTTCGACCCCTCGCTTTTCCCCGTGTCCCCCGTGGTTCAAATTCCGCTTTGGGCTCATTCCTGCATCTCGTTCAATGCCGCCGCCAAGCGCTCCACGTCCGCAACCTCGTGCGCCGCCGACAGCGAAATGCGCAGGCGCGCCTGTCCCTTGGGCACCGTGGGCGGGCGGATCGCCGGCACCCAGATGCCGCATCGGCGCAACGCTTCGCTGACCTCCAGGGCTTCCCGGTTGGCGCCGATCACCAGCGGCTGGATCGCCGTGGCGGACGGCGGCAACTGCCAGCGGCTCACGCTCAAGCTGCGGCGCAGCGCGTCGATCAACTCGGCGAGCCGCTCGCGCCGCCAGCTTTCCGAGGCGATCAGACGCAGGCTCGCCGATGTCGCCACCGCCAGCGGCGGCGGCATGGCGGTGGTATATATATAGGTACGGGCGCGCTGGATCAGGTATTCGATCAAGGTTTCGCCGCCCGCCGCGAAAGCCCCGGCCACGCCCGCCGCCTTGCCCAGCGTCGCCATGTAGACGATGCGCGGCGAGGTCACGGCGAAATGCTCCAGCACGCCGCGCCCCTCTTTCCCCAGCACGCCGAAGCCGTGGGCATCGTCGAGCATCAGCCAGCCGTCGTAGCGCTCGCACAGGGCGAGCAGTTCGGGCACCGGCGCGATGTCGCCGTCCATGCTGAACACCGCATCGACCACCACCAGCTTGCGCCGCGCCCGCGACGCGGCAAGCCGGCTCTCCAGCGCCGCCAGATCGAGATGCGGGAAGCGCGTCAGCCTGGCGCGCGACAACAGCGCGGCGTCGTTGAGCGAGGCGTGGTTGAGCTTGTCGGCGAAGATTTCATCGTCGCGCCCCACGAGGGCAGTGACGATGCCGAGGTTGGCCATGTAGCCGGTGGAGAACAACAGCGCCCGAGGCAATCCGACGAAGGTGGCAAGTTGCGTTTCCAAGTCGTGGTGGGCGGCGAAATGCCCGCTGACCAGGTGTGAAGCGCCGCCTCCGACCCCGAAGCGCGCCGACCCCTGTTGCAAAGCCTCGACCAAGACGGGATGGGAAGCCAGGCCGAGGTAGTCGTTGCTGCAAAACGACAGGCACTCCTCGCCGTCCACCACGATGCGCGCATCCTGGGGGCTTTCCAGCACGCGGCGGCGGCGCAGCAGGCTGTCCGCTTCGAGTTGGTGCAGTTCTTCGGAAAGGGAGGAAAACGCCATATTAATATATGCCTATGAATAATTTTCAGGCGCCCTCACCCCAACCCCTCTCCTTTAT
>CAZDIJ010000021.1:0-43938 GCA_964505475.1 uncultured Sulfuricella sp. | reverse complement strand
CGATTGGCTCGACAACAAGGGCGACAAGAACCACATCGAGGATACCGTCAAGTAACACCCCGCAGCACGGGGGCCGGGCGCCATGCCCGGCCGGCATTCCCCTATCTTCCGGCCTTGCCGGCCATCGTTGTTTTTATCTCATGGCGCCGTACCGGCTGCCGCTAATAATCGGCTAGAATCATAAACGGGGGCACAAACTCACCGAAAGCCGCTTTATGGAATTCGCGTTGGTCCGCGTCAATCCGCGGTTCATGGTTTTTGTCAGACTGGCCGCATTCCTGTGCGCGGTCGCCCTATTGTCCGGCTGCGGGCAGGGTGACCGGCAGACCGCGTACCAGCCGGAATTCTCCAGCCAGCCGCCGAGGACGGCGCCGAGCCAAAAAGAATATCTGTTCGGCGTCCATCCCCTGCACAACCCGGAACGCCTCTTCGAGGTCTACGGCCCGATCGTCGACCGGCTCAACGCGCGCATCCCGGAGGCGCGTTTCACCCTGGAAGCGTCGCGCAACTACGAGGAATTCGACAAGAAGCTCTATGCGCGCCGCTTCGACCTGGCGCTGCCCAACCCCTTTCAGACCGTCAACTCCCTTCGGCATGGCTACCGGGTATTCGGCAAAATGGCGGACGACGCCATGTTTCGCGGCATCTTCATCGTGCGCCGGGACAGCCATGTCCGAAGCGTCGCCGATCTGAAGGGGCAAGCGGTGAGCTTCCCGGCCAAAACCGCGCTGGCCGCCACCATGATGCCGCAATACTACCTGCACCAAAGGGGATTGCCGCTTGACGGCTACGAAGCGCGCTACGTCGGCTCGCAGGAATCGTCGATCATGAATGTCTATCTCGGAAACACGATAGCGGGCGCCACCTGGCCGCCGCCGTGGATCGCCTTCAAGAAGGACCACCGCGATATCGCCGCCCGGCTGAAAATTCAGTGGATGACCGATCCCCTGGTCAACAACGGCCTGGTGGCGCGCGGCGATTTTCCCGCCGAACTGCTGGGTAAGGTCAGCGAGGTGCTTTTTTCCCTGCAAGACAGCAAGGAAGGCCGGGAAATGCTGGCGCGCATCCCGCTGTCGCGCTTCGAACCCGCCAGCGACGCCACATTCAGGCCAGTCTACGATTTCATTGAAAAATTCGGCAATACGGTGCGTCCTCTCGATGAATAAGCTGTTGAACGCCATCCGCCCCTTCTGGAAAAACTCCATCCGCCGCCAGTTGGTCGCCGGCATCGTCGCCGTGCATGCCGGGGTAATGACCTTGCTGGTCGCCGACATGGCCGGCAATCAGCAGGAATTCCTCCGCCGCCAAAGCCTGGAGCAGGCCGCCAGCCTGGCGGAATCGCTGGCCGCCAGCAGTACTTCCTGGGTGCTCTCCAACGACGTGGTAGGCCTACAGGAAGTGATCCGCTCGCTGATGCGCTATCCCGACCTGCGTTATGCCATGTTACTGTCGCGCGACTTGAAAGTGCTGGGACACAATGACATCGGCAACGCCGGCCGCCACCTGCGGGACGCCACCAGCCGTTCCCTGCTCGACAGCCCGCCCGAGCCTCATACCCTTGTCGCCGACGACGGACTCATCGACATCGCCGTACCGGTCATGGCGGGAAAACGCTTCATCGGCTGGGCGCGCATCGGCCTGGGGCAGGAACGCATAGCCGGCAACCTGCGCCAAGTGAAAATCCACGGCATTCTTTACACCGTGGCGGCGATTGCCATCGGCGCCCTGTTCGCCGTCCTGATGGCGCACTGGCTGACCCGGCGCCTACAAATGCTGGCCGACGGGACGACGCGGGTACGCGCCGGCGAGCGCGGCTTTCGTCTCGAATTCCGGCGCAAGGACGAAATCGGCAAACTGGGCGATGATTTCAACCTGATGCTCGGCGCCTTGGAAGAGGACGAAAAACGCATCCGTGAATACCAGAACGACCTGAAGCTTTCCAACGCCCGCCTCAACGGCATCATTGACGGCTCGCCCGACCTGATCGCCGCGCTGGATACCGACTACCGCTTGCTGGCCTTCAACGACACCTACGAACGGGAATTTGAAAAAATCTTCGGCAGGAAAATCCACCTCGGCATGAGCCTATTCGAGGCGCTCGCCCACCTGCCAGAGGAAATGGAAAACACCGTCGCGCTGTGGACGCGCGCCCTGAACGGAGAATCCTTCACCCTCAGCAGCGAATTCGGCTCCGCCAGCCTGCAACGCAAGATTTACGAGCTATCCTTCAGCCCGATCAAGGACGACGGCGGCGAAATCATCGGCGCCGCCCATATCTTGCGCGACATCACGGCGCGCAAGAAAGCGGAAGAAGCCTTGTCGGAAAAATCCGAAGAACTGGCGCGCTCCAACCAAGAACTCGAACAATTCGCCTATGTCGCCTCCCATGACCTCCAGGAACCCTTGCGCATGGTTTCCAGCTACGTCCAGTTGCTGGCGCGGCGCTACAAGGGCAAGCTCGATCAGGATGCCGACGAATTCATAGCGTTCGCAGTCGATGGCGCGACGCGCATGCAGCGCCTGATAAACGACCTGCTGCTCTATTCGCGCGTCGGCACGCGCGGCAAGCCCTTCGAGCCGACCGACAGCTACCAGGCGCTGGCGGCGGCGCTCGACAACCTGCAACTGGCCATCCAGGAAGCCGGAGCCACCGTCACCCACGACCCATTGCCGGCGGTGATGGCGGACGGCTCGCAACTCGTCCAGCTTTTTCAGAATCTGATCGGCAACGCCATCAAGTTCCATGGCTCCGAAAAGCCCCTGGTTCACGTCGGCGTTGCGCCGCAGGACGGCGGATGGCTGTTTTCGGTGCGCGACAACGGCATCGGCATCGCCCCGGAGAATCATGAACGCATCTTCGTGATCTTCCAGCGCCTGCATAGCCGCGGCGAATATCCCGGCACCGGCATCGGGCTGGCGGTATGCAAGCGCATCGTCGAGCGCCACGGCGGAAAGATATGGCTGGAATCCGAACCCTGCCAAGGCGCCATTTTTTATTTCACCCTGCCGGCGGCGCGCGTCGAGGGCGGCGAGCCGTTACATTAGGTTACAATTCCACAATTGACCGCCAACCCCGGCGTTGCTATGTTAGCGGCTCGCCATTTCGCATCGAACCATCCCAATCGCCATGCCCCAGCCCCGCCGAAAACTCCGCCGCCTTCTGACTGCCATCATCCTGCTCGCCGCCGCCGGCGGGGGGGCCTACTGGTGGCTACAGCACAAGGACGCCCAGCCCCAGGAAAAATTCAAGACCCAGGCAGCAGACCGTGGCGACATCGTGCAGACCATTTCCGCCAACGGCACCCTCAACCCGGTGACGATGGTCATCGTCGGCACCCAGGTTTCCGGCACGGTGAAAAAACTCCACGCCGACTTCAACTCCACCGTCAAAACCGGCCAGGTATTGGCGGAACTCGACCCCTCGCTGTTCGAGGCGCAATACTTGCAGGATCAGGCCAACCTCGCCGCCGCCAAGGCCAATCTCGATTTGGCGCAATCCAAGGACCGGCGCGCCCGCGCCCAATTCCAGAAGGGTTTCATATCCGCCGACGCGCTCGATCAGACCAAACAGCAACTCGAAGCCGCCCAAGCACAAGTCGCGCTGGTCGAGGCGCAACTCAAGCGCGACCGCACCAATCTGCAATACACCGTGATCCGCTCGCCGATTTCCGGGGTGGTGGTGGCGCGCAACGTCGATATAGGCCAGACCGTGGCGGCCAGCTTCCAGACTCCCACCCTGTTCCAGATCGCCGCCGACCTCAAGGACATGCAGATCGAAACCAGCATTGCCGAAGCCGACATCGGCAGTGTCCAGATCGGCCAGACCGTGCGCTTCAATGTCGATGCCTTCCAGGAGCGCAAGTTCAGCGGCAAGGTCAAGCAAATCCGCCTCAACCCCACGGTGCAACAGAACGTGGTCACCTACAATGTGGTGGTGGCGGTCAACAACGCCGACGGTATCCTGCTGCCGGGCATGACCGGCCACGTGATGATCGGCGTCGGCAAGCGCGACGGCGTGCTGCGCGTACCCAACGCCGCGTTGCGCTTCAAGCCGAAAAAGGACAATGGCGACGAACCGGTCAAAAAAGGCGAAAAACGCAGCGGCGCCACGGTGCATATTCTCGAACAGGGAGCGCCCAAGCCCGTCAAGGTCAAGACCGGCCTGTCCGATGGCACCTACACCGAAATCACCGGCGGTGAAATCAAGGAAGGCGACCTGCTGATTACCCGCGAGCTGGGACAAAAGAAAAAGGAAGGCAATTTCGGACTCAGGTTGTTCTAGGTTCCATTTTCGACTGCCCCCCGGATCACACCTCTATGGTCACAAGCCGAACCGCCCCTCATCCCGACCTTCTCCCAGAGGAGGAAGGGGCAATCGCCCCCTCCTCCGGGGGAGGGCTGCCGCTGATCCGCGTCGAAAAGCTCTACAAGCACTACGAGGTTGCCGGCGGCAAGGCCACGCCGGTACTGCACGGCATCGACCTGAGCATAGCGGCGGGGGAATTCGTCGCCATCATGGGGCCTTCCGGCTCCGGCAAATCCACCTTCATGAACATCCTCGGCTGTCTCGACACCCCCAGCGGCGGGCATTATTTCCTCGACGGCAAGGATGTTTCCGGGCTGGACGGCGATGAACTGGCGGCTCTGCGCAACCGCATGATCGGTTTCGTGTTCCAGGGCTTCAATCTGCTCAAGCGCGTCACCGCCCTGGATAACGTCGCCCTGCCGCTGCTCTATGCCGGGCTGGGCAAAGCCGAGCGGCGCGAACGGGCGCGCGAAATGCTCAAGCAAACCGGCCTGGAGAATTTCACCCTCTCCCTGCCCAACCAGCTATCAGGCGGACAGCAACAGCGCGTCGCCATCGCTCGCGCGCTGGTCAACCGCCCCCCGCTGATCCTCGCCGACGAGCCGACCGGCAACCTCGATACCCAGACCAGCCGGGAAATCATGGAGATATTCACCCGCCTCAACCGCGAGCAGGGCATCACCATCATCCTGGTCACCCACGAATCCGACATCGCCCACTACGCCGGACGGCTGGTGCGCTTCGTCGACGGCAGGATCGCCCACGACGGCGACGTGCTTGCTGCTATTAGCCGCGGATGAACACCGATGCGCACGGATGAAACCCAACTGTTGCACGAGGAACTAACTTATCGCCTGATTGGGCTTGCCATGCAGACACATAGCGCCCTTGGCTATGGTTCCCTGGAAAAAGCGTATGAAAACGCACTGATGGTTCTTTTCAGAAAAATGGCATTCTTGCCGAACAGCAAGCATCCATCCCGGTGCTGTTCGAAGGGGAGAAAATCGGTGACTACTATGCGGATATTCTGGTGGAAAATAAGGTGATATTGGAAGTCAAGGCAACTGACGGAATTGCTGGACATCATCGTACCCAAACACTCAACTACTTGAAGGCTAATGGACACAAAGTCGGCATCATCCTCAATTTTGGCGGTCGGAAATTGGAATACATGCCTATGAACAATATTCAGGATGTTGCCTTGCATCCCCTGCTCCCTCACCCCGTCCCTTCTCCCGCCTGCGGGAGAAGGGACGGGGTGAGGGAGCCTGAAAATTATTCATAGGCATATTGGAATATGAACGCTTGGCGCTATAGAAATAATCCGTGTAAATCCGTGACCATCCGTGGCTGACAATTAAACCATGAAACTCCTCGCCATTCCTGCCGAAGCCCTGCGCGCCATGTCGCTCAACGGCCTGCGCACGGTGCTGACCATGCTCGGCATGATTATCGGCGTGGCGGCGGTGGTGCTCATGCTGGCCATCGGCCAGGGCGCGCAGCACACCGTCAACCAGTCGATCGCCTCGATGGGCAGCAACCTGTTCATCGTCCTGTCCGGCGCCAGCACCTCCGGGGGGCTGCGCATGGGAGCCGGATCGGTACCCACCCTGACCTTCGCCGACGCCCAGGCGCTGGCGCAGATACCCTCGATCAAGGCGGCGGCGCCCACCTACCCCGGCACCGCCCAGCTCGCCTACGGCGCCAACAACTGGAGCACCTCGGTCTACGGCACCACGCCCGATTTCATGGAAGTGCGCAACTGGACGCTGGAAAGCGGCCATCCCATCGAGGATAGCGACGTGCGCGGCGCGACGCGAGTGGTGGTGCTGGGCAAGACGGTCGCCCAGAACCTCTTCGGCGACGAAGACCCCACCGGCAAGACCCTCCGCATCAAGAACCTGCCCTTCCTGGTAATCGGTGTTCTGGCGCCCAAGGGGCAAAGCCTGGACGGGCGCGACCAGGACGATACCGCCGTCGTCCCGGTCACCACCGCCCAGCGCAAGCTGTTCGGCAACCAGTTCCCCGGCACGGTGCGCTTCATTTCCGTGCAGGCCAAATCCGCCGCCGTGATGGAGGAAGCAGAGCGCGAGATGAACCAGGTGCTGCGCCAACGCCACCGCCTTGCCGAGGACGCGGAAAACGACTTCATGGTGCGCAACCTCACCGCCGTCGCGCAAAGCGCCGCCGGCTCGGCGCAGGCCATGTCTTTCATGCTCGGCGCCATCGCCTCGATTTCCCTGCTGGTCGGCGGCATCGGCATCATGAACATCATGCTGGTATCGGTCACCGAGCGCACCCGCGAAATCGGCATCCGCATGGCCATCGGCGCGCGCCGCCGCGACATCCTCCTGCAATTCCTGCTCGAAGCACTGATGATCTGCATCGCCGGCGGACTGGCGGGGGTATTGCTGGGAGTGGGCGGCGCCTGGGCGGTGGCCAGCTTCGCCGACATGGCGGTGGTGGTGTCGGCCAGCTCCATCTTGTTGTCCTTCGCCTTCGCAGCCGCCACCGGAGTGTTCTTCGGCTTCTACCCGGCGCGGCGCGCCGCCGGCCTCAAGCCGGTGGAAGCGCTGCGCTACGAGTAATCCCAAAAACTCAGCCGGCCACGGATAAACACGGATTTACACCGACAAAACAACGTGTTGCCAAAGATTTCCAGATCATCCGTCAGGTTGGCGAAGCGCTTCTTGCAACCCATCAATAATCCGTGCTCATCTGTGTTCATCCGTGGCTTAACTGCTTTTTCATGAATAATCCGGCCCCTCCTCGATCAGACGGTAGGGATCCATCTCGATGGCTTCGACCCTGGAGCCGAGCAGCACCACCCGCCCTTCGAGGCGGTTGTCTCCGGTGTCGCTGAACTCGAAGCGGTAGATGCGGCGTAGCGCGGTGCGCCCGTATTCGTCGCGCCCCAGCCCGAGCTTGACGCTGGCGACGGTATCGTCGAGGAATTGCACTCCGGCCCGGCCGCACGCCCGCCGCCCGGCGGTGCGCGCCGCTTCGAGCGCTCGCAGGCCGTCGTACCAGAACCACCCCAGCGCCGCCACCAACACCCAGAGTATCAAGTCCACCGCATCCATCATGCATCGTTCCTAACCAGACAGCGCGCCATCATAGCCGATTTTCGCACTCCGTTCGCGGAGACCCCGGCACCGTTCTTGCGTGTCTCGCCAGACGACAGCATTTTGTCGACAACCCGACAGGAGAAATCAGCATGCCGCTATACGACTACCGCTGCCGCGACTGCGCGCAAACCTTCGAACTGCTGGTCAGGAACTCCGCCGTGCCGGCTTGCCCGAAGTGCGGCGGCCAGCATCTTGAAAAGCTGCTATCCTGCCCCGCGCCACCCGGCCAGAGCGCCGGCATGGTCAAGCAGGCGCGCAGCCAGGCGGCGCGCGAAGGTCATTTCAGCCACTACAAACCCTCTGAGCGCCCGCGCTGACGCTCCCTCCCTTCGCGCGCAGTACGCGGGAGAGAGCGTAGCACCGGAAAGCAACTGAAAGCCGGTTACAGGCATAATCCTGAAAACCTCGGTTGAACCACAGAGACACAAAGGAAACGGGGTCGTCAGGGATGGGCGGCTCGCCGCCCAACTCGCAAAGACAACGGGTTGGCGCACATGCCAGTTTCACCCGGAGGGTGATGGTTTGAGATATATGCCTATTAACCGTTTTCAGGTGATTGCCGGTCTCGGTGTGCTACTCCTTCCCCCGCGAGCGGGGGAAGGCTGGGATGGGGGCGACCGGCGGCGAACAATTCACCCCCTCCCCAACCCTCCCCCGCGCGCTACGCGCGCAAGGGAGGGAGTAAGCGCGTTTACTGAAAACAGTTCACAGGCATATTGAGATATGACATCCCATTGTTTTCCCGATTTTCTCTGTGCCTCTGTGGTGAGGAATTTAGGATAATCTGGGATAATATTTATTTGGAATATGCCTCTGAACTATTCTCAGCAAACGTCCATGACCCACTTTACCGATCATTTCGCCCCGCTAGCCACCGACTATGCCAGCTTCCGCCCGACCTACCCCGCCGGGCTGTTCGCCTGGCTCGCGGAAGTCTCGCCCGGCGGCGCGCTGGCCTGGGATTGCGCGGCGGGCAGCGGTCAGGCCAGCCTCGACCTGGCGCGGCGCTTCCGCCGGGTGATCGCCAGCGACGCCAGCGAGGCGCAAATCGCCGCCGCGCCGCACCATCCCAACGTGGAATACCGCGTCGCCCCCGCCGAAAGCAGCGGCCTGGCAGACGCTTCGGTTGACCTGATAACAGTCGCCCAAGCCTTGCACTGGTTCGACCTGGAGCGTTTCTACGCCGAGGCGCGGCGCGTGCTGGCGCCGGACGGCGTCCTGGCGGCATGGACCTACGGCGTGCTGCATGTCGCCGGTGAGGAGATCGACCGCGCCGTGCAAACCTTCTATGCCGATACCGTCGGCCCCTACTGGCCGCCGGAACGCAGCCTGGTAGAAAGCGGCTACCGCACCCTGCCCTTTCCCTTCGCCGAGCTGTCGCCGCCGTCGTTCATCATGGAAAGCGAATGGAACCTGGCGCAACTGCTCGGCTATTTCCGCAGTTGGTCGGCCACCGGCCGCTTCATCGCCGCCCGCGGCCACGACCCGGTGACGGAACTGGAGCGGATGCTTGCGCCGCTGTGGGGCGACCCCGCCCTCTGCCGCCGCGTCTCCTGGCCGCTCTCGGTGCGCGCCGGGCGGAAAATCGCCGCATGTTGAACGAATGGATCACCTACTGGCGCACCGACTGCCCGCCGCAAGCCCGCAAGCTCGGCTATCTGCGCGAGAGCATTGGCATCCGCTCGCGCCACCGGCGCTGCCGGACGGCCTGGCGGACGCACCTGGAAAACAGCCAGACGGCATTGCTGACTTCGTTGGACGCCTGCCGCGATTTCCGCGTCGCGCTGGTGTTAGGCTCCGGCCTGCTGCTGGATGTCCCGCTCGCGCAACTGGCTGCCCGCTTTGAACAAGTGTGGCTGGTCGATCTGATCCACCTCCCCGAGGTACGCCGGACGGTGCGGCGCCACCCCAACGTGCGCTGCATCTCCCACGACGTTACCGGCTTTCTGGAAAAACTGGACGGTTTGACGCCGGAAAGACTGGATTTGCCAACGCCGCGGCATTTCCTGGACGAGTCAAAAATCGACTGGGTCGCCTCCGTCAACCTACTATCGCAACTGCCGCTGCTGCCGCTGGCCTGGCTGCGCCGGCATTTTCCCGACGCCGCCGAGGACGAATGGGCGCGATGGGAAGAAAAACTGATGCGGCGGCACCTGGATTACCTCGCTGCCTTCGGCAAGCCCGCCTGCCTGTTGGCGGACGCTGAACAGACCACCAGCCATAGCGACGGGAAAATCCTCGAACAAAACGACTTCGGCGCCCTCCTCGACGGCTGGGGGCACCCCTTCGCCGGCTGGCGCTGGGACATCGCCCCGGCGGGAGAAATCGCGCCGGGGATAATCCGCCATCACCGGGTCACGGCGCGGATGATGTTGGAAACTTGAAGGCATTTATCCTGAAAACCCCAGTTGAACCACAGAGGCACAGAGGAAACGGGGTGAGCAAGGATGGGCGCACATCACTTGGTTTACCCGAAGGGTGATGGTTTGAAAACCAACACCCCGTGGTTTTCCCGATTTTCTCTGCGCCTCGACGTCTCCGCGGCGAGGCATTTATGCTTATGCAAGACCATGTTTTAAAACAAGATTATCAATTATGGCGCGAGATGATGGCGAGACGGTTTGTGAGGCAGTTGCGTCGCTTGCGAGGAGTTCATGGCTATTCCATGGACGACGAACAAGCGGCGGAAATGACCGCAAACTATCCGCCAGCGCTCGCGCAGGCTCGAAGAGCCGCCTAATGAATAATCTGGGTTAAACCAATACCAACGGCATCCACTGACCATGAACTCCTCCCTGCATATCACCCCCGCCAACCTTTCCGACATCCCGGCGCTTTGTGAATTGCTGGACATCCTGTTTTCCCAGGAAGCCGATTTCCAGCCCGATCGTGAAGCGCAATACCGTGGCCTGGCTTGCATCCTGAACAGCCCGGAAACCGGACTCATCCTCACCGCCCGCCAAGACCGCCGGGTTGTGGGGATGGTCAGCCTTCTCTACACTGTATCCACAGCGCTCGGCGCTCGCGTCGCGCTACTCGAGGACATGGTGGTTTTCCCCGACGCCCGCGGCGCTGGCGTGGGTTCCCGGCTTCTGGATCAAGCCATTCGGTCCGCGCGGCTGAACGGGTGCAAACGCATCACCTTGCTCACCGACCGAGCCAATGAATCCGCGCAACAGTTTTATCAAAGGCATGGCTTTGCTTTTTCGGCGATGATTCCTCTCCGTCTTGCACTGGATGAATAGCCGGGCAGCCATTCCGGCGGTTAGCGCGAAACCGGTTAAGGAGGCCGGGCTGCATGAAGATACACACATTTTTGCTGTTGATGATTTTGGCCGCGATAACGGTTCTGGTTACGCTCAACTGGAGCGCGTTCATGGCGCCGACCGCCCTTTCCCTGGGAATCGCTTCCGTCGAAGCGCCGCTCGGCCTGGTAATGCTCGGACTACTAGCCGTTCTCACGGTATTGTTCCTGGTATTCGTGGTCTACCTGCAAGGCTCGGCGCTTTTTGACGCCCGCCGCCAGGCGCGGGAGCTGTATGCCAACCGGGAACTGGCGAATCAGGCCGAGGCTTCGCGCTTCACTGAGCTGCGCCATTTCCTTGAATCAGAGCTGAATAGGCAGGCAAGCCTGGATGCGGAATCGAGGGCGGCGATGCAGGCCAGGCTGGATCAGCTCGACCGCGACCTCCGTTCCGCCATCGAGCAGTCGGAAAACACTCTCGTGGCACACATCGGCGAACTGGAAGACCGTCCCGAAAGGGAACGCGGGACGACACCCCTTTCCCAAGCCCAATGATGACACGCAGAGGCCAGACGCGCCGGCCACCGCATCACATCAATGCAACCAAATGATTAATTTGCAATAAACCAACAAAAATGGAATTTAGCGGGACAACGGCAATTACGTTATCATAGATACATGCCATCGGAATATTCGGCATAGGGAGACTTGCTGCGGCGGCGTCCGGCGGATTACTGCGCCGGCCATGAGAAGGATATAACCTGCCCATGTTCAAAGCGAATTCCAAGATCATTCTCACCCTTGGCTTTGGCGTCGCCATGGCGCTGATGTTCACTCTCACCGCCATCGGCATTTCGCGCATGTCGGCGATCAAGGGCGATCTGGAAGAAATCGTCCGCGAACACAACGTGCAAAGCGAGCTGGTCTCATCCATGCGCGCCCTTGGGCACGAGCGCGTGGTCAGCCTGTACGCCATCACCACCCTGAAAGACCCGTTCGCCAGGGACGACGCCTACATGCGCTTCAATAGCTTGGCGGGCGATTTCATCAGGGTTCGCTCCCAGTTGGAAACCATGCAATTAAGCATGGAGGAAAAGCAAGCCTTGCGGGAATCGCTGCGCTTGGTCAATACCGTCGCGCGGGATCAGGATGACGCGGCGGCATTGGCGGTCAAAGGCGATTTCGCGGCGGCGCAGCGCATTTTGCAGAAAAAGGTCATCCCATTGCAGAGCCAAGTGTTCGGCCAGTATTCGCGGCTGCTCGAAGCTCAGCGCAATTCCGGGCGGGAGGCTCTGGCCGAGGCGGATAGGGTTTCCCATTTCGCCACCAAGTTCATGCTGTCGAGCGGCGCCGCCGCGATTCTCGCCGTCATCGGCACCGCCCTTTTCGTCATCCGCCGCACCACGGAAACCGAGGAAGCCTTGTTCCAGGAAAAGGAGTTGGCGCAGGTGACGCTGCACTCCATCGGCGACGCGGTCATCACCACCGACAGCCAGGGGCGAATCGACTTCATCAACAACGCGGCGGAGCGTTTCACCGGCTGGACGGTCGCCGAGGCGCGCGGCCGGGTGCTGCGCGAGGTGTTCAAGCTGGTGGACGAGGCCACCGGCAAACCGCTGGAATATCTCGCCAGCCACGCCCTGCCCGACGGCGACGCGGTCGGTCTGAAAAGCCATTCCCTGCTGGTGCGGCGCGACGGCCAGGAATTCGCGGTGGAAGACTTGATTTCGCCGATGTTCAACCGGGACGGCGAGGTGATCGGTGCGGTGGTGGTCTTCCACGATGTCACCCTGTCGCGCAACATGGCCAAGCAGATGTCCTGGCAGGCCACCCACGACGCGCTCACCGGCCTGGTCAACCGGCGCGAATTCGAGCGGCTGTTGCAGCAATTGCTCGACAGCGCCCGCGATGAAGGCAAGCACCACGCGGTGCTGTACATGGATCTCGACCAGTTCAAGATCGTCAACGATACCTGCGGCCACATGGCCGGCGACGAGTTGCTGCGCCAATTGGTGACCGTGCTGGTGGCGCGCTGCCGCGACGCCGATGTGGTGGCGCGGCTGGGTGGCGACGAATTCGGCATGCTGCTGGCCGGCTGCCCGATGGATCAGGCCGTGCGCCTGGCCAACGAGGTGCGCGAAGCGGTGCAGGGCTTCCGTTTCATGTGGCAGGACAAATCCTTCGAGGTCGGCATCAGCATCGGCCTGGTGGTGGTTACCGCCGAAAGCGGCAACCTGGCGTCGGTGCTGAGCAATGCCGACGCCGCCTGCTACGCCGCCAAGGATCGCGGCCGCAACCGCGTCCACGTCTATCTCGAGGATGACCGCGATCTCGCCAGGCGCCACGGCGAAATGCAATGGGTGTCGCGCATCGGCAAGGCCTTCGAGGAACGGCGCTTCCGCCTCTACCATCAAAAAATCGTCCCGGCGGTCGCCGTGCGCCGGAGCGATGCCCGGCACTTCGAGGTGCTGCTGCGCATGATCGACGAAACGGGAACATTAGTACCACCAGGCGCCTTCATACCGGCCGCCGAGCGCTACAACCTGATGCCCGCCATCGACCGCTGGGTGATCCGCACCCTGTTCGCCTCCCACGGCGAGGAATGGCGGCGTTGCTGGGACGAATGCCGGAAAAACGATACGGCTTTCCCGGTGATCTGCGCGGTCAACCTGTCCGCCACCAGTCTCAACGACGACCTGTTCCCGGCCTTTCTCAAGGAGCAGATCGAATGCCACCGCATCCCGCCGCAGGCGCTGTGCTTCGAAATCACCGAAACTTCCGCGATCGCCAACCTCAACAAGACCTCGCAGTTCATGCATGAGCTGGCCAAGCTCGGCTGCCGCTTCGCCCTCGACGACTTCGGCAGCGGCATGTCCTCCTTCGCCTACCTCAAGGATTTGCCGGTGCATTACTTGAAAATCGACGGCGCCTTCGTGCGCGAGATGGAACACAATGCGGTGAATCACGCCATGGTGGAAGCCATCGCCCGCATCGCCCACGTCATGGGCATCGAAACCGTGGCAGAATTCGTCGAGGAGCCTTCCCTGCTCGCCAAGCTGGAAACCCTGGGGGTGGACTATGCCCAGGGCTATGGCATCCACCGGCCGGAGCCGCTGGAAAACCCTTTCTAGGACGTGGACGGAAACGGCGACAGCGCCAGGAATGGCTGGCAAATGTCCCGTAGCGCCGCAGCGCCGCCAGCCAGCCGGTCGATGCCGCCGAAGCGGCGGATGCCCCGTTCCACCGCCGGTTCCAGCGTTTTCCGCTCACCGGACAAACAACGGATGCCGAGAAAGCCCGGCGCCTGGAACAGGGATTCCACCGCCGCATCATCGTCCAGGCCGACGACGGCCGCCCCCGCCTCCAGCAATGCCGCCAGTTCGCCGCGCCGCGCCACCGCGCCGGCCGCCAGCACCACTTGCCCGGCCAGCGGCTGGCCGCGCCGCACCTTGTCCTCGAAGCCGCCGTATTCGATCTCGGCCGCCAGCACGTCGCGGGCGGGCAGGGAAAGATAGCCGCCGAGCGCTTCGGCGCGTGATTGAATGCGCATCGCGTGCTGGGCGATTTCAGCGGCGACCTGCGCATAATGGGCATTCACGCCCGCGGCGCACAGCCCCCAGCGCGGGTCGAGAACCAGGCGCGGCGCGGGATCGGGTAGCCAGCGGGCATCCGCGGGCGCATGTTCCGCGATGTAGCGGCGGTAATCCCGCGCATAGCCGGCCACATCGCGCCCCAATAGCGGCAGGCGCTTGGCGAAAACCGCATGATGCGGAGTGGCCGGACCGCGGCAGGCCAAGGACGGCAAATCCGGGCGGCGCGCGAAAGCGAGGCTGAAGGGATCGGTGAACGCGCCGAGCACCAGGGAAGCGCCGGCGGCCAGTGAAATATCGCGGCGCAAGGCCGCCAGTTCCAAAGACGATGCGCCGCCGGAAATCTCCCGGCTCCCGCCGCCCTTCCCGAAATCCAGCGGAATATCCCACGCTTGGCGCTCTTTCAGGTATTCCTCGGCGCGGCTCACCAGGCCGATCATGTTTCCGTAGGATTCACGCGCCGAATGGCCGAAGGCGAACAGGCCGTGGTGCATCAGCACCATGCCGATGGTTTCCGGGGTGGCGTGGCGCGTGAAAACCTCATGGCAGGCTTTCGCCAGATCGAAGCCGGAGTGGCGGTAGGGTACGATCACCACGGCGGAGCCGAAGGCTTCCCGGACATGCGCTTCGCCATCCACGGTGTCGGCCACCGCCAGCACTGCGTCGGCATGGGTGTGCTCGACCCAGGGGAAAGGCAGCACGGCATGCAGCAGGGTTTCGATGGAAGGGCGCGGCGCGGCGGGATTTTTCAGGGCGGCGCAAAAGGCGGCAACCAGCCGATCGTTTTCGAGGGCGTCGAGTTCGATCAAGCGCCGCACCTCGGCCAGGCGCACGGGGGCGAAGTCGGCGGCGCCAACCTGGCCGAGATCGGCGCCGCTGCCCTTGACGTAGAGGATTTCCTCGCCACCTTCGCGCACTTTCACCGAGGTGTTGCCGCCGCCGTGCATGACCAGCGCATGCTCGCCACCGAGCAGGCGGGAAGTGTAGGCGCGCAACGCCAAATCGCCGGACAGGCGTGTGGCGCTATCGGGATCGAAGAGATTTTTCATGGAGCCGGCACTATCCTAAATTCCTTATTTGAACCACGGGGAAAATCGGGAAAACATCCCGTTGCAAGGGATTGACCGTTCACCCGCCGGGTGAGCGGCATCCTCTTCATACCTTGCTGCAATTCCAGCATTTCCCCGTGTACCCCGCGGTTGAACTGCGTTTTTTAGGATTATAGCGCGCCGCCTAGGGGTAATCCCTATAGTCGCTCCGGCGAGCCGCATGCTAGAGTCATTTCGTTACGGAACGCCATATACGCCACAATCTCCCCAATGGCCAAACGCAAGCTGCTTCCCCTTTTCTACGCGCTGTTGACGGCCGCCGTCCTGCTGGCCGTCACCTTCAAGCTCGACCAGAAGGAGCGGGAATACCTGAGCCAGAAAAACCATGCCGATGCGCTCAACCACCTCAGCCTGGCGCGCGCGCGGCTGGAAAGCGCGCTCAATTCGCGGCTGTTGCTGACGCGCGGCCTGGCAGCCTTCGTCGCCAACAACCCCGAAGTCGGCGTCGCCGAATTCCGCGCTTTCGCCCAGGAGTTGATGAAGCAGCAAACGGGGATACGCAGCATCCAACTGGCGCGCGACAGCATCGTCAGCCACATTTACCCGCTGAAGGGCAATGAGGCCGTCCTTGGCCTGAAGTTGCTGGAGCGCGACACCTCGAAAGAAATGGTGCGGCTCGCCATTGCTACGCGCCGCACCGTGGTAAACGGCCCTTTCGAGCTGGTGCAAGGCGGCACGGCGATAGTCAGCCGCACCCCGATCTTTCTGGAAAATGGCCGTTACTGGGGACTCGCATCGCTCCTCATCAACGAAGAGGAGCTGCTGGAGGAGGCGGGGCTGAAGCGCGAGCACCCTTTTCTGAAATTCGCCCTGCGCGGCAAGGACGGCAAGGGCGCCGACGGTGATATTTTCTGGGGCGACGGGCAAAGTTTCGAAGCCGATCCGGTGCGGCTGGACATCACCCTGCCCAGCGGTTCCTGGCAAATCGCCGCGACACACAAGGAAGGCTGGGATGCCCCAGGCACCTCATGGCTGCGCCACGGCGGCATCCTGCTCGCCCTGGTGGCCGCCGTGCTGGCCTGGTTTCTCGCCCGCAACCCGGTAAAGCTCCATGACGAGATCGAACAAGCCACCCACGCGCTGAAGGAAAGCGAGGCGAATTTCCGCTCGATGCTGGAAAACGCCAGGGGATTCGTCATTTATCGCCTGACGGTCGATCCGGCATTGCCGCACGGCGCCAGCGTGGCGTTGGTCAGCCCGTCGATCCGGGAGTTGATGGGAATCGGCAACCCCTATGATTTCGAGGAATGGTTCGCCAGCATTCACCCCGACGATTTGCCGCATGTCGAAGCCGAAAACAAGAATGCCTTGGAGCAGGGAAAAAATTTCACCGCGCCAATACGCTGGCGCCACCCGGATAAAGGCTTGATCTGGCTGCATACCGTGTCCTCGCCGGTATTCGGCGGCAACGGCAAGCCAACCCATTTCAACGGTTTGATTCTCGACGTCACCCAGCAAAAGGAAGCGGAAAATTTACTGCGCGACGCCCACATGCACCTGGAAAACGAGGTGTACAAACGCACCCAGGAACTGGAAATCGCCAACCGCCAGCTCATCAACGAAGTCGCCACGCGCCAAATGGCGGAACAAAATCTGCGCGAACAGCGCGACCTCTATCAGGCGCTGCTCAAAGCCCAGTCGGACATCGACGAAGGGCTGTTCATCATCGAAAAGCGCCGTATCGTTTATGCCAACGACGCCCTATGCCGGATCACCGGCTACGATCACGACGAAATCCGCGCATTGCCATCGTTCGCCGGCCTGATACACCCGGATTTGCGCGAGACGGTGGCGGCAAATCACGTGCGCCGCATTGCCGGGGAGAAATTCGACAACCGCTACGAGAGCCGCATCCTTACCCGTGGCGGAATGCCCCGCGAAGTGGAAATCGCGGAAGCCACCATGCCAGGCAGCGACGGCCTCGCCGTGGTCGTGGTGATGCAGGACATCAGCCGGCGCAAGCAAATCGAAAACGAACTCAAACGGCAGATACGCTTTACCCAGACGCTGATCGACGCCATTCCCAACCCGGTCTTTTTCAAGGATGCCGGAGGGCATTACCTGGGCTGCAACAAGGCTTTTGAATCCGCCCTCGGCATGGCTTCCGGCGATGTGGTCGGCAAAACGGTGTACGACTTCAATCCGGTGGAATTGGCCAATATCTACCAGGGCATGGACGACACCCTGTTCGAGAACGGCGGCTTGCAGGTTTACGAAGCCAAGGTGCTTTTCGCCGACGGCAGGCGGCACGACATCCTGTTCTACAAATCGCTCTTCACCGACGCCGACAACCAGGCGGCCGGCCTGGTCGGCGTCATGCTGGACATCACCACGCGCAAGGCCGCCGAGGAGGAACTGCGCCTGGCGCGCGACGAACTGGAACGGCGCGTCGCCGAGCGCACCCACCAATTGGCGCTGGCCAATCAGGAACTGACCGGCGAGATCTCCGAACGCCGCCGCCTCGAAACGGAAATCATCCATGTCAGCGAGGAAGAGCAAAAACGCATCGGCCAGGAATTGCACGACGGCCTGGGGCAACACCTGACCGGTATCGCCTTCCTGGCCAAGGCGCTGGAACAAAAACTAGCAACCCTATCGCCGTCTGAAAAGCTCGATGCCGCCCAGATCGTGCAACTGGTCAACCAATCCATCTCCCGGACACGCGCCCTGGCGCGCGGCCTGTTCCCGGTGGAATTGGAATCCAACGGACTGATGGCGGCGCTGGAGCAGCTTGCCGTCAACATCCACGCGCTTTACAGGGTTTCCTGCACTTTCCAGTGCAGTGCGCCTGTGCTAGTGTATGACAACGTCGTGGCCATCAACCTCTACCGCATCGCCCAGGAAGCGGTGGGCAATGCCGTTAAACACGGCCATGCCCATCACATCCTGATAGAATTGAGAAATATCGGGGAAAAGGTTTTTCTGGCGGTCTCCGACGACGGAAACGGTTACGGTCCGGCCGCGTGGGAAAATAGCAGCGGGATGGGAATTCATATCATGCAGTATCGTGCGAAAATGATCGGGGCTGGCCTGGAAATCCACAAGAATACCGGGCAAGGCTCCACGATTTCCATAGTGGCGGATAATCCCGGCAAGTCATAACAACAGACAACAAATGGAAACCACCGTAAAACACCACATTCTGATTGTCGACGATCACCCGATCGTGCGGCAGGGCATCGCCCAGTTAATCAACCGCGAACCTGACCTATGCGTTTGTTGCGAAGCCGGCGACGCCGACCACGCGCTGGAAAAGATGAAAAACTGCTCGCATTCCATCGCCATCGTGGACATTTCCCTGACCGGGGTCTCCGGCATCGAGCTGATCCAGATGCTGCGCCAGCGCGGTTACGACATCCCGGTTCTGGTGATGTCGATGCACGACGAAGCGCTGTATGCGGAACGCGCCTTGCGCGCCGGCGCGCGGGGCTACATCATGAAACAGGAAGCCACCGAAAAGATATTGTCGGCGATCCGTCAGATACTCCACGGTGAAATTTATGTCAGCGACAAAATGCGCTCGCGCATGCTGCAAAGGCTGATCGACAACCGCGCCGACACCAACGCCTCGCCGGTCGCCAACCTAAGCAACAGGGAGTTGGAAATCCTGCGTATGATCGGCCAGGGCTTCGGCACCGGCGAGATCGCCCGCGAGCTGAAACGCAGCGTCAAGACCATCGAAGCGCACCGCGCCAACATCAAGGACAAGCTCGGCCTGAAGACGGCCGCCGAGCTGGTGCGCTTCGCCGTGCAATGGGTCGAAAACGAAGCCTGACCGGGCTAGGCGTTTCCCCTACCGCAAAACAGGGGGTTGTCCCCACCCCTTTCCAGCGCCGCGCTTAGCGCATTACCCGCTCCCCCCTGATAATATTCCCGCAATGACCGGCGTATCGTAGCGATCATGACGTGGCCTTGTGTCACGGGCCGTGGCCAATACCGGTTTTTGCTTTTTCACTCCTCCAATGGTGAAAATTTAGGGACGCCCACGGGCGTCCCATTTTTTTCAGGCCATGGATTTCAATGCAAGCCGCATATCTCTTTGCGCGCATACGCGCTTGGATAGTTAGGAGGGCAACATGAACGACAGCGACAATATCCTGAATTTGCTGGTCGATCCCGACAGCGGCGATGTCCGGCATGCCTCCTCGTCGCGTCCGGTTTGCTGCGGCTATCCGGTGGAGTTGCTCAAGAAGATGAACGTCGAGCAATTGTTTCTTCAGACGCTCGACAGCATCATCGAAAAGATCAGCCACTCGGAGTACCTCAAAGTGATCTCCCTCCCGCTGATGACCGCCTCCGGGGAAACTGTCGTGGCCAAGGTCTATGCCAGCTTCATGACCATCGAGCAACAGCCGATGCTGTTCCTGTGCGTTTTCGAACTCACCGCGACCTACGGCGGCAACTTCCTTCCACCCCAGGAAAACCGGCCGCCCTACACCCGCCAACCGGCGGCGCTCTAACCCGGCGGAACCTTCCGTGTCCGGCGCCAAGCGATAGAAACGATCATGGGATTTTCCGACTGGTCTCCGCAGTTCACGGTCAACCATCCGGTGATGGACGAACACCATCGAAGAATTTTCAAGCTGGTGAACCAGTTGCATGAAGCGATTTTCACCAGCAAGGCCAGGGAGTCGCTCGGCGAAATTCTTCACGCGCTGTTCGACTACACCGAACTGCACTTCGCCGAAGAAGAGCTGCTGATGCGCCAGCATAACTTTCCCGGTTACGCGCAGCACAAGAAAGCGCACGAATCGATTATCGAACAACTGCACGAGTTCGAAAGAAAATTCAATGCCGGCGACAACACCTTCACCCCGCAAATGTTTCACTTCCTGGTATCGGACTGGCTGGTCAAGCACATCCTCGGCATGGACAAGATGTACGCCCCCTACCTTCAGGACACGCCGCCCCCTACGTTAACCGGCTAGAACAGCCGCTATCCGTTTTCTCAATTGGGGAACCACTTCCGCCTCGAACCAGGGATTGCGTTTCAGCCATAGGCGGTTGCGCGGGCTGGGGTGCGGAAGCGGAAATATCTCCGGCAAGTATTCTTGCCAGGCTTGCACCGTCTGCGCCAACGTCCTTTTGCGCCGCCTGCCCAGATAGTAGGCGTGCGCATGGCTACCCACCAGCAAGGTCAGCTTGATGTCCGGCAGCGCGGCGCGAAGCGGCGGATGCCATAATGGTGCGCACTCGGGGCGCGGCGGCAGATCCCCGCGCCCGCCGCTGCCCGGATAGCAGAATCCGGTGGGGATGATGGCAATGTCGCGTTCGTCGTAAAACCGCTCCCGCCCGATATTTATCCACTCGCGCAAACGGTCGCCGGACAGATCGTTCCAGGGGATGCTGGTTTCATGCACGACACGCCCCGGCGCCTGACCGACGATCAGCAGGCGCGCGCCCTCCGCCGCCCGCAGTATGGGACGTGGCGGATTGGGCAAGGCATCCGCGCAAACTTTACAGGCGCGCACCTGCTCCAGCAATGTTTCGAGCTTCATAGATAGAGTAAAATATTAGTTTTTCACCGATTCGACTGCCATGAACCTCTCTGCTCTCACTGCATTATCCCCTCTCGACGGCCGCTATCACAACAAGGGCGCCTCCCTGCGTCCCTATTTCAGCGAATTCGCCCTGATCCATTACCGGGTGCGCGTCGAAATCGAATGGCTGAAGGCACTGAGCGCCGCGCCGCAGATCGCCGAGGTGCCATCCTTTTCCGCCGCCACGCTGGCGCGGCTCGATAGCCTGGCCGCCAATTTTTCAGAGAACGACGCCTCCGCCGTCAAGGCCATCGAATCCACCACCAACCACGATGTCAAGGCCGTCGAATATTGGCTGAAGCAATCCCTTGCCGACAATGCCGAAATCATGAAAGTCAGCGAATTCATCCATTTCGCCTGCACCTCGGAAGACATCAACAACCTTTCCCATGCCCTGATGCTGAAAGGCGCGCGCGAAACCGTCATGCTGCCGGCGCTCGACAAGGTCATCGCCAAGCTGAAGGAACTTGCCGGCATGTGGGCCGGCCTGCCGATGCTCGCCCATACTCACGGCCAGCCCGCCTCCCCCACCACGGTCGGAAAGGAATTGGCCAACACGGCATACCGGCTGGAAAAAGCACGCGAGAAAATCGCCGCGGTGGTCATCCTGGGAAAAATCAACGGCGCGGTCGGCAATTACAACGCCCACCTCTCCGCCTACCCGGAATTCGATTGGGAAGAATTCGCCCGGTCTTTCGTCGGCAAGCTGGGGCTGACCCTCAACCCCTATACCATCCAGATCGAGCCGCACGATTATATGGCCGAGCTGTTCGACGCCGTGGCGCGCGCCAATACCATCCTGGTCGATTTCGACCGCGACGTGTGGGGCTACATTTCGCTGGGCTATTTCAAGCAGAAGGTAAAAGCGGGGGAAGTCGGCTCTTCGACCATGCCGCACAAGGTCAACCCCATTGATTTTGAAAACTCGGAAGGCAATCTCGGCCTCGCCAATGCCTTGCTGCGCTTCATGAGCGAGAAGCTGCCGGTCTCGCGCTGGCAGCGCGACCTGACCGATTCGACGGTATTGCGCAACATGGGCGTCGGGCTGGGTTATGCCCTGCTCGGCTATGAATCCTGCCTGCGCGGCCTGGGCAAGCTGGAGGCCAACCCCCAGCGCCTCGACGCGGATCTCGACGGCAACTGGGAAGTGCTGGCGGAACCGATCCAGACGGTGATGCGCCGCTACGGCGTGGCGAATCCCTACGAGCAACTCAAGGAACTGACGCGCGGCAAGGATGGCATCAACCGCGAAACCCTGCAAACCTTCATCGCTGGGCTAGCCATCCCCGCCGGCGAAAAACAGCGCCTGATGGACATGACGCCGCACAACTACATCGGCAAGGCGACCGGACTGGCGCAACGTATCTGAGGGAAAAACGAACCGGCGGGGCGCATCGCCCCGTCAGGAATTGAGGTGCTGGCTGGGGTAGATGCGCACGATGACGTCGATGCTCTCCACCGCCATGCCCTCCGGCAGCTTGGGCAAGCCGGTCAGTTGCAGTTCGTCGCTGTCGATGTCCATCAACTGGCCGGTGGCCACATCGTAAAAATGATGGTGGACATGCGTATTCGGATCGTAGAACACCTTGCTCGGATCGACGATCACCTCGCGTATCAGTTTCTTCTCGACGAATAAATTAAGCGTATTGTAGACAGTCGCCTTGGAGGTCTCGCTATGTTTGGTGTTGACCGCCGCCAGAATCTGATCCGCCGACAAATGTTCCTGCCGGGAAAATAAGGCATAGGCAATCTCGATGCGCTGGTGCGTCGGGTTGATCCCGAACTCCCGCAGCCGATCGACAATTGCACTCCTGTTGTACATTTGATTTTCCATGTGGCTATTCTAGCCTAATCAATGGACAGTGTCTAACCGGTATACTGAAATCCACTTCTGATTAGACGCCCAATGTTTCCGCCCACGCCAACGCCTCGAGATGAGCACGGTTAATTTTTTCCGGCTCAAGCTG
Organism: uncultured Sulfuricella sp.; assembly: GCA_964505475.1. Lineage (GTDB taxonomy): Bacteria > Pseudomonadota > Gammaproteobacteria > Burkholderiales > Sulfuricellaceae > JAGXQV01. The sequence continues at coordinate 21,054 of CAZDIJ010000021.1, read as the reverse complement.
CAAGGAGAGCGCAAGCTCCTCGATCTTATTCGCATCCCCCGTCTCACAGGCTTCGGCCAATGCCAGGAAAGGACCGTAAACCCCTTGCCGGAGGAGCAAGGCATCGCCAACCGCCGCCGGCAGGGAGAGCTTTTCCAACACCTTATCCATCGGGGTTTCCAATATCACATCCAGCAAGGAAAACATCCCGACCACGAAAAGGTTGTCACGGTCCCGCGGCTCCATATAGCTTTGCCCGAACAACTCCGTCAGGCGACCGCGCGTCATCGCGGTAATCAGCAAGGCATGGGGAGTCGTCGCCTGGCCTGCCGTAACCAGCAGCAGCGTGAGCCACCGGTACAACTGCTGGTAGCCTAGAATCGCTATGGCGTGGCGGATCGATTCGATTTCGCAAGACAACCCGAAGCCTACCGAATTGATGTAACGCAGCAGCTTGAAGGTCAACGCCACATCGTGCTTGAAGAATTTCTCGATTTCCGGCGAATCGGCGTTCTCGCGCACCTTGTTGAGCAGCAACAAGACATTCTCATAGGCCGGATTGATGGTTTTTGCCGACAGGGTTTCCGGGTGCGCAAAGTGGAACCCCTGGAAAAAGTGGAAACCCAATTCCTTGCATGCCTTGAATTCACTCGCCGTCTCGACTTTTTCCGCGATCAGCTTGACGTTCAGATTGCGCTTTTCAATCTCCTTCAGCACCTCGCCAATCTTGTCCAGCGGCGTCAAGCGGATGTCTATCTTGATATAGCTGGCGAACGACAGCATCGGCTCGGTCATTTCGTTCAGCACGAAATCGTCGAGCGCGAATTTGTACCCTTTCGAGCGCAGATATTTGCAGCGTGCCTGGACTTGCGGGGTGGGATGCACCGTTTCGAGCAGTTCCAACACCACCCGGTCAGGCGGCAGCAACTCGATGACGCCGCTACCTAGGAGAATCGAGGCGGAAACATTGAGGAATGCCGGTTTGTCGCCCAGCACCCATTGCGTGCCGATATCGCAAAGCGTGCTGGACAACACCGTGGCGCTGGCGTCGTGCTCGTCCCCGATCTGGGCGGTGACGGCATCGCGATGGTGGCGAAACAACAACTCATAGGCAATGATCTTCTGCTGTCGGTCGAGGATCGGCTGGCGGCCAAGAAACGCATGATCGTGCATGAATTATCCCTGCTCCGTTCCCAATGAAGTGCGGCGTCTCATGGGAAACCTGGTTGAACGGCGGTCAGGCGAACATCGCGGCACGAGTTTCCATCGTATTCATGTTGAGCAACTCTTCGATATCCAGCACCAGAACCACCAGCCCATCCCCGGAAAGCGTGGCGCCGGCAATTCCCTTCGGCTTGATGTCGTGGAGCGGCTTGATGACCACATCGTCCCTGCCGAGGAAGCCGTCGATGGCCAGAATGAAGGTCGTCACCGTGGTTTGCATCAGCACGCCGAATGCCGGCGTCGCCGAACGAGGCCAGCCGATCAGGTCGGCAAGGGAGCGTACCGGCAGCACCTCGTCGCGCACCACCATGGTCGCCCTGCCGGAAACCTGCTGGATTTCCTTGGGGTTGATCGGAATGATCTCGCGCACCATGGAAAGCGGCACGGCGAAAGGCTGATCGCCCAGGCGCACCACCAGCACGGGAAGGATCGCCAAGGTCAGCGGCAGGGAAATCGTAATGGTCGTGCCATGCCCCACCGCGGAGGAGATGTCGATGCGCCCATTGAGCTTCTGGATATTGGTGCGCACCACGTCCATGCCGACGCCACGGCCGGAAACGTCGGAAATCTGATCCTTGGTGGAAAAACCCGGCAGAAAAATCAGATTGAGCGACTGGCGGTCATCCAGGCTATTCGCCGTTTCGAGGTCGATCAAGCCCTTCTCCAAGGCTTTGCGTCGCAGCGCATCGGGGCGCATGCCCTTGCCGTCGTCGGAAATCTCGATCACGATGTGGTCGCCCGCCTGCTGAGCGCTCAGCTTGACCAGACTCTTGGTCGGCTTGCCGCAGGCGCGGCGGTCTTCCGTGCTCTCCACGCCGTGATCGACCGAGTTGCGCACCAAGTGAACCAACGGATCGTTGAGATCCTCGATCATGGTCTTGTCGATCTCGGTTTCCTCGCCGGTAATCACCAACTCCACATCCTTGCCCAATTGCCGCGCCAAATCGCGCGCCAGACGGGGATATTTCTGGAACAGGCGGCCGATCGGCTGCATGCGGGTTTTCATCACCGCGTTTTGCAGATCGCCGACCAGCAAGTCCAGCGAACTGACCGCTTCGTCGAGCGCCTTGAGCGTATCCGCATCGGTTTTCCCTTGCAGGATATTGGCGCGCAGGCAGGTCAAGCGGTTCTTGGTCAAGCCGATCTCACCCGACAGGTTGAGCACCATGTCGAGGCGCGCCGTGTCGACGCGGATGGTGGTTTCCTTGGCGGCCACTTGCACAGGCGCCGCCGTGGCGGGCTTGGAGCGCGACGGAGCGGAACTGGCATCGAAGCTGGGCGTCAGGGCGGCGGGGATGGCCGGGGCGGAAGGCGCGGCACTGGCGGCGGGAGCCGGCTCCACGTGCTTTTCCACCACTTGGCCGGTGATCGCCTGATGCATGGCATCCCAATCCGGTCCGCCGGGATTTGCCGCCGGGGCGCTGGCCGATTCCGCCGCCTGGGCCGCCACGGCGGATGCCGCATTACCGGAAAGCACCATATCCAATGCCGTCAGCAGGGACGGCTCGGCCGCCCTAGGCAATTGGGACTGCGACAGCGACCCGAACATGTCTCTGACCACGCCGGTCGATTTTAAAATCACATCCAGGATTTCCGGCGTCAATTGCAATTCGCCGGTGCGCAGCTTGTCGAACAGGTTTTCCGTGCGGTGGCACAATTCCACCAGCTCATTGACATTCAGAAAACCCGCGCCGCCCTTGATGGTATGGAACCCACGGAAAATATCGTTCAACAGCGCCTTGTCGTCCGGGCGCTTTTCCAACTCGACCAGCTTGTTGTCCACGTCGGCCAGCAACTCACCGGCTTCGGTAAGAAAATCCTGCAACAACTCTTCCATTCCTGCGAAATGGCTCATGGCGTATCTCCAGTCCGGCGTTCCTAGCGCTTATCCAATCAAAAACCCAGGCTTTCCAGCAAATCGTCCACCTGCTCCTGGCTCGTTACCACGTCGGAACGGCCTTGCGCGTTGATAACCGGACCGTTGAGCAACGAAGCGTCGACCTCGGCTTTTTTATCGACCGGCGTCACCGCGATCAGCAGTTGCAGCATGTCGTGCTCCATGCGTTGCGCCATCTCGATGGTTTTCTTGATGACCTGGCCGGTCAAGTCCTGGAAATCCTGCGCCATCATGATTTCCATCAACTGGGCGTTGGTCGCCTTGGTGCGTCCCGGCACATCCTTGAGGAAATCGCGGGTCTTCGCCGCCAATTGCTTGAATTCATCGACCCCGAGCTGATTGTCGAAAACGCGCTGCCATTGCGCGGCCAGTTCGCCGGACTCGGTTTCCAGCTTGTCCTGAATCGGCTGGGCGATCTCGGTGGCGGTCAGCACCCTCACCGCCGCCTGCTCGGTCATCTTGGCGATGTAATCCAGGCGGTCGCGCGCATCGGGAATCGACTCCACCGCTTTTTCCAGGGTCTTGTCGTATCCCAGCTCACGCAGGGTGTCGTGCAGCTTGCGAGTCAGATGGCCGATCTGGGAAAACACCGTCCCGTCCCCGGCGGCTTCCGCCGGAGATTCTGGCTTGGTTTCCTCATGCACGATTTCGGCATCAACAATATCGGTTTCCGCCGGGCCGCTGGCAGCGACGATGCTGTCGAAAAGCGCCTCCAGCTCATCAGAATCACCGTTCTCGTTGCTCACTACATCCCCCTTTTCTGAAATATCTTGTTGAGTTTTTCTTCCAGAACCGCAGCCGTAAAGGGCTTGACCACGTATCCATCCGCTCCGGCCTGGGCGGCCTCGATAATATTCTCTTTCTTCGCCTCCGCCGTGACCATCAAAACCGGCAAATGCTTGAGGCTGGCGTCGGCGCGTATGTTCTTGAGCATGTCGATGCCGGTCATGTTGGGCATGTTCCAGTCGCTGACCACGAAATCGAAATTCCCGCCGCGCAACTTGTTCAGGCCGATCAAGCCGTCCTCCGCCTCGTCCACGTTGGTGAATTCAAGTTCTTTCAGCAGATTGCGGATGATGCGACGCATGGTCGAAAAATCATCCACCACCAAGAATTTCATATTTTTGTCAGGCATGAGCCACTCCGCACTCCATCTCCATCGGGTGAGATTCTACTATTATTTCCAACCGCCCCGCAGCCATCGCTACGGCGCATTCTTCACGAAACCTCAACGTTGCAGCAAGGGACGCAAGGTATCCGCCAGCACCGCTGGATCGAACTTCGCCACGTAGGCATCGACCCCGACGCGCTTGCCCATGTCGCGGTTCGCATCCGAAGACAGCGAGGAATGCATGACCACCGGGATACCCTCGAAACGCCGATCGCCTTTGATGTTCTTGACCAGGACGTAGCCATCCATCTCCGGCATTTCCGCATCCGCCAGAATCAGGCTGATTTGCTCGGACATGGGCACGCCGTCCTGCTGGGCGCGGTTCGCCAGCCCTTGCAGCTTGTCCCACGCCTCCTGGCCGTTGGTGGCCTGCTGGTATTTCGCGCCGAGCCGGTCGAGCACCATGACGATTTCTTTCCGCGCCACCGCAGAATCATCGACGAAAAACACGGTGGAGTCCTTTTCCACCTCGATCGGCGCAAAATCCGGCACCGATTCGATTCCGAAGGCCGCCGCCAGAATTTGCTCGACATCCAGAATCGAAACCAAACGGCCATCCGGCAATTCGGTAATCGCGGTAATCATGCCCTCGTTGCCCGATAGCATGTTTTGCGGCGGCTTGATCTTGTCCCAATCGACGCGGATGATCCGATCCACGTCCTCGACCAGGAAACCCTGAGTATGCCGGCTGAACTCAGTCACGATCATGGTGTTGCCGCTGCCTTCGGGCACTGCGCCGGCATGGACGAACGAGGCCAACGAAATAACCGGAATAATGTTGCCGCGCAGGGAAATCACCCCTTCCACGCCATCCGGCATGTACGGCGTCTTGGTCACGAACGGCGTCTGACACACCTCGCGCACCTTGAACACGTTGATACCGAAAATCTCGCCCGTTCCCAAGGAAAACAACAAGATTTCCATCTTGTTGGAACCAACCAGCTTGGTTCTCGCATCCACTGCCTCAAGAAGTTGATTGGATTGCATATTCACCTCAGCGCCATACTCAATTTTAGACAATACTCCAAGTCATGCTTTTTACGTCAGCAAACGAGTCAGGATGTCGGCCAGCTTGTGCGGCTCGAATTTCGGCACGTATTCATCGACCCCAACCGCGCGCCCGAGCTTTTCGTTGGCCGTGCTGCTCAGCGACGAATGCATCAGCACCGGAATGCCGGCAAAGCGGGGGTCGCCCTTGATGCTCTTGGTCAGCACGTAGCCATCCATTTCCGGCATTTCCACGTCGGTCAGCACCAACTGCACCAAATTCGACACCGTGGTATGCATAATCTCCGCCTGGTTGGCGATCCGCTGCAACTCATCCCAGGCTTGCTTGCCGTTATTGGCGCTGACGTATTTCACCCCCATCGCGTCGAGGGTGCGCGAAATCTGGCGGCGCGCCACCGCCGAATCGTCGGCGAAAAACACGGTTCGCTGCATCTTCAGCGGCTGAATCGCATTGAAGGCGATGGCGTTGTCGTCGAAATGCCCGGTCTCGGACAGCACTTTTTCGACATCCATCATCATCACCAGACGATTGTCCGGCAACTCGGTCACGGCGGTCACCAACCCCCCCATTTCCGCGGCGAGCATATCCGGCGGCACCTTCATCGCCGCCCAGTCGAGGCGCAAAATCGTATCCACCGCCTCGACCAGGAACCCCTGGGTATGGCCGTTGTATTCGGTAACGATCATGATCTCCGGTTTTTTTTCGGTCTGGATGCCGACATATTTCACCAGATCGACCACCGGCACCAAGGCGCCGCGCAGGCTTACCATCCCCTCCACCGCCGCCGGCATCTCCGGCGCCCGGGTAATCTCGGGAACGCGCATCACTTCGCGCACCTTGAACACATTGATGCCGAAGGTTTCCCGGCGCCCGGTACGCAAATCGGTCCCCAAGGTAAACAGCAGGATTTCCAATTTATTGGTGCCTGCCAGCTTGGTGCGCGCATCAATATTCTTTAAGAGCTCCGACATCTTGCGACTCCGTTAATCATGCTTGAAATCTTGTTTTGCTTGCCATAATCGGGCTATGCCCAGTTTATGGCAATCATACCTTAAAAAAGACGGAAAATGCCCACCCCGTCACGGTGAAGTATTAATTTACGGCAGAGCAAGCGGACTCCGGCGCGCTTTTTATCATACACGCCTTGCTGTATGATGTTTCGCAACCTTTTCCCGCCGTTATGACAACATTGCCGGCCACCATCAAAACCATCGCGCCCGAAGAACTGGAACAGGCTTTTTCGCTGTTCAACCTTGCTTCCGAGCAACTTGCCGGCGCCTATAACGAACTACAATTGCAGGTCGAGCGCCTTACCGCCGAATTGGCCGTCGCCAACGGCGAATTGCGGCGCCAATTGCTGGAAAAGGAAGCCTTGTCGCAGCGCCTCGCCCATCTGCTCGCCGCCATGCCGGCGGGGGTCATGGTGCTCGATCACAACGGGGTCGCCATCGACGCCAATCCCGCCGCGCATTCGATGTTTCCCGGGGAAGTCCTGGGCGTCAACTGGAACGACATCGCATCCCGCAATCTCACCCCCACGGTACTGCCCAACGAGTGGGAACTGCCTCCCGCCGGCGACTCACAGGCGAGAAGGCGGGTCAGCATCACCGGCAGCCCGCTCGACTCCGCCGGCGGGCAGGTGCTGGTGATTCTGGATGTCACCGAAGCCTACGCCACGCAACGCGAATTGCAGCGCCACCAAAGGCTCTCCGCGATGGGCGAAATGGCCGCCGGGCTGGCGCACCAGTTGCGCACTCCGCTCGCCACGGCGCTGCTGTATACGGCGCACTTGAACAAGGCGGGACTGCCGGAAGCCGACCGGATGCGTTTTGCCGAAAAATCCCTGACCCGTCTGCGCCACCTTGAACACCTGATCCAGGACATGCTGATGTTCGTCAAGGGCGAAACCGCAGGCCTGGAAAATATTACGGTCGCTTCGCTGCTCGCGGAATTGCAGCAAGTCATCGAGCCGCAACTGCCCTCCGCGCTCCGCCTGGAGGTCGCCGACCGCAGCGGCGACGCGGCTTTGCTGGGCAGCCGCAAAGCGCTGACCGGCGCGCTGACCAACCTGCTCGAAAACGCCATGCAGGCCTGCCGCGACGGCGGCGTCATCCGCCTGTCGGGCGAAAACGCCGGCGGACGGCTGATCCTGTCCGTTGCCGACAACGGCCCGGGTATCGACCCCGCCATCCAGGAGCGCCTGTTCGAACCGTTTTTCACCACCCGCAGCGACGGCACCGGCCTTGGCCTGGCCATCGTGCGGGGCGTCGCCGAGGCGCACGGGGGAGATGTCCAGATCGAATCCGCGCCGGGAAAAGGCAGCAAATTCATTCTCAGCCTGCCCCTGGGAGCGGCGCCTTGAACTACTGTAGCCAGTGCGGCGCCCCGGTGCGCCTCGGCATTCCCCCCGGAGAGCATTTGCCGCGTTACCTGTGCGACGCCTGCGGCGCCATCCATTATGAAAACCCCAAGCTGGTCGTCGGCTGCATCGCCGAATGGCAAGAGAGCATCCTCCTTTGCCGCCGCGCCATCGAACCGCGCCTGGGCTTATGGACATTGCCGGCCGGCTTCATGGAAAACGCCGAGACCACCGCACAGGCCGCCTCGCGCGAGACCCTGGAAGAAGCCAACGCCCGCGTCGAAATCGACTCCCTGTTCACCCTGTTCAACATCCCGCACATCAACCAGGTGCACCTGTTCTTCCGGGCGCGCCTGCTCGATCTGGCGTTTCACCCCGGCAGCGAAAGCCTGGATGTCGCCCTGTTCCGGGAAGAGGAAATCCCCTGGAACGAAGTCGCGTTCGCCAGCGTGCGCGAAACCATGAAACGCTACTTCAGCGACCGCAAGACGGGGAAATACGCCTTCCACATGGGCGACATCCCTCCCCCGCCCGGACAGTCGGACGGCTCCGGGAAAGCCGCAGACGGCAAGCCCGGCTTCGTCGCATAACCCTAAAAACAGCCTCGTTACGAGTAATTTTTCCGAACCCCTTGACAGGGGACGATTAACTTTTATAATTGCGACTAATTCTCATTTGCACGCAAGGAGGCAACTTATGCAACTCATGGTCGATGCCTGGCTGGAACGGCGCGAGCCGGTGGTGAAACTGGTTGAAACCGGCAGCCGCCTGACTTTGGCGGAATGGCGTGGCGACAAGGTGCGGCAACTGCTCGACGAAGGCCTGCTGGAATTGGATTGCCTACTGGAAAGCGTGTTGCAGGTGGCGGGTTTGGGCGGGCAAGCCACAAAAAAATTTGCCATCAATTGTTAATAATTCTTATTTGCTATTTAAAAGAAAGGAAACACGATGTTCACAAGAAAGCTGGCAAAAATCACCTTCCCGATGGTGTTCGGGCTGTTGTTCCTGGCGGGGCAAGCGCTTGCCGTCGAATATCCGATCGGCGTCCCGCAGCAGCGCTTCGGCATGGAAATCGCGGCCGTCTACCTGCACCCGGTCTTGATGGAGCCGGAAGGCGTGATGAAAAAACCGGAGGAGTCGGATGTTCACATGGAAGCGGACATCCGCGCGCTCGGCAACAATCCCAACGGTTTCGCCGAGGGTGAATGGATTCCCTATCTGGTGGTGAAATACGAAGTCACCAAGCAAGGTTCCAACGAAAAGATCAGCGGCGACTTCATGCCGATGGTAGCCAACGACGGCCCGCACTACGGCGACAACGTCAAGCTCAAGGGGCCGGGCAAGTACACGGTGAAATACCGGATTTCCCCGCCCACCGCCAACCCGCAGGCGCATTTCGGCCGCCACACCGACCGCCTCACCGGAGTGCGCCCGTGGTTCAAGCCGTTCGAGGTGGAATATGAATTCACCTACGTCGGCATCGGCAAGAAAGGCGGATACTGAGCATGAAGCACGCCACCCTGAAACCGCTTGCCGCCGCGCTGCTGCTCGCCCTCTCCGGCGCTACGCAGGCCGGCGAAGCCGACATAGCGAAAGAATTGAAGCGCCTCGCCGAACGCCTGGAAATGCTGGAAAAGGATAACGCCGCGCTACGCCGGCAACTTAACGCCCAGCCCGCCGAGGCGAACCTGGACAAGCGCCTGAAAGCGCTGGAAGAAAACCATGCCCGCGTGGAGCAGGGGCTGGCGCGGGAGAACCTGAGCGAAACCGAGCCGGAATTGACCTCGCGCCTCAAGGCGGTGGAATACCAGGCGCAGGACATACAAAAGCAATCGCGCGTCATCGAGGCGCTGGAAGGCATCACCGCCGGGGCGAGTTTCACCACCGTGGCGCAGCGCGCCAGCGGCGGCCCCAACAACGAAGTGCAGCTCAACTACCGCACCGACATCACCGCCAGCACCCCGGCGGGCGCCATCGGCGACACCACCAGCATGATTTTCGGCCATTTCCGCATCGGCCAGGGGCAAGGCCTGGGCAGCATGATGACGGCCTTCTCCGGCGCCAACACCAGCGCCTTCCAGCTCGGCACGGCGGAACAGGCCGACAACAGCGCGGTGATGCTGGCGCAGGCCTATTACCAGGCCGACATCCCGCTGCCGCTGGGCGGCTTCAAGCCGCGCTCGCGCGAAACCCTGACGGTCAATTTCGGCAAGATGGATCCGTTCGCCTTCTTCGACCAGAACACCGCCGCCAACGACGAAACCCGGCAATTCCTCAGCAGCATGTTCGTCCACAACGCCCTGCTCGACAACCCGCTCGCCGCCAACATCGGCGCCGACGCCTACGGCTTCAGTCCCGGCGTGCGGGTTTCCTACCTCAACGAATGGCAGAAGCCGGAAAACTTCCGCCTCTCGCTGGGGGTGTTCGGCGCCGGCCCGGGCGCCAATTTCAGCCGCTCGTTCACCTCGCCGTTCGTCATCGCCCAGGCGGAAACGCGCCAGATATTCTTTTCCGGCCTGGCCGGCAACTATCGCGCCTTCCTCTGGCGCAACGGCCAGGCGCCGACCTATGTCGCCGGAGAAACCCAGCCGCATCGCGGGATGGGGCTGAATTTCGACCAGCGCATCGGCGACGCCGTCACCCTCTTCGGCCGCTATGGCAAAGCCTGGGGCGAGCGTTTGGCATTCGACCAGACCTTGAGCCTGGGCGCGGAACTCGGCGGCAGTTATTGGAATCGCGGCGGCGACAGCCTAGGGCTGGCGTTCGGCGTGAACAAGGTAAGCGCCGCTTTCCGCAACGACTCGGCCTTGCTGGACGCCGACGGCGACGGCATCGCGGATTACGGCTTCGGCGCCAGCGGGGCGGAAAACGTGGCGGAAATCTACTACCGCTACCGACTCAACAAGCAGTTCGAGATCACCCCGGACTTCCAGTGGCTGCGCCGTCCCGCCGGCAACGGCGGAACGCCGGCGGTGAAAATCCTGGGCGTGCGGGCGCAGTTGGTATTTTAGGTCAGGCATGGGGAAGCGGCGCTGGCCGCTCCCCGGCAAGAAATCGTCATGAAAGGAAACACATGGAAACCCTGTTGAAGCTGTTGCGCGCCAAGGCATTGCCGCTGGCCGTGCTGCCGTGCCTCGCCGCCGCCGGGCTGGCGCCGTTCCAGGCGGGCGCCGCGGAATTGCCGGCTTATCCGCTCACCGTGGAAAACGGCCGCTTCACCCCGGAGACCATCAACGTCCCCGCCGGACAGCGTTTCAAGATCGTCGTCACCAACAAGGGGCCGGGGCCGGAGGAGTTCGAGAGCATCGAACTCCGAAAGGAAACCGTGCTCGCTCCCGGCGTCACCCGCGCGGTGGTGTTCGCGCCGCTCAAGCCGGGCGTTTACAAATTCTTCGGCGAATTCCACCCGGATACCGCCAAGGGACAGATCGTCGTCAAGTAGGGGAAAACCATGGGCAACGCACTGTTTATCGTCTGGCGCGAAAGCGTCGAAGCCATCCTGGTGATCGGCATCCTCTACGCCTGGCTCAACGCCAACGGCTACCGCAACGGCATCCACTGGCTGTGGGGCGGCGTGATCGGCGGCATCGGCCTCGCCGCGCTGCTGGGGCTGACCATGCTGGAAGTGCAGAGCCAATTGGCCGGCGACGCCCTGGAGTGGTTTCAGATTGGCATGGTATTCATCGCCGCCGCTCTGATTACCCAAATGGTGTTCTGGATGCGCCGCCACGGCAAGAACCTCAAGGGCGAACTGGAAGCGGGCATGGCGCGCGCCATGAACCAATCCAGCCTGCTCGGCGTGGCGATAGTGGCCGCCCTGGCGGTAGGGCGGGAAGGCGCGGAAACCGTGATCTTCCTCTACGGGCTGGGCATGGAGCACAGCGGCGGCAATCTCCTGCTCTTCGCCGCGTCTGCCCTCGCCGGCCTGCTGCTGGCGCTGCTTACCGGTTGGGCGCTGATACGCGGCGGACGGCGCATTGCCTGGAAAACCTTTTTCCGCGTCACCGAAACCGTCCTGCTCCTGCTTGCCGCCTCGCTCCTGGTGAGCGGCACGGAAAAACTGATCGCGCTGGACATCCTGCCCGCCGGCATGGATCCCCTGTGGGACAGCTCCTTCCTGCTGGACGACACCGGCGGCATCGGCGGCTTCGTCGCGCAGCTCACCGGCTACCGCTCGCACCCGGCGCTGACAACGCTGTTCGTCTATGTCTCATACTGGCTGCTGGCGCTGGCCGCCCTCGGTCGGCCGCTCTCGCCGCGCGCCAACAGACTGCAAGGCGGGCAATAAGCAGCCATGCCCATGGATGCCCCCCCGCCAAACGGCGCCATCTCGAACGGCTGCCCGCTGTGTGCCGTAACCGGCGCTCTGGCGGCGGCGGTGGCAGTGGCGGCGCTGGTGAAGGTCATGGTGTTTTCCGCCCCGGCCACCGCGCTGCCGCTCGACGAAACATGCAGCCTGAGCGGCGGAACCTGCACGGCAACCCTGCCGGGCGGCGGAACATTGCGTTTTTCCCTCGGCCCGCGCCCGGTTCCCCTGCTCAAGCCGCTCGGCCTGCAATTGCGGGTGGAAGGCAGCGCCGCGCGGGCAACGGAGGTGGATTTCAGCGGCATCACCCTGCCGATGGCCTTCTCCCGCGCCCATTTGAGCGCGCACGGCGGCGGCCGGTTCGGCGGCGAAGCCACCCTGCCGCTATGCAGCGCCGGGCGCATGGTGTGGCAAGCCACGGTATTGCTGGAAGACGGCCAGCGCAAGATATATGCCCCGTTCCGTTTTGAAACCGGGCGGGAAAATTCATCCCAAACAGCTCAGTCAGCCACGGACAAACACGGATTGACACAGACAAGACATCGGGCTGGCAAAGATTTACCAGTCACCCGGCGACTGTAAGGTGCGCACTTTGCAGACCATTGAAATCCGTGATTATCCGTGGCTATCCGTGGCTGAACTGCTTTTTCTGGATTCATAAGGCAAGACCATGGAACACACCGTCATCCCGATCTTCGATGCCGCCGCCCCGCCCCGGCTGTCCCTGCTCCAGCGCCTCGGCGACGCGATGCGCCGCCATCGCGGCGTCATCATCGGCCTGCAATGGGCGGTCATCATATTCTATCTGGCGCTGGTGGCGATCCCGGCCTTTCTGCCGCTGCCGCCGGCGGACGGGCGGATGCTGGAAAACCTCACCCTGTTCGCCCAGTTCATTTTCTGGGGCATCTGGTGGCCGTTCGTGATCCTTTCGGTGATCTTCGCCGGGCGTGCCTGGTGCGGACTGTTCTGCCCGGAAGGCACCCTCACCGAACTGGCCAGCCGCCACGGCCTGGGGCGCCCGCTGCCGCGCTGGCTGAAATGGGGCGGCTGGCCGTTCGTCGCCTTCGTGCTCACCACCGTCTACGGGCAACTGGTGTCGGTTTACGAATATCCCAAGGCGGTGCTGCTGATTCTCGGCGGCTCCACCGTCGCCGCGCTCGCCGTCGGGCTGGTTTACGGCAAGGGATCGCGCGCGTGGTGCCGCCACCTGTGCCCGGTGTCGGGAGTATTCGCCCTGCTGGCGCGGCTGGCGCCGCTGCACTTCCACGTCGATCGGGAAAAATGGGACGCCGCCCCGGAAAGCGCGCGCCAGCCGGTGCAATGCGCGCCGCTGATCGACATCCGGCGCATGACCGGCGCCGCCCCCTGCCACATGTGCGGCCAATGCAGCAGCCACCGCGGCGCGGTGCGCCTGGCGGCGCGCCTGCCGGGCAGCGAAATCGCCAACCTGGCGGCAAGCGAGGCGCGCCCCTGGGAAGCGCGCCTGCTGGTATTCGGCATGATGGGCGTGGCGGTAGGCGCTTTCCAGTGGTCGTCCTCGCCGTGGTTCGTCGCCGCCAAGCAAGCCATCGCCGCATGGCTGATCGAGCGCGATTCGTTCTGGCTGTTCCAGGACGATGCGCCGTGGTGGCTGCTCACCCACTACCCGGAATCCAGCGACGTTTTCACCTGGCTCGACGGCCTCGGCATCCTCGCCTACATCGGCGCGGCCACGCTGCTGGCCGGCGGCTGGGTGTGGGGCTGGCTGCGCGCGGCGGGCGCGCTGCTGCCCGGCAAGGCGGCGGACAACGCGCGCTGGCTCGCCTACAGCCTGGTGCCGATGGGCGGCATCGGGGTCTTTCTCGGCCTTTCGGCACTGACCGCCACCCTGCTCGCCGCCGAGGGCATGAAGATCGCCTGGCTGGCGGAAATCCGCGCCGCCCTGCTGGGCATCGCCGTCTTGTGGAGCCTGGCGCTGGCCGCCGGCATGTTGCGCCATATTCCCTCGCGGCCGCGCCGTCTGCTCGCCAACCTGGCGGTGGCGGGCGCGCTGGCGGGCGCGGTAACGCCGTGGGTTTACCTGTTTTACCTGTGGTAGAAAAAATAACCGGGAAGAGCGGAATAACAACATCATGCTGAATAAATCATTCCCATCGGCTGGCGGGTTCGAATCGCGCATCTCCCCTGCGGGCGTACTGGCCATCGCCGGCCTGCACGCGGCGCTTATCGCCCTGCTCCTCGCCGCCAACGTCGTCAAGCTGCCGCCCGAGATGACGACGCTGATGGTGCGCGTCATCCAGCCCGAGCCGGCCAGGCAGCCGGAAGTCACCCCGCCGCGCCCCAAGCCCGTGGCCAGGCAGCCTGCGCCCCGCCCTGCCCCCCAGCCCGCGCCGCAACCCCGGATTATCGCCGCCGACACCGCGACGCCCACCCCGGCGGCCGAAGCGCCTGCCGTCAAGGCGGCTCCACCGCCCGCGCCGGCGCCGGCACCCGCGGCGGCGCCCGCGCCGCCCGCCGCGAGCGAACCGCGTTTCGACGCGGACTACCTGGACAACCCCGCCCCCATCTATCCGGCCATGGCGCGGCGCCTGGAAGAATCGGGAAAAACCCTGCTGCGGGTGTACGTCGAACCCAGCGGCAAGCCTTCGCAAATCCTGGTCAAGACCAGCAGCGGTTCGCCCCGCCTCGACCAGGCGGCGCTGGACGCCGTGTGGCGCTGGAAATTCGTCCCCGCGCGGCGCGGCGAGGAAGCGCTCGGCGCGTGGGTAGTGGTTCCTATCGTTTTCAACTTGAAAGGTTAGTCATGGAGCAGTCGCTGGGTTTCGCCCATTTTCTCGACCACGCCGACGGCGTGGCGCAATTCATCCTGCTGGTGATGCTGGTGATGTCCACCGGCACCTGGTATCTGATCGCCACCAAGGGCGCGCAGTTATTCCGGGTGCGCCGGAAAAGCCGGGCGTTTCTCGACGCCTTCTGGGAAGCCACCAACCTGGAGGCCGTGGCCGGCCGCATCCGCGAAGGGGGCGCCAACGATCCCTTTTCGCACCTGGTGCATCACGGCTTCACCGCCATCGAACAGCACAGCCGCTGCAAGCAGGGCGGCGCCTGCTCCGCCGCCAACCTGGTCGATTCCGGCGCGCCCGACGAACTGCTGACGCGAGCGCTGAAACGCGCCATCGAGGAAGACAAGTCGCGCCTGGAATTCGGCCAGACCTTCCTCGCCACGGTCGCATCGTCCGCGCCGTTCGTCGGGCTGTTCGGCACGGTGTGGGGCATTTATCACGCCCTCATCGCCATCGGCCTGTCCGGCCAGGGCACGCTCGACAAGGTCGCCGGCCCGGTGGGCGAAGCGCTCATCATGACCGGCATCGGCCTGGCCGTGGCGATCCCCGCCGCGATCGGCTACAACACCTTCGCCCGCGCCAACCGCAACCTGTTGTCGCAGCTCAACTCCTTCGCCTACGACGTGTTCGCCTTCCTCGCCACCGGCGTCAAGACCTCGCCGATGCTCACCGACGCCCGCGCCACCAGCGAAAAGGTCATCGCCCTGGCGCGCGCGCAGGGGATGGGACTGAGCGCCGCCGCCGAACCCAGCCACCCCGGCCTGGCCGTGCGCTAGGAGAAGATCATGGCTTTCGCAAGCATGGAAGACGGCGACGACAATGCGCCGCTCGCCGAAATCAACATGGTGCCGCTGATCGACGTGATGCTGGTGCTGCTGATTATCTTCATTGTCACCGCGCCGCTGCTGACCCACGCCGTCAAGGTCGATCTGCCCAAGGCCGCCTCGGCGCCTAACCTGACCAAGCCCGACAACGTGCATCTCGCCATCGACGCCCACGGCCAAATTTACTGGAACGGCGAACCGGTCGCGGCGGAACGGCTCGCGCAACACCTGGCCGCCGCCGCCGCCCTTCAACCGCAGCCGGAGTTGCATATCCGCGCCGAGCGCACCACGCCCTACGAAAAAGTGGCGCAAGCGATGTCGGAAGCGGCGCGCCACGGGCTGGTGCGCATCGGTTTCATCACCGACCCCGGCAGGCAGTAGGCGGCCAGCGGCATGCCTGCATTCCGCGGAAAGGAAGTTGACAACTCACAGATGCGCAGTTGATAATTATTCTCATCAAAACCGTTTCACCCGGTTTTCATTAACCCAGCCAGCTACCCATTCCTCGAACCCGAGGCAGCCAGCGAATTTTTCGATAATCCGTTTGGAGGCTGTCTCATGCAATCACCCATTGCCACGCCCTTTCGCAGGGCATCCCTTCCGCTCGCCATTATGTCGGCGCTGGCCATCCCGGCGGCGAACGCCTGGGCGGAGGATAGAACGCTCGGAAACGTGGTGGTTGCCGCCACCCTGTCGGAGCACGATACCCGCACCGCGCCGGCCTCGGTGACCATCGTCACGCGGGAGGAGCTGGAAATCCGCAACGCCGCCGACTTGCTCGACGCGGTGCGCGGCACGCCCGGCATCACGCTTTCACCGCGCCAGGTCGGTGGGCGCAAGACCCTTGCCTTGCGCGGACTGGAGGGCAAGCACACGCTGACGCTGATCGACGGGCGACGCATTTCTCCCTCCGACGACGTAGTCGGCCATTCCGACTATCAGTACGGCTGGCTGCCGATGTCGGCGGTCGAGCGCATCGAGGTGATACGCGGGCCGATCTCCACGCTCTACGGTTCCGAGGCGCTGGGCGGCGTCGTCAACCTCATCACCCGCCAGCCGAAAGACCGCTGGATCGGCTCAGCGACGGTCTCCGGCTCCGGCCTCACCGGCGGCGGCGGCGACATCGGCCATGCCTCGATATTCGCCGCCGGCCCGGCGAGCGAAAATCT
Source organism: uncultured Sulfuricella sp. (assembly GCA_964505475.1). Lineage (GTDB taxonomy): Bacteria > Pseudomonadota > Gammaproteobacteria > Burkholderiales > Sulfuricellaceae > JAGXQV01. Next base: position 4,294 of record CAZDIJ010000021.1, on the reverse strand, counting down.
GTCCCTGCTGCTGATGGGCGACAGCTCGCGCAGCGCCGCCATACCGTTGAAGGAAGACAATCGCTACTCGGAAATCGAGGGACGGCAGTCGCACAGCGCCGGCGTCGGCGGCACGATCAAACTGACGTCCGAGCAAAGCCTCGACGCCAATTGGAGCGATGGGCGGGAAGAGCGTTTCTACAACGACGTTTCCGGTAGCAAGGCCTATGAAAACCGCTATGACATCCAGCGCACCCGAGGACACCTTGCCTGGCGCGGCGATTTCGCCGGATGGCGCGGCCAGTTGAGCGCCTACAAGAGCGAGATCGACATCACCAACTCGCGCACCAACGGCATAGCGCCCACGCGGGCGCAGAACATGAGCGACGAAGTGGTCAACGGTTTTGCCGCGATCAAGCTAAACAGCCACCTGCTTACCGCCGGCGGCGAATTCCGCGAGGAAACGCTGAAGAACGCCGGTCTCAAGAACGGTCAGGACGATGCCACGCACAAGGCGATCTTCGTGCAGGACGAATTGCCTCTGGCCGCGCATCTGATGCTGACCGCCGGACTGCGCGTCGACCATCACGAAATCTTCGGCACCGAAACAAGCCCACGCGCCTATCTGGTGTGGGAGGCCAGCCCGGAACTGGTGGTCAAGGGCGGCTATGGCCATGCTTTCAAGGCGCCGACGCTGAAGCAAATTTCCCCAGGCTACGTCGGCGCCGAAGGGCCGCACACTTTCCTCGGTAACGCCAACATCAAGCCGGAAACCTCGGATTCGCTGGAAATCAGCGCCGACTGGAAACGCGGCGCTCTCGCGCTGCGCGGCACATTGTTCCACAACGAGGTCGAAAATCTTATCGCTTACAAGCTACTCAGCATCTCCGGCATCCGCCGCACCTACCTCTACGACAACATCAACCAGGCGCGCATCACCGGCCTCGAAACCGGCTTCACCTGGACAATCGGCGGCAATCTCTCCTGGAACGCCGACCTCACCCTGCTCAAGACGAAAGACAAAACCACCGGCAAGGAGCTTGACGACCGTCCCGACGCAACGCTGGCGTCACATCTCGATTGGCGGGCGGGCGACGGCTGGAGCGCCCGCGCCGGGATGGAATATACCGGCACGCAAACCACCGCCGGCAACAGCTTGCCCGCCTACGCCCTGTGGAACGTCAGCGTTGGCAAGCACATCGGCAAGAACCTCAGCGTCCGCAGCGGCATCAACAACCTCACTGATGTCCGCCTCGCCGAGAAAACCCCGAATTTCGGCTACGCGGAACGGGGGCGCACGCTCTTCGCCACGCTGAAAGCCGATTTCTGATGAGACCGTTGCGCACCCTCGCCGCCGCGGCGGCTCTCCTCCTGGGCGGCAACGCCCTGGGGGAGACCCTGCTGTTCGTCACCACCGACCCGGTTCCGCCCGGCAAATTCCACAAGCTCGCCGAAATCGGCGCCCCCCTCGGTTTCCGGGTCGAAACCCGCTATGTCGAACGACTGCCCGCCGAGCAGGATGCGCACCTTTTCGCCGGAGCGGACGCGGTGTTTTTCGATACCTCGCGCAACCATCTCCAGGAGCTGGCGCGCAGCCGTCTCGCCAAGGCGCTGCCCGGCCTGAAGGCGCCGCATATCTGGCTGCACGAGCAGACGCCGGAATGGCAAGGGTTACCCGACGAGCTGGCGCGGCGCCTGCACGCCTATTACCTGAACGGCGGGCGCGCCAACTTCGAGGGCTTTTTCCGCACCCTCGGCGCTCACCTGCGCCGGCAGCCCATGGCCGGCATCGCGCCGCCGGTGGTGTTCCCCAAGGCCGCCGTCTACCATCCCCAGGCGCCCGCCACGGTTTTCGCCGACCCGGCGGCCTACCTGCGCTGGAAAGGCATCGACCTGGAACGCAAGCCGCCGGTGATCGCCATCGCCCTGCACCAGATATACATCGCTTCCGAGCAGACCGGCTTCATCGACGACCTGATCGCCCGCATCGAAGCCGCCGGCGCGGTGGCGCTGCCCTACTACGTTCCGGTAATGATGCCCCACGCGCCGATGCTGTCGGCCAACGGCAAGCTGGCCGCCGACGCCGTCATCAACACCCAGATCGTCCTCGACCCCGAGGGGCGGCGCGCCGAACTGGCCAAGCTGGGCATCCCGGTCGTCCAGGCGCTGTCCTACCGCAAGGGCGACGAATCCCAATGGCGCGCCGACCCGCAGGGCGTGCCGCTGATCGACGTGCCATTTTTCCTGGCGCAGGGCGAATACGCCGGGATCATCGACGCGGTGGTCGCCGGCGCGACGCACAAGGGCGACGACCAGGTCGCGCCGATCCCCGAGCAGTCCCAGGCCGTGGTCGCCAAGGCGCTCAACCTGGCGCGCCTGCAACGCACCGCCAACGGCGACAAGAAGCTCGCGGTGTTTTTCTGGAATTACCCGCCGGGCGAGAAAAACCTTTCCGCCTCCTATCTCAACCTGCCGCGCAGCCTCGCCTCGGCCCTGCAAGCCTTGAAAGCCGCCGGTTACGACACCCTGCCGGAGGATGAAACCCTCCTTCTCAACGCCCTGCAACGCCTGCTCACGCCCTTCTACCGGGACGGTCAACTGGAAGCGCTGCTGCGCGACGGGCTGGCGGCGCGCCTGCCGATGAAGACCTACCGCGCCTGGTTCGACAAGCTGCCGCCCGCCGTGCGCCGCGAAATGCTGGGCAAATGGGGCGAACCGGAAAAATCGGGGATGGCCGTCCGCGCGAACGGCGAAGCCTTCTTCGTCATCCCGCGCCTGGCCGCCGGCAAGGTGATTTTCACCCCCCAAGCGCCGCGCGGGGAGAAGTGGGAAGACCAGGAAAAAGCCCTGTACCACTCGACCAAGTCCGGCCCCTCGCATTTCTATCTCGCCCAGTACCTGTGGGCGCGCGAGACCTTCGGCGCGCACGCGCTGGTGCACTTCGGCACCCACGGCACCCAGGAATGGCTGCCCGGCAAGGAGCGCGGGCTGGCGGTTTCCGATTACCCGCTGCTGGCGGTGGGCGATGTCCCGGTGATCTATCCCTACATCGTCGATAACATCGGCGAAGCCTTGCAGGCCAAGCGGCGCGGGCGGGCGCTGATCGTCACCCATCAGACCCCGCCGTTCGCTCCCGCCGGACTGCACGAAACCACCGTGCGCATCCACGACCTGCTGCACGCCTGGCTGGCGCAGGACGAGGGCGCGGTGAAGGCCAAACTCGCCGCCGACCTCCTGGCGGCGGCAAAGAAGGAGCGCCTCGACAAGGACATGGGCTGGAACGACGCGCGCATCGCCGCCGATTTTCGCGGCTACGCCGATGAACTCCACAACCATCTCCACGAGTTGGCGCAGACCGCCCAGCCGCTGGGACTGCACACGTTCGGCAAGGCGCCGCAGGAAATCCATCGCCTCGGCACGGTGTTGCTGATGCTCGGCAAGCCGTTCTGGGAACTGGCCGCGCGCCACGCCGGGGTAAAGGAGGACGATCTCGACGAAATATTTGTCGGCGACTATGCCAAGCTCGCCGAAAGTGCGCCGTTCAAGCTGCTGCGCGATTACCTCGACGGCAAGCCGCCGCATGCCCCTGACCGGAAATTCCTGGAATTGCTGGAACAAGGCAAACGCTGGCACGGCGACCTCGCCGCCGCCGGGGAAACCGAGGGGCTGCTCGCGGCGCTGGCCGGCCGCCACCGCCCGACTTCCTATGGCGGAGACCCGATCAAGAACCCGGACGCGCTCCCCACCGGACGCAATCTCTACGGCTTCGATCCTTCGCGGGTGCCCACCAGGCAAGCCTGGGAAGCCGGCAAGGAAGCCGTCGAAGCCCTGCTGGCGGCGCACCGCGCCAAATCCGGGCGCATCCCCAAAAAGCTCGCCTTCTCCCTGTGGTCGGTGGAAACCATGCGCCACCAGGGACTGCTCGAAGCCCAGGCGCTGTGGGCGATGGGCGTGGAGCCGGTATGGGATGCCGGCGGACGGGTCGTGGACGTGAAGCTGGTGGCGCGCGGTGAACTCAAGCGCCCGCGCGTCGATGTGGTGCTTTCCGCCACCGGGCTGTACCGCGACCATTTCCCCAACGCCATGAAGCAGCTCGCCAGGGCGGTGGAGCTGGCGGCGCGCGCCGCCGAGGAGGATAACCCGCTGCACGCCAACAGCCGCGAGATCGCCGCCCGCCTGGTCAAACAGGGCATCCCCGAAGCCGCGGCGAGAAAGGCTTCCGAAACGCGGATTTTTTCCTCCGAAAGCGGGCGCTACGGCACCGGCCTGGACGACGCCGCGCTCGCCACCGATAGCTGGAAAGGCAAGGCCGAGG
>CAZDIJ010000020.1:0-44158 GCA_964505475.1 uncultured Sulfuricella sp. | reverse complement strand
TTTACAGCAGACTACCATCTTAAATCGCTGTCTGGAAATTGGGGTCCACTATACTCGTCGGCCTCCCCCTTTTTCTTTTTTCTTCTGGTTGTACACGTAAGGCTTGTTTTTTCTCGCCATCCTCGATGCATGACAAAAGCCAGTCATTGACGTTTACAAAAAGTAGGCGCCGGGAGCCTGGGATTTTGGCGCGAGGTGGTAGGCGATGTGGCGCCCGATAAAGATCAGAATAAATGGTACTAATATCTTTACGAATTAGTGCGGCAAGTTCCTCAACAGTCGTTAAAACAATTTGGTTTTTGCTCACGAGAGATCCGATCTGGGCAGATGCCCAAAAAAGTCGCTCGACGCGGCTTTGTCGCAAGATGCGCCTGGTCGCCAACCAGGAGTCCACTAGTCGCCCTATGTCGATTTCTCGGGCGAGGCAGATCAAAGCACGTAAAACCTATGCTTATAGCCAAAAAAACTGAGCTTTTTGAAAAGGTTGCGGAGAAAATCCCGCATAGGAAGGCTATGCGCCACCTCAAGGCGGAGCTAGCACTGTGCCAGTGGCACACTGAAATTCGCCCGTTAGGACGATTTTATGATGGCATGCCGCGGCGCGGCTTTACGGCTCGACTTCCCACGTTGGCGCTACGTGCCGACTCTCTGTCGGATAGAGGAAGTTAAATTTTGCCAAACAAAATCACCTAGCGCAAGCCCAAGCTGGCACAATTCTGGCACACCAACTGTGCCAAATAGAGTTAACTCAAGCAAAATCACAAAAATAAAAAACCGGCTAGAAGCCGGTTTTTTAAGGGTTTGTTTGGTTGCGGGGGTAGGATTTGAACCTACGACCTTCGGGTTATGAGCCCGACGAGCTGCCAGACTGCTCCACCCCGCGTCAACGAAAAGCATTATACCGGCATTACTCCATCGAATCAAGAAATACTTGTAACCGGCTGTTTTTCAATCATGAATACAGATGGCAGCGAACTTCGTGGCGGGCGCCGTCATGGGTGGTTTCCGGATACGCCTCCCGGCACACCGGCATGACATGAGGACAACGTGGGTGAAAGTGGCAGCCGCCGGGTGGGTTGGCGGGCGAGGGCAGATCGCCGCCCAGGCGGATGATTTGCCGTTTCGCGGCGGGGTCGGCCATCGGCACCGCCGACAGCAATGCCTGGGTGTAGGGATGGCGCGGGTTATGGAGCAGTTCCGCAGCTTCGCCGTGCTCGACGATGCGCCCCAGGTACATCACCGCCACGTCGTGGGCGAAATATTCCACCACCGATAAATTATGGGTGATGAACAAATAGGCCAGCCCCAAATCGTCCTGGAGCGCTTTCAATAGATTCAAAATCTGCGCCTGCACCGACACATCCAGCGCGCTGGTCGGCTCGTCGCACACGATCAGCCGCGGATTCACCGCCAGGGCGCGGGCGATGGCGATGCGCTGACGCTGGCCGCCGGAGAACTCGTGGGGGTAACGGAAGCGCGCATCCGGCGCCAAGCCAACCTGTTGCAACAGCCGATCCATGCGCTCCTGCCGTTCGTCCAGCGAATTTCCCACCTTCAGCGCCGCCATGCCTTCTTCGAGGATGTCGCCGACACGCATGCGCGGGTCCAGAGAGGCATAGGGATCCTGGAAAATGATTTGCAGGTCGGCGCGGTGGCGGCGCATCCGGCGGGAATCCAGCCCGATCAGTTCACAGTCCCGATGGCGCACGCTGCCACTCGTGGGGCGCAGCAGTTGCAGGATGCCCTTGCCGACCGTGGTCTTGCCGCAGCCGGATTCCCCCACCAGCGCCAGTGTTCTTGCCGGAAACAGCTTGATCGACACGCCATCGACCGCTTTCACGTGGCCGGCAATGCGCTGGAGCATTCCCTTGCGGATAGGGAAATGCACCTTCATGTCTTCGACTTCGAGCAAGTGCCGCCCAGTCTCCACGACAGCGCCCGCAGGCGCGGAAACCAGCGATTGGCCGGTTTCCCCGGTCTTGCCTTCCAGCCGTCCGATTATCGCGGGCGGCGCGGCGGCAGTCTCTCCCGGGGCGGCGAACAGATGGCAGCGCACGCCCTCGCCTTCCCCTGTTTCCCTCCATGCCGGCAGTGACCCCCGGCATGGGGCAAAAACCCGGTCGCAGCGATCCGCGAAGCGGCAACCGGAGAAAGCGCGGTCCAGCCGCGGCACCGTTCCCTTGATGATGTCGAGCGGCTTGCCCCGTTTGGTTTGCCCCGGCAACGAGGCAAACAGTTTTTGCGTATAGGGATGACGCGGCGCCGAGAAAAAATCGGCGCGCGCCGCCAGTTCGACGATCTCGCCGGCATACATCACCGCCACGCGGTCGGCCATTTCCGCCACCACGCCCAGGTCGTGGGTAATCAGCAGGATCGCCATGCCGTGCTTTTGCTGCAACTTGCGCAGCAATTCCAGCACTTGCGCTTGTATCGTGACATCCAGCGCGGTGGTCGGCTCGTCGGCGATCAACAGCTCCGGTTCGCAGGCGAGCGCGATGGCGATCATCACCCGCTGCTTCATTCCGCCGGACAACTGGAAGGGATAATCGTGGCAACGCCGCACCGCATCGGGAATGCCGACTTCATCGAGCAGTTCGACCGCGCGCCGCCAGGCGCCCTCCCCCTGCAAACCGGTATGCCGCCGCAGCGTTTCAGCAATCTGCTGGCCGACGGTAAGCACCGGGTTGAGGCTGGTCATCGGTTCCTGGAACACCATGGCGATGCGTTTGCCGCGCATATTGCGCATGGCGATTTCCGGCAAGGCGAGCAAGTCCGTGCCGTCGAACGTCACCGAGCCACCCACGATTTGCCCGGCATCGGGCAACAACCGCATGAGGGAAAGCGCGGTCATCGACTTGCCGCATCCCGATTCGCCGAGCAAGGCGAAGGTTTCATGACGACCGATGGCGAAGCTGACGCCATCGACGGCGCGCACCGTGGTTTTTCCGGCGGTCAGCACGGTGGTGAGATTCGTCACCTGTAGCAATGCCCCGCTCATTTCAACCTCGGATCGAAGGCGTCGCGAACGCTGTCGGCGAACAGGTTGGCGGCCAGCACCAGCAGGAACATGAAAGCGAAGGCCGCCGCCAGCGACCACCACACCATCGGCTCGCGCGCCATTTCCAGGCGCGCCGCATTAATCATGTTGCCCCAGCTCTGGGTGGTGGGATCGACGCCGACGCCGACATAGGACAGCACCGCCTCGGCCAGCACCAGCCCGGAGAAATCCAGCACCACGGTAATCAGCACGATGTGCATCACGTTGGGCAGGATGTGGCGCAGGATGATACGCAGATGGCCGACGCCGAAAGCGGTGGCCGCCTGGATGAAATCGGCCTCGCGCAGTTTCAGCGCTTCGCCGCGCAACAGCCGGCACAAGCCTGTCCAACTGGTCATGCCGAGGATCAGGCACAGGAACAGCAAGCGCAGATCGGCGCGGGCATTGACGGTGTCGAACGAATCCGGGTTGCCGTCCATGTATACCTGGAGAATCAATACCGCCGCGGCGATCAGCAAGACGCCGGGAATCGAGTTGAGGGTGGTGTAGACATACTGGATGACGTCGTCCACCCAGCCGCGGAAATAGCCCGCGGCGATCCCCAGCGCCAGCGCAAAAGGCAACATCACCAAGGTGGTGACCGTGCCGATCACCAGGCCGGTGCGGATGCTTTTCAGGGAAAGATAAAAAACATCCTGGCCGACCTTGTCGGTGCCGAGGATATGGTAGTTGGCCGACAGTGCCGCCGCCGCCGAAGCGGCGATGAGGATGGCGCCGAGGGTGGCGAGGATGGTGCGCCAGGGAATTTCGTCCCGCCCCTGCCGGATCATGCGCCATGCCGCGCCTGCCGAAAGATGGCGGCGGCGCGCCAGCGCCAGCGTCAGCAACAGGGTGCAGCCCCACCAGAGCACCACGCCATGAAAGACTCCCTTGGCGGCGGTGGCGGCGATGTCGCCGGCGCGTTCGCCGGGATCGGACAGATGGGCGCCGCCGTACTTGAGGCGGGGATGTTGGCGTACTTGCCCTCCTCCCGGCAACTCGACGGTTTCCTTGACGTAAAGTTGGCTGGCGAAAGGTGCGGAATAGGATTTTTCAACGCGGGTGCGCAAGGGATTCGCCATCATGTCGAACAGGCTCAACACTTCCGGGGCGTACTGGCGCGCCGCGCCGTTGCCGGCATCGGGGAGGGACAAGCGGAAATGCAGCGAATCGGCCAGCCCGACGGCGGCGAAAACGGCCAGCACTATCGCCGAAATCATTCCGGTGCGGCGGCGCGCCACCTTGCGCCAAGGCGCCAGCAGATGTTCGTGGCGCCGCACGCGCCAGGCATAAAACGCCACGCTGGCCACCAGCAGCCAGATCAAGGCATCGGTCCACAGCAAAATGGGTTTGAACGGCATCATTCGAGGCGTATCCGGGGATCGACCAGGGTGTAGGAAATATCCGTCAGCACCAGTCCGATGATGTAGAGGAAGGAGCCGAGGAACACCATCGCCCGCACCACGGCGAAGTCCTGGGAATGGATGGCGTCGATGGTGTAGCTGCCCAAGCCCGGAATGCCGAAGAACGACTCGCTCACCAAGCTGCCCATGAATAGCAGGGGGATGACCACCACCGCCCCGGTCAGGATGGGAATCATGGCGTTTTTCAGGACATGGCCGAACAGCACCCGCAGTTCGGACAGCCCCTTGGCGCGGGCGGTGCGCACGTAATCCCGGCTGGTTTCCTCAAGAAAAATGGTGCGATACCAGCGCGCCCCGCTGCCGATGCCGCCGAGCACCCCGATAATCACCGGCAGAATGAGGAATTTCGGCGCGTCCAGGCCGCCGTCGAAGCCGGAAATCGGCACCAGATGCAGCATCTTGCTCACCAGGTATTGTCCGCCGATGATGTAGAACAACCCGGAAATGGACATCATCGCTACGCACAACACCACCCCGGTAAAGTCGATGTAGGTGGCGCGGAAGAATGCCATCAGCATGGCGAAGGTGATGTTCACCGCCAATCCGACCACGAATACCGGCAAGGCGATGGCCAGGCTCGGCCACATGCGCGTGCCGATTTCCCGTGCGATGTCGCGCCCCTCGTCGGAACGGCCGAAACGGAAGGCGAACATTCCGATGGATTTTTCGAAGAATATCGTGTCGGTGGCCTTGTCCAGCCCAGGCGCCGCGCCGTTCCACAGCAAGGGCTTGTCGTAGCCGCGCTCGCGCTTCCATTTGGCGATGGCTTCCGGGGTAACGTGCTTCACGCCGAGATGGATGCGCGCCATGTTGTCCGGGGTGTTGACCACGAAGAACAGCGCGAAAGTGAGCAGGTTCACCCCGATCAGAATCGGGATGGCGTAAAGAATGCGGCGGAGGATATAACTAATCATGCGGAATGGGCATACCTAAGGGTAAGGAGCGGACGCAACGCCAGCAACGGCCATCAGCCGCCGGTATAACGCTGAATGACCTCCAGCAGCACCTCGATATCGACGGGTTTGCCGAGATGGTTGTCCATGCCGGCCTGGCGGCAATCCTCGACATCGTCCCCCAGGAGGTTCGCGGTAAGTGCCACGACGGGGGTATGTCCGCCCGATTTCCGCTCGCGCTCGCGGATTTTGCGGGTGGCCTGGAGTCCATCCATCACCGGCATCTGCACGTCCATCAAAATAATGTCGAAGGCCTTGGTGGCGGTGAGATTCACCGATTCCAGGCCGTCATTGGCAACCGTGACTTGGTGCCCGTTTCTCCGCAGCAGGTTCGCCACCAATGTCTGATTGATGGCGTTGTCCTCGACCAGCAGGATATGCCTGGGGGTGAAAGCGCTTTTGTTCGTCATTCTCGTCTCCTCGCCGCCCCTATCCCGAGCGGCGTCATCCAAATTCCTTCCATTCAGCCCCTGGCGGTTCCCCGCTCCTTGCTCCGGTAGGCGGCCACCGCCGGCAGCAGCGCGGCAAACAATACGGCGGCCAGCGCCGCCAGCGGCCACCAGACCGGCTTATTCCACTCGCGGCGCTTTTCGCTGCGCAGTCGAGTATCTATCTTGGCATATTTCAGGCTGTTGTTGGCCATCAGATTCGGCTTGAGATTGCCGTACCAGGCGTGGTTAAGGCTGTATTGCTTGGGGTGAAAGCCCCATATCCAGGGGGCGTCGCGCCGGACGATTTCCACCATCTCGTCGATAATCGCCTGACGTTCCGCTCCGTTGTCCATATTCTTCATTTTCTCGAAGAGCCGGTTGAACTCGGGGCTGGCATAGTTGGCGGAATTCTCGCCATCCTTGCCCACGCGCGCGTTCGGCCCATAGAGCAGAAACAAAAAATTCTCGGGGTCGGGATAATCGGCGTTCCAGCCCCAGTGGAAGATCTGCGCGTTACCCTTGCGGATCTTGTCCTGGAAACGATTGTAGTCGGTATTGCGCACCACCAGTTGCACGTCGAGCTTCTGGAACTGCTTGCGTATCCAGTCGAGGCGCGCCTTGTCGTCCGGCCCGCTGGCGGTGAGGTCTAGATAGAGCAGCAAGGGTTTGCCGGTTTTCTCGTCGCGCCCGCCGGGATAGCCCGCCTCCGCCAGCAAGCGCTTGGCCTCTTCGATGGACTTGCGGCGGGGCTTGCCCTCCGCCCAATCGTAAACATAAGGGTTGATCCCGCCCGTCCCTTCGCGGAAACCGAAAATACCCGGCGGCAACGGCCCCTGCGCGGGAATGCCGCGGCCATTGGCGAAAATCGAAATGAATTCCTCGTAATCCATGACGATGGAAAGCGCCCGCCTGAGCTTGCGTCCCCGCTCGCTCAAGCCGCCCACCACCGGATCGAGCATGTTGAACCCGTAATAATAATTGGTGGCGGTCACCGTGGTTTGCAGGCTGATGCCCTTGTCGCGCATCGGTTCGGTGACGTTTGCCTCACCCTGGGTGGAAACGCGCACCGCCTGGTCGAAACTATCGGAACTGATGCCGGAAGCGTCATAGTAACCTTGCAGGAATTTGTTCCAGTACGGAATGCTTTCCTTTTCCAGGCTGAACACCACCTTGTCGATGAACGGAAGGGGCTTGCCGGCATCCGTCAGCAAGCCCGTGGCAGCGTCCTCCGGCTCTCCCTCGCTGGGATAGGATTCACCATGAAAATAGGGATTGCGCTCCAGCACCATGCGCCGGTTGGGGTCGTTCTCACCCAGCATGTAAGGCCCGGTGCCGACCGGATACCAGTCGAGCGTCAAATTCTTCTCCGCCATGCCCGGCTGGCCGTAGAAATGCTCGGCCTCGGGCGGAATCGGGGCGAAAAAAGGCATCGCCAGCCAATACTGGAATTGCGGATACTTGCCTTTCAGCTTGACGCGGTAGGTATAACGGTCGATCGCCCGCGCGCCTTCGAGGGGATATTTTTCCAGGTCGAGATTACCGTCCTTGGCGGCTTGCGCCAGGGTATCGGCATATTCCTTCAGCCCCGCGATATAGTCACGCATCACCCCGAGAATCGGCGAATGCAGTTTCGGATGCGCCAGGCGCTTGATCTGATAAACGAAATCCGCCGCCACCAATTCGCGTGTGCCGGTTTCTGGAAAATCCGACAGCTTATGTATGGTGGACAAGTCCTCGGGCTGGAGCTTGTGGTAAAGATACTCGCCGTCCGCCCCCTTGGCGAATGCGGGATGGGGCTGGTAGCGTATGCCCGGCTTGATGCGTATGTCGTAAAGGCTGTAGGCGACCTCGGCGGCGGGCGCATGATCCGGCAATGGCCTGCCGGCGGCGTCAAAATAGCGTGGATGCGGCATTTCCGCCGCGGAAAGCGGAACCAGGGTGTAGGGGCGCTTGAGATAGTGGTACTGGAGCGGCGGCTCGTATATCTGCGCGGTAAAAGTGATTTCGTTGGAACTGTAGGACTGCACCGGGTCAAGGTGCTTGGGACGGCTGGCAAACGAGGAATAGAGAATATTCTTGCCCTCGTCGGCAGCCGGATAGGGATTGTTCCAGGGCGAATCGCCACAGCCCGCCAACGGCAGGAGCATCAGCATCAGAACAAAACGGGCGCCGTCGAGCGCCCGATTTTTCATGCCGGACATGAAAACTCCCTAATTGCCGGCCGCGGCTTCCTCCGCATTGCCCAATGCGGTGATATTGAAACCGCCGTCGACATAAGTGATTTCGCCGGTAATGCCGCTCGCCAGATCGCTGCACATGAAGGCGGCCGCGTTGCCAACCTCTTCGATGGTCACGTTGCGGCGCATCGGCGCATGCTTCTCGTTGTAGGAAAGCAGCTTGCCGAAATCGGAAATGCCGCTGGCCGCCAGGGTCTTGATCGGCCCAGCGGAAATGCCGTTGACCCGTATACCCTTCGGCCCCAAGCTCGCCGCCATGTAGCGGACGTTGGCCTCCAGACTGGCCTTGGCCAGCCCCATCACATTGTAATGCGGCACCGTGCGCTCGGCGCCCAGATAGGACAAGGTCAGCAAAGAGGCGTTGCGGTTTTCCATCATCGGCAAGCCGGCCTTGGCCAACGCCGTGAAACTGTAGGAACTGATGTCGTGCGCGATCTGGAAGTACTCGCGCGTCACGGAACTCACGTAATCGCCGGCGAGCGCCACCTTGGGCACGAAGGCGATGGAATGGACGATGGCGTCCAGCCCGTCCCAGCGCTTGCCCAGGTCGGTGAAAAGCTGGTCGATTTGCTCGTCGATGGCGACATCGCAAGGAAACACCAAGTCCGAGCCGAATTCTTTCGCCAGGTCTGCAACCCGATCCTTGACCTTGTCGTTCTGGTAGGTGAAGGCCAGTTCCGCACCCTCGCGTTTCATCGCGGCGGCAATGCCATAAGCGATGGAGCGGTTGCTGATGAGGCCGGTAATCAATGCGCGTTTGTTTGCCAGGAAACCCATGCTTGTCCCTTCTACACGTGGAATTGGTGATCTGGAGGCGGCATTATACCCGAATCGGCTCGACAATATGCACCCATCATCCCAACCTGACTGCGGCGGATTGCCATTCCGCGCCGGATTAGGTAGAATTATCGGTTCGGGGTGTAGCGTAGTCTGGTAGCGCGCCTGGTTTGGGACCAGGATGTCGGGAGTTCGAATCTCTCCACCCCGACCAGTTTCGCCGTCTTGAAGTGCCCGTAGCTCAACCGGATAGAGCACCAGCCTTCTAAGCTGGGGGTTGCGGGTTCGATTCCTGCCGGGCACGCCACTCCTGAAACATCAGCACATTCCACAAGGCATATTGCCAATTTCTCCTGCCGGAGAGATGTTCCCGCCATTTGCGGCGGATTGGCGCCGGATCGAAAAATCCTTCCTCGCGTAGCCTGGTTTCATCCAGCAAGTCTTCCGCCCAATTTATCAGCGGGCCGCGCAGCCACGCGCCAACCGGCACGCCAAACCCCATTTTCGGGCGCTCTATCAGGTTTTCGGGGACGTAACGATAGAGCACCTGACGTAATGGCCATTTGCCTTTTCCATCGCGGATTTTCATGGACAGCGGCAGCCGCCAGGCAAATTCCGCGATGCGGTGATCGAGAAAGGGAGCACGGGTTTCCAGGCTGACGGCCATTGCGGCGCGATCGACCTTGGTCATGATGTCGTCGGGAAGGTAGCTGACGGCATCGAGCGCCATCATGCGCTGGATGAAATCGGGCAATGCCGCGCGGCGCAAGGGATCGGTGAGCATCGTCAGCGGCTCTCTGCTGCCCAACACCAGCGATGCGGGGGTTTTCCAGTGGGAAACCAGGTTGAGGTAGACCTGCTCCGGGTTGTCCGCTGCCAATATTTCAGCCAGTTTATGCAGTTTGTCGCCCGGAGTGCGCTGCCGGAATGCGGCCGGCGCATGCTGGAACAGGCCGTCCCAGGCTCGCGGCGGCAGCAGGGTCAGCATGCCCGCCAGGAGATGCCGCCCGGATTTGGGCAACCAGCGTATCTTGCGCCAAATCTTGTCGGCCCATAGGTAGCGGTTGTAACCGCCGAACAGTTCGTCGCCGCCATCGCCGGACAGGCTGACCGTGACATGCCGCCGCGCCAGCTTCGCCACCAGCAGGGTGGGTATCTGGGAGGAATCGGCGAACGGCTCGTCGTAAATCTCCGGCAGGGACGGGATGACCTCTCGCGCTTCGCCTGGCGTCACGTAAAGTTCGGTGTGTTCGGTGCCGAGATGGCGCGCCACAGCCTTGGCATGCTCCGCCTCGTTGTATTGCGCCTCGTTGAAGCCGATGGTAAAGGTTTTCACCGGACGGCTGCTTTGCGCCTGCATCAGAGCCACTACCAGCGATGAGTCCACCCCCCCAGAAAGAAAAGCGCCGAGCGGCACGTCGGCGATCATCTGTTCACGGAGAGTGGCGCGCAACAGATCATCCAGCATGCCGACCGCCTCTTCCGGGCAACCGCCGAAAGGGTGGGCAAGCCCGCTCTCCGTCATCGCCCGCGCCGACCAGTATGGCCGGGGAACGGCCTCGCCCCAGCTCTCCGCAATCAGGCTCAGAAAGGTGCCGGGAGGAAGCTTGGCGATCCCCTTGAAAATCGAATAAGGTGCGGGAACGTAGTTGTGGCGCATGAATAACGCCAGGACGTTACGGTCGATTTCCCCGCGCCAGGCCGGATGCCGCTGCAATGCCTTGAGTTCCGAGCCGAACAGGAAGGCATTGCCCATGCGTCCGTAATACAAAGGTTTTTCGCCGAAACGGTCGCGCGCCAGGTGCAATGCCCGCTCCTGCCTGTCCCACAAGGCAAAGGCGAACATCCCGGAAAAACGCTGGAGCGCCGCCTCCAGCCCCCAGCGGGCAATCACCGCCAACATCGTTTCGGTATCGGAATGGCCGCGCCATTCCGGCGCCCTTCCCTCGTCTTCCAAGGCTTTGCGCAACGCGGCGTGATTGTAGACTTCCCCATTGAAGGCGATGACGTATCTCCCGCAAGCGGAAACCATGGGCTGACGCCCTTGCGGAGAGAGGTCGAGGATGGCAAGACGGCGATGCGAGAGGGCAATACCGGCATGTTCGTCCAACCACACTCCGTCATCGTCAGGGCCGCGATGGCGTAACGTGGCAGCCATCGCCAGCGCCACCTCCCGTGCTGCGTCGGCATGAAAGCCGCCATTCAGATTGAGGAAACCGGCGAAACCGCACATAGGTTATTTGCAGGAAAAATGCCGGCAAAGCCGGCTGTTTTTCAATGTAATCGGCGCCACAACCACATTGGGAAAAAAGTTAACCCATATAGCAGCAGGAAAACCACTCCCTTGCCAACATGGGGGCGCAAATCGGCGCGCGCCTGGCGTCGGTTGCCCTGATACATTTCCGACCGCGCCCGCCAATATCCGATCTTGCCTTCAAGATAGCGGACTTCCCGATGATGGTTTGCTTCGAAATCGGGCACCAATTTTTTTAATTTATCCAAAACATGCGCTACTTCCTTCGGATAGCCGGACATTTGAAGAATGCTGGCCATCTTGTCATGCACGCGATAATACGCCAAGGGTTGTTCCAGATAACGTGCGCGCGAGAAATGCAGCATCCTCATGAAGAGGTCATACTCCTCGGACAGATTCAGCGTTTCATCGAACCATTCGTCGAGACGCGCCAATGTGTTTCGCCTCAGCATGACTGTTTGCAAATTGACCGGATAATGCTTGAGGAAAGCGGCGAACACGTTTCCCTCGGGATGCTTGCCCTTCAGTCCCAGCTTGCGTTGCCAGACGCCGGATTTTTTCCTGAGAAAGTAATAGCTGCCATAGACGAAATCGGCGGCCGGGTCAGCCTCGAACACCCCGATTTGGCTGGCAAGCTTGTCGGGTAGCCACATATCGTCGCAATCGAGGAAGGCGACGAATTCGCCGTTTGCGGCTGCCAGCGCCCGATTCCTGGCTGCGCCAAGCGACAGGGGGGCTTCGCCACGGATATAGCGCAGGCGTGGATCGAAGTTTTGGGCAATGGCGGCACTGCCGTCAGAGGAAAGATTGTCGTAAAAGATGATTTCCCAATGGGCGTAAGTCTGAGCACGGACGGATTCCAGGGACTCGCGAAGATACTCCTCGCAATTGCGGCAATTCATGATGATGCTGACCCGTGCGTCCGCCATGTTCAGTCGGTCTGCCATTGATAAGGGATCGTCGCAGACTGCAAGTCGATTTGTTCCGACTCGCCCGGGGTATGCGGCAGGGTCGCGCAATTGGCGATCATGGACGGTGTTTCCCCCTCCCCCTTGAAGCCGTACCAGACCCCATTGGGTATACGGATCAAGCCATAGCGATCAATGCCAGTGGCTATCTCCTGCACGACGCCCCGAGTCGGGGAATCGGGGCGTCCATCGTAAATCACCAGCCTGATTTCCCCCTGCGGCACCGCGAAATTCAGCACCATTTCCTTGTGCAGCTTCCATGCTTTAATCACGCCGGGCAATACCACGGAGAAATAAATTTCCCCGAACTTCTCGAAATGCGGTGCGTCGCTTCGCAACATGTGCATCACCATGCCGCGCTCGTCCTTGATCTGGTGCAGCGGATAAATCGCCACCCCGTCGATGGGCGGGACGCTGGTCAGGACTTCGCCCATGCGCCTCCCCTTCCACCGCCCAGCCTCTCGTAAGCGGCAATCTGCGACTCGGTGAAATGCCGCATATCCTGATTGCCCTCATAGTAAGCACGGTACCATTCGGCCGTCATGCGCACCGTCTCATCGAACGAAAGCACGGCTTGCCACCCCAGCCGGTGCAATGCCTTGTCGCAGGAGAGCTTGAGCAGCCCGGCTTCGGCCTTGTTGCTGCCGTCTGCCTCGCTGATCCAACCGACACCCGGCCATGTCTTGGCCATCTCGTCGATCAGGACGGAAACCGGTTGATTGACTTCCGCCCGAGGACCGAAGTTGAAGGATTCGTTGGCAACACCAGCCTCATCCCGCAGCAACTTCGCCCCTAGCCACAGATAGCCACCCAACGGCTCCAGAACATGCTGCCAAGGACGGGTCGCACGCGGGTTGCGGACCGTCAACACCCGGTTTTCGGCCCACGAACGTGCACAATCCGCAACAATGCGGTCTTTTGCCCAATCTCCGCCACCAATCACGTTACCGGCTCGAGTGCTGGCGACCCTCTTGCCGCTGTGCGAAAAGAAAGAGCGCATATAGGCACTGATGGCGATTTCCGCGCAGGCTTTGGAAGCGCTGTAAGGGTCTTTGCCGCCGAGGCGGTCCTTCTCCCGGTAGCCATATTCCCACTCGACGTTTTCATAGCATTTATCGCTGGTGATGAAAACCGCAGCACGCACCGACGACGCATTACGCACGCATTCGAGGACATTCACCGTCCCGCCGAGATTGGTATCGAACGTCAGCTTCGGGTCGTCGTAGGATGCCCTGACTATCGCCTGTGCCGCCAGGTGAAAAACGATTTCAGGCCGGAATTCCCCGACGGCTTTTTCGAGTTGCGCCATGTCCCGGATATCGCCGATGGTGTCGTCCATCCGCTCGCCCAATCCCAGAACCTGGTAATTTGCCGGCTGCGATGGCAGATACAGCGAATATCCGGCGACCTCGGCACCCAGGCGCAGCAGCCACTGGCTCAACCACGACCCCTTGAAACCGGTATGCCCGGTAATCAGGACCCGTTTTCCCGCATAAACGCCTCCGAACATGGCATCCTTTCCCATCGCTACCATTTTTTCCAGGGTGCTTCTCCCCCCGCCCACAACGATTCCAGCAACTGGCGATCGCGCAGGGTATCCATGCACTGCCAGAATCCCTCATGCTTGAACGCCATCAACTGACCATCCTTGGCCAGTTGTTCGAGGGGGGAGCCTTCCAGCACTGTGGCATCTCCTGCAAGGTAATCGAAAACCCCCGGTTCGAAAATGAAGAATCCCCCATTGATCCAGCCTTCTCCGGTTTGCGGCTTTTCCCGGAATTCGGTCACCCGGTCGCCGTCGAACAGCATACCGCCGAAGCGTGCCGGCGGCCTCACCGCGGTCACCGTCGCCAACTTTCCATGCGCACGGTGAAACGCCAGCAGCTTGGTGATATCCACGTCCGCGACGCCGTCGCCATAGGTCAGCATGAACGTGCCCGATGGGCGTAGCAGCGCTTCGAGACGATGCAGGCGCCCGCCGGTCATGGAATCGGCGCCGGTGTCGATCAGATCGACCTTCCAATCTCTCTGGCTTTGACGCAAGTGTTTCACCTCGCCGCTCTTGAGATCCACGCTGAGATCGCTGTCCAACGAATAATAGTTGAGGAAATACTCCTTGATCACTTCCCCACGGTAACCCAGCGCCAGGACGAACTGGTTGATACCATGGACGCCGTAAGTATTCATGACATGCCAAAGCATCGGGTGCCCGCCGACCGTCACCATGGGCTTGGGCTTGAGATAGGTTTCCTCGCTCAGGCGTGTTCCCAGCCCACCGCACAAAATCACCGCTTTCATTTTGAGTGCTTCCTGCCCCATTCAGATATTGTTGCGAACCGTCGCCACGATCTGCTCGACCTGTTCCATCTCCAAAGCGGGATGTAGCGGCAAGGTCAATAGCTCGACATACAGCTGCTCCGCACGCGGCAGCGAAACCGAACCGCCGCCGAACTTCGTCAGCAAATGATTGGGTTTGTAGTGCACCCCGCTCTGGACGCCCTGCTCCAGCAATGCCTGCCGTACCGCATCTCGTTTGCCGGTAAGAACTTTTATCGGCATGATATGCGGGATAACCTCCCCCAGACTGGAATCGAACAATTCGATTCCCCTTATTTCACCCAGCAACTCCCGGTAGTGCTTGGCCAACAAAACCCGCTTGGGTTTGAATTCGTTGTCGAAACGGCGCAGTTGCGTGCGTCCGATGGCCGCCATGATATCGCTCATGTGGTAGCGCCACCCCTGTTCGCTCACATCGAACTCCCAACTCCGCTCCCCGATATAACGTTTTTCGCTGTCCTTGACCACGCCCAACAGGCGCGCATCCAAGGCTTTGGCAATAACCTCCGGATCGGCACTGACGATGGCTCCACCTTCGCCACTGGTGATATTCTTGATGCCGTCGAAGCTGAAACAAGCCACATCGCCGAAGCTGCCAATTTTCCGGCCTCGGGATTCGCAACCGAAGGCATGCGCCGCATCTTCGACCACCCGCAAACCTTGGTTGCCGGCAAACGAATACACCGCATCCAGATCGCCGGGAAAACTGGCGTAATGAACCGGCATGACAGCCCTGGTTCTGGAGGTAATGCGCCTTGCCGCATCCTCCAAGTCGAGCAGGCCGTCCGTCCGCCGCACGTCGCACGCCACAGGAATCGCACCGCAAGCCGAAACCGCCTGGAAAGTAGCGACATAGGTCAAGGTCGGCACCAGTACCTCGTCCCCAACTCCCACGCCGATGGCCTGCAAAGCCAAGTGTAGCGCGGAAGTGCCGGTATTGACGCAAACCACGCTCCGTTCCCCGCCGAAAAAGCCGGACAAATCGTTTTCAAATGCCTGGCATTCCGCTCCCATGCCGAGGAATCCCTTGGCTAGAACTCCCGAGACCGCTTCGGTTTCTGCCGGGCCGACTACAGATTGGGAAAGACGTATCATTTTGGCGGGATGTGCTCAGGTTTGGCGGCGCTCGTTAGCGCGAATTTCACGAGATTGAATACCTTGATCAAGGTAAGCCGGGGATCACGGATAAAATGCTTCCAGAAATCCCGAATCGTCTGCCCCGGAGTAACCAGCCATATCCACAAACGTGTCTTGAGCATTTCCCTTTCGACCAAATTCTTTAAATCGTCCGGCGACCACTCGGGCGTCTGCAATTGCGGTTTCTGGATAACCAGGTTGTCCCAGTCGAACCCCGGAACAAGATAACCTTTGCGTTTGGCGATTTCGAGGACTTCCGATCCAGGATAGGCTGTTAGAAGCGAAACATGGGGGATGATCCGGATACGCCGGGCAAAACTGAAACTGCGCCGTATCTCGTCCGGGGTTTCGACCCGGTCTTCACCGATATTCCCAACCACCAGAAAAATCCCGACTTCCATGCCATGCTTCCTGATGAGCCTGACCAGTCCGGGAATTTGCTCAAGCTTCACCGGCTTGTTGATGATGCTGTCGAGCACATCCTGAACCCCCGACTCTATCGCCAGATTTATTCTGTAGCAGCCGGAGGCTTTCATCCTGGCGACGATATCTTCCGTCAGCAGCCAGGGAGAAACCCCGTTGGGGGTATCCCAAGCGATCTTGAAGCGATTTGCCATCGCATCGAACATGTCACCCGTCCGCCGCTGCTTGGCCACGAGCTGGTCATCCTCGAAAAAAACCTCATCCACGCCGTAGCGGGTGACCAACTCCTCGATTTCCGCCAGCACATTCTCGATAGAACGCATACGCGGGCGCCGGGTAAACACTTTGAATGCCGTGCAGAAATTGCACTTGTACTGGCAACCGCGCGACGTGATCATCGAAGCCGAGCGATTCCCCTTGCTGTAGCCGCCATGCCGCACTCCGGCAGCGAAATATTTCTCCATCGGCAGCAGATGGCGGGCAGGGAATGGAATGGTGTCAAGATCCTCGATCTGCGAGGTCTTGGGCTGAACCACCGGCTGCCCCGCGGTATCGCGGTATCCGATGCCGTCTATAGCCGTCAAATCGCCGTTGCCTGCGATGCATTCCAGGAGCGGGACTATGGTGTTTTCCCCCTCGCCTAGAATGACGACATCGACGCTTTTTTCAGCCAACACCGCTTCCGGCGCCGAAGTCGGGTGAGCTCCGCCGAGAATCACCGTGACCGTTGCATCCACCTCCTTGGCGATTTCAGCCACCCGGTAGGCATTCTTCCGCTGGGACGTGAACATGCTGGTAATCCCCACCACGTCGGGGGATTCGCTGGCGATGATATTTTTTATCTGCCCGAATGGCAGCCCCACCAGCAATTTTTCCGGAGTGATCCGTTGCTCGATATGCCATCCTTCGATGAAGGCATCCAGTATCTGGACTTGGTAGCCTGCTTTTTCCAGCACGGCGGCAATATAGGCGATACCCAAAGGTGCGTTGGGATTCATGTCGCCGCGCAGGTTGTTGGAAAATGCCGGCGGCTGGATCAACAAGACCTTGCGGATGCCGTCGCGATGCGCAATTTTGCCCGGAGTGACTTTGGGCAGCCCTTCCAGCGCGACAATCGGTATATCAATGTTTTTTGCCATAGGTTCGCTCGGCTTTACGCATCACTCCGCTTCACACCTTCAATCCAGAAAGTGCCATTTTTCATGAATCCATCCTGGATTTCGCAGTATCCCGCCCCATGCAAGCTGGCGCGATATTCATTGCGGCTCCGGGTAACCCCCCAAAGCTGCCCGAGCGGGCGAATCCTCAAATAGTGCAACAACCGCTTGACGCCTGCTTTAACCAGCCGGAAGGTTCTCCGAACGATGGCCTCCGATTCGTATGAGCCGCTGATGACCATGCAATGCCCGCCGTTTTTCAGTTTACTCTTCGCTGCGGCAAGGAATCCGGTCAACTCGCCCTGGTTAAAGCAATAGTCCACGCCACACAGGTAAATCACGTCGAAATCCAGTTCCGCGGGAATGCATTCGGGAAAATAGCCGACGAACATTCTTTCCTGCTCGAACGCCGTCTTGACCCATTTCAAGGGAACGTCGGTGACCTCCGTGAAGAAAAGATTACGGTAACCCATTTCCTGCAATTTCATCTCGATAATACCAAGACCGCAGCCTATCGCCAGGATTCTGGCATCCTTGCCGGAAAATCGTTCGCCAAGGAATTGGGCTGCTTCGCTTTTCACTTTGAGATAGGTCGCATCCAATTGCTCCTGGGAAGTGAAACGGCGAAAGAACTCCCGGTAAAACTTCTCGTAAAAGTCTGTATCGGCGATCCTGTCATGATACGGTCGGGTAAATTCGGAAAACCGTATCCCCTGCCATTCCGTTTGGTACATTTTCATCATGGATTCAAGCCGCCTGCCGATCGGGGAGAAAGCGCCGCATATTTTCGTCGTTCGCTTCCAGGAAAAAATCCAGTTTCATCTCCTCGGCAAGTTGCCGCAATTTCTCCCTTGCGCCGACGGTAGCGCTTAAACGGCGATAAACAGCCGCGACCAGTTGCTCCGAGGCATAAACGCTCTCCCACATTCTTTTGTCCACCCATTCCAACGGGTTGTAATCGAGCCCTGCCAACCTGCCCACCAACACGATCGGTACCCCCCGGCAAACGGCTTCCACCGCGGAACCCGAGCCGGACGTCACGACAACGCTTGCAGCAGGAAGCAGTTCCGCCAATTTCCTGGTCGTCCATTCGATCCGTTCGGCTTGAAGCGAGGGAAAGCGATCGAAAAATTTGCGCCGCAACAAGCCGATATTCAGGTCGGGGTGCGGCTTGACAACCACCCGGACGCGCCATTCGGCGGCACTGGATAAAGCGGCAGCGGCGCAATCCATTATACCCAGCGACTCTTCCAATGAATGGCTGAGCAGTATCAACAACGCGTCGGTTTCACCCGTTTCGGGAACATCGCCGTAAAGATGACTGTAGCGCAACGCCGGCATCACCCGGTATTCGCCGGGCGCACCATAAAGCGCCACGACGGCTTTGAGCGCATTGCCGCACACCCAGTTTTCAGTCGGCGCCACCTCGGCAACCACTTCACCCGGTGAAGTGAACAGGGAAAGCATGTTGCGCGAGGGGATGTATAACCTGGCGGCTACGGAACGGCAGGAAGGCAAGGCCTCTTGTAAACCGAGGTTTATTCCCTTATCGAGAGACTGATTTTCAAACCAGTCGACGAACCAGCTTGGCGCCATGCCCCCCTCCGCCATGCGCCGGGGAGCGCAGGACAGCGCCAAGGGAATCAAGCCGCCCAGAGCGGCGCTGAATCTTTCAGCATCCACCAATCCGTCGACCTTCACCCCGTGAAATGCCTTCACGGGAAATGCTATCGCACGTGCCGCCAAACTTGCCCACGCCGCATGGAGGACATCGCGAATCTTGAGAAATAGTTCGAAAGGTGCAAAGGGCGTTGCACTGTTCTTCATCCGTAAATAAGCCGTGCCGCAACGCAGCAGGGGAATGCGATACAGAAACGGGAAGCTGGCCGCCTTCAGCCCTTGCCCCCGGTAAAACGCCAGCAAGCCGGGGAAATAGCGGTCGGAAAACGCGCCGTGTACATTCAAGTCGCCTTCGTGAAGATAGCTCTCCACCAGCAACTCGGTCGTGGAGAGCCGGGCAGCGACGTAACGCTTACCCAGGATAACCCGCGCCAGCACCACCCGGCACAGCAGGCTCAATATCTTGCCACCCCACTTCAGGAACGTCATGGCATCCGCCGCCGCTTTCCCGAAGAACAGCCTGGCCTTGCCGTGGCATTGGCACGCCAGCAACCGTTCACGGCAAAGCTGCTCGAGCGTCCTAGCCAAGCCCAACGAGCGCGTCACCACGGCAATATCCCTGCCGGAGCGGGAAAGCACCGGTTCCAGCGCCACCAGCCAGGCAAGATGGAGGAACAGGTGGCTATCGAAGGGGTTTTTGCGCAACGGCGTGGTCAACCAATCGCGGGGAGCATGTTCCGCCATGCAGTCGTCCACCCATTGCACAAAGGGGGTTTGGAGATCACCAACGTTCTTCTGAAATGCTTCCGGGCTGAGCAGGCGATGCTCATCCCCTCCCATTGTCGCCACAACGGCCTGGTACTCGTCCAGATTCTCGTCCGCATACACCCAATCGCCCTCAAAACCTCGCAGGTGCTGGACGCAATCCGGGTGAACGAGTTTAAGCTGCATGAACAAATGCGCCAAGCCGAGTCAAATCGGGAATGACCGGCACTTCGGGCGGAAAAGGATTTCCGCTTGGCGGTACGCGTCCCAGGAAACCGACCCTGGCAATCAATGCCCCCTCCCAATCGGCCCGCGCATCGCCGACCATCAGGACACGAGCAGGATCAAGGCCGGTCAGCGCGACGATGTTGCGTAATATCTCCCCTTTCGCCGCCGGGGATCCGTGGATACTTTGGAAAAACGGCAACATTCCTCGCTTGAGCAGGATTCTCTTGAGCTCCTCGTCCGGCGTGCCGGAAGCCACGAACAATGGCAAGCTGGCATGGTGAGCCAGGAGGAACTCGTATGCGCCCGTCACCCACGGTGCAGCGACTACTGCTTCCTCGACCAGGGCGGAAAACTCAGCGGCAAGGCGCTCTTCTTCAGCGGAAGATAAGGGCAAGCCCAGCAGGGCTTCGTGGAAATGGCGGAATTTCATATGGCGCGACATGCCGCCGTTTTCCAGATGGTAGGCGACGACCTGCTCGACGATGCCCGTTCCGTAAGACGCGTAAAGCGCGGCAAAGGCGCGGGTCTTAACCTCCACCGATTCGACCAGCACCCCGTCGAAATCGAAAACGACCGCGTCGAAGCGGGTCACCCGTTCGCTCCCTCGTCCGCCACCAGCCAGTCGCCATCGGCGTTCTGGCTATTGTGCATCTGTTCATGAATTTCTGCCATGCAGTCCAGCAAACCCTGCCCCAGATCGACGTAATCGTTCGTGACCAGCTTGTGCCCCACCTTGGGATGGAAGGCATAAGGCGTCATGACGTAATGCCCATCATCCACCTTGCCTTCGAAATTCAACTCGACGCCACCCGGGATCATTTCGCCGATCATCTTCATGAAATTTTCCACCGACATGCGTTCCTGGCCGGAAAGCACAAAATGGCGGTTGGCGTACTCATCGCCGAGTATCTGCACACTCAATCGTGCGGCGTCGATAACATGGATGTATTCGCGCATGGCGGACCGGCTGCCGGCATAGGTGATGGACTTGTTTTCCAGGGCCTGGCGCAACAGCCGGTAGATGCCGTTGCGGCCATCCGCCCGGCGCCCGTACAGCGAGCCATAGCGCAAGATGGTATAAGGCAGGGCGTAACGCTCGTGATAGCTTTCCACAAAACGCTCGGCGGCCTGTTTGCTGGCGCGGTAGAAGGAACCGGATTCGGAATACACGTAAAGACTGCTGGCAAAAACAAAGCGCTCCGCCTGGTTGATCCGTGCGCCTTCCAGCACATGCACATTGCCCAATACATTGATGGCGGCGGTATCCACCGGGCGGTTCTTGGCTTCGTTGATATCGGCGATGCCGGCGAAATTGTAAACGAAACGGCAATCGCGGGTAGCGCGCACCACCTCGTCCAGATTCATGATGTCGCCCACGAACATTTCCTGATCCGCGCGCAGAAAGGGAGATGGCGCCCGGTCGAAAATCCGCACCCGATAACCAGCATCGCTCAAGGCGTCCGCCACGTGGCTGCCGAGAAAGCCGCTGCCGCCGAAAACAATAACGTTTGCCATCATGATCTATTTCCCGAAATCCACTTTCTCAACATCGTCTTCCTTCGCGTAGTCGCCATAGTGCATGAATTTTTCCAGGCACTCGTCCTTCAGCCTGCGGAAATGCTGATCCCCCTCGGGAGTGAGCGACTCCGCCAGCCTGATCTCCGGCCAGCGTTCCTTGGGCATTTTCACGTAAAGCACAAAACAGCGCCGTACTCCTTCGATTTGCTCTTTGGTGAAATGCGGCATGGAAATCATCGTGGGCTGGCCGATGCAACGCGCCAGTTCGCCGTTGGTCACGTATCCCATGTCCTCGGCCATCTGGCGTAATGGCGTGCCGTGGAAAGGGGTGAAGCTGTAGGCATTGACCCCGTCCGACTTGAAATGGCGGTTAAGTTCTATGGTGTCGAAAGCCAGCTCGCGGGTTTCGGTAGGGAAGCCGATGATGTTGTTGACGCTGATCGGAATGCCGAGAGAGGTCACCAGATTAAGGTTTTCGATAATCACCTCGTTCTTGACCTTGCGCGCCAGCACCCGCTGGCGGAATTCATCATTGCCGTGTTCGACGCCGAAGGCCACCCGCAACAAACCGACATCCGCCAGTTTCTTGAACTTGTATTCCGTCACGGTTTCCGGCCGGGTCTGTATCCAGAACGGCAATTTGAAATCCGCGTACATTTCGCAGAATTCGTCGAATTCCCTGAGGTTCCAGGCCAGGAAAGTATCCGCCCAGAAATAGATGGAATCCGCCTGGTAATTGTTGACCACATGCTCGATTTCGCGCTGCACCAGTTCGATCTTCTGGGAACGGAAGAATTTGCTGCTCTCGGATTTGTACAGGCTAATCTGCGAGGGCGAATTGCAATAGCCGCAGGTATAAGGGCAACCACGAATGGTCTGCACCGGGATCATCCGCCGCAGTTTGCCCTGCATCGGACGATAAAAGCGGCTTTCCTCGAACAGGCTGAAATCCGGTAACGGCAAAGCGTTGACATCCACCGGGTGGGGCATCGGGTTCTTGATGGTGCGCCCGCCAAGGATGGCGTACAAGCCGTTGATGGCGGAGACATCCTCCCCCTTTTCCAGGCGTTCGCACAATTCAGGCAAGATTTCTTCGCCTTCGCCGCGCAGCACGTAATCGATGGTTCGCCCGGATAGCTCTAGCGCCAATTCGGGGGCGAATGTCGGGAAGACCCCGCCCACCACAACCGGAGGCCGACTCTCCCCCAAGGTCTTCAGCAGTTCCACTCCAAGGGGATACATGTCCTCGGTACAAGACATGGCGATCAGGTGCGGCGAGAATTCCTCGATCAGCCTTTTGAAATCTTCCGTGGCGTTGCTGCTGCGTGCGTGTTTTTTCAGCAGGGTATCGTCAAAGGGACGGGCATTGAGGTTCTCCGATTTTTCCTTGTCCGCATCCACGTCCGACAAGTTCTCGTAGATGGTCGTATCAAACAGCGCCACCTGATGGCCGCGCTGGCGCAAAATAGCCGTGAACAAGCCCATTGCCGGCGGCAGGGTGTTCATCCCGTAGAGGTTGGGGTAAAAAAGCAGGATACGCATCGTTCAGGGTTTTCGTGCCAACATGCAAATGGACTCGCCACATTTGTGGCGGCTGATAATGTCGCGGAACTCCTGGTCAGCACGGGTCAGCAACGCATTCATTTCTTGCTCGAAGCCGCTGTTCCCGGCAAAAATCCGGCTGCCGGATTTTGCCTCTCCAATGGATTTCTGCGGTTTGCCGGTAAAAAACCAGTTCAGGAAATTCAACAAGCTGTAATCATGGCGCGAAAACGACTCCTCGATCACGAATCCAGCCTGAGTCAACAGTGACCCCAGCGTCTCGAAAGTGAAGGAATAATAATGCGCGGCCTGATACATGTAGCGCCTGAAATCTTCCGCATGCTCCCCCGGCAAATACTCCTTCAAGGCCTGTAGGTCATTGGGGACCTCCACGTAAAGCAGTCCACCCGACTCGATGTCCGCATAGAGCTTATCCACGAAGGAACGGGGATTATGGATGTGGTCGAGGGTTCCGATCGAGATCGCCAGGTTCCAGGGGTTATCCGGGGTCATTTGCAGATAATCGCCGGAAGATGCCTCGATACCCAGTTCGGTATTCATGAAATCCACGAATTCCCGGCACAACTCATTCGCCACACATTGGCCCGCGTATGGTTTGAGCAGGTGAAGCAGTTCCCCGCTGCCCGCGCCAAGCTCAAAAACCCGCGCATTGCGGTCGATTTTATTCATCAGATACTCGGCACGAGGCTTGATCGACTCCAGCCGGATTTCGAAATGCTGCCTGGCATCGACCTTTTTTCCCTGACAAAACGAATTCTTCTCCTGGTACGTCTGGTTGTAAAAGGCATCCACCTGATCCACCGCCACGCCGGAGCGGTTTATCACCAGACCACAATGGTTACAGCGTTGCCATAGTCCTTTTCCCTCACGGGTATCTTCCGTGACAGTTTCCATGCTCGGTTCGCACTTGCTCCCATCACCTCGATAAAGGCAACGTTCGTCGCCACACTTACCATTAACGCCAACCATAGCCACCTTCTTTCCCACTGCTATTTTCCCAGATGATTTTCACAAAAAATCCCCGCCATCGGCCGTCACCACCTGTCCAGTCACGAAACGGTTGTTCCACGCCAAGGACATCATCATTTCCACCACATCCTCGGGACTGCCCGGATAGCCGACCCGGACACTCTTGCCGCGCTTTTCGATGTCGTCCGGGCTTTTATTCATCTGTTGCTGATGGAACCCGGTCGCAATAAAACCGGGAGCGACCGCATTCACCAGCACCCCGTCCGCCGCATAATACTTCGCCACATGCTTCACTAAATACTCGACACCCGCCTTGGACAAGCCATAGGAAAAGCTGTCTTTCCCTCCGCCATGGGCAGCCGATGCCGTTGAGGTCAAGACTATCCGGCCAAAACGGCGCTCCATCATTCCCGGCAGCAGCACATCGAGGATACGGATAATACTGAAAAGATTCACTTCAAGAAGCCGGCTGGCCGATGCTTCGGAAAAAGAGAAAATACTGTCCACCGGACTGCCACTGCCATGAAGCTGGAAAAAATAACCGATCTTGAATTCTTCGAGAAACCCGCGCAGCTGGCCGATTTCCTCTGGGTTGTTCAAGTCCGCTACCCGCGTAACCACACCTTCCCCCAGTTGAGCCAGTTTTTCTTGGGACTGCCCTAGGGCAATAATTTTTCCCTCATGTTTTTCCCGAATGCGCTCGAAAAGGTAACGGCCAATTCCACC
Source organism: uncultured Sulfuricella sp. (assembly GCA_964505475.1). GTDB lineage: Bacteria > Pseudomonadota > Gammaproteobacteria > Burkholderiales > Sulfuricellaceae > JAGXQV01. The sequence continues at coordinate 19,634 of CAZDIJ010000020.1, read as the reverse complement.
GGTCGCACCGCTAATCAGGATATCAGCGGCCATAATATTTCCTCATCGAGCCAACGGCGTCGCGCAACGCCTCGTCGTCGTTCTTGCCTACCGCAGGGAGCATTTCGCCCGCGACAAACCCAGAATAAGTGCTGTCCCGCAGAATCGCGGCGAACATTTCGTGCTTTTGGCCGTAAGTGTCGGCAATTCCAACCAGCCCCGGATCGCTCACTTGGCAGTGCGTCACAAAGGGGAGTGACGAGCGGATTTCATCGGGGCTTTCGTCGTTCTCGATACAAGAACGCAAATCAAGCTGAACCTTGATATTTTGCAGGTTTCCCATTTTTATCAGTTCTCTTGCTTCTTTCAGAGAATGAAGATACTCGCACATGGCTGGATGCAAAGGTTCAATGTTCAGGGAAATATTCCCTAGACTTGAATCCAGACTCGCAAGAAATTCCAGAAAAACATTGTCGCATTCGGCCTTATTCCGGCCACGCATTTTTCTGGCAGAAGGCGAGCCGAAAACCAGATTGTCACACTTGAGCAATAGGGCGATGCGAACGTATTCGGTGAGGTAGTCAAGCAACGCCCCCCGCTTCTTTTTGTCGCCGAAAAGTTCAAGATCTCCGCGCGTGAACGTCAGGGAATGCAACGCCGACACAAGCAACCCTCTTTTCGCGATTGCTTGCTGCAATGCAATCAATTCGCCGTCCGACAAGCTTACCGGTTCCTCGAATATTGCGTTGAGTGCCAACTCGACTCCGCCGATGCCGCTCTCGGCCACGGCATCGAGAAAACCGGGAAATTTCTCTTTCCCTTTTGACCAGATGATGTTTGAAATGGCAAGTTTCAAGATGAATCCCAATGTTGGCCGCTCAGATCACCGAGCAGCGTTTGCATGGCTCTGCATCCACCCTTTTTCCCGCCAAGTGCGCCTCGCGCAGGGCAGTGTACCCGCTTGAGCGCCAGAGTTCGGAAATCCCGGCGTCCTGTAGGTTTCCCACTGCAAGCGTCGATTTGTAATCGACATCGCAGGGGTTAACCTTGCCGTCCCACCACACGAACATGCGCCGCCACAGATCGGAACAGCGCCGCGAGATTTCGTTGACCGGGCGATGGTAGGTATCTTCCCACGGATTGTAGCTGACGAACGCCACCTGGTCGGCCAAGCCTCCCCACAGGCTTTGCATCTCGTCGAGATCCTGCTGGTCGGACATTTTGACGCCGGATACCCGGGTGATGATGTTCGCGTCGGGGTACTGGGTGGCACGGATATTCTGAAAGCGTTCGATGTTGGCCAGCACCTTGTCCAGTTTGCCGCCCACCCGTAATTGGCTGTACAGCGGTTCCGCCGCCGCATCCGCCGAGAAAACCAGGGTTTTCACGCCACCCTGCAAAATGGCGTGGCACTTGCGCTCGTCCAGGACCGAGGCGTTGGTGTTCATTTTGAGATTGAGGAACTTGCCGCGCGTATAGGCCAGCATTTTTTCGATATCCGGGCACAGCAACGGCTCGCCGCGCGAAGCCAGCGAAAGGAACTCGATATTCCCGCTTGCCTCGTCGATGATGCGCTGAAACAGGTCAAAAGGCATGTAGCCCATGAAGCCCGCGGAATGCCGGGTGAAGCTCTTGTCGCTCTCGAAGCAGAACACGCAGCGATAGTTGCAAATGGAACTGGGCTCGATCTGGAGATAGGGAGGGTAGTCATCCAGTTCGGCCAGTTGTGGATAGACTTCATAGCGGTAACGATGCACCAGGTAACGCGGCAATTCGCTGTCGCTGCATGTGTTGATTTCATCCACGACATTGGTGGTCAGGCGCAAGGCGGGGGCATCGGCAGTATCGTCAGCCAGAATATCGCGCAGGGCGCGCGCCAGGATGGGCTGAAACGCCTCCGGCAGGCCGGCGCCACGCTCCGGGTTATCCCGCAATGCCTGGATACGGGCCAGGACTTTCTCCTGAATGCCCTCCTGTCTATGGCGCAAGCCGACAAAACTGTTGTGTTTGCGGTACGTCGAGTTATTTCCGCCGGTCATGGAGTTCCTTGCCTACGCGGCTTCGATTCCGTGTTTGCGCAACCAGTATTCGACCCCGGGCAACTGCCATTCATAGTCGACATCGCACCCTCCCCAGGATTTGATCGGGAAGATGTGTTGCCCCATCCACTTCTGTGGCAACAAACCGTCTTTCAGATTTTCCAGACACTGCGGTCGCACGATGGATAAGCCCATGTCGGCAAAATACACGTCGCCTTGCGAATCCCGGTCGCAGTTCAGCGTGGCCGGATCGCCGAAAGTTTCAAACGGCACGAAAGGATGCAAACAGCCGTCTTCTCCCAAGCGGCGCGCACGCAAAGGACTCCACATGTTATAGACCGAGGTGGTGACGGCGGAATCCAGCTTGGCATCCTTTCTCAGCGCCTCGATACCCTCGTCGATCAACACGCCGCTCACTGTTGCCCCATTGGCAAAAAGCAGCACCATCAATTCGACTTCCTTGCCTTCCGCCGCCAGGCGTTTCTTGATCTCGAAATAGCCATGGACGAAGACATCTTCACCCAGCGCCGCCTTGGTGGCCAGTTCAGCGGGACGATCTATCAGCTCGGCGCCATATTGATGGCCGATCTCCATGATTTCTGGCGAATCCGTGGAAACATAGAGCCGATCCACATAACGCGATGCTTGCGCCGCCATCAGGGGATACGCCGCCAGCGGGCGCCCCAGAACCGGATAAATGTTTTTTCCGGGAAATCCCACGCTGCCCGCACGGCCTATCATCAAAGCACAAATCATTATTCTCTTGTCCTCATTTGCTCAATATTCGCCACGACATACTCCACAACTACAACCCTTGCCTTTGCACATCATACTCTTCCGCCGGCACCTCGCCCTGCAAGGGCTTGCCGGTGAGAAAACGCACCGCCTCCTCGGTCGCCTCGATCTCCATGCGGGTGCGGCAATCGATCGACATGGAGCCCATGTGGGCGGTCAGCAGGCAGCGCTCCAGGCCTGCCAGTTCGCCGTTGTAGGGTTCATGCTCGAACACGTCGATCGCCGCGCCGCCAAGATGGCCGGAGCGCATCACCTCGGCTAGATCGCGCTCGTTGATGAGGCCACCGCGCGACGTATTGATCAACAGGGCATCCGGCTTCATCTGCAAGAGGTGCTCACGCCGGATCATGTTCTTGGTGTGCGCAGTGAGGGGAACATGCAGGCTGATGAGGTCCGCCTGGCGGTATATTTCATCCTTGTCCACCCATTCGAGTTTGAGTTCCGGCGCGACTTTCTGATCCGGCAGGATGTCATTGACCAGTATCCGTGGCGTACCGAACCCGGCAATCCGGCGCAATACCCGCCCACCGATGCGCCCGGCCCCGATGATACCCACCGTGACTTCTGGCAGACGCCGGCCGAAATGGCGCTGCCATTGGCCATTATGCATTTGCAGGTTGGCCAGATGGACTGACCGCAACAGCGTGAGCATCAATCCGAGGGTAAGTTCCGCCACTGCCGGCGCGGGCGCATCGGGCGTATAGGAAACCTTGATGCCGCGTTTTTCGGCAGCCAGCAGATCGACGCTATCCAGGCCGATGCCCACGCGGGAAATCAGTTTCAGGCGGCTGGCGCGGTTCATGACCTTCTCGGAAATCGGCTCGGTGCCCGCGATGATGACATCGAAATCCGCCACCATCTCCGCCAGCTCATCTTCTTTCAGCTTGCGCCCGAGCGGGTTGATCAGGCATTCGATTCCATTCGATTCCAGGAGTTCGAGAGGAAGACGGTTCTTGTCGGCGAAAGGAACGGTAGTGATAAGTGCTTTTGCCAATTGATGCTCCTTTCAAGGATGGCAGGTTGATCCGTTCAACCTGCGAGGCCGTGTTTACAACGGCTGGGGTTGTTTCCCGATGCGACATTATCGGCAAATAAGCGATAGCCGCAAACGGCGGAATTTGCCCCTTTGCCGAAAAATTGTTGCAACATTTTCCAGATCAATAAGTTAGCACTCATAAAGGCATCAACCTTTCCAGAAAGCCAACCGTTGCGCCAACTCGCCTCTTCGGAGTGAAAACAAGCTTGGCGCCCAATGTGCAAGCGCCAAGACTAACCCGGTATAGGCGATGCCGGACAACAAGAAATCCAGCCACGGCGAAAGTCCCAATCTGGCAATGGCTGCGCTGCCCAGCCACACGCAGATGCCCAAGGCAACGGCAACGAATAACTGGTGCCGCAAATACCAATAGAAATTCAGTTTGAGCAAACGGACATTGAACCAAAGCTGGACATTCACGGCCATGAACTGCAATGCCACCATCTTGACGGCAAGTCCGAATGCCCCCATTTGGCCACCGCCGTATTCGGCAGGTGCAACCAGCACATAGAGCAACGGCAACCCTGCCAGCATGAAAATCACCCCGATATTCCGGTAAAGCCCGGTTTGTCCCGTGGCAAAGAATACCGAGCCGCTCAACTGGCCGTATGTCTGGTGCATCGGGTACAGCGCCATGACGGCAAGCGCCGTCGCCGCACCGGAAAATTCACTCCCGCCAAACAGCCGGACAACTTCGTCTGCCCGCCACGCCACGAATATCGAGAAATACGCGGCGATCGCGTAAAACATCGGCACAAAGCGGGTAAAGAGTTCAGCCATTCTGGCATGATCCTCTTCAGCCCAGGCACGGGAAAACTCCCGGGTCAGGAGTTGCGTCATGGCGCTGGTAAACAGGAAGCACACCGCGCCGACGCGAAACGCCAGGCCGAAAAACCCCTGCTCTACCCCGCCGCTCCAGTACTGTAACAACCAGCGATCCGCAATTCCCACCACTAGGCCCACCACGGCATATACCAGCAACGGGCTGGAATATTGCAGGAATTCAGCGGTATATTTCCCCCTTGCCACTATCTCCGCTCCGTAACTTTCCACGGCTGCACTCTCCCGCAGCAACCGCCGCCCCCAAAGAAACAGCAGCAAAGCATGAATTGTCACAAAATAATAAAAATAACTCGCCAGATTCAAATTTCCGCTCAAGAACAGCAGGATCAGCAAGCCTATCGAAAAGAAGCGCTGGGCCAACAGGATTCGTTCGCTTTGCACGGTATGTCCTCTGGCATCCAGCGCTTTTTGCGTCACCTGCGTCACCCAGGTCAGCCATCCGACCAGACAAGCCAAAATAACGAATTGCCACTGCTGTTCCGGCCAAATCAGTTGCCCGACGGGTAGTTGCGCCAAGCCGGTGGAAATTGCCAGCATCCCGACCCCCACCGCCACGACAAAGAAAAAATAAAAACGCATCAGTCCATGGTCTTGCGGGCGCTGCGAGGCCTTGGTGTAGAAGCAGGTGGAGGTTCCCATGTCGAGAAAGCCGGTCACCTGCTGGAAGAAGTTGGTCAGGAATTCAAAGCTGCCATAAGCCGCCGGCCCAAGCGCGCGCGGCACGATGCTGATGCTTGCCAAACCGAGCAGAAGGGTCGCCACATTGGCGGCGAACTTGGCGAAAAAGCGTTGCTTGAGTTCAGGCATGCTGGTCGCCCGCACAGGCGCTTTGAGCGCTGGAAATTTCACGAATGAGTCGTTCGAATTCCTCCTGCCATTCCGCGATCCAATCCTGGCTGGCTCGCCCAAGCTCTTGAACAAAGCGTGTCCGGGCATTTTGCACTGCGTCGGAATTCCACCAGGCCGGCACATCATCATGAACTGCAATCAGATGGCTTGCCGCGGACGCCGGCGTGTAATGCAAGATCCCCACTCGCTCCAGCTCATTGAATACCGGTCGCACGGAAATTCGAAGTTTGTGCGCTGACTTGTCTATGAATACGAGCGTTGGAATGTTCCAGGCCAGCGTTTCGATATAGCTCGTCCCGAGATGATCGAAAACACAGATGCGCGCATGACTGGCGCTATCCCGGAAACTGGGGGTTTCGTCCTTGGTGAAAACGGCACCGCTCTCGCGAAAACGCGTCTCGATCGACCACCCGAAATTCAAGCGGTGAAAACGAATCTTCAGTTCAACTTCATGTCCCAATTGTTGGCAAAAGGAGAGTGTTGATTCCAGATTCTTTTGCACGAAATTGTGGCCGGTGACATGGCATTCGAAGCGCGACAGATTACGCGTCCATGTCGTCATCGAGAGCAGCACGCAACCCGTTCCTTCTTTCTGCATCCGGGGCGGCAACAATTTGGGATGCGGCAAATACCGGGCCTGCGCGGCCTGCCATCCCCAAGTGTAATAACACCTCACTATTGAGCGTTCCCATGCTTCCGGCGCACAAAACATATCGACCCCATAACCGCCGCCATATTGGTGCCCGGTCAGCGGAAATTCGTCGTAATGCTCAGCCGCAAAAAATTTGAATGGCAGATTGAAATGCAGCCCCACTGCCGTGTGCAACATGCTAGGCAGCCGAATGGATTTGCCCTTCAACTGTTCGATAATGCCGGAGTAAGCCTCGAGGTAAATGGCGGGAATATTACGAAAAAGCAATGCGGAAAGCACTGCGGTGAATTCATCATCGGCCAATCCCATTTTCAGATTGGCACGCAGATCGCTGTTGACCTGGAAAGGTACTCGAATATGATGCGCAAATGCATCGACCACGATCTTGAAACGGCTTCGCCACATGAGACTAGCCGCAGTCGGAAGTGGCCGGTAGAACGAAGGGTCGGTCACGACGATACATTCGTCATGCAAGACAGCATTCAGATGGTAGGCCACCCGCGTGAACTGGCGGTAGATGAAGCGTTTGGCGCCACCATTGCATTCAAATAGCGCCGGCTGTTTGAACGATCCAAGCCGCTTTATTGGGAATTCGTACCCAAGGCACTCCAGAATTTGCGAATAATGCTGAAGCGCATCGGCATCGCTGGAAAGGCGCTGGGCCATATCCGCCAAATCGGCCGGGACATAATGTTCCGAAGGATCGAGGCATATTGTCGTCAGATTCGGCTGGAGATGAAGCGCCTCCTTAAGACAGACATATTTATCGTAAAGCTGGTGAATGTAATACTGGAGCCAGTTTCCCAGAATGATTTCATAATAGATTGTCGGCTTCCGAACATCGTGAACCCGGTTGAGTATCGCGGTTATTTCCGAGATTGAAGCGTGATAGAGCTCGAGACAATAGGCATTCGCGCTCTCAACGTCCGCAATGTCCTCCCAGAGATCGGGCAGCACTTGCGCCTCCAGTTCCTGCCAGTGCTGACGGCGTGAATATAGCCGGCACCATTCCCCCAGGAACAGGATCGGCTGTCTGGTCTCCCAAAACTTTTCAAGGGCCGTGGTGGCGAGAAACATCCTATGGCAACCGTTTGGGTCTATGACCGGTCCGCTTGCCGGTAGCGGACTTTGCGTACCAAGCGCTGATGGTTCGGAACTCGGGCGAATATTTTCATGATCCCCAGGATATCCCTGCCATAGCGTGCAAACAAATCTGCCCTTTCCGAAATTTGTGCTGGCTCAAAGAAAAAGGACAATTCGACACCATTGAGCGCAGAAAACTTGGACAATCCTTCCCCTTCCGCCGCAAGCCACTTCAGGAAATCGAAGCGAAAAGTGTAGTTTTCCTCGACGCAGGCATCGGGTAACAGGATATTGTGCAACTTGGCCGCGCAATAGCGGCGTATTTCCTCGAGTTCCTGCGAATCGACCTTCAGACCGCGCTCACCCACCAAGCTAAAGAAATTATCAGAAACAAATGCGTTGAGTTCGCCAAGTTTGCTTGCCATGACCAACGCCTTATGCGAGTACAAGACGTTCCTGCCTTCCTCTCCATTCAACAAGCGCTGATAATTTCCAGGTTCCGCATAATTCGACTTGAGTGCTGCCGCAGTGGGGAACAACTCTTTCCGTGTTTCTTCGAGAAAGTCCGCTATCGCTGGTTTGATCGGCGAATCCTCCGCTCCGCAGCACTCAAAACAACGCTTCAGAAAGTCGAACGGTTTTACCCCGTAATCGGACAGGAACTTAAAATATTCGCCAAACAAGCCATTGTTAAAAATCAGTTCCGTAATGAACGCCAGTTTCCTGGATTGATAGTAGTCGGCTTCGGAAAAAACCTTGGTGGCAACGCCAACTTCTTCCGCCTCGATGACGACCTCGCCGCCATAGATGCCGAAACAATTGGCATAGGCGCGGTAACGTGTTTCATAGCCGTTGGCCGCCAGGTAATCGTGGCTGTCGTAATCCGTCCCCATATTTATTTGCAGGGTGTAAGTCAATATTTTGTCCACTCCGGCATTGGACAAAAATCCGACTGCGTCCAGATAGCTCGAAAATGTTTCCATCGGCAACGGCACAATCAACTCCGCCAGCTTGGGCTGATCCGGCATCTGATCGGTCAAGGACACATACATCTCTGGTTTGATGTTTTGCCTGCGGATAGCCTGCAATACCGTATCGTTCATGCTCTGCATGGACATTGAAATGATCACTGACTCCCTGAGCACCTCCATGACCTTGGCAATACGATCCACCCGGTTTTTTCCGGTAGTTGCCAGCACGGTTTGCGGCCATCCGTAGAGCTCCTGGCAAGTCCTGATTTCCTGGGCGATCAGCAAATCCTCGTCATACATGGCGAAATTCATGTCGGTGATGATCAGATTGCGTATACCCAGTTTGGAAGCTTTTTTTCCAATGTAATGCAATTCGGCGATGGTCCGCTCGACGTCGAACTTATTGATCTTCCTGTAATAATCTACTCCTTCGTTGCAGTAATTGCAGGCAAATGGGCAACCGCGCGTTCTCTGGATCACCGGGGTCAATTTCCCGTCGAAAAATTTGTCGAGGTGACCTTCCAGATAAGGTGAAGGAACCATTTCCGTCAGATTTTTGATGCGTTGCGGCGGCTTGCCGCTGATCAGGACAAGCGGTTCCGTCCTGCTCAGGAATCTCACCCCATCAATCGGCGCGTTATTCCATTCTGTCCCTCGCTCCATGTACGCGCGGACGAGATTCACAAAGGCAATCTCGCCTTCATGCTCGATATAAGCATCCGTGGCGCGATGCCTGTCCAGATAGGTAATCTGTTCCGCCTCGTGCACGGGGAAGTTGGGGCCACCCTTGACCGTCAGGATGTTGCCGCCGATAGACTTGATCCTGCGACAATAATGCTCGTTGAGATCGTTGTTCCAAACGTAATTGGCAAAGGCAACAATATCCGGCCGTTGCTCCAGCAGAAGCGAATCAAGTTCTTCAGGATACTTGACCAGATGAATATCGACGGACTCGCCGAAAACCTTCCTGGTGTAAGCGAATATAAATCCCGCACCCAGCGGAATATTCTCCGTCGCGATTTTGGCGCCGGTATGGGTCAGGTCACAGATGAGAATTCTCACGCCGAATACCCCGCAGGAATATTATTTCTTCTCAAGAACAACAAAGTTGTATCCGCCATCTTTCACACCATTTTCCAATTCTTGTTCGAGCAACGGATTCATAAACAGCATGGTCGTCTCGCACCATTCGTTTTTAATCTCCAGCCTGTCCTCGGGAGTCAGTTTGTTCGCCATTTTCGTCAGCACCATCGATAAGGGCCTCACGCCGATATCCCAGACCTTCAGGGTCAACGGAGCAAGATAACGGCAACTTTTCACTACGCGAAAAGCCGTCTCTTTTTCGACGAACGAATTGAATTCATCCATGTCCATGTGCCACATGATGTGGGCCGCGCGGCCACGGTTGACCAGTTTCCACAAGGGATCGCCATTGGTGTAACTGGTGCAATGTTTGAAAAAAGCAGAATTCGGGAAGACCAGGATGCAGCGCCCGTTGCTGGGCAACAACTGCTCGAAATGCCGTACAACGGCAAGCGGATCCTTTAGCCAGTAAATGATGTTGCTGTAGATGGTATCGAAGCCGGATAAAGGAATCGGCTCATTCCCGTCGTGAACGACAAGTTCGTCGACAAAATCCAGGCGCTGCACTTGCGCGAGAAGATTCGGCTTGTGGTCAAGGCCGATACGCAGGCGTTTATCCGGCATTTTATCGATGAATTTTGAATAATCGACCCCCGCATCATGATCGAACACATCTTCATTCTTCCAGAAGCCCTCCGGGTTGACGCTGTAAAACCAGTCGAATTCCGGTTTGAATTTCCCGCCGAGCATGAGGAAGGAAAAAAAACCGTTGCCGATACCCAGTTCCAGGATGGCATCCTGCTGCAATAGTTCGTTTCCGATCAAGCGCGCCGCGATCGCATCCCAAAAAGCGCTCTCCGGGCGCAACCAGTACATGCGCAGATGATCTTCCAAGCGGTAGTCCGTGACGTTTGCCATAGCTATTCTTTCGTCATTCGCCGATCTTCTGGCTCCTGTTTACATAGTTTTCAATGTGGATGATGCGTCCACCCACGGTTGCCTGCTCTGACACCTCGGTCATTCTTGGATAGTAACAATGCCGGCATGCCTCGATTTGCTTGAACCCATCATCCTGTTTGTGAATATTTCGAAGTTCATTCAGTCGCGCGCCGTGCCAAACCTGGTGCACGGTTTCATTTTCAACGTCGCCGATGATCTGGGTGCGATGCTCATCGTTGCTACACATTTTTACCGTGCCATCCGAACTGACAACCAATCGCTGGTAATACTGCGGACAAGAGAATCCGTCCACATAAACAATTTGGTCATCACGATCCTTCTGCAAATAGTCAATAAGCGGGTTATAGGCGACCAGATCGGTGCAGGAAGCGATGGTCTCGTAATATTCCGCCAGATTGGGTTTAATCGCAGGCCAGACCCCTTGAACCTTGATTACAGGCTTGCGAACCCCTGTTTCCAGCTTGTACTGATGGATATCCCTTAATTTCTGAACCATGTCGACATACTTCAAGGGGTGCCGAATCCGGTCGTAGTCTTCGCCCACGCCATCCACCGAAATGGTTATCCAATCCGCCCCTGCCCTGACAATTTCCTTAAAATAATCAAGTTCGAGTTTCCCGCCATTGGTAAGAAACGAGACTTCCTTGATGCCTTTCTGCTTTGCATAAGAGAGTATTTCCAGGAAGTGCGGGTTGAGTGTCGGTTCGCCGACCAGGCTCAATCTCAGCGAATACACTTTGCCCTGAATTTCATCGATGATCTTCTTCGCCAGCTCCAATTCCATCAGTCCTCGCTTGACCATTTTTTTGTAGTCTATGGTCGTGGTCGGACACATCGGGCAGCGCAGGTTACAGATCGAGGACAATTCAAGATCGACGAGCAGCGGGTAATCCCGAACGATTTGCGCTTTCGGCAATTCAATCCACAAGCGCCGATATTCGCGATATTCATCCTCCCATCCCTCGCCAAGAATACGATGGAACCGTTCTGTCCGCTCCTGCGTATCCAGGTCGAAATGCCCCTTGTTGATCGGTATGTAGCGTTGTTCCTCAGCCATTTTCATATTCACCATTCAAATACTTTTCCAGTAACGAACAGGAGCGCTCCATATATTCGCCGTCGGTCTCTTCATTTATCCACAGATTCAAAATCTGATTTCCCACTTCATCACATTTTGGCGTGCAGATATTCGACACGGAGCGCTGCCTAAAAAAGACATCCAACGGTGGATGCCAGCTACTGACTTTCTCACCGTTGCCGAGAAACATCCTGAGTACCTCGTTACGACCTGCTTTCATTAACAAATTCAAGCGCCATGGTACTGTTCCAAGGGAACACTCCATCACAGTTACGGCGTCATGGTTCAGAAAACCAATTTTTTCCTTGAGTCTTCCCCAGTTCGCCAAGCGCAGATTGACTAGCCTGTCGATTTCCTCAAGGGCATTAGTCAGGCGAGGAAGATATTCTTCATCAAAGGCATATTCAACCCATTGCAAGGCATTGTGGGCAAGGTCGGAATAGCTCGCGAGGCGTTCCCAATCTTCGGAAAGGAAATAACGATTGTAATAAAGGGTATGTTGCTTACTCAGGAAATCGCCAACCTGCTTCGCATCTTGGGAATATCGCGGCAAGTTGCCTGCCAGAGCAAGCATCCTATCCCGCAGCTTGGAATCGTTCGTGGCAATCAGTCCACCATGCCCAACATTCAGGAGTTTTCCCGCTCCGAAACTGAATACCGACAGATCGCCGAATGCCCCCAAAGGAACCCCGTCACTGGTTCCGCCCAACGCCACTGAAACATCTTCGATCAGGGCTACCCCGCTCTCCTGGCAAATCGTTTTTATCCGGCGTATATCGCAGGCGATGCCGTAATTGTGGACAGCAATTACCGCACGCGCCCCACCGATCAATTCCTTTAATTTGTCAGGGCAAATGCCTTGTGTGTTCTCATCAATATCGCAGAATAGGGGTTCATTCCCAGACGAAAGAACCGCCAACAAAACGCTGAAGCAAACATTGTTCGGGACGACTACAGGCGCCCCCGCGATCCCGAGCGTGCGTAACGCAAGGGCAAGTCCGGTCGTGCCCGATCCGACAAGATGCAGATAATCCTTGCCGCAATAGGCTTCCAAACGCGCCAGTGGGCTATTTGCGCGCATAGTAATAAGGGCGCAAATCGCCCCCGAATCCGAGTTTGAACCAACCGCGCTGAGGGCTGTTGACCCCTTCCAGATCAATCTCTGTAAGGGCGCAAGTTTGCGCGAGATACTTGAAGGCTTCCCAATGCGCCAATGTCCCCTGCCAAGGAGTACTGACTTCAGTATTTCCCGCACCGAACAAATAATAAGCCCGCTTCTCATCCCAGCCGTACATCACGGCATAAAGAACCGTGCCATGGCTATCCAGCACATGAAAAAGCGCTCCACGCCCGGTTCCGAGCAAGCCATCCATCACACATTTCATTGCGGCAATTTTTCCTGCCGATTGAGCTTCTCCCTGGCGATCCATTAAATTTTGGTAATACGACAACAACAATTGGCTATCGGCGCATCGAACGACACTTCCGCCCTTCCTGGCCGCTTCGCGCACACTGTAGCGGCGCACCGTCTCCATGTCGGCAAAAAAAGAAGAAGCCTCTTCATTCCCGCTCCATTCGCGCAAATCGCCGATTTGCAGATAGGAGGTATAGCGCAGGTTCAACGCATACTGGTGTTGCGGGGCGTCATGGTAGCGATACCACTGAAATGGCCGAAGGTCCGCAAACTGAGGGGAAAGCGGGATTTCGAGAGACTCGTAGTGGATCGCCAGTTGTTCAGCGACAAATTCAGCGATTTGAAACTCGTCATGGCGACGCTTGACAAGCTGACGCTTGGGGTCGGTATTGAAAAGGAGTCCCCCGTAAATCACCAGATCATCCAACTCGCAACGCCGCTCGTCATCCGACACCACGAGACAAACGCCAGCCTTGAGTTCCGTGCCTTGTCTGACCCACCACAAATGGTGCTTGCGCCCAGTCCATTGCAAATAGGCACGCTCGGAGAAGAGCGTGCCTTGCGGCGAACGGCGCACTAGCGCGTCCCAATCCTCGCCCTCGGCCACACGATGCATTGAGAGTTTTGCGCTAGACACGCTCAAGCACTCCTGTCGACATCAGGCGTTCGACAATAGGTAGTAAGCTGGCCTCCGTCACTTCGAGTTCCATGCTTATGTCCGCAAGGCTGCGTCTACCATCGCACTTGAACAGCAGCCAGAGGATCAGGTCCAGTTGCGTTCTGCCCTCCTGTTCCGGCAACATGGCGCCCCCGCCGCTTGGGTAGAGATCGTGCCTGGACAACATCACCTCACCATGAGGCATGCAGTTGCGATAAAGGCAGCGGGCTTCCAGCTTGACGATCAGTTGGCGGTAAAGCGCCAGTGTCTCACCGATCTGTTGCGCCGTAACCAAGTCGAGATTGTCCAAGGATGAGTGGTATTGCGGGTATTCATAATACTTATCCCGGCAAATCGTCGCGATGTTGATGCCGAAACCCTGCGATGAATACTGGCGTTCGTCGCTACCGTGAATATCGAACGGATAAGTGAGGTAATCCACCTTGGCTTCGGCGAACACTTGCTCGATCAGCCGATTGAGCGCATGGCCCGCATTGAAACTCTGCTTGTAGCCGAATGGTCCCGGACCGCCAACCGTGGTAATGCCCAAGCCGCAATCGATTTGTTTCATCGCGTCTTCATTTCGCGCGCAATAAGCAATGGCACCGATGGTTTCCGGTACGAACACGATACGGTATGAGTAATAGCGGCTGGTCTGCGCCATCAATTCACGTGCCAGGAAAGCGGTTAGCAGCACACCGCTCAGGCTGTCGTTGGCCATGGAAGGATGGCAGATGTAGCAGGAAAGCAGAATCTCTTGCCGGGATTGGCCGGGCAATAATAGCTCGCCATAGGTCAGGCTGCCCGGTTGCAAGGTGCTGTCGATCACCACTTCGAACGGGCCGTCCAGTCGCTCCAGTTCCTGATATTGACCATGCGTCAGGCAGAATCCCCAATCCCGCCGGTAATAGCTGGTTCGGTAGGGAAGCGCATCCGCAAGCTGCGGATGGGTGTGCAAATGGGGTTGCAATTCCGGCCAGCTCAGGCGCCCTCGCACAGGCTCGCTGTAACTGACGACATGCAGGTTGCTAGCCTTGAAATCCACAATGCGCCGACCATCCGGGCAGGCAATCCAGGCGTCGCGAATATGCCATTCGTCGGGAATCACCCAATCGTAAACCGGCGTCCCCGACGGCACCTCGAACTGCCGGATGGGAACGATCTCGTTGAGGATGCGCAGCGTTTCCCGATTTCCCTCCCCTGTCAGGCTACGGCAAATAGGAAATAGGCGCCGCAAATAACCATCTATTTCAGCAAGCGTGGTATCGAGCCCATACGGATTCATCTGGCTTTTTCCTGCTGGGCCTTTTGGAACAATGCCAATTGGACAATCTTTTCAGCGCTTGTTTCCATATCGATCCCGGCGGCAGCCAGCTGTTCCAATCCGGCAAGATCGGCCGGCACATCCACGTCGAAACGCAACGCCGGGTACGCCAATACACTGGGGGCGGGCACTGCCTTCAAGCGGTATTCTCCGGCGTGATCCCACAAATAGAGCGTGACATGCTCGCGATGTTTTGCCTCGGTCGAATTGGCCGCCACCTGGCGCAAAAGATCGGCAGCCAAAATCTCCGCGCCAAAACCATCGGCATAGCCGCTAGCCAACCTGTCGAGGTGGTTACAGGCATAATCGCAACGGTTGTCGTCGAAAAAATCGATCAGCCGGTCGATTTCACCGGGATCGATAAAGGGGTTGTCGGCACAAACGCGCACCACCGACTCGGCTCCGGCAACATCAGCAGCCGCCGCGAAACGGCCAAGGACATCGTTTTCTTCGCCACGGAACACTCGCACGCCGAATTTCCCGGCCAACTCGACCAAAGGATCGTCCCGCGTACAGCTTGTTGTCGCAAGAACGGTTTCATCCAGCCTCGCTGACCTAGTCACGCGCCGGAGCACCCACTCCAGCAGAGGGCGCCCTGCCAGAAGCGCCATCATTTTTCCGGGAAAACGCGAGGAGCCCATACGGGCCTGAATAATGGCGACAGTCCGTTTCTTCACTTTGCCTCGGCGGCTAGATGTTCCCATTGCAACACCTCGTCCTCCTGCAAGGAACGCGCCACGGCTCGGCCGATCACCTCATCCCAATGCAGGGGACTTACCCCGGTGCCGGGGCGCTTGTAGGTAAGGTCCTCTGGTTCCAGCCTATGCCCGGCCGGCACGCTCCTGGCAAGCACGATACTGCGACGCGCATTGAGGCGTGAAATGGCCTCGCTGGCTATCGGCGCCTTATGGTCGGAAGGCCCAAGCAAGGTGTGGGCACATTGGCTCAACGCGACGAAACGCGCCAGGTCATGCACATCCATGGCATGGTAATGGTCGTTTCCCGGCAAGGTCTTGTCGTGGGTGAAGTGTTTCTCGATCACCACCGCACCCAGCAAATGAGCCGTCATCAGCGACGTCATGGCATCGTCTGGCAGGGTATGGTCGGAATAACCTATCAGCCGATCCGGGTAGGCACGCTGTAGCCCGTTGATCATGCGCAGGTGAGCGCAATCGTTGGGCGTGGGGTAATTGAGGATGCAATGCAGCAGCACAATGTCTCCACAGCCCGCACGGCTCAGCGTTTCGACCGCGATGTCGATTTCGCCCAACGTGGAAGCACCGGTGGAGAGCAACACCGGCTTGCCCTTGGCTGCAATTTTACGCAGGAAGGGAATATTGGTGAGATCCGCCGAGGCGATCTTGAAGAACGGCATCAAGGGGTCAAGGAATTCGATGGCCGCGTCGTCAAACGGGGTCGACAAAAACTCAATCCCCACCTGCCGGCAATAATCCGCCAAGGCGATATAGTCCTCGGGACCGAAATTGTCGTACTTCTGGAACAATTGGTGCTGGCTGGGCGTGGGTTCCTTGCTGGTGTCCCAATAGGCCGGGGAGCTTTTCGATGCCAGCGTACTTGCCTTGTAGCTTTGAAACTTGGCCGCATCGGCCCCGCCTTGCTTGGCCAGTTCGATCAGGCGCTTGGCCTGGTCGAGCGATCCCTCATGGTTGACGCCGATCTCGGCGATGAGATAAGGGTGACTCCGGGGCGTCAGAAGACGGTTACCCAGTTGCAGTGAAATCATGATTCAGCGAGCTCCCTCACCATGCTTTTGGATCAGATTATTCATGTGGCGCGCCATGGCTTCGGTATCGTTGGTCATGTTGGTATCGTGCTTCCGGTAACGATAGAGCGGCAATTCCAGACGGTGAATATTGTGTTTCCGCAAAAACCGATAGCGCAAATCGCGTTCTTCATGCATCAGAAAGTTCTCGTCGTAAAGGCCGATATCTATCAACTGCTCGATACGAAACATGATGCCGCATGCGATGGGATCTTCCAGACAGTTTTTGCGCGCCAGCACCTCTTCATGATCGTCAACGGTCAGATAATCGCAGGCTATGGCATCCATGTAGGGATTGCTGGCCAGAAACAGGCTCAACAGATTCAGGAAATTGGCGTTGACATAGTCGTCGGAATCGACGCGAACCACGTAGGCTGCGTTCGATTTGCGGATGCCTCGGTTAAGTGATGTAGGCAACCCTAGATTGGTCTCGTTGCGTATAAGTGTAATCGCATCCTGGAACAACTCCAGCGCATAGGGAGTGCGGTCGTTGCTGCCGTCGTCGATGACGATAATTTCATAGGCCTCCCGAGGAAAGTTTTGTGCCAATAGTGACCTCAGGCAACGTCCGATATATTTTTCCTGGTTGTATACTGGGACGAGAACTGAAATAGTGGGAACAGCGGTCATGCTCCCCCCCTTTGCGACGGCACAAACGCTGTTCCGTACAATGCCTCCTGCAACGCCTCTCTTATTGTCTGAGGCAATGCCTCCCCCATTTTGACCATTACCGGCAAAGATACGGCTCTTTCCAGCAATTCGCGTGAGCGCGGGAAAGCTACGCTCAAATCACCGCCATGGGCGGACACCAATTCGGGCATATGCGTCCAGGTGCCGGCAAAATGCCAGGTTGTAGCTTCGGGCAAAATCTTGGTGGAAACACCATGAGCCAACAAAGTTGCGCGGCAGCGTAAAGCCACCTCCCGGTCAGGCACGGTAAAGACCAACGCATCAGCCGTTTCCTGCGCGCCTTCCGGCACCCCGCGCGGAGTAATTCCCGGCAAATCCTGTATGGCCGCCCACATGTGGTTCCTGTTGGCGTGCTGGGCAGCAACGACACCAGGTAATTTTCTAAGCTGTGCCAATCCCACCGCCCCTTGGAGTTCCATCATGCGATAGTTGAAACCACTGCCTGAACGCGTATCCTCCCAACGCGGCACACTGGGATTGTTCTCATGTCCGTGATCGTGCCAAGCAGCAGCTCGTTCGTAATGATGTCTGGAATTGAAAACTATCATCCCACCCTCGCCGGTGGTCATGGTCTTGGCGAAATCGAAACTGAATGTGCCGATATCTCCCCAAGTGCCAAGCGGCCTGCCCGACAAACTGCCCCCGCATCCCCAAGCGGTGTCTTCGATCAATTGCAAATTATGCTTACAGCAAATTTCTTGTATCTCGGCCAACCGAGCCGGTGTGCCAAGCATATGTACAGCTATGACAGCACGGGTACGTTCGGTGATGCGCCGCTCCAAATCCGCGGGGTCCAAATTGAAGGTGTCGTCTATTTCGGCACAGACTGGGGTCGCACCGGCTTCGATAATGGCTTCGACGGTGGCAACAAAAGTGAAACTCTGGGTAATCACCTCGTCGCCAGCACCAATCCCTAGCGCAGCCAGCGCCACTCGTAACGCAGCCGTACCGGAAGTGACAGCCAAGGCGTGGGGCGCCCCCATAGCTGCGGCAAAGGCAGCCTCGAACTCACGTACCTTATAGCAATCGCCACGCAAGGTATCGAAGCCATGGCGAAACAAAACCCCGCCACGTTCAAATACATCGTCAACTTCGGCCTGTTCTTCAGGTCCGATCACCTCAAACCCTGGCATTTCAGGAATCTCGTTCCATCCAGTCGTCCTTTGTCAACGCAGCAATCCGTTACATTTTCTGAAACAGGGAAACCACCTTGTCATAGGTGAGCACCTTGAGGTAGTCGCTACCCAAGGCATTGGTCAGGGGCTTTTGATGGATCACTGTGGCATTGTAAAGTGCGCGATATTGCTCATCTTTGAGTCCTTGGCCAATACCATAGGGAATATTGACCTTCTGGTACTCCACCATAGCCCAGAATTCATCATAAACCTCGGGGTAATATTCAGCCATGGCACGCATGGTAATGCAATTGGCGACACAGTGATGCACTCCAAGCACCACGCTGAGGCCGGCGGAAAAAGGATGTACCAAACCGACATAACTGGTGGCGATGGCGCAACCGCCCAGATAAGATGCTACCATCAACCGCTCCCGCGATTTGGAACTCATCATATCCTCGTCACAAAATACTTGGCGGCAAAGATTAAGCGTTTCCCTGGAATAGGCATCTCCGACCGCATTGCGATAGCTGCCAGCTATCGCCTCAAAGCAATGAATGTAGGCATCCATGCCGGTGTAAAAATATTGATCGCGCGGCACCGTGGCTGTGAGATCAGGGTCGAGAACTAGATGATCGAAAACCGTGTAATCACTATTCATCCCCAACTTGAGGCCACTCCGGGTATTGGTCATAACACAAGTGCGCGTTGCCTCGGCACCAGTTCCAGAAATTGTAGGAATGCCGACCTTGTGAACGGCTGGTACTCTAACCAAATCCCATCCCTGATATTGTTCCGCCTTGCCGCCATTGGTAAGCAAATTTGCAACCCCCTTTGCTGTATCGAGCGTAATGCCCCCCCCCATGCCGACTATGGTGGCTGGCTTGGAAAAACCGGCATCGAGCAATCCCATAACCAGTTGGTCGATAGCTTCGGTGGTCGGTTCTTCATGGGTTGAAACAAACTCAATACGATCACCGCACCCTGCCCCAAGCCTGGCAAGAATTTCAGGCTGATTGGCAAAAAAATCGTCTACTATATAGAGAATGTTGCATCCACTGCCAGCTTCTGCGGCATATCCACGCCTGGTGTCAACATACTTGGGCAGATCGTTCAGGGAACTTACGCCGAAGTTAAAGCTGCCGACATTTTTTACCAACTTGATACCGGTATCGAGAATATTATTGGCCATATCACTTTTCACTAATCAGTAATAATGCGCATTTTTTTACATGCCTATGAACAATATTCAGGATGTTGCCTTGCATCCCATGCTCCCTCA